>CBDHFJ010000046.1:0-8976 GCA_965262315.1 Acidimicrobiales bacterium
GCCGGGCCAGGTCCGCCCGGATCGACACATCCAGCATCGCCGATGGTCCGGCCAGGTCGTCCGGCAGCGCGATCGATCGCAGCACGTCGACCGACCAGGCGCACCACAGGGGATGCACCAGGCTGACGTTGCGGACGATGCGCGACATGGCGCCGTGGCCGGGATCGTCGGGCGGGGTCCCGAGGAACGGCACCAGCGGCTCCCCGATCGGCCGCCGGACGAGGCCGCCGTGCCGCAGGCTCCCATCGGTCGCGACGATCCGACCGGTCACCGCACCGATGCCCGGCTGGTCGATCCAGGCGATGGCGGAGCGCAGGTCCTCGTCGGCCATGCGGTGGCCGGCTGGAGCGATCACCAGCCTGTCGGCCGTCGTCGCCTCCAGCGCCTGGCGCACCGCGTCGGCGTAGCCGAGCCGGCTGGTCACGTCGTCCACCTCGAGCACCTCGAACGAGCTCGTGGTGGGGCGGGGACGCACGAGGTAGTTGCCCCGCCAGATGTCGGGGATCTCCTCGACCTCGGCGTCGATGCCGCGTCGCTCGACGGCGGCCCGCACGGCGGCCACGCCGGCGTCGAACACGTAGGGCTTCGCCTCCACATCGCCCGCCATCGAGTCGCCGTGCTGACGCCAGTGATAGAGGACCTCGCCCACGTGAGCGATGCGAACCCGAGGCCGTTCCGCGACCCGCAGCGCCAGGTCGAGGTCCTGCGAACCCTCGAACTCGCGCCGGTAACCGCCCTCCTCGTGGGCGATGGATCGCCGGTAGACCATGAGGTGGAACATGAAGTTGCCCGACAACAGCGTCTCGGGCCCCCAGTGCGGCTTCAGCAACGGGTTGGCCCGGTAGCCCTCGGGCGTCAGGAAGTCCCGGTCGGTGTAGACGACGTCGTGGCGGGGTTCGTCGGCCAACAGGGTGCCGACCTCGAAGAGGGCGTCCGGTGCGATGCGGTCGTCGTGATCCAGGAACGCCACGTAGTCGCCCGAGGCCATCTCGATGGCCACGTTGGTCGCGTCGCAGATCCCGTGGTTGGTGGCCAGCCGACGGACCCGGATCCTCGGATCCTCGGCCGCCAGGCCCTCGATCACGGCGATCTCGTCCCGGGTCGCCTCGTCGGTGGACGCGTCGTCGACGACGATGAGCTCCCAGTACGGGTAGCTCTGCGTGCGCACGCTGTGGACGCATTCGCGCAGGTGCTCGGGGCGGGTGTTGAATGTCGGCGTCACGACGCTGATCACGGGCATCTCCGTGGCGTCGCGAGCGAGCGCCGCCTCCCGTTGCCCTCGCCACTCGGTGCCGGAGAGATAGCCGTGGTGGAACACCCAGGCCTGGTACTCCACACCGGTCGCCACCGCCCACCGTCGAAGCTGCTGGTCGGTCGGGGCATCGGCGAAGACGGTCGCGTCGTCCTCGGCCACACGCTGCGCCATGACGCGCACCGCCGCCGCCCGGGTCGCGTGTCCGGTTGCCGCCATGACCCGTCGCGCGAGCCGTGCGAGACGTGCCTTCATGGAATCAGTCTGCCCGACCGAGTGCGCACCCCAACGGATGGGCCGGGCCTCCGACGACCGCCCGGTAGCATCGGCGGGTGCCCGACGCAGGTTCACGACCGGACTGGTCCGTCGTCATCCCCACCTACGAATGCGCCGACCTGTTGGACCCCTGCCTGCGATCGGTCCTCGCTGCGCAGGACGAGCGGCGCCACACCGAGGTCGTGGTGGTCGACGACCGCTCCACCGATCGACCCGAGGACGTGGTCGAGCGCATCGGAGCCGGTCGAGTCGAGTTCCGACGCAACGCTGAGAACCAGGGCGCGGTTGGTAACTTCAACGCCTGCCTCGACGCCGCCACGGGCTCGTGGATTCATCTCCTGCACGGCGACGATCTGGTGGACCCCGGGTTCTACGAGGCGGCCGGCCGGGTCTTCGACGAACACCCCGAGGTGGACGTGTTCGTCTGCCGGGTCACCTACGTGGACGACACGGGTTCGCCGGCCGAGACCACTCGCTCCGAGGTCCCGGGCTCGGGGGTGTGGACCGATGCGCTGGAGGCCAACACGATCTCCAACCGGGTCCGGCCCTGCGGCATCGCGGCCCGCCGCGAGGTCTACGACCGGGTCGGCGGCTTCCGCACCGATCTCCCCCACGGCGCCGACTGGGAGATGTGGGTCCGCATGGCGGCGTCCAGCACCATCTGGTTCGAGGACCGGCCCCTCGCCCGCTACCGCCGCCACGACGCCAGCGACACCGCCGCCCGAGTCCTGACGGGGGCCAACATCGACGAGCGGCTGGTCTGCGTCGACATCATCGTCGAGCACGTGCCCGAGCAGGACCGACGCGGCCGGGCTCGCCGCGCCCACCTCTACTCCACCGCCTTCGCCGTCCGTCTCGCCGGTCGACTGCTCCGGCAACGCCAGTTCCGGGGAGCGCTCGCCCAGCTCCGAGGCGCCGGCCGCACCGCGATGGCGGCAGCACGGGCCTGACGATCCGGGCGCCGTCAGCCCAGCTCGGCGAAGATCTGCTCCCACTCGGCGTGCCACGCGTCGCGCCCGCGGCCGGCGGCGTCGGCGACGGCCTGGTTCGGGCCCACGGCCTTGATGGCCTTCGCGAATCGGGAGGTCAGCTCGCGCTCGATGTCCCGATCCCAGTCGAAGCGCCACGTCGAGCCGTCGCCCTCGCGCACCTGATAGCTGGCGAGCTTGGCCATCTCGACCAGCTTGATCGAGCCCGGCGCATACGGCTGCTCGTCGACCTCGGTGGGGCCAGTGCGCAGGCGGTGTGCGAGCACCCCTGCGAGCTGGGGCGCCTTTCGGGCCCGAACCACGGTCTTGGCCACCCGGCCGAGCTTTGGCCCACGGACCGGACGCCGGGTCGGCATCGAGTTCTCGACCTTGGTGGGGCCGAGCTCGTCGTGGATCGCCCGACACCGCTGCAGCGCGTCGGGTGTGGTGACGAAACACTGCTCGGGTCCCGCCAGGTAGTCGTCGATGGCGTCGAGCAGGAACGTGCAGGAGTGGTAGCGCGACAGCACGAGATCCCTGATGAAGACCTTCGTGAGCGCGGTCCGGATCGCCTGCCAGTCGCCGATGCCGTGGATCGAGGCCATGGCGAGACGGTTGCGGACCTCGAAGTACAGCTGCCAGCCGCCCAGCTTCAGATAGAACGGCTCGTGCCACACCGCGATGCCAGGCATGGCCACGGTCCGGCGGCCGCTGCGCTCGAGCCGCACCCCGTATTCCACGTCGTCACCGCGGATGAAACACGGCATGGGGAGCCCGATGTCGTGGAGCAGATCGGTACTGGCGCCGAAGAACCACCAGCCGTTGTAGTTGCAGGTCCGCGGGGCCAGGAACTTCTCGAGCACGCCGTCGTCGACCAGCGACAGCCCGTGGTTGATGGGGCTGTTCTCGAGTGAGCCGGGATGGATGTCGGCGCCGGACTCGTAGAGCGACGTCGGCCGGTCCAGGTCGATCATGTGACCGCCGACGGCCACGTCGTCGTGGGCGAAGGCCAGGAGCGCCCGGGCCCGGCTCAGCGACCCGGGATCGATGCGGATGTCGTCGTCGAGCAGGATGAAGTGGTCGAGCTCCGGGTCCTGCAAGGTCTCGACCATGCCGCGGGTGAACCCACCACAACCGCCGAGGTTGGGCTGTTCGACCACGGCGACCTTGGCTCGGAACTCCTCGGACCAGTCCTGCCCGCCGAGGCGGGCGAGGTCGAAGGGGTTCCCCTGGTTGACCACGGTGACCCGGTCGACGTCGGCGACGACGGCGGGCGCACGATCGATGTCGCGGAGGATCTGCGACAGGTAGTCCTCGCGGTTGAACGTGCAGAACACGACGTTCAGGCGAACGTCGCGCTGTGGTGACTGGTCGGTGTGCCAGCCGACTCGATCCAGCGTGACCTCGGTGTGGGCGTCGATGGTGAACCAGACGCGGCCGGGGTCGATGCCGCTGTCGGGGGTGGTCGCGAGCTTGACGTCGATCCGGGTGGGGCCGTCGGCATCGATCGCCCGGCGCTCGAGCAGGTGGATCTCGCCGTTGCCACACTGCCGATGCACCCCGAGCTCGAACCGCCCCGAAGCCACGAGCTCGAGCCGATAGTGCTCCAGCGCGGTGAACTCGGCCCACCAGCTCTCGTAGAAGGCGCTGAGGTAGCGGTCGAATGTGAGCTGGGTGTCGGCCGGGATCACGATGGACCCGGCGGTCTCACCCGGGGCGATGGGGGCGCCGCTGCGATGGCGTCGGCGCGAGTAGTGGATGGCGGCGACCTCACGCTCGGGCAGGAGATCGACGGGTTGGAGCAGCATGGGAGGGGGTCTCCGGTTGCGGAACGGCGCTCGGCAAGCCTACTGACGGGCCCCGCCGGGCTGGTGGCGGACTTGGGTCAACGGCCGAGTCGGCCGCGGACGGCACCGAGGACCCTTCGGCCGAGGGCCCGGGTGTCGTCGCCGATGCTCGGTGGCGGGGCGTCCTCGTCGAACTCCGAGCTGCGCTCGCCGAAGGCGAGCTCCATCACCTGGCGTCCGTGACGGGCATGGGCCTGGGTGTCCAGGAGGGCGCCCTCGGTGGGCGCTGCGATCTCGTCGAGGTCGGGGAACAGCGACGATTCGAGTCCGAGCAGCTCGGTCAGGCGAGCGTCGACGTCGACGAACGCGTCGTAGAGCTGTTTGCGCGCGCCCGGGCTGAGCAGGTCCACGGTGTCGTCGCCGCAGCTCCCCGCGTCGAGGTAGGCGAAAGCGGCCTCTTTGAAGCGGGCCATGAGGCCCGGCGACGGATCGAGCTGATTCCACAGACGGTGGGTCTCGATCAGGACGTCCGGGAACCGGGGGTTCTCCCAGCGCTCGGAACCCTCAGGCAGCGCAACGTCCAGCCCGACCGCGGCGAGGAAGTCGTCGGTGATGTCGCCCTGGCGATGCTCGTATCGACGGACGCGGACGGACTCCTTGCCGAGTGCCTCGACCCAGGGGCTGAGCGCCTTCGCGTAGTCGACCTGGATGGTGCGCACGCTGCCGGCGATGTTCTCGCTGAGGTTCCTGGGCTTTGCCCCCAGTTTGACCATCTGGTTGTACCAGGAGGGCAGTTGCCCGTCGGGGCGGCGCAGGTGGGCGAAGATCGTGATCTCGGTGTCATCGCCGATGGCCTCGATCAGGGCCGGCGCGAGTCCCGGGACCTGCGGGTCACCGAAGCGCATGAACTCCTCGGAGCTGAGCACCACGTCCTGGCCATTGGCCCGCGCCTTGTCGAGCACGTCGCCGAGACGTTGCAGCAGGGTGTCGAGGTCGGCGGCGACGTCCGAACGCTCGGCCCGCTTCTGCTCGTACCACAGCGGGACCTGGAGCCCCTCGCCCCGGAGCAGCTCGAAGACGAGCGCACTGTGGTTGGGCAGGTCGATCTTGCCGCCACCCAACGCGTTGAGGTCGGGGTACACCACGCCCTGGTCGGCGAGGGCGTCCCGGGTGCTGAACAGTCGACGCTGCAGCGCCGTGGTGCCGCACTTGTAGTGACCGATGTGGATGATGGTTCGCATGGCGTTCCGTGGTGCCGGTTCGGGCAGCAGAAGACGCTACCAGCGCCGGGTCCGGACCTGGCCCACCGTCAGGCCAGGAGGCGGCGCCTGATCCGGCGAAGCAGCGACGGCGGCGGAGCAGGAGCGGGCTCGGGTGTCGGCGGCCGGCTGAGGAGCTCGGCGAACACCTCGGCGTAGCGCCGATCGGCCTCGTCGACGTCGATCGCATCCGCCGGCGGCTCGGCCATGGCGTCGAGGTCGTCGAAGAACCCGTCGGTCCCGACCAGCGATCCCAGCCACCGGTCCTGGGGTCGGTACCAGTCGAGGAGGCGCCGCCTGTTCGCCGGACCGAGCAGGTCGACCTTCTCCCGCTCGCCGTGATCGATCAGGGCCTGGATCTGATGCTGTTCGAGCCGGCCGTGATTCACGACGTGGGCGAGGGCCAGGTTGGCGAACACCATCGGGACGCTCGGGTTGGTCCGCCCCACCTCGGGTGGGTCGTCGAGGCCGAGCACCAGGTCGTAGAAGTGGCCGACGGCGTCGTCCACCGCCTCGAAGTCGACGATCCGCGGGGTCCCGCCGTGGCGGAGGTGGTCCTCGATCGCTCGGCGATGGTCCAGCTGGCAGGTCCCGAACAGGAAGTCGAGCCGTTCGGGCTCGTGGAGCGGGGCCAGCCGCGGGACCCCGAGGCGGACGAGCTGGCGATGGAAGCTGCTCAGGAACAGGTCGGGCCGGCGGATGTAGGCCACGATGTCGCGCTCGCCCTCGACGATCCCGGCCAGGGCGCCGGCGACGTCCTCCCCCTGGTCGGCAGCCATGATCGCGTGCTCGGCACTGATGACGACCGTCTGCGGGTCCTGGTCGGCGAGCTGGGCGTGCAGCTCGGCTTCGACCTGGTCGAGGGGCTGCCACATGCCGGCGCCGGATCTCCCCTCGAGCAGGTGGACCAGCGCGTTGTGGCTGGGGCGCAGCCCGCCGTTGCGGCCGCGGGCGTGGCCGGTGTCGGGGTAGAGGATCCCGCGTTCGGCGAGGCGAGGGCGGTCCGCCACCAGCGCGGTCTGGATCGAGGTCGTGCCGGTCTTCTGCTGACCGATGTGCAGGACGACCCGTCGCGTCATGTGGGATCGACGAAGAACGCGGGGATGTCGGTGCCGTCGGCGATGGCAGCGAGCATCCCGTCGGCCGCCACCAGGGCCTCGCCGATGGTGACGTCCATGTCGAGGTAGCGATAGGTGCCCAGGCGACCCACGAACGTGACCGCCTTCTCGGCCCGGGCGAGGGTCAGGTAGCGGTCGAGCAGTTCCTTGTCGTCGACGAGACGGATCGGGTAGTAGGGAATGTCGTCGGGTTCGCACAGCCGGCTGTACTCACGGAAGGCCACCGTGCGCTCGTGTTCCTCCCACGGCGAGAAGTGCTTGTGCTCCGAGATCCGGGTGTAGGGCACGGACTGGTCGCCGTAGTTCATCACCGAACAGCCCTGGAAGTCGCCCTCGGCGTCGATGCGTTCGAAGTCGAGCGTCCGGTAGCCGAGCCGACCCTCGGTGTGGCCGAACCAGGCGTCGAGGGGCCCGGTCCAGATCACGTGGTCGAACTCGTCGCGGGCGGTGGCCGGGTCGAGGCTGCTCGACAGATGCACCTCGATGCCCGGGTGGTCGAGGATCGCCTCCACGATCGGCGTGTAGCCGTCCTTGGGCATGGCCTGATGGGGGTGGTTGAAGTAGCTGTCGTCGTAGTTGAACCGCACGGGCAACCGCTTGAGGATCGACGCGGGGAGCTGGGTGGGATCGAGCCCCCACTGCTTGCGCGTGTACCCCTCGAAGAAGGCCTCGTAGATCTCGCGGCCGACGAACTTGAGCGCCTGCTCCTCGAAGTTGGCGGGCTCGTCGATGGTGTCGTCGGCCTTGTCGGCGATGAAGTCTCGGGCCTCGGCCGGGCTCAGCGACAGCCCGAAGAGCTGGTTGATGGTCAGCAG
The DNA here is from genome assembly GCA_965262315.1 of Acidimicrobiales bacterium. Taxonomy (GTDB): domain Bacteria; phylum Actinomycetota; class Acidimicrobiia; order Acidimicrobiales; family UBA8592; genus JBCCFK01. The sequence goes on from CBDHFJ010000046.1 coordinate 7,476, forward strand.
GTTGATGGGCATGAGATAGACCTGCCCGCCGACCGTGGTCCGCACCCGGTGGTTGAACGGGATCATCTCGCCGAAGCGGTTGACGTACGCCCACACCCGCTCGTTCTCGGTGTGGAAGATGTGCGGGCCGTACCGGTGGAGGGTCACCCCGCTGGTGTCGTCGCGCTCGGTGTAGCAGTTGCCGCCGACGTGATCGCGTTGTTCGTGGATGACGACGCGATGGCCGGACTCGGCCAACTCACGGCCGACGACGGCGCCCGAGAACCCTGCTCCTGCGATGGCGAAGTCCATGCGCTGGAGGCTACCGGCGACGTTCTGCGGGCGGCCGGACCCGCCGAGCGTCAGGACCCGGGGCGGTAGGCGGGGCGAACGCGCATCGAGTCGGGCGCCGCCATCATCAGCTCGGACTGCACGAACTCGAAGTCCGATCCGGTGAGCGTGCGGAGGGTCCGGAGGTCGTCGTTGTCCCAACGTGGGCTCGGCGCACCCGACAGGTAGAAGGCCGAGCCGTTGTCGACGATGATCGCCCCATGGGTCTGCAGGGCCTCGACCACGACCCGCGCCTGGGGCGGGAAGTCGGCCGGGTCGACGTGGTCGCCCAGACGCAACCACGCCCCCATCGGTGGCGCGTCGAGGCTGTCGGTCGAGCCCGCGTCGTGCGTTGCCGGCCAGACGTGGGCGCGACGGGTGACGGGGGCGGTCATGCGGATCACATGGGTGATCTCGCCGCGGGCGACCTCGCGGTAGCGGACGAGCCCGGGCATCATCGGCAGGCCGCTGGCGTCGGCGGACGTCCACCCGTCGGGTCGGAGCTGGTTGGAGCGGAGGTTCCACTTCACGCCGGAGCCGGCGGTCCACCGCCCGTTCGAGTCACGGTCGACGTCGAACAGCTCGAAGAGTCGACAGCGGGACTTCTGGTGGATGAGCACGTGGCGATCGCCGGTCGCGTCGGGCCCACCCTCGATACGGGGGTTGTCCGGGATCGGGTAGCGCTGGCGGTCGCTCTCGGAGGCGTAGAGAAAGCTCACCCTGCTGCGCGGCTGGTTCCGTCCGACCTTGGTGACCGGGATGCCGATGGGACCGCCGTTCCACCGGCCGCTGCCGAAGTCCGGATGGGCGTTCCGGTCGGCACCCATGGTGGCGATCCAGTCATCGGAGCTCGGGTGCACGGGCAGGCCGCTCACGTCGGCGTACCAGAAGCTGCTCCGGGGAAACAGCCGACAGGGCCGCTCCTGGGCCGCCGCCGTCGGCGTCAACGGTGACAACAGCGTTGCCAGGACAGCCGCCACGACCGCTCCGAGCACGAACACCTTCCACCGCATCACCCCAGCATGGTCGACGCGCCGCCCCTCCACCTTGAGCCACTTGGGTCGAATCGGCCGGGCGGGTCGGAAGCTCGGCTCCGCACGCGACGACACAAACGGCCGACCGTGTGGTCTGATGGTCCTCGTCGGGTGAGCCATCGGTCCCGGTGCCGTCAACGGCACGAGCGAGCCGCCGA
>CBDHFJ010000047.1:0-15373 GCA_965262315.1 Acidimicrobiales bacterium
GTTGCGGCGTGCACAAGCACAGAAGGTGCGCCTCAGGAGAGTGCGGGTCCTACGCCTGTCGTGACGCCGACGTTGGAGCCGACTCCCGAGGACGCCGCTGCGACCATCCCTGAATCACCGGCTCCTACAGCGACGCCTGACGAGCGCGAGCCGGCTTGGGTCCTCGGTTCTCTCCTCCCGTGGGTGTTGCCTCCGGTCCAGGATCTCGACAAGGTGCTCTTGGTCGATGTCGATCGACTCAGTCGTCAGCTGGATGTCGATCAAGACTGCTCCGACGACGAGGCGATCAGAGAGTACGTAGTGGCGCTGACTGCGTCATCGTTCTTCCTCCCCCAGGGTTGGGTCGACGCGCGTGTGGACGGGACCGCGTTCGAGGCCGAATACGGTGTCCCGCTCTGCGAAGTGACGGCGGCCGCCGACTCTCAGAGCGTGCGTCGCCCGTACGCGTGGGTCGTAGACGTGGCCCAGGCCGACATCGTCTCAGCGCTGGAGTCCGATCCTTCGTGGTCAGATGACCTGACCATCGAGACATACCGTGGCAAAGAAGTGTTCAGTTGGGGCAACAGCCCAGTCGGGGACCTCTCGCGGCTGTCTACCGCCCGGCCTGGCGGGTTCGGCGGGCGCGTCGTGCTCGAAGGCGACGTTTTCGTGCGTTCGAGCAACGAGCGCGAGTTGCTCGCTGTGCTAGACGCTCAGCAGGATGGGGGCACACTCGCAAGCTACGAATCGGTACAAGAACTCGTCGCCTACATGGACGACTCGAATGCGCACACAGCGATCTTGTACCGGTCGCTTGAGGCGACCCTACCGAACACGATTTCCGGCGGTGTATGGGAGTCGTTCGGGGAGCTTGATGACGCCATCGCGGCGCGACCCAAACTCGCGCCCTATGAGTTTCTTGCGCTCGTCGTGGGTTCCGACGGCGAAGCAGACGAGTACTCACTGGTGGTGCTGAACACGATGGCCGAGGACGCCCTCCACAACACCGAACGTCTTCGGGCCGTGCTCGAGGAAGGCGTGAGACTCAACGCCGGCCCGGACGCGCGATGGACCGACCTGACTGGCGAGGAGCTGCGCTCCGACACCGTCGGCCGCTTGTCACTGGCGAACTTCACCGCCGAGCGGGACCGGGAACGGTTCCTGCGCATCGTCTCAGGTATTGACCGCGATGCGCTCCGTTGGTTCGAGAGGCAACCGGATTGATCCAATCGGGCCGGCAGCGTCTCGGTTGCCGGTGCTCAACCCGGGCAGGGCCCAAACGGACTCAGCTCAGTCCTGTGGAGCACTCTCCGGAGCTCGGCCCGTCACCGACCGATTCGCATCACGCAGTCTCTGGTAATGGCTTGTTCGAGGTTGCGTTGGTGTTCGGTGTTCTTGATGTGGATGGCGGCGAGTCCTCGGCTGTGCCGGAAGGCTCGGGTGATGCCTCGGCCGCGGGTGGGGCCGAGGCCGGTGGTGATTTTGTGGGCGGTTTGGTGTTGGTCGAGGTAGCCGGCGGCGGTGTCCCGGGCGCCGATCCGATCACGGGTCGTTGGTCGTCGACCGAGGGTCTGTCGCTCTTGGTGTTGGCGGTGGAGAGACGGGCGGGAGGCGCATCCGGTCAGCCCTGGGTTCGGGACGAGTGGCTGCGGCTCGGGCAGGACGCAGAGCAGCGGACCTCATCTGTGGCCGCGCTCAGAGTCCGGTTGGGACAACGATCTGCGACCGGTGCTGGGGAGGTGAGCCAGCAACGAGGCCGACGTCCGCATGGTTGATGGATCTTATGCGTGTGAAGGATAAGAAGCATAAGGTCAGGTAAGCTCTGTCAACCCATGGATCGTCTTACGAACCCCTACCGGCCGGGCGCTGGCACGCCACCGCCAGCGCTGATCGGCCGCGACGAGCTGATCGACAACTTCGGTGTCACGCTTCGGCGCGCTCTGATGGGTCGCCCAGGCAAGAGTTACATGCCGGTCGGACTGCGTGGAGTCGGGAAAACGGTCTTGCTCAACCGGTTCGTGGACATCGCCAGCGACGAGGGCGTCCAGGTCGCGTTCATCGAAGCTCCAGAGACTGGGAACTTCACACAGCTACTGGCTGTGCGGCTGCGCAAGATCCTCCTCGAGATGAGTAGGGGGCCGGTGAGAGCGGTGGTGAGCAAGGCACTCGGGATCCTCCGCTCGTTCACGCTCCAGCTACCGGACGGATCCCGCATCCAGCTCGGTGTTGACGCCCTGGCCGGCTACGGCGACTCCGGCATCCTCTCGGAAGACTTGACCGACGTCCTGGTGGCGGTTGGTGAAGCAGCCGCGGAACTGGACACGGGCCTGCTGTTCGCCATCGACGAAGTCCAGTACCTCAGCAGCGAGGAGTTCGGGGCAGTCATCACCGCGATTCACCGCACGACGCAGCTCAACCTCCCGGTCGTGCTCGTCGGCGCGGGACTACCGCAGCTCCCCGGGCTCGCCGGCGAGGCGAAGTCCTATGCCGAGCGCCTGTTCGAGTTCCCGCGAATTGACTCGTTGACGGCCGATCAAGCAGCGGACGCGCTCCGGTTGCCAGCGGAGGAGTCCGAGGTGACGTTCGACCAAGAGGCACTCGACGAGATCGTCGACGCCTCGAAGGGTTACCCCTACTTCCTCCAGGAATGGGGCTACCACGTCTGGAACGCGTCCCCCGCGAGCCCCATCACGCTCGATGACGTGCGCTCGATCGCGGCCGAGGTTTCCGCGACGTTGGACGAGAACTTCTTCCTCGTGAGGCTCGACCGCCTGACGCCGAAGGAGAAGGAGTACCTCCGAGCGATGGCAGAACTCGGGCCAGGCCCCCACCGATCCGGCGACATCGCCGCCGAACTCGGCGTCCGCGTCGAGTCCGTCGGACCACGCCGGTCCGGACTCATCGGCAAGGGCATGATCTACAGCCCCGCCCACGGCGACACCGCCTTCACCGTTCCACTCTTCGACGAGTTCCTCCGCCGCACACTCGACTGAGTAGACGCCCTCGACGCCCGGATTGCCGTCGCGCGTGCTGACGGGGCTCCTACGCGACGCGTGGCAATCGAGAACGGCATCGAAGTTCGGCTCGTGCGCTTGGTCACAACCATTGCCGTTGGGTGGTTCGCCGTTCTCGCAGCGTGCACGCCGGACGCCGTCCCACTCCTCGCGCCATGCGGACGCGCGTGGATGGGTTGATACCCGGGGTCCCCGGTGTGCTCGCCACGTTGGGCAGGGGCCTTCTGGGACCCTCGACTCGGGCATCGGTGGGTGTGCTGACCCGGGTTCGGGTCGATCGGCCCGGGGCGGGGTGGCCATTGGCGTCGTCCGGGCTTGATCGGGGACGGGTCGGACCGATCCGGGTTGCGACAAGTTGTGCAAACGAGGCTTTGATCCGGTCGGTCGCAAATTGGTCGCCTGACCACCGGGGAGCCAGTGGCGAAACCGGCGTTTGTGGAATGAGGCCATGGAGGGCCAAATGCACACCACCGCCGGGCCGCATCTGTCGATGCGGGCCATCCCCTCGAAAGCACTCGCCGCAGGCATCATCGTCGTGGCGATGGTCGTCTCGCTGCTGGCACTCCCCGCCGCCGCAAAGCCCGAGGACGAGGACCGGGTCTCCTCGAGCACGGCAACGGCCGAGACCGTCGCCGAGACTCGAGGACTACGACGCCGAGGCCGAGTTGGGCTCGATGTACAACGTGGTCGACCAGATCCGGGCCCGAGAGCTCTGGGATGCCGGGATCACCGGTGAGGGCGTCCACGTGGCCGTGATCGACACCGGCGTGGCCCCGGTGGCCGGTCTGTCGGGGTCGGACAAGGTCGTGGCCATGGTCGACCTCTCCTTCGAGGCCGACGTGCCCGAGGCGGTCTTCCTCGACACCAACGGCCACGGCACGCACATGGCGGGCATCATCGCCGGCCACACCCCCGGCGTCGATCCGACCGATGCCGGCGCCGGCGACTTCTTCGGCGTGGCTCCCGACGCCGGCATCGTCAGCGTCAAGGTCGGTGACAACACCGGCGCCGTCGACGTGTCCCAGGTGATCGCCGCCATCGACTGGGTGATCCAGTACGGCAACCAGGACGGCCTCAACGTCCGGGTGATCAACCTCAGCTACGGCACCGACAGCGACCAGCCCTACCAGATCGATCCCCTCGCCCACGCGGTCGAGCGGGCCTGGAACGCCGGCATCGTCGTGGTCGCCGCTGCGGGGAACGAAGGGTGGAACGGCAGCGGTGGGCTCTCGAACCCCGCGTCGGATCCATTCGTCATCGCGGTTGCAGCCAACGAAGCGACGAGCTGGGGCAACACGATTCCGTCGTGGTCCAGCCCCGGCGTGGCCTCGACCAGGATCGACGGCCGGATCGTGAAGCACCACAAGGCCGAGTACGAGGGTCGGACTCCCGACGTCGCCGCCCCAGGTGCCCACATCGACAGCCTCCGTGCCCCCGGCTCCCGGACCGACGTCGAACACCCCGAGGGCTACGTCACCGAGACCCTGTTCCGAGGCAGCGGTACGTCACAGTCAGCAGCGGTCGTCTCCGGAGCGGTCGCGCTGATGCTGGAAGCTCGACCCGATCTCACGCCCGATGAAGTCAAGGCCATGTTGATGCAGAGCGCCACTCCGGTGCGGGGCTATGACCCCGTCTTCCAGGGCGCAGGCGTCATCGACGTCGCAGCAGCCCTGGCGGTGGACGCCGCCGGCGCCAAGCAGACGTGGGAGGCCTCAACCGGCTCGGGATCGCTGGATGCCGCCCGGGGCACGCAGCGTGTCACCATCAACGGCGAGGAGCTCTCGGGTGAAGTGACCGTCAACGGTGCCTCATGGAGCGGGGCGTCGTGGTCGGGCGCCTCCTGGAGCGGTGCCTCGTGGTCCGGCGCCTCCTGGTCCGGCGCCTCCTGGAGCGGTGCCTCCTGGTCCGGCGCCTCCTGGAGCGGTGCCTCCTGGTCCGGCGCCTCCTGGTCCGGCGCCTCCTGGTCCGGCGCCTCCTGGTCCGGTGCCTCCTGGAGCGGTGCCTCGTGGTCCGGCGCCTCCTGGAGCGGTGCCTCCTGGAGCGGTGCCTCCTGGTCCGGCGCTTCGTGGTCCGGCGCCTCCTGGTCCGGCGCCTCCTGGTCCGGCGCCTCCTGGGGCTGAGCAGCACCCGGTCCAGCCGATTGACGGCTGGCCCGAGCCGGACAACCGCAGTCGAACACGACAAGGGAGCCTGCACCTCCGGGTCAGGCTCCCGAGCCGCTTCTGAACTGGGGCAAGCCCTCCTCGTCAGCGGCGTCAACCCGCCGGCGAACGGACGGATCTCCTGGTCGCGGAACCTCGGACTCGGCTTCTCGCCGACCGACGAAAGGGGCCGTTCGCGCAACTCCAGACAGTGTCTGAATCGTGTCCGAAACGCGGCGGTGCTCTGGGAACAATCGGCGCGGTCGACCTAGCGTCTCCATGGTGGGACGAACTAGGGAACGGCGGTGACCGCGATCGGGCATGTCCGCGCGATCGGCCACATCGTCCACGCTGCCCGGACGAAGCCGGACACGTGGTCCTGGATGATGACCGACGCCTTGGCCCGCGAGACCATCGCCGCCGACGCCCTTCCGGTGGTGGTGACCGATGTCGAGATCAACCCGACCGACCACTTCCTCCAAGCGCTCCGCCGCGGCATCGTCGACGGCCTGGTGATCTCGTCACGCAGTGTGCGCGAACGGTGGGTCGACGAGCTCGCCCACTCCGGCATGCCGGTGGTGATGCTCGGCCGCCATCCCCGCTTCGACCTCCCGTTCGTCGAGATCGACGGCCACGCAGCCATGCAGCAGCTCGTCACTCACCTGGCGGAGCTCGGCCGGCGACGCATCGGCCTGATCGCAGGACCGTTGGCACGGCCGGACATGGCGGCGCGGTTCGACGGATGGCGAGCCGGACTCGCCCGGGCCGAGCTGATGCAGGACGACGAACTGGTCATCGAAGGCGACTTCAGCCGGCAGTCCGGGAGCGAGGCAGCACGCCGCCTCCTCGACCGGAAGCCCGACGCGATCATCGCCATGACCGATCTCATGGGCCGAGGCGCATGGCAGGCGGTCGAGAGCGAAGGGCTGGCGGTGCCCGACGACATCGCCGTCGCCGGCATCGACGGGACCGACGTGGCCGGCGGCCTGACCACGGTTCGCCAACCCTTCGATCTGATCGCCGAATCGGCGATCAGTGAGCTGTTGACACTCATCGACGGCGGTGAGGCCAGCCGAAGCACCGTGGTGCTCGGCGAACTCCAGCCGAAGTGGTCCACCGTCGGCGCCTGACGCCCCGGAAGCGCGGCCAACGCCGGCGCCTCGAACGACCGTCAGCCCAGCACGACTGCAGTGAGCCCGGCCAGGGCCACGCCGATCCCGAGCACCTGCCTGCCGCTGACCTCGTCGCCGTAGACCAGCCAACCGCCGGTCACGCTGGCGATGGGGAAGAGACCGCTCGTCACCACGGTCGGCTGCGCGTCGATCTGGACACCGGCGATGAACGCCAGCGACGTCACCGCGGCGAAGAGGCCGGCCAGCGCCGCGAAGACCCGGAGGCCTGCAGGAGGGACCCGGGGCACCCGCAGCGCTCCCGCCAGGACGACCATCAGCACGAAGGCCCCCACCCGCTGACCCACGCTGGGCCAGACCCCACTCTCCGCTGAGGTCTCGATCACCACCGTCAGCCCCGTTCCGTACGCCAACCCCGAGGCCGCACCCCAGGCCATCCCGACCCGCACCCGCTCGGGCGAGGCACCCCCGGTGGTGACCAGCACCAGACCCCCCATGGCCACGAGGGCTCCGACCAGCGCCAACACCGTCGGGTTCGTCCCCCGCACCAGCGTGTACAGGTACGGGATCACCGCCGACAGGGTGGCCACCACGGGCGCCACCACCGCCGACGACGATCGCTGCAACCCGCCGAAGTAGCACGCCAGGCCGCACCCCATCCCCAGACCCGACACCGCGCCCAACGCCAGATCGTCGGCACGGAACTCACTGGCCACGAACGTGATGGCCAGCAACGACACCACCGCCGCGAAGAGCTGCATCACCGCCGACGCGGTCACCGGACTCGATGCCGCCGTGACCCGGCGCCCGAACATGTCCGACACGCCGATGGCGATCGCGGTCAGCGACCCCAGAAGGGCGCCCACGAGATCAGTGCCCCATCACGGGCAGAGGCCAAGGCGCGAGCACCCGGCGATTCTCACACGCTGGACCGGGCAGACCGCTGGCTCAGTCGGCGATCGAGTGCTCGGCGGGAGCGCCGCACTCGTGGTCGTCAGCCGTGAGATCCACGATGTCTTCGGTGATCGCCGTGGGTCGGCGAACGCCCGAGAGCCACCAGCCGAGTGATGCGAGCGCGGCGCCGGCGATGACGTCGGTCCAGTAGTGGTTGGCCGTGACCACGACCACCGCCGTGGTGAGGATCGGGTGAGCGAGAACCAGCCACCGCCAACGGCTCCGGGAGATGCTGGTGACCGCCATCGCGACCAGGAGCGCCCAGCCGACGTGCATCGACGGCATGGCCGCCAACTCGTTGGCCGCCTTTGCGATGCCCAGGGCGTAGGGGTCGGGACCGAAGAGGCTGGCGGTGTCGACGAAACCGGACAGTCGCAGCATCCGGGGCGGTGCGAGCGGGAATGCCAGGTGGACCACGAGACCGGCCATGGTGGAGCCGATGAGTGCCCAACGGATCCTCGGCATGTGCTCCCGCTTGGCGAACATCGCCCAGAACAGGAAGATCAGCATGCCCGGGAAGTGCGCGGCGAAGTAGTAGACGTTGGCGCCCCGCACCAGCCATTCGACATCGAGCACCAGCCGCTGCACGACCGTCTCGCTGGGCAGGCCGATGGCGTCCTGGAAGTTGATCAGCCGATCGGCGTTCTCACGAGCCAGGGTGAAGGAGTCGGCCGTGACCGTCCGGACGGCGCTGTAGAGGAACCACAGCACCCCGAGGCCGACGATGTTGAGCGTGAGCGTGCGAGCCAGGCCCGGGCGGGCGAGCGCGACGGCTGCGGTGGCCCTCGCATCGCTCGCTTTGCGGCTCCCCGTCGCCTGCATCACGCTGGTCCTCAACCTCGTCACGTGCCCGCAACATTCCACTTTAGGTCACCAACGGTGTTCGTCGACAGGCGGTATTGCCCGCCATCGGTCACACCACGGTTCGGTCATCGACCGAGAGCGCCCTCGCGGTCGATGCGACGAACGCGACGACCGTCACCAATCCGAGCCCTCCGGTGACGAGGAAGGCCACGTCGCTCGACCGTTCGAACACCGGCAACAGGACCGCCGGTCCGACACCGTGACCCGCGAACCGCCAGGCCATGATGCTCGAGACCGCGCCACCCCGGTTCGCGGGGACCGCGCGTGCGGCCTCGCCCTGGAACACCACCACCACGAACGCAGCCGCCGCGGCGCCGGCCAGCCAGATGGCCGCCAGCGGGACGGCACTGTCGATCACGACGATCGAAGCGACGACGGCCGACACCACGATCGTCGAGCTCACGCCCGCACGTCGGGTGCCCCACTCGTCGAGCAACCGGCCCCAGACGGGACCCAGTGCGAAGGCGGCGGCGCTGCCCAACAGCAGGACCAGGCCCGCCTCGCCGCCCGACAAGTCGAGCTCGTCCCGTGCGAACACCCCGACCAGGAACGCAGCACCCACCGGCCCGGCCGCAGCCGCGAAAGCGCCGATGCCGAGCACGATCATTCGCCGGCTCAGGAGTGGGGCGACCGGGGGTCGTTCGACGTCCCGCGGTTCGCCGGGTGGCGGGGAGACGGCCAGGGCGCCCGCAACCACCGCGGTTCCGACGAACGCCCATCGCCAGTTCGTGTCGGCCGCCAGCCCACCGATCAGGGGGCCGAGCCCGCTCCCGATCGCCTGGAAGCTGGAGTAGATGCCGACAGCGCGGCCGAGTCGCTCCTCAGGCACCACGTCGGCCAACCCAGCCACCAGCAGCGGGGTGATGAACGCGTTGGCGGCACCCTGCAACAGTCGCGCTGCGAGGAACGTGGCCAGATTCGGTGCCACCGCGCAACCGAGCGACGCAACGGCGTAGACGAGGTAGGTGACCCGAACCGTCCGCCGGCGGCCGTAGCGCTCGCCGATGGTCCCCGAGACCGTCAGCAGCAAGGCGAACGGCAGGAAGTACAGCGTGAAGCCCAACCCCACGGCGCCCGAGGACGCATCGAAGGTGTCGCGGAGCTCGGGGAACATGGGGACGATGACCACGGTCCCGAAGGGACCGAGGAATCCGCCGAGATAGAGCGGGAGGCGTTGCCAGGGTGTGGCCGGGGCTGCGGCCACGCCTAGGAGCCGGTCTCCACCCGTGCCGGAGTCGTGTCCCCGAGCGTCAGGTCGAGCGGTGCCTGCAACCCGACCCATGCCGAGACGGTCAACTCGGCCTCGGCGACGCTGGCGCGAAGGGCCTCGAAACGACCGGCGACACCGATGAGCTGTGGCAATGTCGACGCGACCTGGGCGAACCGGCGATGGAGCTCGTCGACCAGGCGAATGCAGCGGGCGCTCGCTCCGGAGATCGCCACCACGTCCTCATGGATGAGGTCCGACGGCCACGACTGCGCCACCACCGTGGCGACGTCGTTGCGAGCCGTGCCGGCCAGGCCGACCAGCCCGTGGGCGAGCACCTCGAGCTCCCGGAGTGGCTCGTCCATGGCCGCCGCAGCCTTGCCGGCGACCGAGAACTGCTCGTCCATCGGCCACGTGGGCATGTCCGGCGGGAGCGCGGCACGGAGGGTCAGCACCTCGAGGTCGTGCTGGAGCATGGCGTAGTCGCGACGGAGGGCGGCCAGGGTCGGGCGGACCTCCGGTGCTGGGGGCCAGGGCTGCGAGGAGCCGGGCTCGGCGGCGTCAGAAGCCTCGGATCGGTGCCGTGGCGCCCACCACACGAAGCAGGCCGCGCCCGCTACGGCCACGCCCGCGAGCACGATCATGCTGCGGCTCCACCCGTCGATCGTGGCCTGCTGGACCGTCCCGATGATGGTGCCGCCGACCTCGGCCGGTGCCGCGAGGCCGATCTGGAGAGCGGCAAACGGCGATTCCTGGATCAGCTCGAACTGATCGGGCAGTGCAGTCTCGAGATCACCCACCGAACTCCGATAGGCCGCGTTGAACGCGGAGCCGGCGACCGCGATGCCGATGGCGGCACCCAACTCGCGGAGCACGTCGTTGAGCGCGGAGGCCACACCCTGCTGGGCGGGCGGGAGCGACTCGACGATCGCGTCGGTGGCCGGGGGGCTGGCGAGGCCCACACCGAATCCCATGATGATGAGCGCCACGAAGAACTGCCGCAACGGACTGTCCACCCCGATCGTGGTGGCGAACGCGAACCCGCCTCCGAGGATGAGCAAGCCGCAGGCGCCAACCGCTCGACGACCGAATCGACGCGCCATCGGGATGGCCATCGCAGTCGCGGGGAAGAGGCCGATGGCGATGGGCATGAGCGCGAGGCCGGTGTCGAGTGGTCCGAGACCCTGGACCACCGCCAGGTAGAAGACCACCAGGAAGAACATGCCGAACATGCCGGTGAACTGGATGAACACCGAAAGCGAACCGGCGCGGGTTCCGGGTCGGCGGAAGAGCTTGACGTCGAGCAGCGGCCGAGCGGTTCGCATCTCCCACACGACGAACGAGACCAGCGCGAGGCCGCCGACGATCAGGCCGCCGAGGGTGATCGCCGACGTCCAGCCCTTGACCGGGCCCTCGATGATGCCGAGCACCAGTGCACCGATACCGACCGCCGACAACACGGCGCCGACCGGGTCGAGGTTGGCGTCGTCGGGGTCGGACGAATCCGGCACGGCGATGGCACACACCACCAACACGACCGCAGCCGCGATGGCCATTGACAGGAAGAGCGAACCCCACCAGAAGTTCTCGATGAGCGCGCCCGAGGCCAGGACGCCGAGCATGCCACCGATGGACACGGCCGCCGTCCACATGGCGACACCCTGCGACCGACGCTCGTCGGGCATGGTGGCGGTGATCGTGGAGAGCGTCGCCGGGAAGACGAACGCAGCGCCCAGCCCGGAAACGGCACGCGCGATGATCAGCTGCGTCGGCGTGTCGAGGAGGATGGTGACGAGGTTGGCCACCACGATGATCCCCAGACCGACCAGCAGGATGAACCGACGGCCGACTTTGTCGCCGATCGCCCCGATCGGCAGCAACAGGGCCGCGAGCACGACCGCGTAGATGTCGATCATCCACTGACCCTGAGCCTGGGTCGCACCGAGCTCGAGCGAGAGCTCCGGGAGCGCCACGTTGAGCACCGAGACGTTGGCCACCACCAACATCGCCGCCGCGATCGTGGCCGTCAGGATCGCTGTCGGGGACCTCCACTGCATCCGGCCAAGGTAGCGCTGCCCATGACTCCGGAAAAAAGGAGGGCGAACGAGCCCCGTCGATCGGTTCAAGTCGACCACCTGGAGCGGCCAGGCCGCCACCCTGAAGCTACCGTTCGGTAGGTGATGGTGGATCTCGAGGCCGTGAAGGCCGAACTCCTCGCGCGCTTCCCGGTGGTGGCGGAGCATCCCGACGTCGCGGGCCTCCTGCGCCAGTCGGACCTGCTCGCGTTGATCGGGCCGGCGCTGGCGCAACCGTTCCGTGACGCGGGGGTCACGGTGGTGGCTGCGCCCGAAGCGCGGGGCCCGATCCTCGGTGCCCTGGTCGCGGTCGAGCTCGGCGCCGGACTGATGATGGTTCGCAAGGAGGACCGCAACCACCCCGGGGCCGACCTCCGCATCGCGTCCGAACCCACCTGGCGAGGCCGCTCCGAGCACTTCCAGAGTCGCTCGTTCGACGTCGGTGCCGACGACCGCGTGTTGATCGTGGACGACTGGATCACGACCGGCAGCAGCATCCGAGCCGTGATCGCCCTGATCGAGCAAGCAGGCGGCACCGTCGTCGGGTGTGCCGCGCTGGTCGACAAGGCCGACCCGGACGTGGTCGGATCCCTCGGGGTCCACACGCTGGTGCCCTTCGACAGCATCGGCTGATCCGCGGCCACCGCGCCCGCCGATGTCGGAGTAGCGTCGGGCCCATGGGCACTGGGAGCGAGACATGAGCGGACGACTGGACGGCAAGGTCGCGATCGTGGTCGGCGGCGGCACCGGTTTCGGGCTGGCCACCGTGCAGCGATTCGCCGAGGAAGGGGCCACGGTCGTGGTGGCCGCACGGCGGCTCGAAGTGGTGGAGCAGGTCGCCGCGACCCACGGCGGTCGTGCCGCCTACTGCGACGTCACCGACGACGAGAGCGTGTCCGCGCTCGTGGACTCGGTGGTCGACCAGCACGGCACCCTGGACGTGGCGATCAGCTATGCCGGCTTCCAGGAGTCGGTGTCCATCCGCGAACTCACCCCCGAGGTCATGGCGCCCATGGTCGACGTGCAGTTCAACGGCGCCATGTACTTCATGCGCCACACGGGCAACGCGATGGCCGCCACCGGAGGCGGCTCCCTCATCAACGTGTCGTCGACCACCGCGCATCGGCCCGTCGCGGGCCACATCACCTATGCCGCGGCGAAGGCGGGCATCGAATACGCCACACAGGTCGCAGCCCTCGAGTACGGACCGGACCAGGTGCGCGTCAACTGCATCGCCCCCCACCTGATCGAGACCGAGATGACGGCCGAGATCTTCCAGCACAAGCTGCCGATCGAAGCCATCAAGCTCCAGACCCCGATGGGTCGCATGGGCTCGCCCATGGACATCGCCAACTGCGCGCTGTTCCTCGCCAGCGACGAGGCGAGCTACATCAGCGGTCAGGTCATCGTGGTCGACGGTGCGAACTCCACCCAGAAGCTGCCCACCGCCGCCGACTACGAGATGCTCGCCCAGGTCCGACCCGACCTCCTCCAGTAGTTCTTGCGCGGCCACATGCACGGGTCAGGGCGCGGTGTCCAGCGTCTGCTGGTGTGGACGCTCCTCGTCGCGCTCATCGCGGGCGGCGTCGTGCTCGCGGTGAACCGGGACGACGAGGCCTCGACACCGGCCCAGGCGTCCACGTTGACCGACGACCAGGTGGGTCGCCTGCCGGACGGGCCGATGCCGGGGGTCGGCGAGCGCGGCGCGGTCCCCACTGCCACGGGCAACCGGGCAGCCGACGAACGCATCCGGGACGTGGCGACCGACCGCGGCTATCGACTGCGGGGGGAGCCGCTGGATCCGATGGGCGCCTACCAAGGACGATCGCTGCAACAGCGCGCCATCGACGACCTCGTCGCCATGCAGGCCGCGATGAGCACGGAGGTCGGCGCCACCCTCACCCTCACATCGGCGTATCGGTCAGCCGTCCGCCAACGTCAGCTCTTCCTCGAACAGCTCTCACTGTCGGCGGTGACCCTGCGGGGGCGCAGCGTCAGCAACGGCGAGATCGCGGCAGGGCTGGTCGATGACGTCTTGAACCACGCGATGCGCATCGCCGCACCACCCGGGTTCTCGCGCCACCACACCGGGTTGACCATCGACGTCTCCTCCGGAGGGGTCGGCGGGTTCGCGTTCGCCGGCACCACCGCGTACGCGTGGCTCACCGAGAACGGCTACGAGAACGCCATGAGCTACGGCTGGGTCCCCAGCTACCCCCCGGGCGCCTCGGGCCAGGGCCCCAACCCCGAGCCTTGGGAGTGGGCGTGGATCGGCCGGGACGCCGCGGCATGCGCCCGAGCCGGCACCTGCGCCAACGGCGCGCTCGACCGGGTCGACCGCATGGGTGTGGTCGGCTGGGCCGGTACGCCCGATGGCACCCCGTCGGTGCGCCATCGCCTGCTGACGGCGACCGGTGCGCAGTCCTTCGCCGCCACCCCGCAGCCCCGCATCGACCTCGAGGTGGTCTACGGGAGCGGCGCGTCGTCGCTGGGGTTCGGCGGCGACATCGGGGTCGACTCGGACGACCGCTGGGCCTGCGTCGAGGCGCGAAGCGCCGCCGGCGAGCCTTGGAGCCGCATCGGGTGCCTCGATCTGAGCTGACCCGCAGAGATCGAGGTGCACCCCCGCACCTGCGTGGGCGGCGAGGACGAGGTTGGCGCCGAGCTCGTCTCCGAGCAACGCCGCGGCCGACGCGGACGGCAACTGGAACCGCGTGGGTTGCCGGGAACTCGGCTGAGCCCAGCCGCCCGGCAACACCTCAGAGGTCGACGCCGATGGCGCTGTAGGCGGCCTGCAGGATGCCGGCACCGCGCGGGTCGCCAACCAACGCCGAGGCCATCTTGTTCATCATGTAGGCCACGGTGAGGTTGCGGTCGACGTCGTTGACGATGATCGAACCGCCCCATCCGCCCCAGAAGCAGATGCGGCCTTCGGGGATGAAGCTCCAGTCCGCCATGTACACGCTGTAGCCCAACCCGAACGCCACCTCGGTCCCCAGAACCTGATCGACACCGCGAACCTGCTCCTCGAAGATGGAGTCGATGGTGTCCTGACCGAGCAGGCGGACGCCGTTGTAGGTGCCCCCGTGGGTCACCGCCGCCTGTGCCGTCGCCACCGACCGGGCGTTGCCGTGACCGTTGGCCGCGCCGATCTCGGCCCGACGCCACGCCTCGGTGTGACTCATCGAAGCATCGACCATCGGGTTGGCGAACGTCTTCATCGCCACGCTCTCAGGGTCGACGCCCTCCACCATCTCGAGCGGTGGCGGCGGGATCACCGGCGCCACCCGGGCGTCGTGTTCGGCGGGCAGGCCGATGTGGAAGTCGGCGCTCAGGGGCTCGGCCACCTGGGTGCGAAAGAAGTTCCCGAGACTCATCCCGCTGATGCGTTCGACCACGGCGCCCACCAGATGGCCCTGGTTGAGTGCGTGATACCCCGATGCCGTGCCGGGCTCCCACCACGGTGCTTGCTCGGCCAGGAGCGCGGTGGACTTCTCGAGGTCGCAGATGTCGTCACCGGTGACCGGCTCGGCCCACCCCGACACGCCCGAGCTGTGCGACATGAGATGACGCACCTCCACGGCTTCCTTCCCGTTGGCCGCGAACTCGGGCCAGTACGTGGCGACCGGCGCGTGGAAGTCCAGCTCCCCCCGGTCGGCCAACATCAATGCGCTCAGGAAGGTCATGGTCTTCGTGGTCGACCAGACATTGGTGATGGTGTCGGCCTCCCATGGCGTCGTCTTTGCCTCGTCGGCCCAGCCGCCCCACAGGTCGACCACCATCTCGCCCTCGTGAATGACCGCCACGGACGCGCCGACGTCGGTGCCGGCATCGATGCTTGCCGAGACCAGGTCAGCGATGGCCGCGAAGCGGTCGTCGGCGGTGCCGTGGATGTCTGCCATGGGGTGATGCTCCTCGAAGTCGTGCCCGAGCCGGACCGGTCGTGAGCCAGAAGGCCGGGCGATCAGGCGGCACCTTAGGGCAGACCCGATCCGCGATGTCCGGTGTC
>CBDHFJ010000048.1:0-21869 GCA_965262315.1 Acidimicrobiales bacterium
TCGTCGAGGACTGGGAGTACGAGTTGGTCGTCGACGCGTTGACCGGTCTGCGCGTCGACGACCCGCCCATGGTCAGCGCGGCAGGCTCCGTTGTGACCATCCAGTGGTCGGCGGGCTGTCCTCGCGAGGTCGATGTCGACTTCGCCGGCGGTCGCGGCGCCCCGCTGGAGGTGGTGGTCAGGTACCCCTGGACCCAGGAATGTCCTGCGGTCACGACCGAGAGCATCCTCCGCGTGCGCACCGTGGGCCGGTTCGCCCCGGAGAACGTCGCCGTCGAGATCGTCGACACGACCGGTCGGGGCTGACGCCCGACGGGGCTCGGGATCGGATGCGATCCGCACGGGGACCGTCACGCCGAAAACGGAGAAGCGACCAGCTGGGGGGCAACTGGTCGCTTTCCACGTGCAACTGGTTCGAAGGGGGGATTTCGTTCCGGTTGCGTTGATGCGAGGGTTTCGAGGGGGGTTCGAAACACCATCTCGCTATGTGGTGTCATCATCACGGTTGGAGCCCATGAAGTCCAACAGTTTGCACCGATGCCTCGATCGCAAATACAGATCGCCTTGTGGGTAACCTGTTCGGAGAAGTGATAGGCAATCAGAACGCTCGAAGCGGGGCACCATGGACATCCGACAGCTGAACGCCCTGGTCGCAGTCGTCGACCATGGCACCTTCTCGGCCGCAGCGAAGGCGCTGCACACGGTGCAGAGCAACGTGTCGACCCACATCGCCCGGCTCGAACGCGACCTGGGCGTGAGCCTGATCGATCGGTCCACCAGCACCCTCACCGAGGAGGGTCAGGTGGTCGTGGCCCGCGCCCGCCGAGTCCAGGCCGAGCTGGAGGCGATCAGACTCGACGTCACCGCGCTGCGTGACGAGGTGTCCGGCGTGGTGCGCATGGGCGTCATCGGCACCACGGGTCGGTGGCTGCTCCCCCGCCTGCTGGACGCGGTCTCGATGGCCCATCCCAGGGTGCGCATCCAGGTGGTCGACGCCACGACCACCAGCCTCCTCCCCCAGGTGGTCGGCGGCTCGCTCGACGGCGCGATCGTCAATCTCCCGATCGACCATCCCGATCTCGAGGTGGCGCCGCTGTTCGAGGAGGAGCCGATGCTGGTCGCTCCGCCGGACCATCCGCTCGCCGCCTACGACGTGGTCGAACCCCAGGACCTCGGCAAGTACCCGCTGCTCCTGAGCCCGCAGGGTGTGGCGTTCCGCGACGCGCTCGACGACGACCTGAAGCGGTTCGGCATCGAGCTCACGCCAAAGGCCGAGGTCGACGGCATGCGCCTGCTCGAGTCGCTTGCAGCCGACGGCTTCGGTGCGTCGGTGCTCCCCGCGTCGGCCACCACCAGCGCCGGCAACTGGAAGCGGGTACCGGTCCGCGGGTTGGCACCTCGTGTCGTCGGGCTCGTCTCCAACCGCAGGGTGCCGCCGTCGGCCACGTCGCGAGCGGTCCGGACGGTCCTGTTCGACGTGGTCCGGACCCACGCCGACGAGCAGGACGGCATCCATCCGGCCGTCGACTGAGGGCGGCTCGCGTAACCCGGAGGGGCGCAGCGGGGTCCGAACTCCCATGGGTGTCGGCATCCGTGAGTTCGGGCAGGCGGGCGCTACAGTCGCCCTCGTGTCCGCCCGCGACCGGTCTCGAGCCGTCCGATGATCCCGCTCGAGATCCAGGCGCAACGCCCCGGCAGCACCGAGGTCGTCGTCACTGACGTCGAGGGCAGGCGCTGCGTGGTCGTCCGGCTCGGCAGCGACGGAGCGCCCGCACTGCTGGGGCTCGACGACGGCACCAAGCTCGCGGTGGCGGTCCATGTGGCCCGCGAGAACGGCGTGCCGCTGGTCTGCCACCTGAACTCGGCCGGCGTGCCTCCCTCCGAGGGGGTCGAAGCCCTCCACGGCTGGGGCGTTGCCGCCCGCGAGCTGACCCGCGCGTCGGGCGTCATACCCATCGTCATGTGCGTGCACGAGACGGCCATCTCCGGCTCGGCGCTGCTGCTCGGACTGGCCGACTTCGTGGTGATGGTCGAGGGCTCCTACGCCTACGTGAGCGGTCCCCGCATGGTGCAGGAGTACACGGGTGTCCCCATCGACAACGACGACCTCGGTGGTGCCCACCGCCATGGCGGGACCAGCGGGGTCGCCGCATTCGTGGTGGATTCGCCCGGTGCGGCCGACGACGTCATCGCCGAGCTGCTCGCAGTCCTGCCCGCCAACAGCGACGAGCTGCCTCCCACGGTGGCAACGGCCGACCCGCCGGACCGGCACCTCCCCGACGTCGGCGGCATCGTGCCCGCCACGGCCACCGGCAGCTATGACGTCCGAGACGTGGTGGCCGAGGTGGTCGACGACGGCCATGTGATCGAGGTGCGGGCCGAGTGGGCCGCCAACCTCGTGACCGCCTTCGCCTCGCTCGGAGGCCGGCCGGTCGGCATCGTGGCCAATCAGCCTCGCCACCTGGCAGGGACGCTCGACATCCCGGCCTCGCAGAAGGGCGCCGGGTTCGTGGCGTTCTGCGACGCCTTCAACCTGCCCCTGGTCACCTTCGTCGACACCAGCGGCTTCCTCCCCGGCAAGGACCTGGAATGGCGGGGCATGATCCGCCACGGCGCGCAGCTCGCGTTCGCCTACGCCCGTGCCACGGTCCCCCGGGTCAACGTGACCCTGCGCAAGAGCTACGGCGGCGCCTACATCGTGATGGACTCGAAGTACATGGGGAACGACCTGGCGCTGGCGTGGCCGACCGCCGAGATCGCGGTCATGGGGGCCAAGGGTGCGGTGGAGATCCTGCACCGGCGGGCCGACGACGCCGAGCGGGCCGCGCGCGAACTCGACTACGAGGAGCGCCTGCTCAACCCCTACATCGCGGCCGAGCGCGGCTCGGTCGACATGGTGGTGGACCCGGCGGCCACGCGGGCCGAGGTGGCCGCGGCGATCGAGGCGCTGGCTTCCAAGCGCGAGCACCTGCGTCGGCGCGTCCACGACAACACCCCGCTCTGATCGCGCTCGAACCCTTCTTCGCCGCGCCCCGCGGAGAGATGGGTCCGGGGCTCGCCCAGCCACTATCCTCCGCTCTGGAGCGCCGCCGCGGCGCTCTCCAGATTGGTCAACCGAGGAGCTGAGGCGGACCGTGCCTGAATCCATCACGATCACCGACAACCGCACCGGCGAGAGTGTCGAGGTCCCCATCGAAGATGGCGGCATCAACTCCGCGGAGTGGGCCAAGCTGATGCCGGGCCTCTGGTTCAAGGACGAGGGTCTGGCCACCACGGCCATGACCAACAGCGCCATCACCTACATCGACGGTGATGCAGGTGTCCTCGAGTATCGGGGCTACCCCATCGAGCAGTTGGCCGAGCAGTCGACCTTCCTGGAGGTCGCCTACCTCCTGGTCCACGGTGAGCTGCCGACCCAGCAACAGTTGGACGAGTGGGTGCACGAGATCACCACCCACACGTTCATCCACGAGAACTTCCGGAAGCGCATGTTCGATGCGTTCCACTACGACGCGCACCCCATGGGCATGCTCACCAGCGGCATGGCAGCGTTGTCGACCTTCTACCCCGAGGCCAAGGAGATCGAGGATCCGTCGAACCGGATGGAGCAGATCGTCCGGGTCATCGCCAAGATCCCGACCCTGGCCGCCGGCGCGTACCGCAAGAGCCTGGGGATGCCGTTCATCTTCCCCGACAACGACCTCAGCTACACCGAGAACTTCCTCTCGATGATGTTCCGCATCGCCGAACCCCAGTTCGCCGCTGACCCGGTCCTGGCCCGAGCCCTCGACGTGTTGTTCATTCTCCACGCCGACCACGAGCAGAACTGCTCGACCACGGCAACCCGTGTCGTCGGCTCGTCACACGCCGATCCGTATTCGGCGGTCGCCGCGGGCTGCGCCGCCCTCTACGGGCCCCGCCACGGTGGCGCCAACGAGGCCGTGCTGGCGATGCTCGACGAGATCGGGACCTTCGACAACGTCGATGCCTTCGTCGAGAGCGTGAAGAACGGCGAGGGCCGGCTGATGGGCTTCGGCCATCGGGTCTACAAGAACTACGACCCGCGGGCCCGCATCATCAAGGACACGGCCTACCAGGTGTTCGAGGTCACCGGGAAGAATCCGATGCTCGACATCGCGCTGAAGCTCGAGGAGACGGCGCTCGCCGACCCCTACTTCGTCGAGCGCAAGCTCTATCCGAACGTCGACTTCTATTCCGGCCTGATCTACCAGGCCATGGGCTTCCCGAAGAACATCTTCACCGTGCTCTTCGCCATCGGTCGTGCCCCGGGCTGGTTGTCCCACTGGAACGAGATGCTGGATCGCAACACCCGCATCGCCCGGCCCCGCCAGCTGTATGTCGGCCCGGCCACGAGGGACTACGTGCCCATGGGTGATCGCTGACCAACACGAACGATTCCGCTCGCCGCCGGCGGGCGCACCGGTTCATCGGCCCGCCCTCGTGGCGGGCCGACTCGCGTCCGGGCCGAAGGTGACGCCCTTCAGTCATCTTCAACGCTTTTCATGTCATGCTGTTTTCATGTAGTTTCCATGCATTCCATTCCAGTCGAGGAGGGCGGGATGTACGGGCGAATCAGCATCGAGACGTCGGGCGACACCACGGTCGTCGCGAAGCGAGTGTCCGGGAGTGACGCTCGGCGCCGCCTGAGTCAGGAGGCCGCGGTCCTCCAAGAGCTCTGCCACCCCGGGGTCGTCCGCTTCGTGCGCTTCGAGGACGGCCCCGACCACGCGGTGCTCGTCACCGAATCGGCCGGCGCGGTGTCGATGGCCGATCACCGCCCGTCCACGCCGGGCGGGGTCGCAGCGCTGGGCGCCGCGGTGGCGGGGACCGTGGCGGATCTCCACGACGAAGGGTGGGGGCACGGTGCCATCCAGGCCGATCACGTGATCCTGGGCGCCTCGCGCCACCCGGTCCTGTGTTCGTTCGGGCGGGCGTCTCGTGACCCCGCGGTCCGTGCATCCGACCTCGTCGCGCTCGCGGATCTGATCACCGAGGTCGCCGCCGCCGTCTCCCGGTCAGGCGGGCGGAGCGAGCGTCACGCGGTCGATGCCATCGAAGACGCCGCCGCCCGAGCGCGTGGTGGCGACATCGACGCGCGGCAGCTCGCCGGCCTGCTGGCGGCGGTGCCGGGTGCCTCCCTGTCCACACCGGCGCCGGCCCCGACTGCCTCAGACGGCGAGCGCGCGCCTGTGGGTGGACCGACGGAGATCGGAACCCGGACCTGGCGCCTCCGGGCCCCTGCGGTCGCGGTGCCGGAGCTGTCTGTCGGCCGCCGACGTCGCTGGGCGCTCGCGACGCTCGTCGCGGCCGTCGGACTGGTGGGGACAGGCCTGTCGCTCCGCGGCGCGGACACCGAGGCCCCGGCGGTGCCCGAGGCCCCGGCTCGGTCCACGCAGGTGGCGGCGGCGCCCCCGGCGCCGTCGACCGCCGAACCACCGCCTGTCGTCGCCGAACCGACTCCTTGTCCCCGGACGTTCACAGCCGGCGTCGACGTCGATGGCGACGGATGCGGAGACGACGCCGAGGTCGTGGGCCGCCTGATCCGTGTGGGAGACATCTGGTACACGGCCGGCCGACCCGGAGACGTGGTGGCGTTGGACCATTGGGGGTGTGCGGCGATTGCCACCCCTGCGATCCTGCGCCCCGACACCGGCGAGGTGTTCGTGTTCGACCGCTGGCCCGCACGCGGCCTGCCCCTGACCGTCCGTGAGGACCATCGGGTGCAACCGGGGGCGACCGTACTCCGGTCATCGGTGGTCGACGGTTGCCCGACTCCCACTGCGGGCGGTGTGTCGTGACTCGCTTCATGTTCGCGGCCTGGTGCGGGCTTCTCGCCCTCGCGCTGGTCGGACTGCACCTGCTCGGTTCGGGACACCTGTCGATGCCGTGGCGACCTGATGCCTGGCCGGGGTGGGTGGCCACCGTGGGCGCCGAGACCGCCATCGCTGCAGTCCTGCGGGTGGTCGCGCTCGCGTTGGCCTGGTATCTGGTCGTGGCCACGTTGGCGGGTGCGGCAGCCGCTGCCGGTCGGGGTCCGGTCGCTCGGGCGGTGCAGGCGGCGCTGCCTCGGTTCTTGCGGTCCCTGGTGCTGTCCGCCCGTGGCCTCGCCATCTCGAGCGGCGGCCTGGCCGTGGCCGTGGTGCCGGTCCTGGGTGGCGTCGGTGTCGCCGCATCGGAGAGCCCCGAGGCCGCCGAGGGCGGGACTGCGTTGGGCCAGGTCGATGGTGGCGGCGAGCCCGCGGAGGTGTCGCTGGTGGGGACCGCAGCGTTGGGCCGGGTCGGCAGTGGTGGTGGCGGCGAGTCCGCGGAGGTGTCGCTGGTGGGGACGGCAGCGTTGGGCCAGGTCGATGGTGGTGGGGGCGGCGACCCTGCGGAGGTGTCGCGGTCGCGGGATGCGGGGGCGCCGGAGTCGGGTGCGGACGGTACCGCCACCCTGGCGGTGCTGGAGCTCGCCTGGGAGTCGTTCGATGTCGGCGCAGTCCCCGATCAGCCCAGCGAGACGGTCGAGTACGACCTCTGGGAGGTCTCGTGCGGCGACCACTTCTGGTCGATCGCAGCCGAGGTGGTGACCGAGCAGTCGTCGGGGGCTCCCGACGACGCCGCGATCGATTCGTACTGGCGGACCCTCGTCGACGCCAACCGTGGGCGGCTGGTTGCGCCCGGCAATCCGGACCTGCTCGTTCCCGGACAGACGCTCGTCATCCCGCCGGTGGCGACGGGATGACGGAGGTGGTCACACCGCCGGGGTGTACGCCAGGCCGAGGTCGCTGAGACGGGGGGCGGCGCTGTCGACGCCGACGCCGAGGATGCACGCGATGGCCCGGAGGTCTTCGCGCCGCACGGTGAGGACACGGCCGTTGAAGTCCTGGCGCTGCACCTGGATCATGGTCAGGTAGCGGTTGAGCATGTCGGCTTCGGGGCCGGAGAGTGCCTCGAGGCGAGTCAGGTCGATGGTGACGGGCACGCCACCGCCGTTGCGCATGGGTGTCAGGTCCGGTGCGGGCTCGATCTGGTCACCGAGGCCGAAGTCCGGGCCGTCCTCGGGGAGGAGCTGGTCGACCGGCACGTTGTAGAAGCGGGCCAGGCGCTGGAGCCGCGGGACCGAGATGGCGCGCTCGCCGCGCTCGTACGCGCCCAGGACGGAGGCCTTGAACTCCTCGGTGGAGCTGGTCTCCACCTCTTGGAGCGACAGCCGCTTCTGGCGACGGATGGCGCGCAGCCGCTGTCCGACTCGCCGGGAATAGCCGCTCTCGTGAAGTTCTTCGTCCATGGGTCTGCCCTCGATCCAACGGTGGTTTCGTCCAGCCGGGGCTGGCTCGTCGAGAACTCACGATAAGTGCAGAATTTGGTCGGTGACAATGACTCTGCGTGGGGTTGGGTGGGATTGCCCGGCGGCGCGGTCACCCCGTGCGCTGGCCTGGGATGGGCCGGTGGTGCGCAACCATCAGCGTGGCCGCCGCGATCGCGGCCGTTTCTGCCCGTAACACATGGGGTCCCAAGCCGACGCGTGGCAGGTCGACTCGCTCGGTGTCGTCCCACCCCCCTTCGGGGCCGATCAGGACGGTGGGCTGCCCTGCATAGGCCGATGCGCCCATGTCGGCGAGGACGGCACCGTCGAACTCACTCGCAGTGGCGAGGTCCCGCAGTCCCACCACGGACGGGATTCGGACCCGGCGTGACTGCATCGCCGCCTCCCGAGCGACCCGGTCGAGCCGGCCGAGTTGCTTCGCCGTCCGGGTGTCGTCCCATCGTGGGATCGAGCGGGCCGCCACGAACAACACGATCCGGTCCAGTCCCAGCTCGGTGGCCTTCTGGACCGCCAGCTCGGGCTTGGCGCCCTTGGTCAGCGCGATGCCGAGGGTCAGGGTGGTGGCGGGCGCCGCAACCTCGACGATCGCTCCGACGGGCTCGGGCCCGCCGGAGCCGAGCACACAGCTGCGCCACCGCCCCTGCCCGTCCGAGACGGTGCAGGGGTCACCGTCTCGCAGCCGGAGGGCACGCCGGAGATGGTGGTCGTCCGCGTCCGCGAGGATCGGATGATCGAGGTCGGCGACGAAGACATGGGGCCCACCGCCGCCGTCGGGGTGGTGGGCCGCTGCTGCGCTCACGAGAAGGCAGAGCGGATCCGCTTGAGCCAGCCGTCGTCGGCCGGGGCGACGTCTTCGCCTCGCTGCTCGGCGAACTCGCGGATCAGTGCCTCCTGGTCCGAGGTGAGATCGGTCGGCGTGTCCACGATCACCCGGACGACCAGGTCGCCCCGACCACGGCGGTTGAGACGAGGAACGCCACGGCCGCGGAGTCGAAACTCCTCGCCGGTGGTGGTTCCGGCGGGGATGACGAGCTCCTCGTCGCCGTCGAGGGTGGTGTAGTCGAGGCGGGCGCCGAGGACCGCCTGGGTCATCGGGATCCACAGCTCCTCGACCAGTTCGTCACCCTCACGGCGGAATCGGTCGTGGCCGGCCACCCGGAGCAGGACGTACAGGTCGCCACGCCCGCCACCACGGGGACCCGCAGCGCCTCGTCCGGACAGACGGAGCCGCGCCCCGTTGTCCACGCCCGGCGGGATCTCGATGGCGAAGCTCTTGTCCTCGGTGGTCCGCCCCTCGCCACGACAGGTCTCACAGGGAGAGGGCACCACCTGGCCGAACCCCATGCAGGCCGGGCATGGGCTGGCCGACACCATCTGGCCCAGGATCGACTGGCGAACGCGCTGGACCTGGCCGCTCCCGTTGCAGGTGGTGCAGGCCTCGGTGTGCGTTCCGGGGGCAGCGCCGGTGGCCTCACACGCGTCGCAGGCGACGGGCAGCTTCAGCTGGACGGTGGACTCGCCGCCGAGGACCGCCTGCTCGAAGCTGATGTCGACGATGACCTCGATGTCGGCGCCGGCCGGCGGGCCACCGCGGCCCGTGGCCCCCGCGCCGAAGGGGTTCTGGCCGAAGAAGGCCTCGAAGATGTCGCCGAACGCATCGCCTCCGCCGCCACCGAACCCACCGGCACCCCGAGGACCGGCCGCGCCGAAGCGGTCGTAGTTGGCTCGCTTGTCGGGGTCGCCGAGGACTTCGTAGGCGGTGGCGATCTCCTTGAACCGACGCTCGGCCTCCTGGTCGCCCGGGTTGGTGTCCGGGTGGAACTCCCGGGCCAGGCGGCGGTAGGCCTTCTTGATCTCGTCGCCGGTGGCGGTGCGTGGGACTCCGAGCACCTCGTAGAAGTCCTCGTTCATCCTGACCCTTCCCGGAGGTGCGTACTCAGCTGCTGACTGACGTAGGCCACGGTGGCCATGGCCTCGGCGTAGTGCATTCTGGTCGGTCCCAGGAGACCGATCGAACCGGCCTGGATCCCGTCGACCTCCACGGGGGCCACGACGAGCGAGCACTCGCTCAGTGGCTGCATGCCGGTCTCGGATCCGATGGCGACCTCCAGGCCGCGCTCGAGGATGTCCGAGATCAGCGTCACCACCAGGTACTGCTTCTCCAACACCGACAGGATCTCCTGGACCTGGCCGACTGCGTCGAAGCTGCCCACGACGGCGCTGGTGCCCCCGACGAACACAGGGCTCTCCTCGGGCTCCGCCATGGCGTCGGCGAGCGCGGCGAGCACCGCGTTCTCGCGGTCGTTCTTCGATCCCGGATCGTCTTTGCCGTCCACGTTGACGGCGATGAGTCGACGCGAGGCCGCATCGAGTTCGTCGTCGGTGGTGTCGGCCGCGATGGTGACGACCCGCTTCGAGATGGCAGCACTGGCGTTCACGACCACGAGGAGTACCTGCTCGTCGGCCAGACGCACGGCCTGGATTCCGCGGGTCGGGCTGACCTCGGCTGGCGGGCCCACGACCACGGCTGCGTAGTCGGTCATGCGTGCCATCATCCCGGTGGTCTGCTTCAGCAGCTCCTCCAGCTCGCCCTGGGCGGTCCGGAAGAACGACGACACCCGCTGCTGCTGACTCCGGCCCAGGGCCCGCGGCTCCATGAGGCTGTCGACGAAGTACCGGTAGCCCTTTTCGGAGGGCACCCGGCCGGCGCTGGTGTGGGGCTGTTGGAGGTAGCCGTCGTCTTCCAGCGCAGCCATTTCGGAGCGCACCGTGGCCGAGGACACGTCGAGTCCGGTCGAGGTCACCACGTGGGAGGACCCGACGGGCTCCGACGTACTGATGTAGCCCTCGACGACGGCCTGGAGAATCGCAGCTTTTCGATCGGTCAACATGGTCGGTCGACTTCCGACAGTCGGCGCGCGGGCACCGGGGACTGGGCGCGATCGTAGCCAGTGCACGGGCCCGATCGCGTACCGTGCCCGAACGCCTGGTGAGGTCGAGATCTTCCCGGCGGGCGGTCAGTCCTCGAGCTTGAGCGCCGAGATGAAGGCTTCCTGCGGCACGTCGACCCGCCCGATCGACTTCATCCGCTTCTTGCCCTCCTTCTGCTTCTTGAGCAGCTTGTTCTTGCGGGTCACGTCACCGCCGTACAGCTTGGCGGTCACGTCCTTGCGGTAGGCCTTGACGGTCTGACGGGCGATGATCTTGCCGGAGATCGCCGCCTGGATCGGCACGTCGTACTGCTGGCGGGGGATGAGCTCCTTGAGCTTGTCGCTCATCTTGCGCCCGTACTCGTACGAGCTGTCCCGATGCACGATGGAGCTGAAGGCGTCGACCGCCTCGCCGTGCAGGAGGATGTCGACCTTCACCAGGTCGGACTTCGCATAGCCGGCGTTGTCGTAGTCCATGGAGGCGTAGCCCTGGCTGCGGCTCTTGAGCTGATCGAAGAAGTCCATGACGACCTCGGCGAGGGGCAGCCGGTAGACCAGCTCGACACGCTCGGGCGAGATGTACTCCATCTTCTGCATCTCCCCGCGGCGCGACTGGCACAGATCCATGATGGTGCCGGTGTACTCGGAGGGGCTGATGATGCTGGCGAGGAGGTACGGCTCTTCGATCTGTTGCATCTCGGCGGGTGACGGCACCTCAGCGGGGTTGTCGACGTGCTCGACGTCTCCGTTGGTGCGGGTGATCAGATACTCCACCGACGGTGCGGTGGCGATGATGCTGAGCCCGAACTCACGCTCGAGTCGCTCGCGGACGATCTCCATGTGCAGGAGTCCCAGGAAGCCGCAGCGGAACCCGAACCCGAGCGCACCAGACGTCTCGGGCTCGTAGGTGAAGCTCGAATCGTTCAACCGGAGCTTCTCGAGCGCGTCGCGCAGGGTGGCGAAGTCATCGCCGTCGATCGGATAGAGGCCGCTGAAGACCATGGGCTTGGGCTCGCGATAGCCGTCGAGGGGCTCGTCGGCACCCTTGGCGCTGGTGGTGACGGTCTCACCGGATCGGGCTTCGCCGACGTCTTTGATGCCGGCGATGAGATAGCCCACTTCGCCCGGCCCCAGTCGCTTGATCGGGGTGGAGTCCGGGAGCCGGACCCCGATCTCCTCGGCGTCGTGGATGGCGTTGGCCTGCATGAACCGGAGCTTGTCGCCGCTGTCGAGGTTGCCGTTGACGACCCGGATCGAGCTGACGACGCCGCGATACTGGTCGTAGTGGGAGTCGAAGATCAGTGCCTGGAGCGGCGCATCGGGGTCGCCCTCCGGGCCGGGCACGCGTTCGATCACGGCATCGAGCAGTTCCTCGACGCCCTCGCCGGTCTTGGCACTGATGCGCAGGATCTCGTCGGCCGGGATGCCGAGGATCTGTTCGATCTCGGCCGCGTAGAGGTCGGGTTCGGCCGCGGGTAGGTCGATCTTGTTCAGCGCGGCCACGATCTCGAGGTCGTTCTCGAGCGCCAGGTAGCAGTTGGCCAACGTCTGCGCCTCGATGCCCTGGGCGGCGTCGACCAGCAGGATGACGCCCTCGCAGGCGGCCAAGGACCGGGAGACCTCGTAGCCGAAGTCGACGTGGCCGGGGGTGTCGATCAGGTTGACGACGTGGTTGCGGTGCTCGAGGCGGACACTCTGCAGCTTGATGGTGATGCCTCGTTCGCGTTCGAGCTCCATCGAGTCGAGGTACTGCTCGCGCATCTCCCGTGGATCCACGGCGCCGCACAGTTCGAGCAGGCGGTCGGCCAGGGTCGACTTCCCGTGGTCGATGTGGGCGATGATGGCGATGTTGCGGATGCGGTCGAGGTCCATGCGGCCTTCGCGGAGGGGACGGGTCGTCAG
Organism: Acidimicrobiales bacterium; assembly: GCA_965262315.1. Taxonomy (GTDB): domain Bacteria; phylum Actinomycetota; class Acidimicrobiia; order Acidimicrobiales; family UBA8592; genus JBCCFK01. Next base: position 12,162 of record CBDHFJ010000048.1, read on the forward strand.
TGGCGGGGGGCGGCACGCGCCGAGCGTGAACGCTTTTGCCGGGGTTCCCGCTAGCATACGGCCTTCGTGGGAACGCCCGATCGTTCCCCACCAGTCGAGAGCAAGCGAAGTCGCAGTCGCACGCCGGGAGCGGCGGCACTGCAGGAATGGTGAGTCGTGGCCAACATCAAGAGCCAGATCAAGCGCAACCGGCAGAACGAGGTTCGCCGTCAGCGCAACAAGGCCGTCCGCTCCGAGATGCGGACGCGCACCAAGGCCGCCGTGACCGCCGCCGAGGCCGGCGAGGGCACCGCCGACGAACTGCGCGCCGCCGTGAAGCGCATCGACAAGGCCGCCCAGAAGGGCGTGATCCACAAGAACAACGCTGCTCGCAAGAAGAGCCGGCTGATCAAGCGGATCAACCAGATCGCGGCCGGCGAGTAGCACTCCCCCGCCCAATCGAATCGACCGAGGCCGCTGCGGCGGCCTCGTTTCGCGTCCGGGCTGGAATCAGCGGTGCAGCGTGGCCAGGCGGGCGACCAGGACTTCCATGGTGGTGCACGGTGTCGGGGACCGATGTGGCACCCCGCACGATCGAGGTCGGCGGTGGCCAACATGGCCGCGCCGTCAACGGGGCGGCCGGTCGCCCCGCGGTTGTGGTCGGGCATGGCTCGCCGAATCTTCATGCGGCGGCCGTTGTCTATGTGGCCGCGTCGACGGGACTGCTGGCAAGCGCCGCTCGAGCGGCCCTCCGGCTCGAGCCGGAGGGCCTTCGGTGGCCGGGATCAGGTCGAGCCCTTCATGCCGAGCAGTGCTCCGGGCCTGAGCCGCGGCCTTCTCGTCGGGTCGCAAGTGCGTGGCCTGCACTCGTCCGACCGCATGGTCTGGCAGTCGGCCGTAGTGCCCACGCGACATCGGACCACGGCTGACGACCCGGTGCGCCAACAGCACGTCGCAGGGACGCCAGGATCTGGAGGGCATGGCGGCCGCCGGCCGAGGCCTGCATGCGGTGGAGCGCGCGACTGCTGCAACGCCTTCTTGGCCATCGAGCCCTTCATGCCGAGCGCCTGGGCCGCGGCCTTCTCGTCGCGCAAGCCTGCACCGTCCAGCCGCAGCAGTCGGCCGTAGTGCCCGTGCAGGGACGCCAGGATCTGGAGGGCATGGCGGCCGCCGGCCGCCTGCATGCGGTGGAGGCGGTCGATGGCATCGGCCACCTGGCCGTCGGCGATGGCGTCGGTGAGCTCCCATGGCGCGACGTCCCCGGCCTCGCCGAGGTAGGGCACGACGTCCTCGCGTCGAAGCCTGGTGCCTTCACCGAACGTCGACGACAGCGTGTCCAACAGGGCCGGCAGACGCGAGCGGTCCTCGCCGAGGTGGTCGCCGATCGCCCTCGCCGCGTCGCGGTCGAGGCTGACCCCGGCGATGGCCGCCTGCTCCTCGAGCCAGCCCTGGGCCGCCTTGCCCTTGGGGACCTTCACGTCGAGGGTCTCGGCTCCGACGGCGCCCAGCGCAGCGTTGAGGGACTTCGGCACGGCGTTGAGCCGCTGCAGCTCGGGGCCCTTCTCCCAGGCCAGCACGAGATGGGTCGTGGGCAGCGGATCCTCGAGGTAGTGCACCAGAGCCGCGACGTCGTCGGCTCGGGAGAAGCGCCCGATCTCGCGCCCCACGACCACGCGGAAGTCCGTGAGGAACGGCGGGGTCTGGGCCGCGTCGACCAGGGGCGCGATCGAGTAGTCACCGTCGTCGGTCTGGTACGACGTCTCGTTCAGCTCCTCGACGACGAGCGACCGATCGGCGTCGCCGACGAGGCGGTCCACGAGGTCGCCGACGGCTCGGGAGATGAGTGTGGCGTCATCGCCCTTGATCAGGTGTGTGCTGCCATCGGCCATCGGCTGCACGCTATCTCGCACGAGTGACAGGCCGGGTGGAGCGGTCCCCTACTCGGCGCGCTCGATCGCCTGCGCGACGCTGATCCTGCCGTGGAGCATCGAGACGGCATGGGTCGGGTCGGCGCCGACGACGACATCGACGTGACGGACCCCGAGTCGGCGCACGTCGACGATCAACTCGGTGGCGGTGTATTCGTCGCCCATCTCGAGCACGACCTCTCCCCCGCTGCCGACGACCAACTGCGAGTCGTGGCCGACGCGGTGCGTCCCGGGCTGGACCCGCGGCTGGAGCCCGAGCACGAGCGTCAGCGCGACGCCGGTGGCGGCCAGCGACCCACCGGGGAGGGTGCGCCACCAGTGGCGCCCGATCGCAAGTGCCACGGCGGCGGCCAGCCAGTCGAGCCCGACGGGCGCCACCGGCGCCGCGGCAGCGACGCGGGCGACGGCGCGGAGGAGCCCGAGCGCCACCCCGGTCACCGCGTGGATCGGGACCGCCAACAGGGGGACGACGCCGGCCACCAGACCGGCGGTCATTCCCCAGGCCATGACGGCGCCGGCCAGGGGTCCGGCGAGCACGTTGGCCGGCAGCGACACCACGCTGATCGGACCGAACATCGTCACCAGCAACGGCGCAACTGCAAGCTGGGCTGCGAGCGTGACCGCCACCGCCGAACGGAGGGCCTCGGGTCCGGCGAGGGCGGCCCGGATCCGGGGTTCGAGGACCACGATGCCGGCGGACGCGGCGACCGACAGGCGGAACGCCGCGGTCTCGGCCAGGAGCGGATCGATCACCAGGAGCGCGGTCACCGCCAACGCGAGGTTGCGAAGCGCGGTGGTGGGTCGGCCGACGGTTCCCGCGCTGACGGCGATCGCGGCCATCGCGGTCGCCCGCAGTACCGATGGTTCGAATCGGGTGACAGTGGCGAAGACCAACAGCACCACCATGGTCAGCAGCCACCGTCGTCCCCGCGGCAGGCGCGTTGCGAGCGGGCGCATCAGCGCGAGGACGTAGGCCACGTTCTGACCGGAGACCGCGAGCAGGTGCGTGAGACCCGCCTGCCGGAAGTCCGCCTCCACGCCGGGGTCCTGGCCGCGATCGTCACCGAACACCAGCCCGGTGAACAGCACCCGCCGCCGCTCCCCCAGCGGCTCGGCACCGTCGGACACCAGCGATCGCACGCCGTTCGCGGTCCGCCACAGCAGCCCGCCACTGCCGGCGGGGTGCACGGCCGTCAGTCGCAGGCGATCGGCGACGTGGAGGGCGGCTCGGCGCTCGTCCCGGCCTCGGTACGGGACGACTCGCCCCTCCACCGTCAGGTCGTGGCCGGCACTCGCCCGGCCGAGGACCGCTCCGGCAGCGCCGAACCCGGTGGCCAGGTACCGCCTCCCCTCCACGCGCACCACCGCCGACGTGGCCGCGCCGAAGCGATCAGGATCGGTCACCACGGTCGCGGTGCCACGGAGCGACGCGGGCTCGGCGGGTTGCAGCCCGCTCCACGATCGCTCGGCCAAAGACGAGCACAAGACCAGCGCCGCGATTGGCAGCACCAGCGGAAGGCGCACCACCACAGCGGCCCCCGCGAGCGCGATGCCGATCCACAGCGGCGTGGAGGTCGGGTTCGACGCGCCCATGAACGCGGCGACGGCGAGGAGGGCCACGGTGAGGTCGTTCACGATCCGACCGTCACGAGATCTCGGAGTCGTTCGAGCTTCGCCGGCCCGATCCCCGGAACGTCCTGGAGCGAGGTCACGCTGGGGAACGGGCCGTGTTCGTCGCGGTGAGCCACGATGGCGGCCGCGGTGGCGGGTCCGATTCCCGGCAAGGCATCGAGTGCCTGCACGTCCGCTCGATTCAGGTCGACGGGCGCTTCGTCCTGCAGAGGGGAGGTACCGGATGCCACGACCACCGGCTCGCCGACCGCGGGGACGTGCACGTGGTCGGCATCGACCAGGATGCGGGCGAGGTTGATGCGGTCGAGGTCCGCATCGGCCGCCGGGCCCCCGGCCGCGGCGACGGCGTCGGCGACGCGCGCTTCGAACGGGACCTCGACGACCCCTGGCCGGGCGACGGCTCCGGCGACATGGACCACGATCGCCGTGGCCTCGGGGGGCTCGACAGCCATGAGCGCCGTCGGCGGATCGAGTGGTGCAACCGTCGGCAGGAGCTGTTCGAGCGGTGGCCCCTGGTCCGGCGGTCGGGTCAGCGCCCACACGGCTGCTGCAGCGATGGCGAGCACGACGGCACCGGCCGCGAGCCGCCACGGGCGACGGCCCTCGACGAGGTCCGCCAGTCGGTCGCGCAGCTCGGCGAGGCGCTCGCCCGCCGACGGTGTGGCCGGTGGACGCGGGAGCGGGGGTGGCTCCGAAGTGGATCGGGCGGGCTCCATCGGGCCCTCCTGTGGTTCTGTCACCAGGAGGGGGAAGCCCGCTCACCCTATCCGGGGACGGCCTCGAGATCGTCGGGGTGGCGCTCCAACCAGTACGCCTCGACCTCTTGCGGTATGCGACGGTACGCGGCGTCGTGCGGATAGCCCCGCGCTCGCCAGCGCAGGTAGTGCGCGACGTAGGTCACCAGGAATCGCACCGTGCCCTGTTGCGCGAACTGTCGGACGTGAACCAGTTCGTGCCGGAGCAGGCGTCGACTCGCCGACCGGCGACGCAGGATCACCAGTCGGCCGAGGGTGATGCCGGCGCTCCCGGGCGGCACGGGTCCGCCGAGCCAGAGCCAGTACCCGTCCCGGCGTTCGATGCCCACGTTGCCGCCAGACGTCAGCGGTCGCTGTTCAGAACAGGGCCGAGGACAGCTTGCGTCGGTACTCGCCGGTCAGCTCGTTCTCGGGCCCGAGCAGCTCGAGCAGGTCCACGAACTCCTGACGAGCGTCGTCGTCGGCCTTGACGCGGGTGAGCAGCCCGTCGAGCTTGGTGACGATCTCGTTCTGCTCGGGGGCACCGTTGCGGGCCAGCGCGGCGAGGTGGCGGGTCTCGGGGCTCTCCGGGATCCGGGCCAGGAGCTCCAGCGCGGTGTCGGGTTGACCCTGGTCGATCAACAGAGCGGCGAGCTTGGTCACGGCTTCGGGATGATCGGGCTGCTCCTGGAGCACCTTGATCAGGGATGCCTCGTCGCCCGCGGCCAGGAGCGCCTCGATGGCGTTCTCCTCCTCGGTGGGGAGCAGACGCTGCACGAACGCCGTGACCTCGGCCTCGCCTTGGGCGCCGACGAAGTGGTCGACGACCTGCCCGTCCTTGATGGCGTAGACCGCCGGGATGCCCTGGACCTGGAAGGCCTGGGAGACCTGGGGGTTCTCGTCGACGTTGACCTTGGCGAGCTCGACCTTGCCGGCGGTGGCGGCGATCACCTTCTCGATGATCGGCCCGAGCGTCTTGCAGGGCCCGCACCACGGGGCCCAGAGGTCGACGACGACGGGGACGACGGCGGAGCGTTCGATGACGTCGGTGTTGAACGTGGCGTCGGTGACGTCGCCCATGATGTGTGCCTCCGTGCGTGGACTGGTGCTCGCTCGAACGAGGCCGGCGAGCTGATCGGCTCAGGATAACCGTGGAGCGGTGCCGCGGATTCCCATCGATGCCACTCGATCCCGACGTGCACCAATCGCGCGGTGTCGGCCCGCTTGGAGTAGGTTCCGCGACCAGCACCAAGACGTCCGATCTGGAGAGTCCATGCCCGCGTTCGACGAGCCCCGATGAGGGTCGAGAAGCACCGCGCCGCACACATGCGGCTCGACTCGCCGATCCTCCTCGTGTGCCTGGACGGCTGGGTCGACGCGGGCGGCGTGTTGGAGCGCACGTCTCGCGCGCTGCTCGACGGTCCTGCCGTCCTGCTCGCCGAGTTCGACGCCGACGACCTCGTGAACTACCGCGCCCGGCGGCCGGTCATGCGCGTCGACAGCGGCATCAACACGGGGCTGGTGTGGCCCCACATCGAGTTGGTCGCAGTCCGAGATCTCGACGGGCGCGACGTGCTCGTTCTCACCGGCGTCGAACCCGACCGTCGATGGAGGGCGTTCGCTGCCGCCGTCGTGGAGCTCGCGCAGGAGCTCGGTGTCCGCATGGTGCTCTCGTTGGGCGCCTACCCGGCGGCAACGCCGCACACGCGCGACGTGTCGCTGTCCGCGGTGGGCACCACACCCAAGCTGGTCGAACAGGTCGGGTTCCTCGAGGGGAAACTCGATGTGCCGGCGGGCGTCCATGCCGCCATCGAGCGTGCGTGCGCCGACGCCGGCGTGCCTTCGGTCGGACTGTGGGCACCCGTCCCCCACTACATCGCCACCGAACCCTTTCCCGCAGCGGTCGTGGCCCTGCTGCGGGGTCTCGAACAGGTCGGCGACCGCCGGTTCCTGACCGACCACATGAGGGCCGAGGCCGAAGCCGTCAACGACCGCCTCGACGCCCTCGTCGTCGTGGACGAGGAGCGGGCCCGCATGGTGGGCAACCTCGAGTCCCACGCCGACAACGTGGCTCGCACGCATCCGTCCGAGCTGCCCACGGGCGACGAGCTCGCCGAGCAGCTCCGGCGCTTCCTCGACGACACCGAGGACGACCTCGGGTAGCCACGATTCCCACGTAGCCGTTTCGCGCACAGCGGGTTAAGATCGTCGCTCCAGGGAGTTCGCTCCCGAGGGGCTATAGCTCAGTTGGAAGAGCGCTTCCATGGCATGGAAGAGGTCCGGGGTTCAATTCCCCGTAGCTCCACGTACGACATGGCCCCTGCCTCTGGCGGGGGGCTTCTTCGCGTCCGGGGGCTCAGCCGGTCACGGGGCCTGTCGTCCCCAGCATCACCGCCACCACGAAGATGGTGATGATCATCAGCACCGCGAAGAACTTGTCGCCCATGTCGTCTCGTCGCCCTCTCGTCTTCCTCGCCGACTTGGACGCCGCAGCAGCCGGAAGGTCGCGAAATTCAGCGGGCACCGGTGCCGCGCGAGGGACGGTGCTGAGGATCCCCCGAAGTTCGCAGCACCGGCGCCCGGCGCACCAGGAAGGACTCAGCGGCGAACCGAGCCCGTACGTGGCCTTCCCTGTCTAGGCGGTCGGCCTGGCCCCCTGCTGCCGATGTGGCGAACGGGGTCAGGCCAGAGGATGAACAGTGCGTGGCCGAGCGGCCTCGAAGCTCAGCCAGCCGGCTGCCAGGGGATCCGGGGCTGATCGGACCACAGGCGTTCGAGGTCGTAGTACGACCGCGATTCGGTGTCGAAGACATGGACGATGAAGTCGCCGTAGTCCATGAGCAGCCACTGGTACTCGTCCCGCCCCTCGATGCGCAGCGGCTTGGGGCCGTCCTGGAGGAAGAGCTGCTCCTCGATCTCCTCGGCGATGGCCCGGACCTGTCGGGTGTTGCGCCCGGAGATGATCAGGAAGTACTGCGTGATCGACAGCACGGCACCGACGTCGATGACGACGATCTCGGTCCCGAGCTTGTCATCGGCGGCGTGAGCCGCGGCCAGCGTCCAGCGCAGGTCGTCGGGCGTCTCGGGGGTGGTGTCGTGGGACAGCGCGGTGCTCCTCAGTCTCCCAGGGCCAGGCCCTGATCCTCGCCGATGATCACGGTCAGGTCGAAGACGACGTCGACCTCTTCTTCGAACCGCAGGTCCGCGTCCCCGAGGGCCCCGGCGATCGCCTGGGCCTCCTGCTCCCACTGCGCGTCGTGATAGACGACCGAGCTCCGGTCGACCCCGAACGACGGGAAGGCGTTGCCGAGCGAGATGACCCGACCGCGGTTCCGCACGATCGGCGGTGTGTAGACGCCGGCGAGATCGAGACCGCCCACCCCGTCCAGCAACTTGACCGTGGGGCGGTCGCCCGGCGTCGCGGGCAGCGGAAACGGGATCATCTCGGCGACGAACAGCCGGAGTGCCGGGATGTCGATCTGGGTGCCCGGAACCCCGGCGTCCAGCGTGACCGGTGTCCCCAGCGGGGTCTCGATGACCGGGCTCGCGGCGGCGATGCCCCGCAGGAAGCGACCGATGCCGGAGTCCACCTCGCCCGGCACGATGTTGGGGTCGTCCGAGGCGGTGATGCGGGCCAGCCACGCCTGCCAGAACGCCTCCTGGCGCGCCGACCGGCCGATCGGATGGTCGCCCGGGTTGACCCAGCCCAGGAAGGACGCCACGTCGGCAGGCGCCACGACGACGTTGCCGGCCGGGTAGACGGTCACCGGTCCGTCGTCGCCGATCTCGGTCAGGGCCTCGCCGATGTCGACCGGGATGGAACCCGCCGGTTGGGTCAGCAGCTCCCACTGGGCCGCGTCGAGCACGGTGATGCCATCGACGTTGACGTCCAACATGTTGGCGACGACTCGGCGGGTGCGGTCGACACCTTCCTGGCGCCAGGCGTCGATGATCCGGTCGAAGTTGCGGTTGCCGGGCAGGGTCGTCTCGGGCGCGACGTGCAGGACCGTGCCACCGATGTCGTTGGAGCCCAGGCTGAGGACCGTCACCATGGCCAGATCGCCCGCGGGGTCCAGGCTGAAGAGCATGTGGGACGGGCTGGGGTTGACGATCACCTCGTAGCCGGGTGCTGCAGGGTCGGTGACCACCTCCTGGACCGTGCCGTCGGTGGAGTCGAGGATCGCCGTCAGCGCGTACCAGACCAGCAACGGGATGGCGGCGGCCACAGCGATGGAGAGTGCGGGCAGGGCCCAGGCCCACAGCGGCCGGCGCTCAGGCCTGCCTCTGGTCGGTGCGGCGCGGGTGCTCATCGTGTGGGGCCGGCGGTGGTCATGGGCGGTAGAGCCTACGGGTCTCGATGTACTCGCGGACCTCGTCCGGCACCATGTAGTCGATCGGCAGCTCGTCGCGAACCCGGCCACGGATGTCGCTGGAGGAGATGTCCATCAGCGGACAGGGAACCACCTCGAACGAGAAACCCTCGGGCGGCCGTTTGCCCGTGGTGCCCGGGCGGTCGACCACCGCCATGTGCGCGAGCGTCTTGAGGTCGTCACCTCGGCGCCATGAGCCGACGCCGGCTGCGGCGTCGCTCCCGAGGATGACCACGAGCTCGTGCTCGGGATACAGCGGTGCCAGGTCCTCGAGGGTGTCCGCGGTGATGGAGTCGCCGCCGCGCTGGATCTCGATGGCACTCACGGAGAGGTCGTCTCGACCTGCGGCGGCAAGCTCGACCATCGCCAGCCGGTCTGCGGCACCGGAGATCTCGCGCGTCCCGACCTTCTGCCAGGGCACGTTGGCGACCACGAAGAGGACGTGGTCCAGCCCGAGCTGGTGGGCGACGTTGACCGCAGCGACCAGATGACCGACGTGTGGTGGGTCGAACGTCCCACCGAAGACGCCGATGCGGCGCTCGCGAACCACGGCGGCAGAGCTTATCGCCGTCGCCGCCCGAGCCGTGGTACCCGTCTGGCCCGGGGTGCCATTACCCGCGTCTGCGCCCGTTTCGGCTGTGGCAGTGGTCACAGCTGCGGCTACCGTCTGGTAAGAACGTGCAGGTCAGCGAGGTCTCGGGGCCGCCTCGGCACAAATGTCCGCGCAAATCGCAGGCCGAAACTGGACCCCCGCGGCGCCGTTTGCTATCTTGGGAAACTGCTTTGAGCAGCGCTCAGAGCGCGCAGTGTTTCGTCGGAAGAGATCTTAGCAATACCCCCCGCCACATCCCCCCACATCAATCAGATCTCTTCGGTGTCCGCCACGACGACCAGCACCAGTTGCTGAGTCTTGTTCAGGCGGCGTCCCGTCTGGGAACAAATGAACGCCGCTGGCGTTGGTTCCACAGACCCGATGCTCCAGATCCTGCCGGCACGCCCCGCGCGCCGCCGGCGCCAACCGCGGCTCGTCCGCGGTGCCCGCTCCCCCGGGAGCCTCCCCCGCAC
>CBDHFJ010000049.1:0-11838 GCA_965262315.1 Acidimicrobiales bacterium
CGAGGAGACCCACGAACTCGTCGGCGACGCCACCCTCCCCGAGGGCTACACCATCGAGTAGTCAGAGCCGTCGAGCCTCGCCTCGCACCGTGCGCGCGCCATCTCGGCTGGCCACCTTCTGCGTCGCGGCGGTCCTGGCTGCATGCGGCGGCCAGGAGAGTGCAGCACCGGACCCGACGCCCGAGCCTGACGGCCTCTCCGCTGCGTGTCAGAACGCCGTCGACGAGACGCTCGTCGAGGTCGACGCGACACTCGCAGCCGCAGCGGCCGAGGACCTGAACCAGGACGAGCCGCTTCCCGAGTTCGGCGCATCGCTCGAGGCGCAGTGCTCGTCGGACGAGTACGTCGACATGTGGGGCGAGCTCATCATCGGCACCTGGATCGACGACCTCGAGGACGACCCATCCGATCTCCGAGTCATCGCGCGGGTGACCCTGGTCCAGCAGATGTGTGAGCTCGCAGGCAACGGCAGCCGCCTTCGACCCGGCGCACAGATCGCGTGCGGCTTCGCCGAGGTCGCCGGTGTCGAGCCCTGGTACGCGCCATTGGTCGACGACTGACCCGGCCCTCGTACCTGCCGCTGACTCAGGGCGGTGGCGGGACGAGCCGACCCGCCTGGTCAGTTCAGGCCGGCCATGGACTTGGCGGTGATCCACTCGCCTGCAACGACCGGTTCGTAGTGCAGGGGGTGCTCGTCGTCGACGGTGGTCGGGATGGTCTCGATCACCGCGCCGAACGACGGCTGGAAGAAGTACGGCACCGAGACTCGGTCCTTGGATGCATCCTCGCCCTCGGGCACCACCACTCGGTGCAGGGTCGACACCCAACGGTCGTTGGTCCAGCGGGCCATGAGATCCCCCAGGTTCACCACGAACGCCCCCGGCAGGAGGGGCACGTCGTGCCAGACACCGTCCACCGAGATCTGGAGGCCGGGAATCTGCTCGACGGCGATCACCGTGAACGCCCCGTAGTCGGTGTGTCCACCGCGGCGGAGTTGGCCCGGCGCAACCTCACCGTCCACTGGCGGATACCAGTTCGCCAGGAGCAGGCTCGTGTGATCGGCGATCTTGTCGTCGAACCAGTCGACCGACAGGTCCAGGGCGGCAGCGAAGACCGGCAGCATCGACCGACACAGGCCCTCGAGTGCCGCCTGGTAGGCCTCGAACGCCCTGCGGAGATCAGCAGGCTGTTCGGGCCACAGGTTCTCCCGGAAGATCGCCTCGTAGCCCTCGACCGTGGCGCGCCGGCGGACCTCGGGGTCGTCGAAGCCGCTCACGTTGTACGACTCGCAGAGGTCGGGCGGGGTCTCGTCGCCCAATGTGGCCGCCAACGACGTCGTGTCCATCCCCAGGTAGCCGCGGAAGTCGAACTCGCTCGGCGGAGCGACGCGATCCTTCTCGGCGCGATCGAGCCGGAAGAAGGCCCGCGCCGTCGCCACGACGGCCTCGGTCAGCCCAGGATCGACCCCGTGTCCGCTGACGGCGAAGAAGCCGATGTCGCGGCACGCGCGGTCGACCGCAGCTGCCGCTGCGGCGAGGGCATGGGCATCGCCGGTGAGCGCACCGGAAAGATCGATGACGGGGACGTCGATGGTGGGCATCACGGGCTCCTGATCTGATCGATGACGGCAGCGAAGCCGTCGATGGTTTCGCGCAGGCCGGTGGCCATGTCGGCCCGCATGACCGCAGCGAGGTTGAGGCTGGCCGAGGTGAACCCGAGGTCGGCGATCGCCGCCATCTGTTCGACCACCTCGGCGGGCGTGCCGACGACGGCGTAGTTGGTGATCCACTCGTCGGGCACGAGGTCGACCAGGGCCGGGTCGTCGTGGCGGTCGAGGTCGAAGTACCAGCCCGTACTGCGGGCCAGCGCCGCCTCGATCTCGGTCAGGCGGGCCGGGTCGAGCTCGGCCGGCCGGATGATGGCGAGATAGTGGGCCACGTACCGGACGACGCTGGCCCGAGCGAGGGCGGCATCCTCGGACACACACAGCGTGAGCCGAGGCGCGACCTCGACCTCGGCGGGATCCCGGCCGACCCTGGCCGCGCCCTCGGCCAGCCACCCTCGGTACTGGGCCGCCATCGCCGGCGTGAAATGACGAGCGCCCACCAGCGCGATGTCGGCCAGCTCGCCTGTCAGCTGCATGACCTGGCGGCTGCGAGTCCCCACCGAGATCGGCACGGGAACCTCGGGCGGGCGGATCAGCGACGCGCCCCGGATCGGAAACAGCTCGCCGTCGAGTTCGACCTCCTCGCCGGCCAGGAGGCCACGGATCCCGACGATGGCCTCACGCAGCGCCCGAACCGGCCGGGCGTACTCGACAGCGAGATCCTCGAGGCCGGCACCCACACCGATGCCCAGGAACATCCGACCGTTACTGTGCTCCTGCAGGGTCGACAGCATCCCGGCGAGCACCGCTGGGTGCCGGGTGTAGGGGTTGGTGACCATGGCCCCGATGTGCACGCGGTCGGTGGCCTCGGCGATCAGTGCCTGGAGCACGAAGCAGTCGGGCCAGAACACCACGTCGGAGATGCCCAGCCGGTCGAAGCCGACCTCCTCCACGCGTCGGGCCAACGACACCGCCTCGGCGGTCGACATGCCCGGGGAGATCTCGGCTTCGAGCGTGTGCAGCATCGCCGCCGCCTACCAGACCGGGTACTTGGCCTTGTCGGGCAGGCCGGACCTCGCGGTGATGGCCTCACCGGCGCGCTGGGCGGCGGCGTACATCGCTTCCTCGTCGATGGTGGTCATCTTCCCGTCTTCGACGACCACCGCCCCGTCGCACACGACGGTGTGGACGCCGCGGCCGTCGGCCGACCAGACCAGCTGATTCATCACGTTCAGCAGTGGTCGCCACTCGGGTCGGTCGGTGTCGTGCAGGACCACGTCGGCCTTCTTGCCCACCTCGAGCGAGCCGATCTGGTCGCCCATCTGCATCGCCTCGGCCCCGCCGATGGTGGCCATCTCGTACGCTTTCTCGGCGGGGAACATCTGCGGGTCCTGGCGGGCGTCCTTGAAGAGACCCGCCACCAGGTAGGTGGCCCGCATCAGGTCGGAGTAGTTGGAGGCGTTGTTGCCGTCGGTGCCGATGCCGACGTTGATGCCCGACATCACCATCTCCGGGAACTTGCCGACCTGGGTGACGCCGTAGCTGACCTTGAGCGCCGTGGTCGGGCAATGCGACACGTGAGTGCCGGTCTCGGCCATGATCGCCAGCTCCTGATCGTCCACCTGCACGCAGTGCGTCATGGTGACGTCGGGGCCGAGGATGCCGAGCTCGGCCAGGTGGATCATCGGCCGGTGCCCGAACTCCTCGACGAAGCCTTCGGGGTCGAGCTTGGCGGGCGACATGTGGAAGCTCATGCCCACGCCGTGCTCGGTGGCCAGCTCTCGTGCGCCCTTCCACAGCGGATCGGACGCCGTGGTGTGGCCGACCAGGATCGAGGTGGCGCCGATCCGGTCGTCGGCGGTGGCCGGGAATGCTTCGAGCTGGCGCTGCAGGAACGCAAGAGACTGATCGGTGTCCTGCTTGTAGACGTCGGGCTCGGGTGGGAGATCCCAGACCCACTTGCCCACCCGGCCGCGGATCCCTGCCTCCTGCAACCCGTCGACGACGTCGTCGAGGAACCGGATGGTGCCGGCCTCGAGGAACGTGGTGGTGCCCGACTTCAGCATCTCGGCTGCCGCCAGCTGGCCCGACAGTCGCTCCTCCTCGGCGGTGTAGACCGAGTAGAGCGGGCACAGCCACATGAACACGTTCTCCTCGAACGGCGTGTCGTCGGGGACGTACCCCCTGGTCAGCGGCTCGCCGGTGATGTGGATGTGTGTGTTGACCAGGCCAGGGGTGACCACGAAGCGATCGCCGCCGAGGGTGCGAGCCGCCTCGTATCTGGCCGCGAGATCCGAGGCCTTGCCGACCTCGACGATCTCGTTGCCCCGGATCGCGACCGCGCCATCACGGATGATGTCGCGGGCCTCGTTCATGGTGACCACGTACCAGCCCTTGATCAGCAGATCGATCGGCTCAGTTCCCACGTCGTTGCTCCTCTCTTCCCTTCTGCCAGCGTGGCGTCATGCCATGGCATGACGCCACGCTGGCAGAACGGGTTACCGGGCTGCTCCCGGCTCGGTTCTCGGTTTGGTGGCCACGAACGTCTGCTGGAAACCGATGGGCTCGACGAGGCGGAGGGCCACGAAACCCGCCTCGGTGAGCCATTCGGAGAAGTCCTTGTGGGTGAAGGTGAAACCCTTCACGGTGCTGGCCATCATCGTCGTGCCCATCAGCACGGCGTGCGGGTTGAACTTCCGCTCCATGTCGGGGAAGTAGTCCGCCAGGAGGAGACGCCCCTCGGGCTTCAGTGCCCGGAAGGCCCGGTCGATGAGATGACGCGCGCACCTTCGACCCCCTCGGTCCGGCACACGTGGCCGAGGACCACGATGTCGTAGTGGTCTCGTCCTCGATGTCGATCGTGTGGAAGTCGCCTGGCCGGAACTCGCAGCGGTCGGCCACCCCGTGTTCGGCCGTCTTGGCCTGTGCGACGCCGATGACACCCGGCAGGTCGTTCACCACGGCCGTGCCCTCGGGGCAGCCGTTGAGGATGGCGATCGCCCACGGGGCGCCGCCGGCGCCGAGGTCGAGGACCCGCGGCGCCGGCTGGGCCGAGTACCTGATCTTGAGGTCGGCTCGGGTCGCGCACCGGAACATCGTGGTGAACGTCCCCTCCACCAGGGGCACGTAGAACGCCTCGGGCTCGTCCTCGATGGGCGTCGCCGGCCTCCCCTGCTTCACCGTCTCCGCCAGCCGGGTCCAGTTCTCGTGAGGGCCGGGAGCAACCGGGATCAGCGCGGCCATCGACGCCGGGCCGTCGGTGACGAGGTAGCGCTTCGCCGTGTCGTTCAACTCGTAGATGTCGACGAACTGATCGAGCAGGCCCTGGGCCACCACGCCATCGAGCAGCGACCGGAGGTGGTCGACGGGACAGTCCAGCTCGCCAGCCAGCACCTCGATGGTGGTGGGCCCGGTCCGCTGGAGGGTGTCGAAGACGCCGAGCTCGATCGCCGCGAGCAGGATGTAGTACCGGCCAAGCCCCTCGATCGCGGCCCACACCGGGGCGGCCGCCGGTGGCTTGTAGTCGGTCCACGGACGCCCCTTGTGCGCCATCGTGTGCGACTTCTTCAACTCCGGATAGGGAGGGTCGCGGGGTTCCGACATCACGCTCCCCGGCAGTGGTCGGTCGGCCAGGTCCACCCGTTCGCCCGTTTTGTGAAGGGTTTCGGGGCCCCGAAACCCTTCACAAAACCGAGGACGCTCGGGTTGCAGCGTCCCGGTTCGGCGTGAGCGGGAGCGGTCATGGCTTGAGGATGATCTTCCCGAAGAAGTCGCTGGCGAGCATCTTGTTCTGCGCGTCGGCAGCATCGGCGAGGGCGAACTCGGAGTCGATCACGACGTCGAACCCGCCGGAGCAGAACATCTCCCACACCGGCCCGAACTCCTCGGGCCGGTACGGGTCGGAGCCCATGATCTTGATGCCCGAGTGGAACACGTACCCGAGGCTGGGGATCGTGGCCTCGTCGCCGGACGAGTTGCCGCAGTTCACCAGACGGCCATGGATCCCGAGGGCGAACAGCGATGGGCCGAACAGCGCCGTGCCCACGTGGTCGAAGACCATGTTCACGCCGGCGCCCTGGGTCACCTCGCGGGCCCAGGCGGCGACATCGCCGGTGCGGTTGTTCAGCACGTGGTCGGCGCCGATCTCGAGTGCTCGTTCGCACTTCTCGTCGGTGCCGGCGGTGGCGAAGACCGTGGCGCCGGCCTGCTTGGCCAGCTGGATACCGGCGGTGGACACGCCCGAGCCGGCCGCGTGGATCATCACCGACTCCCCCGCTTGGAGGCCGCCGACGTCGAACAGCGCGTGGGCCGCCGTGAGGTAACACGTGGGGAACGTGGCGGCGTGCTCGATCGGCATGTCGTCAGGAACGGCGTACACGTGGCTGGCGGGCACGAGGCACTTCTCGGCGTACCCGCCGTCGACCGTGCCGCCGATGATGCCGAGGTCGCCGAACAGGTCGCCCATCCCGGCGAGCTTGGAGTTGTCGGCGACACCGGCGAGCGAGGGGTCGACCACGACACGATCGCCCACGCTCACGCCCTCGACCTCGCCGCCGACGGCGCTCACCGTGCCCGCGACATCCATGCCCGCGATGTGCGGGTACTTGAAGCCAGGCATCTGGAACCAACCGTTGCGCTGCACGACGTCGAGCCGGTTCAGCGACGTGGCACCGACGTCGATGACGACATCGCCCGCGCCGGGTTCGGGGTCGGGCACGTCGACGTACTGCAGGACGTCGGGGCCGCCGGCCTCGTGGTAGAGCGTCGCCTTCATCGGCGTCTCCTTCTCAGGTGGGGTGCGAGTGCGGGTGGGGTCCAGCCGGTGTCGGCCGGGTTGAGATCGATGCCGGGGGCCACGATGGCGTCGATGGCATCGAGCGTGTCGTCGTCGAGGCGGACCTCGACGGCGCCGAGCAGGTCGGCGAGTTGGTCCTCGGTGCGGGGTCCGATCAGTGCCGCGGTGACGGCCGGGTGTTCGACGTTCCAGGCCAGGGCCATGTGGGTCAGCGACAAGCCGGCCTCGGCGGCCACGGCTGTGAGCGCCTCGACCGCATCGAACTTGGCATCGTTGCCTCCGTCGAAGTGGTCGGGGTTGGTGTCACCCCGGCTCCCGGCCGGCGCCGGCTGGTTGCGGGTGTACTTGCCCGTCAGCCAGCCGCCGCTGAGGGGACTCCAGGTGAGCACGCCCATACCGTGCGACTGCGCGGTCGGCAGGACTGCGGCCTCGATCCCACGGCAGAGGATCGAGTACGGCGGCTGCTCGCTGTGGGGCCCGATCAACCCACCACGATCAGCGGCCCAGTGGGCGGCCACGAGGTCCTCGGCGGGGAACGTCGACGTGCCCCAGGCGCGGATCTTGCCGGCCCGCACCAGGTCGGTCAGCGCGCCGACGGTCTCGTCCAGCGACACCGTGGGGTCCGGCCGGTGCGCCTGGTAGAGGTCGATGTGGTCGACGCCGAGGCGCCGCAGGCTGTCCTCGACTGCCCGCATGATCCAGCGTCGGGAGTTCCCCCGCCGGTTGGGGTCGTCGTGGTCGCCCACCGGGTGGTGGAACTTGGTGCAGAGAACGACGTCGTCGCGGCGGGTCCCCCGATGGCCCTGCCGACGATCTCCTCGTTCTGGCCATCGGCGTACATGTCGGCCGTGTCGACCAGGTTGATCCCGGCGTCGAGCGCGCCGTTGATGATGCGCTGGCACTCCCCGAGATCGGTGTTGCCCCACGCGCCCAGGACCATGGCCCCCAGCCCGAATCGGCTCACGTGCATGCCGGTGCGGCCGAGCGGGCGCGTCTCCATCGCTACTTGAGCCCCCGGATGAACGGCCGGGCGAGCGCCGCAGGCGGTCGCACCCGGGTGGCGAAGATCGCCATACCGAAGATCGTGACCAGGAACGGCAGCGCCTGGAGAAACTCGCTGTTGACCTGGTCGTAGCCGAGCACCTGCAGCGACAGCCGGAACGACAAGGCGGCGGCGAACACGATGCAGCCGGCCACGGTGCCCTTGAGCGTCCAGCCGCCGAAGATCACCGCGGCGATGGCGATGAAGCCACGACCCGAGACGATGCCCGGATCGAAGCGCCCGACCTGAACGAACACCAGGTATGCGCCGCCGAGTCCGGACGTCACGCCCGTCCAGTAGATCGTCTGGCGACGACGCTTGTTGACGTCGATGCCCGAGACGTCAGCCGACTGCGGGTCCTCGCCTGATGCCCGGACCTCGAGACCCCACCGGGTGCGGAACATCAGCCACCAACTGAACGGCACCAGCAGGTAGAGGAGATAGAACGGCCAGGGCTGGCCGAACAACGCCTGGCCGACGAGCGGGATGTCCGACAGGACCGGGATGTCCCAGGTGCTCGCCGCCTTGGTGACGGTGTCGATCTCGCGGTCGAGGAACCCCACCAGGCCGAGCAGGAGGATGTTGAGGGTGAGGCCGACGACGAACTGGTCGGCCGGGAGGCGGTGGCTCATCTCCGCTTGCACCGCGGCCACGATCATGCCGCCCAGCGCACCGGCGACCAGGGCGACGGCGACCGATTCGGTCAAGTCGTAGCCGACGGCGCTGGTGAACGCGCCGGCGAGCAGCATGCCCTCGACCGAGATGTTGATCGTGCCGGCGCGCTCGGCCACCCATTCGCCGGACGCGGCGAACAGCAGCAGGCCGGCGAACAGCGCCGCGTTGAGATAGGTCGAGTCGGAGGTGAAGATCTCCCAGACCGCTTCGAAGAACGCCATGCTCGCCCCCCTCAGGTCCTGGCCATCGTGGCAGACCGGGCTCGCCTCCGGTCACGAACGAACATGACCGCGGGCGGCACGAGCAGTGCCAGCACCAGGAAGCCCTGGATGACGTCGGTGATCAACCCCTCCACCCCGGTGCTGTTCACGAAGCTGGAGCCGGTGCGGAGCGCACCGAACACGAATGCCGCCGGGATGGCGGCGAGCGCCTTCTCCCGCGCGACCAGGGCGACCAGCAGCCCGGTCCAGCCGATGTTGGCCGAGAACCCCGGGACCAGCCGATAGTTGCCGAACTGGAAGCCGCCGCCCGCCAGCATCGCGGCGCCGGCGAGGCCGGCGAACGCGCCGGAGATGGCGAGCGCTGCGAGCCCGTAGGTGCGCTGGGACACGCCCGAACGTTGGGCGGCGCGGGGGTTGCGGCCGAGCATACGGAGCCGGAAACCGGGCACCGTGCGGGCAAGGACGAACCCGAGCGTGAGCGCGAGCCCGACGGCGAGGAAGACCGCGAACGGGATCTCGTTGCCGAAGATCCCGAGGTTCGGCAGCCGATTGTCCTCGGCGAGCTGTTCACTCACCTGGTTCCGGTTGCCACGGCTGGCTTCACCCGCCAACAGCAGGGACTGGTTCTTGAGCCCGTAGGCGACGGCTTGGGTGGCCACGGTCACCAGCAGCAACGTCGAGAGCACTTCGGGAACGCCCCGCCAGAAGCGCAACACGCCGGCGACCGAGGCCCAGACGGCACCGCCGATCGCACCGAAGATCAGCAGGATCACGACGTTGACCGGGCCGGGGCCACCGATGCGGAACCCGAAGTACACGGCGAACGCCGTACCGATCAGCAGCTGGCCCTCCTGACCGATGTTCACCAGGCCGGCGCGCCCAGACACGATGGTGCCCAGCGCCACCAGCAGCATGGGCGCCGCCGCACCGAGCGTCTGGCCCCACCGGCCGGGACCGAACAGGCTGCCGTCGAACAAGGCGTCCATGACCGGCCACCAGTCGCCCCCGGTGGACACGACGAGAATCGCCGACAGCCCCAGTGCTGCGACGATGCTGACGACGTACATGCCGACCCACTCGAGCGCCCGTGCGTTGCGATTCATGCCGCCGCTCCGCCCATGAGCAGCCCGAGCCGCTCCAGGTCGGCATCGGCGCGATCCATCTCTCCGACGACCTTGCCGCGATACATCACCGCGATGCGGTCGGAGAGGTCGAGGATCTCTTCGAGCTCGCTGGAGATCAACAGCACGGCTACCCCGCCGTCGGCGGCGGCCCGCAGGCGCTCGCCCATGTACTCGATGGCGCCCACGTCGAGACCGCGGGTGGGTTGGGCCGCGACGAGCACCTTGGGATGCTGGTCGAGCTCTCGGGCGAGCACGACCCGCTGCTGGTTGCCGCCCGACAGCGACCACAAGGGGGCGTCGGGGCCCGAACACTGGATGTCGAACTCCTCGATGAGGCGGCGAGCGTGCTCGTCCATCCGCCCGGCATCGAGCACGGTTCTGGTGGCGACGCGGGAGGGGTCGACCAGGACCAGGTTCTCGGCCACGGTCATGTCGAGGACGACGCCGGAGTCGTGGCGGTCCTCGGGGATGACGCCAACGCCGGCGCGAGCCATCGCCCCGGGGCGGCGAGTCGACACGGCAGCACCGTCGACGCTCACGGTGCCCGAATGCAGAGGCACCAGGGATGACATGAGGTCACCCAGCGCCCGCTGTCCGTTGCCTTCGACCCCGGCGATGCCCAGGATCTCCCCGGGCCGGACCTCGAGGCTGAGACCATCGAGCACGGGAATGCCACGGCCGACCCGGGCGACGGCGTCGGAGATGCGGAGTGTCGGCTCGACCCCTGCGGGCACCGCGCCCACCGCACCGCCGGTATCAGCATCGGCCGGCGCGCTGAGGGTCCCGATGCCGAGCGCCGTCCGCTCGGCGCGCAGCGACACGTCGCGGCCGACCATCGCACGCGCGAGCGATGCGGCGTCGGTGTCGTCGGTCGACGTCCGCTCGACCACTGCTCCGTGCCGCATGATGGTGATGTCGTCGGTGGCGGTGAGCACCTCGTCGAGCTTGTGGCTCACGAGGACCACGGCTCGACCTTCGGCAGCAACGACGTCGCGGAACGACTCGAACAGCTGCTGGGACTCCTCGGGCGTCAGCACCGAGGTGGGTTCGTCGAAGATCACGATCGTCGGATCGCGCCGCAGGCACTTGATGATCTCGACCCGCTGTCGCAGGCCGGCAGTCAACTCCCCGACCCGTGCGTCGGGGTCGATCTCGAGGCCGTAGTGCTCGCCGATCTCGCCCACTCGCTCGCGGACCGCTGCCGGATCGAGGCCGCCGGCCTCGCCCAGCGCCACGTTCTCCCACACCGACAGTGCATCGACCAGGCTGAAGTGCTGGTGCACCATGCCGATCCCGAGATCCGACGCCGCCAGCGGGTCGTTGATCTGGCGTCGCTCACCGTGGATCTCGATGTGGCCCTGGTCGGGCAACACCAGCCCGATCAGGATCTTCATCAGTGTGGACTTGCCCGCACCGTTCTCGCCGAGGATCCCGTGGATCCGACCGCGATGGAGCGCGAGATCGACGCCGTCGCATGCGCGGACGGGGCCGAAGTTCTTGCAGATCCCGTGGAGCGCCACAGCGGGGACCGACGCAGCTGCGCCGGTCCCCGCCATGTCAGGAGGAGATTGGTTCACCCGCCGGCGTAGGCCGCGCCCGAGATGGCACCCAGCTCGCCGTACAGGGCGTCGTCGAAGCTGGCCAGCAGGCCGAAGGCGTCACCGAGCGCCGCTTCCGCGTCCTGCGACGGGGCGCACAGCTCAGCACCATTGAGGCCCTGCTCAGTCGGGAACTGGAAGGTCGTGCCCTCGGTGAGGTCGCCGGCGATGATCAGGCGCAGGGCCTGAGCGGCATAGAGGCCGCCGTCGAAGACGATGCTGCCGGTCCAGTCGATCCCGTCGTCGCGGGAGCAGATGTCGGCCGGGCCGGCGGCGAACACCGCGATGCCCTCTTCGGTGGCCAGCTGGCCGACCGGCTCCAGCGCGCCGCCGAGGTAGGCGTAGGCCAGTGTCGCACCGTCAGCTGCGGCAGCGGTCAGCGCCGCCGTGGCGTTGCCGGCGTTGTCGAAGTCGAACGGGAAGTCACCGGTGGAGACGTACTCCATGGTGAGGCTCGGATCGACCGTCTGCATGCCGAACACCGTGGCGTTGTAGGCCTCCTGCTCGAAGTTGATGTCGCAGCAACCGAGGAACACCGACTGGGTGCTGCCCTGCTCGAGCATGACCTGACCCATCGCCACACCGGCGGTGTAGTGGATGGCGGCCCCCCAGTCGGTGGCCTGTGCCAGACCGGGAAGCTCTGGGAAGCCGGCGCCGCAGTTGCAGTACCAGAAGATGTCCGGGAAGGCCTCGGTGAGGTCCGGCAGCGGCTCGGCGATCTCGGAGGCGCCCACGAAGATGATGTCCACACCCTGCTGGGCGAGGTCCGACATCGCC
>CBDHFJ010000050.1:0-17471 GCA_965262315.1 Acidimicrobiales bacterium
GGCATGGGCCCGGCCGGCGGCCTTGGTCGGAGGCCTGGCCGTCGCCTTGCTGGCTGTGATCGGCGTGGTGGCACTGGTCGGCGACGATGACGGCGAGACCGTGGTCACCGACGGCGACCAGGAGGACCCGGTGCCCCAGGACCCGGCCGCAGCCACGAGTCCCCTGGCGGACACCGCGTGGACGCTGGTGGCCGGCGACGGCCCCGGTGGGCCGGTCGAGCCGCCCGACGGCTGGCCGGTCACGATCTCGTTCGAGGCGGACACCTTCGGCGGCACCGCGTCGTGCAACGGCTACGGCGGTGCGTACACCGTCGACGGCCAGACGATCGCGTTCCGGGACACCGCCGTGACCGCCATGGGTTGCGAGCCCGAAGCGGTCATGGCCGCGGAGGCAGCGTTTCTGGAGGCGCTCAACGGCGTCGAGTCCTACGACATCAGCGGCGACACCCTGAATCTGTTCGGCGAGACCAGCGAGTTGATCTTCGAACGCCAGGCCCCGCTGCCCACGGCCGAACTGGTCGGCCAGCTGTGGCTGCTCGACACCCTGATCCAGGGCGAAACCGCCACCTCGGTGGCCGGCGACCCGGCGACGCTGCTGTTGCGCCCGGATGGGACGCTGGAGGGTGGAACGGGCTGCCGGACGCTCACGGGTACCTGGATCGACAACGGCGGGCAGATCCTGTTCACGTCGTTCACCGCGGACGGCGACTGCACTCCCGATCTCCAGGGCCAGGACGGCCTGGTGGTCACCGTGCTCGGCGACGGCTTCGTGCCCGAGATCGACGGGACCCGCCTGACGCTGACCTCTGCCGGCGACGAGGGCCTGTCCTACCAAGCGATCGATGCTGCACCCGAGCCCGGCGATCGAGCGAGCCTGGCCGAGCAGCTGTCGGGGACGAGCTGGTCGTTGCTCGAAGGTCAGGGTCCGACCGGCCCGATCATCAGCGCCAACCCGATCACGATCGAGTTCTTCGACGGCGGGATCGAAGGTGGAGCGCCGTGCAACACGTTCTCGGCCACCACCATGTTCGAGGGCGCCCAGATCGAGATCTTCGACCTGGTGACGACCGAACGTGCCTGCGACGACCTCGACGTCGAGTCCGAGTTCTACGCCGCCCTCCTGGCCATCTCCTCCGTCTTCGTCGAGGGAGCCGACACCGACGACCCACGCTCGCGTTGTCCGGTGGCAGCTCGGAGATGATCTTCGAGCGGGCGGGCGTGGACCCGGGGCCGGAGACCGAACCTGACCTCCCGCCGTTCCCGTCGGACAGCGAGTTCCTGCTTGCATTGACGAACGCACCGTGGCAGCTGGTGGGCACGGTTGGCCTCGGCATCGACACCACCGGGGTCACCCTGGAGTTCACCGACGCCGGCCAGTTCAACGGTCAGGCACACTGCAACGCTTATGGCGGCACCTTCGGGCTGCGGGCGGACGTCTTGACCTTCGGCCCGGTCCAGGCGCAAGAGGAAGGCTGCGACCGCTCCTCCGACGAGGCCGCCTACTTCGCCGCCCTGGAGGCCGTGGACCTGGCCCTGATCGACGACAACGGCGCCCTGGTTCTCAACGTCGGCTCGAACGAGCTGATCTTCATGCCCGTCGGCGGAACGCTCGACCCTGCGCCGGCGCCCGCCGAGTACTCGGTCAGCGAGCTGCTGGACCTGCGCCCCGAAGACGAGGTCAGGGTCAACGCCGGCCGGATCACCTATGGCACCACGACCATCCTGTGCGACGCCGAGGATCTCGACCCCAACGAGCCGACCCGTTGCCCAGGCCGTTGGGTCGTGGTCACCAACTACAACTCCCTGGTCGACCAGGAGGGCCCATTGACCGGTCTGCTCCGCGACGACGGCCGCTTCCAGATCGTCGGCCCGGGTTCTGGTGTTCCGGAGCGGGGGTCGGGCGTGGACCTGACCGACGACGACCAGCTGCTGCTGGAACCGCTCCTGTGGCTCACCGAGGGTCGACCCATCGAGGAGGCCCTTGTCGGACTGCAGTCACACCTGGCCGAGGGACGTCGGAGCTCTGGTTGGGCGCGGAGCTGACCGGCCCGACGCTGGCGAAGGACGACGCCACCGACCCGACACGCTGGATCATTCCCGACGACGACCAGGCTTTCAGGGATTCGTCGGGCCGTTCTCGGCCATCGACACCCTCGCCCGGACGCAGTCCGTCGAGGTGATCGTGGGGCCCCACGACCACTGCGCCGGCCAACCGTTGGTGCTTCCGGACTCGCTGGTCGGCCTGCGTCAGCTCTCGATGCAGCCGACCGGCATCGACAGCTGCATCGCCTGGTTCGCCGTCGACGTCTTCGTGAACGACGCCGGCGAGATCCAGGCCGTCATGCTCGACCTGTTCGGCCCGTGAGGACGGCTCACCCCAGTCGAGGTCCATGTCGATGGAGACCAGCTCGACCGCTCCGTCGGGTGCGAGTTGGGCGACGACGTTCAGCCCTCGGACGAGCAGCCCACCACTGACCAGGATCCGGTAGTCGTCCCGCCCGTCGATCAACGGCGGAAGTTCGTCGAACGCCTCGGCGAATCGATCGACGATCCGCAGCAGTTCGATCGCTTGGAAATCCGTGACCGACGGTTCGCCGTTTGGCCCCCGCTCAGCCGGGAGCTGGCGATCGATGTCCTCGAAGAACTGGTGCGTCGCCCGGACGGGGCGCCGGGGGCTCAAGATGGCTTCGTGGATTCGGCTTCTTGTATGCGGCGAAGGATGCGATCGCGAGTTCGGGCCAGCAGTTCCGGCGGTGCATCGTCCAGATCGGTGATGATGCTTTCGTTGAACAACGCGTCGACGTCTCGGGATCCATCTCCTCGAGCTCGGCTGCCGTCCACACCTTGCGGGCCATACCACCGACCCTACCCGAGGCCACCGACAGGTCTGCCCAAGCTACGTGCCCGTCGGTTCCTTCGGGAGGCCCAGGACCCGTTCGCGATGACGTTGCGTTGGACCTGGTTGCTGCCGCCGTAGATGGTGTGGGCCCGGGAGTAGAGGAACGTGCGCTGGTCTCGATCGAGGACGTAGGCGACGCCGTCGTGGCCGGGATATCCGGCCTCCCCGCCTGCGCCGGCGATCATGCCGGACGTACCACGGACGAGCATCCAGAGCTCGCCCAGCTTGCGATGCCAGGACGCCCAGAACAACTTGCCGATCGACGCCTCAGGGCCGGGCACGCCGTCCTGGCTGAGGGCGGTCAGCATGCGCAGCTGGTTGTACCGGAGGACCTCGAGGGTGATGTAGGCCTGGGTGAGCTCCTGGCGGACGACCGGATCGTCGAGTCGGCCGGTGGACTTCGCGGCACCCATGAGATCGTCGAGCTCCTGGCGGAAGCTGACCTGCTGGCCGAGCGTGGACGCGCCGCGCTCGAACGCGAGCGTGCCCATCGCCACCTTCCAGCCGTTGCCCTCGCCGCCGACCACGAGGTCGGCGTCGGTGGTGGCGTCGGAGAAGAACGTCTCGTTGAACTCGGCGCCGCCGGTGATCTGGATGATGGGGCGGATCTCGATGCCCGGCTGGTTCATCGGGACGAGCAGGTAACGACAGGCCGGCGTGGCGCTGCAAGCCCGGGTCGGTGCGGGCGACGACGAACACCCAGTCAGCGAACTGCGCCAGCGACGTCCACACCTTCTGGCCGTTGATGACCCACTTGTCGCCGTCGAGGACGGCCTTGGTCTTCACATTGGAGAGGTCGGATCCGGCATCGGGCTCGGAGTAGCCCTGGCACCACAGCTCCTCACCGGCGAGGATCTTGGGCACGGAATCGCTGCTGCTGCTCGGGCGAACCGAAGGCCATCAGCGTGGGACCGAGCAAGGTCACGCCCATGTTGGGGATACGACCCGGCGCCCGCATCTCCACGTAGGTCTTGTGGAACAGCACCTGTTCGACCAGCGAGCACTCGCGGCCACCGATCGCAGCCGGGAAGTCGATGCCCAGCCAGCCGCCGGTGGCGAGCTCTCGCTCCCAGGCGATCTGGAGCTCGGGGTCGACATCGTCGTGGCCGGTCAAGCCTCGCCCGGACAGGACTGCAAAGTCCCCGACCATGTGCTCGGACAGCCAGGTCCGTACCTCGTCGACGAAATCCAGCTCGGCCCCGGGTGAAGGAGAAATCCATCGGCGTCGATCGTACTGTCGGCATCTGACACCCCCGTCAGATCGGGCGGCCGGCCGTGCCGATACGGTCGGGGCCGTCATGCGCATCGCCACCTGGAACGTGAACTCGATCCGAGCCCGGGCGGAGCGCGTGACGGACTGGCTCGACCGCCGGCGACCCGAGGTCCTGCTGGTGCAGGAGACCAAGTGCGATGACGCCACGTTCGACGAGACCGTGGGCGACGACCTCGGGCGGCTCGGCTATGCGTGGGCACACCACGGTGTCGACCACTGGAACGGTGTCGCCGTCCTCAGCCGGGTGGGTCTCGACGGACGTCCGCCGTGGCTTGCCGGGCGTCAACCGGTCGCCGTTCGACGAGGCCCGCCTGATCTCGGCCACCTGTGGCGGGGTGGACGTCCACTCGCTCTACGCGCCCAACGGGCGCACGCTCGACGACGACCACTACCTCTTCAAGCTGGTGTGGCTCGAGCGCCTGCGGACGGTGAGCCGCCTCGACCGTCCGGGGGTGCTGGCGGGCGACTTCAACGTCGCGCCGACCGACGCCGATGTGTACGACCCGCGCCGTTTCCGGGGCAAGACGCACACCAGCCCGCCGGAGCGGGCGGCGCTCCAGACGCTGGTCGACGACGGCCTGGTGGACGTCACCCGACGACACCTGCCCGACGACGGTGTCTACACGTGGTGGGGGTACCGGCCGGGGCAGTTCGAGCAGAACCGGGGTCTCCGCATCGACCTCGCGCTGTGCACACCCTCGCTGGCCGACCGGATCACCGACGTGTGGATCGACACCGCCGAACGCGCCGACGACCGTCCCCAGAAGCCCTCCGACCACGCCCCCCTTGTGCTCACGGTCGCCTGACCGAACCTGCAACCACCTCAGAGGACGTTGCAGGTTCGAGCCTCAGCGACGGCGGCGACCGCTGGCCTTGCGGCGGCGCTGCTCGAGCATCTCGGCCTGGTCTGCGAGCTCATCGATCAGCCGGAGATAGCGGCGCAGCCGACCGGCGTCGAGTTCGCCTGCCTCGACGGCAGCCCGAACAGCACACCCGGGCTCGACCTTGTGCGAGCAGTCGTTGAACCGACACTCGACCGCCAGATCCGTGATGTCGGCGAACACCCGCTCGACCGCCGGCTCGGCGTCCCACAGCCCCACGCCCCGGATGCCAGGCGTGTCGATCAGCACGCCGCCGCCGGGCACCAACACCAGCTCGCGAGCCGTGGTGGTGTGGCGGCCCTTGGCGTCGCGCTCGCGCACCTCGGTCGTGGCCTGGATCTCCTCGCCCACGAGTGCGTTGACCAACGACGACTTCCCCGAGCCCGACTCC
Organism: Acidimicrobiales bacterium; assembly: GCA_965262315.1. Lineage (GTDB taxonomy): Bacteria > Actinomycetota > Acidimicrobiia > Acidimicrobiales > UBA8592 > JBCCFK01. Next base: position 5,445 of record CBDHFJ010000050.1, read on the forward strand.
CCCAGCAGCACCAAGGTGCGGTCGTCCCGAATCAGGGTCTGCACCTCGTCCACCCCCGTCCCCTCGTGGGCACTGGTCTGGACGAGGCGGACGTCGGCCAGTTCGGCCACCAGCTCCTCCCACTCGTCGCTGAGCCCGAGATCCACCTTCGTCAACACCACCACCGGCTCGGCCCCACTGTCCTCGGCGAGGACGAGGAATCGCTCGATCCGGGCGATGTTGGCCGGCCGGTCCACCCCGGCGACCACCCCGACCACGTCGGCATTGGCGACCAGGACCTGTTCGACGACCTCTTCGGCCGGATCGCGGCGAACGATCGCGGCCCGGCGAGGCAGCACCCGCTCGACCGCCATGCCGAGATCGGTCTCGGCCACCACGACCCAGTCACCCGCCGCCGGCGCGAACTCGGCCTGGGCCCGGGTCGAGTCCGACAACGCCCGGACGTCCTCGTCCAGCGCCGTGACCACGTCGACCTCACCCCGGTCCACCCTCCGGACACGCCCGACGCGCCCCTCGGGGATCTCGTCGAGCGTGTCCCGATACGCCTCCCAGCCGACGCGGGCGAGCACGTTCTCGCTGGTCACGGGGCCATACCGGGGCGATGCACACCCCCATCTTGGCCCGAGCGGCGTACGGAAACCGCCCGCGTTCGACATTGCCGACCGATTCGTACCCTGGTGCTGGGAACTCTTTCGCCGATGGAGTCGTTACTGAGGCATGTCTTCGGGCGATCATGGGGATCGCCCTCCGCCAGATTCGGAAATCCGCCAATGACCGAGACCCTGCACCCCCGAAACCCGTGTCGACGACGCGCCCAACGAGCCCAGCTCCAGCGGCGACACCGACCGACCGCTCACCACCCGGTCGGTGTGGTGGGCTGCGCTCAGCGGTCTGCTCGCGGCCGCCGCCGCGCTGGCCACCGGCGAGATCATGTCCGGGTTCAGCCAGTCGATCCCGTCGCTGGTCGTCGGCATCGGCGAGATCTTCACCGCTGAGACGCCGGGCGGGATCATCCGCTGGAGCATCAACACCTTCGGCGCCAGCCAGAAGACGATCCTGACCACCGGCATCACCATCACCGCCCTCGCCGTCGGGGCCGTGCTCGGCGCCAACTCGCTGCGGAACCGCAAGATCGGCATCGTGGGGTTCGCCGCATTCGGGCGTCCTCGGCGGCTGGGCAGCGGCCCGAGCGGCGCTCAGCGCCGACGGCTGGTCCTGGCTGTCGGCCATCCTGTCGGCGGGCGTCGGCATCGTCGTGCTGCTCACCCTCCTCAAGCACCTGCCGTTCCGCCACAGCGCCGGCGCCGGTGCGCAGGGCCTCGTCAGCACGCCCGACCGTCGAGGCTTCCTGGGGGTCGCCGGTGGCGCCGCCTTCTTCGCCATCTTCGGCAGCGGTCTGGGCCGGGCCCTGCGCGCCAACCAGAGCGTGGAAGGGGCCCGTGATCAGGTCGCGGCCAGCCTCGGCACCGCGACCGATGGCACCACGACGACCGGCGGAGTGCAGGAGGCCATGTCGGGCTCGTTCGACGGCATCGACGGCATCTCGACGGTCATCACGCCCAACGACGACTTCTACCTGATCGACACGGCCCTCCGGAAGCCCCAGGTCGACCCCGCCACCTGGAGCATGCGCATCCACGGCATGGTCGACAACGAGATCGAACTCACCTTCGACGATCTGCTGGCCATGGACCAGATCGAGGAGACGATCACCCTCAGCTGCGTGTCCAACCAGGTCGGTGGCGGCCTCGTCGGCAACGCGGTGTGTGGACCGGCGTGCCGCTTGCCGACCTGCTCGACATGGCAGGCATCCAGGCCGGCGCAGACCAGATCGCCTCCCGCTCGGTCGACGGCTGGACCTGTGGCTTCCCCACCGAGGTCGCCCTCGACGGTCGGCCCGCCATGGTTGCGCTGACCATGAACGGCGAGCCGCTTCCGATCCAGCACGGGTTCCCGGCCCGCCTGGTGGTGCCCGGCCTCTACGGCTACGTCTCGGCCACCAAGTGGCTGAGCGAGATCGAGCTGACCACCTGGGACGGCTTCAACGGTTACTGGATCCCCCGTGGCTGGGGCAAGGAGGGTCCGATCAAGACCCAGTCCCGCATCGACGTACCCCGCCAGGGCCAGCGCATCCCCCCGGGTCCGGCCGCCATCGCCGGTGTGGCCTGGGCACCCCATCGTGGTGTCGATCGGGTCGAGGTGCAGATCGACGGTGGCACCTGGATGGAGGCCCAGCTCAGCGACGATCTCACCGACAACGCCTGGCGGCAGTGGATGCTCGAGTGGGACGCCGTGCCCGGCGATCACGAGGTCCGGGTCCGGGGCCACCGACGGCGACGGAAACACCCAGACCGACCAGATCGTGCCGCCCGCCCCCGACGGGGGCCACCGGCCACCACGGCGTCACGTTCGTCGTCAACAACGCCTAGATCCTCCGGGGCAGTCGGGCCTTCCGAATGCCTGCCGGCTGAAGCCGGACCCCTACCCTGCAGCTGATGCAGGCCGACGGCACCACGGATCGGGTCCCACCCGAGGGGCTGTTCGCGCTGGGTGCAGTCTCGCAGTACGTGGGTGCGGCCATCGCCGTCGGGCTGTTCGACGAGATCGACGCCCCAGGCGTGGCGTTGCTGCGGGTGCTGGGCGCAGCGCTCATCGTCATCGCCGTCCGTCGGCCCTGGCGTCGAACCTGGACCCGTGAGGAGCTGGGCTGGACGGTGGCGTTCGGCATCGCCCTCGCAGGGATGAACCTGTGCTTCTACCTGGCCATCGACGAGCTGCCGCTCGGCAACGCGGTGGCCTTCGAGTTCCTGGGGCCGATCGTGGTGGCGGTGGTCGGCGCCCGGTCATCGCGCAACGCCGCCGCCGTGCTCCTGGCCATCGCGGGCGTCGCGCTGTTGGCCGAGGTGCAACCCGAGGGGTCGGCGAGAGGGGTGATCTTCGCCCTCTCGGCTGGTGCCGCGTGGGCGGGATACATCGTCCTCGGACACCGGGTCGCCCGGACCGGCGCGGCGGTGGACGGCCTGGGGCTCGGCATGCTCGTCGGCGCAGCGGCCATCTCGGTGGTCGGCGTCGGCGACCTCGGCCCGGCGCTCGACCGCCCCACCCTGCTGCTCCTCGCCGTGAGCACCGGCCTGTTCTCCAACGCCATCCCGTACGCCATCGACCAAGTCGTGCTGCGCCGGATCGACCAGTACCGGTTCGCGCTCCTGCAAGCGATGTTGCCGGTGTCGGCCACGATCATCGGATTCATCGCGCTGTCGCAGACCCCCAACGGCGGCGAGGTCGCCGGCATCGCCCTGGTGGTGGCCGCTCTGGTGCTCCGGGACCGCTCCAGCAGACCCGCAGAGTTTCCTCAAACCGGCTGAGATCCGGCCGATTGGAACTCGTGGGTCGTCTGCACCACGAGCCGGTGCACATCGACCCATCGAAGACCATCGTCGGCCAGCGGGACAATCGTGCAATGAGGCGGACAGACGAGCGGGGCGCAACGGCCGTGGAGATGGCGATCATCGGCGTCCTCGTCATCAGCATGCTGTTCGCCATCATCGAGGTGAGCATGGCGTTCCGAACGCGAAACAGCGTCTCGAACGCCGTCAACCAGGCCGTCCGCGCCGCGTCGGTCGGCACCAACAACACCACCGCCGACCTCAACACGGTGCGAGCGGCCGCCGACGCCCTCGACATCACCGGCGTCGACATCACCCGCGTCGTGGTCTACCGGGCTTCGTCGCCGACGGCGGGGCCGACCACCACCTGCCACAACGGAACCTCGGTACCCGGCGTGTGCAACGTCTACACACCCACCGACTTCGCGCTGCCGGACTCCGCGTTCGGATGTGGGCCCACCGCACCGGACCGGCACTGGTGCCCCTCCAGCCGCAGCGCCGACGTCGGCAGCCTGGACCTGGTCGGCATCGAGATCACCGCTGACCATCACTACCTGACCGGATTCATCGGCGAGACCTTCACGTACACGACCAGCTCGGTGCTGCCCGTCGAGCCCTCGGGATCATGATGCGCCGTCGCACCGACCGAGGCACCGCAGCCGTGGAGACCGCGCTCCTCCTGCCGCTCATCGCGCTGCTGTTCTTCGGCACGGTGGAGTACGGGTTCGCCTGGTCGGCGGCCTCGCGTGTGGAATCCGCGAGTGCAGCCGCGGCCCGAGTCGCCGCCCAAGCCGGAGACGAGCCGCTCGCGGACTGGGAGGTCCTGCAAGCGGTCCGGGGCGCGCTCGGCGGCAACGTCTCCTCGGTCGGCCGCCTCGTGGTGTACGACTCGACGTCGCCGGACGGCTCGGTCCCGAGCGTGTGTCTCACATCGTCCGCCTACGCCGCGGGCGGCGTGGCCGGGGTGTGCAGCGTGTACGGCCCCGACGACCTCGGTTCGCTGTCCCAGGCAACGTTCACGTCCGGGGGAGCCCACAACGGCGGCGCCGGGAACGCCTGTGGAGGCGCCCTCACCGATGGCTGGTGCCCCGACGATCGGGTCGACGGCGCCACCGCTCCGACGATGATCGGCGTCCACATCGACTACGCCCATGCCCGCGTCACCCAGTACCTGCCCGGGGTGAGTGAGGCGATCAGCACCCATGCCGTCGCCCGACTGGAGCCGAGCGCATGAACCCCTCCACCCTCCGATCCGCCGGCGACCGCGGCGCAGCCGCAGTCATCGTGGGCATGCTGATGCTTCCGCTGGCTCTCTTCGTGGCGTTCGCCACCGACCTCGGCCTGTGGTTCCAGCGCGGTCAGGAGCTCCAGACCTCGGCCGACCTGGCGGCCCTGGCGGCCGCCGCAGAGATGCCGAACCAGACGGCCGCAGCCGTGATGGCAAACTCCACGCTGCGCGCGAACGGGGTCAACCCCGGTGACCCCGACATCAGCGTCGTGATCAGCCACCCTCGACCCGGCGAGGTCAAGGTGGACGTGACCGACAGCTCGGTGGACACGATCTTCTCCCGCCCGATCCTGAACTCGGTCTCGACCAGTCGGAGCGCCACCGCTCGCTACCTGCCGCCGATCGCCCTCGGGAGCCCGTCCAACACCTTCGGCGCCTCGTCGGTCCCGGTGACGCCGACCGACCAACAGATCTGGGCGGCGATCTTCGGGCCGAACACGCCCAAGCAACAGGGCGACCCCTATGCGACGTCGTGCGCCGGCCCCACCAACAGCTGCACCGAGACCAACAGCCTGTTCCGGCCCGATGGGTACTGGTATGCGATCGAGGTCGACACGGCAGGCCCGGTGACGGTCTCGCTCTACGACGCCGGGTACTACGAGAACACCTGCGACTTCCCCGACGAGCAGTGCGACATGCTGCCCTGGGGCGGCAGCGCCGGCGGCATCGCCTTCGAGGTCTACGACACCGATGCGAGCCCCCACGACTACACCGACAATCTGCCGATCGGGCCCGCTTGTCAGCTCTACATCGCGCCAGAGACCAACGCTGCGGTCTACGACGACAAGTGGGCCAACCTCTGCACCTTCGTTGCCCACCAACCCGGCATCTACCCCGTGAACGTGCGGATGGACGCCTGGCAGGGTTGGGTGGCGTCACCGACCAACGCGTCGGATCGCCGCAACGTCAACACCTACTCGATCCGTGCGAGCTCGGTCTCCGGGTCGCTCCAGCTCTACGGACTCGACGCGTTGGGCTTCGTCTCCAACGCCGACACGTCCCGCGACATCTCGTTCTGGCTCGCCCAGATCGACGAGGCGTACTACGGCCAGACGATCGAGATCGGCATCTTCGATCCCGGTGAGGTACCGCCGAACACCAGCCTCGAGATTCGCGACGGCAGCAACAACGTGCCGCCGTGCCGCTACGCGATCGTCGACCACAACCTGGCCGGGACCCCGAGTTGGACATCGCTGTCCACATGCCGGATCGTCACCAACCCGGCCGACAACAGTCGGCCCTACAACAACACGTGGCTGATGTTCGAGGTCGACATCCCGGACACCTACACGTGTGGGACGTCGTGCTACTGGTCGGTGTTCCAGGACCTGGACCAGACCCAGGTCGACGGCGACGGCGATCCCCTCCAGGCCACAGAGCGCCAGACGTGGACCGTGCGGGTCAAGGGCGACCCGATTCGCCTGACCGAGTAGGGCTCGCGCCCAGCTCGGGCAGGTCTCGGAAGAGGTCGAGCGCCTCGGGGTTGGCGAGGGCTTCGACGTTCTTGACCTCTCGGCCATGGACGATGTCGCGGACCGCGAGCTCGGTGAGCTTGCCGCTTCGGGTCCTCGGCAGGTCCGCCACGGCGATGATGACCGCGGGGACGTGGCGCGGCGACGCGCCGGTCCGGATCCTGGAACGGATCTCGCCCCTGAGCTCGTCGTCGAGCGTGGCGCCGTCGGCCAGGCGGACGAACAGCACCACCCGGGTGTCGTCGTCCCACCGCTGGCCGATGACCAGGCTCTCGAGGACGGCGTCGATGGCATCGACCTGGCGATAGATCTCCGCGGTCCCGATGCGGACGCCGCCCGGGTTGAGGGTGGCGTCGGACCGCCCGTGGATCAGCATCCCACCGTTGGCCGTCCACTCGGCGTAGTCGCCCTGGTGCCAGCGGCCGGGGAAGCGCTCGAAGTACGCACCGTGGTAGCGATGGTCGCCGGGGTCGTTCCAGAACCCGAGCGGCGTCGACGGGAAGCTGGACGAACACACCAGCTCGCCCTGTTGCCCGGCGGCCACGGGCTCGCCGTGGTCGTCCACCACGTCGATCTGCAGACCGAGCCCGGCAACCTGGATCTCGCCCGCGTACACCGGCCCCGTCGGGTCGCCTGCCACCAGGCAGCCACAGAGATCGGTGCCGCCGGACATCGACTGGAGATGAACGTCGGTCTTGACGTGGTCGTAGACGTACTCGAAGCCCTCCGGCACCAGCGGGGACCCGGTCGAGCAGATCGTCCGCATCGCCGACAGATCGTGGGTCTCCGCCGGGCGGAGCCCCTCCTTGTTCGCCGCATCGATGAACTTGGCGGACACCCCGAACAGGGTCGTCCCCGTCTCCTGAGCCAGGTCGAACAGCCGGTTGCCATCGGGGTGGAACGGCGACCCGTCGTAGAGCACGGCGGTGGCGCCGCTGCCCAGCACGCTGGCCAGCCAGTTCCACATCATCCAGCCGGCCGTCGTGAAGTAGAAGACCCGGTCGCCGTCGCGCACATCGCAGTGAAGCTGCTGCTCGGCAAGGTGTTTGAGCAGCACCCCGCCGGTCCGGTGCACGATGCACTTCGGCTTGCCGGTGGTGCCCGACGAGTACAGGACGTACCAGGGGTGGTCGAACGGCAGCGGCTGTGTGTGCACGGGCGCCGGAGTGAACGGCGCCAGCGCATCCGACACCCGCCGCAGCGGCGCCGGGACGTCGGGCTGGTCGTCCTCGTCGTAGGCCACGACGAAGGTGTGCTGGATCGACGGAATGGCGGCCGCCAACTCGGCGACCTTGTCGACCACACCGAAGTGGGTGCCGCCGTAGTGGTAGCCGTCGCTCGCGTAGAGCACGCGCGGCTCGATCTGACCGAACCGGTCCTCGGCGGCGGCCACCCCGAAGTCCGGCGAGACCGAGGTGAACACGGCGCCGATCGACGCCGTCGCCAGCATCACCGCGTAGATGTCGGGCGTGTTGGCCATCATCGCGGCGACCCGATCGCCGGCGCTGACACCCAGTGACGACAGGAGCTGCTGGTGCCGGGAGACCAGCGCCGCCAGCTCGTCCCAGCTCAGGTCCCGACGATGGCCCGCCTCCCCCCGAAAGAGCATCGCCGGTTCGGGGCCGGACCGGTGGAGCAGCGTGTCGACCACGTTCAACCGAGCGGTCGGGAACCAGCTGGTGTCGTGGATCGCGGCACCCGGCTCGAGGACGGCATCACCAGGATCGCCGACGAGACCACAGAAGTCCCAGGCAGCAGCCCAGAACCTGGCGGGTTCAGCCACCGACCACGCATGCAGGTCTGCGTAGCTCGACGCACCCACCTTCGCCATGAAGGCGGCGGTGCGGGTCCGGGCGGCGCGTTCGGGTGACGGTGTCCACAGCGGTTCCACGGCGCGCAGCGTACCGGTCAGGCCGGCGCCAAGCGGATCCGCTTGTCCGCGGCGGGGCGGTCGGGGAACATCGCGTATGGCCAGCTTCATCCCACCCAACGCCGAAGACCCGGTCGAACAGGTCGACACGGGCCGCCCCCGCCGGGCCGAGCCGCGATTCTCGATCGTCCACGAGAGCCAGGTCCCCTGGACCGAGGTCGTCGCCCAACAGCACGGCGACCGCCGGGTCTCGGTCCACGAGAAGTTCCTCGAGTGGTGCCCGGACCGCATGGTGGTACTCGGCCGATACGACCCCGGCATGGTGATCGAACGCCACGGCCACAAATCCGATCACCTGATCTACATCCTGGAGGGCGAGGTCACGGTCGGCGACCGAGTCTGCCCGAAGGGCACCTTCATCGTGCTCGAGGAGGGCGCCGCGTTCGGACCGCTCATCGCCCACGAAACCGAGGGCTGCCTGATGTTCGAGACGTGGCTGGACGACCCGTTGCCGGTGCCCGCGGACAAGGACGGGTACTACTCGCTCCTGGCCGAGCGCGGCATCGAGCGACTCCCGAACCCGCCGTTCGAGCCACCAGCGCACGACACGGAGCGTTTCGGGTCCGGCGACCGCTTCTCGTGAAGGTTCGACGCGGTACCGTCTTGTGACCATGCGGGAACACGGCGACGATCCCGGTCCGGAGGAGGCTGCGGAGCTGATCCGCCGCGCCGCGCCCGGCCGCTGCCTCGGGTTCACGGGACCGTCGGGCAGCGGCCGCACGACGTTGCTGACCGATGGTGCGCCCACAGACGCGGTCGTGCTCCGCGGTCGCGCCGACGAGTCCGACCAACCGTTGCTCGCTGCGGCCCCGTTGCTGGCCGGCGCCGCCCCCGGCGACCTCGCCGGGCGGCTCGCGACCGCACGAGAGACCCTCGGTGAGGACGGGACCCTGGTCGTCGACGACGTGCACCTGCTCGATCCCGAATCCGCCGAGCTCGTCGGTGCGATCGCGGCGCGGGCCGACTCGTGGTCGGTCACCGTGGTGGTGGCAGGCACCGAGCTCCCCGCGTCGTGGCCGGGCGAACACGTGACGCTGGCCCCACTGGCCGCCGAGAGTGGCAGGACGGCCAGCGCGCTCGGCATCACGCCCGACCAGCTCGCCACCCTGGTGGCCGACACCGGCGGACTCCCCCGGTGGGTCGCCGCGGCCGCAACCGGGAGTCTCCACCGCACCGTCGAAACCCGTCTCCGCGACCTGTCTCCTGGTGCCGCGAGCGCGCTCGCCGCAGCATCCTGGGGGGCCTCGCGGAACGACGATTCGGGAACCAGCACCAGCGGCCTCACGCCCGCCGAGCTCGACGCAGCGCTTGCCGAGCTCGTGGATGCCGGCTTCCTGGCCGCACCGGGCGATCCGCTCGCGCCTGCCATCGCCGCCGCCGTGCGTTCCATCACTCCGGTGGCCGCCCGGCACGCCATCGTCGACACCCTGCTCGACCACCGGCCGGCAGCGAGGGCCACCGAGCTCGCCGGCTGGTTGGCCGTAGTCGACGACCACACCGGCCGCGCCGCAGCGGTGTACGTGGCCGCGGCCACCGAGCTCCGGCCTCATGACCCGTCGGCGGCGCTGGCGATGTTCCAGGCCGCAGCCGACTCCGCCACCCTCGATCCCGCCCAGCGCCTGGCGATGGCGGAGTGCCACGTGGCCGCCGGGTCACCGGACGCGGCACTCACGCTCCTCCACGACCTCGCCGATCTCGAACGAAACCCTCTGGTTCTGGCGACGAGCGCCTCGGCGCTGGCCCGTGACGGCCGCGGGGCCGACGCGTCGCACGTCGCTCGCGAACTCGACGGCATCGACACCGAGGGCAGCCACAACCAGCTGTCACCGCTGTACCACGCCGGCCAAGGGGGCGGCGCCGCGAAGGCCGGCTCACCCGTGGGAGGCCGCGCTGCGGCGGCCCGCTTCGCTGCCGCATCGGCCACGTGGATGAACGAGGGTTCAGCCGGGCTGTCCGACCTGGCCCACGCAGCCACCGCGGCCCTCGATCTGGCCAGCATCGACGTGTGGCCGTGGCACCCCATGGAGCTCGTCGTCGCCGCTGCCACGCTCGAACGTGATCACGACCTGGCTCAGGATGCGTTGGCCCGCCTCGACCCCGAGGATCACCTCACCCGTGCCCGCGCCGCGATGGCCCAGCTCCGCGCCTCGCGTCTGGCCGACGTCAGCGTCCCGACCGCCCCCGACGACCGACCGTTCCCGGGTCGGCTCGCCTGCCTGGTCCACGCGGTGGTCGGCGGCCTCGCGCTGCGCCAACAGCAGTCCGACCAGCTCGAAGGTCTGCTCATCGAGGAGCGGGCGCCGTCGATGCAGCCCGACCTGTGGAGCGTCGACGTCGTGTGCGAGCTGGCACTGGTCGCGGCCCGCACCCGGGGCCTGCCCGCTGCCGTCGACCTGCTCTCGCCCCTGGACGAGCTGGCGGCCGCGCACCCGCCGACCAGCACCGTGACCCGCACGCTCGCCTGGACCCACCTCATCGCTGCGGCCATCGCCGACGACGCCGACGCGGTGGAGGCAGCAGCGAACCGGATGGCCGACGCCCCCGATTCCCTCGAGAAGCGTGCCGGCGAGGTCTTCGCTTCCGTGTTCAGCGGCAACGTGGTGATCGAGCGGGTCGAGGCGGTCACCGGCGAACTCCGAGAGGCGGGGCTTGCGTTCGAGGCCTCGCAGCTGTCTGGCGCAGCCGCGCTCCGGTCGGCGGACGAGAACGCCACGAGAGACCTGCTGGCCCTGTCCCGTCAGCTCCGCGGCGAACGACGACAGGCTGGTGGGCAGCGCAGTGGCGACGTGGATGCGTTGTCCGAACGCGAGATCGAGGTCGCCCGGTTGGTCGTGCTCGGACGGACGCACAAGGAGATCGGTGCCGAGCTGTTCATCTCGGCCAAGACGGTCGAACACCACGTGGCCCGCATCCGCCGCAAGCTCGGCGCGACCTCGCGCGCCGAGATGATGGCGGCGATCCACGACTACCTGAACCGCCACGCGTCGGTGGACTGAGGAGCAGACCCGCAGTCAGCCCAATGCGGCGTAGGCGCCCTCATAGCTCCGCACGACGGTGCGTGCGGCGAGGCTCAGGTCGCGGGTGCTGAACGGGTTCTCGGCCTTGGCGGTCCACCGGCCGATGGCCTCCAGGATCTGCACCTGCTCGAGCGGCGGAGCGTCGGGTGGCGGGGCCAACAGGCGCTCCACCTCGGCCGCCTCTTCTTCGCTGAACTCCAGACCGCGCGCTCGGACGGCGCTGAGCAGGCGGGTCTCGGCGAACTCGTGGGCGTTCGCCCCGACCCGCTCGAGCTCGCCGACCAGCTGGTCGACACCCGGTCCCTGGCGGAGCCGACAGATCTCGTCGAGGCGGACCAGCACCACCCGCGCCTTCAGGACGTCGCGTCGCCCGGCGAAGAGCATGGTCAGCGTCCGCTCGAGGCCCTCGATGCCGCTGGCTTCGCGCAATGAGGCGCAGAGGGCGCTGGCCGTAGTGGCCTCACCGGCGGCGATGCGTTCCACCGCGTGACGAATGCCGTAGAGGCCGAGGCGGTGCAGGAGGTCCTCGCGCTCGAGTGGCGCGATCTCGCACGTTTCGTTCTCGCCCACGAACCGGTCCACCGTCAGCGTGAGCTCCTGGAGTGCCTCGCGATCCATCGCCGCGAGGCTTCGCAGCGCCTGGAACTCCGCCTCGGTCATGGTGGCGGCCGCCTGTGCGAGCAGGCCGGCGACCGGGACCACGCGCTGGCACAGCTGGCGCAGCTTCGCATCGTCGGCATAGCGCGCGGCGACCCGACCTGCGGAGTCGAGCGCGTCGAGGCGACACGCTCCGACCTCGTCGGCCCGAGAGAGCACGGCGATCGCGTTCACCGGGTTGGCGGTGGCGTAGTCGTCGTCGTGGAACGCCTCCAGGAAGCCGACGTCGGAGCCGTGCAGATGGCGCATCAGGTAGACGACCGCATCGGCCTGGCCG
>CBDHFJ010000051.1:0-17624 GCA_965262315.1 Acidimicrobiales bacterium
GGGCGGATCCCCGTGGGCTTCAGCTGACCGGCGAACCGGCCGTCCTCGGTGAAGCCCGCGTCGTAGTCGAAGGCGAACAGATCGCCGAGGGTGACCGTGTCACCCTCCATGCCGATGACCTCGTCGATGCCGGTCACCCGGCGGGTGCCGTCCCGCAGTCGGCTGATGTGCACGATCAGGTCCAGCGCGCTCGCCATCTGTTCCCGAATGGCTCGCACCGGCAGGTCCATGCCTGCCATCAGCACCATCGTCTCGAGACGGCTGAGTGCGTCACGTGGACTGTTGGCGTGCACAGTGGACAACGAACCCTCGTGGCCGGTGTTCATCGCCTGCAGCATGTCCAGCGACTCCGAGCCACGAACCTCACCCACGACGATGCGATCGGGCCGCATACGCAGGGAGTTCTTCAGCAGATCGCGGATGTGGACCGCGCCGCGACCCTCGACGTTGGCCGGGCGGGTCTCCAGACGGATCACGTGTTCCTGCCGGAGTTGGAGCTCGACCGAGTCCTCGATGGTGACGATGCGCTCCCGCTCGGGGATGAAGCCCGAGAGGATGTTCAGCATCGTCGTCTTACCGGTGCCGGTACCACCGGCGATCAAGATGTTGAGCTTGCCGACCACACAAGCCTCGAGGAACTCCGCACACTGGCGACTCATCGACCCATTGGCCACGAGGTCCTCGACCGTCAGCTTCTCCTTGGCGAACTTACGAATCGTGAGCATCGGCCCGTCCACCGACAGCGGCGGGATGATGGCGTTCACACGGGAACCGTCCGGAAGGCGGGCATCGACCATCGCGGACGACTCGTCGATGCGACGTCCGACCTGCGTCACGATGCGCTCGATCACCTGGCGCAGGTGATCCTGGGACACGAAACGAGCCTCGGTCCGGTAGATCGTGCCGGCGCGCTCCACGAAGATCGCCTCGTCGCTGTTGACCATGACTTCAGTGATGGCCTCGTCGGCGAGGAACTGCTCGATGGGGCCGTAGCCCAGGATGTCGTTCTTGACCTCGTTGACCAGCGAATGGCGCTCATCGGCATCGAGGGGGATGTCCTCCTCCTGGAGGACCGCGTCGAGCTCACGCACCACGAACGTGTGGAGCTGCTTCTTCGACAGCGACGCGTCGTAGAGCTGATCGCCGAGTCGGCGGAACAGTCCTTCGGACGCGCGGCGCTTGAGATTGGCGAGCGGGTCGATGCCGGTGAGGCGATCGTCCTCGATCTCGGCCTCCTCCTTGAGGCGCGTCATCGTGGAGGTACTCGGCTCGGGGGACGCGACGTAGGCCGGAGCCTCCTCGTCGCCGTTCGTGATCCCGGCCTCTCGGAACTTGTCACCCAGTCGCATCAGCCCTGCTCCCTCTTCTCGCCCATTCGCCTCGTGTTCGTGTCCTGTCCCTGGCACCCGGTACGAACACCGGTGCCCCGGGCGGCCAGCTCATGGCCCCGCATCAGCGCTGCTCCCGCTTCCTGCCGAAGCGACCCCGCCCAACGGAGGCACCCGGCGCAAACGCCGACACCATCTCCCGCAGCGCCTTGGCTGCGGGGTCTCGCCCACCGTCCTCGAGAATCGGAACGCCTTCGTCGGTCGACACCGTCACCCCACGCGAACGCGGGATCTGGTGCGTGACCGGCAAGCCGATCGTGCTCTCGATCTCGCCGATGCCGATACCGCCACGACCCTCGACCCGGTTGACCACCAGGTGACGCTGCGCGGAGACGAGGCCGATCAGCTCGAACGCCTCGACCTCGCGGCGAAGCGCCCGAATCGTCGGCGTGTCGGGCGACGCCACGAACAACACGTCGGTGGCGAACTCGATCGCCATCAGCGCGTGCTCACCGATGCCGGCGGCGGTGTCGACGATGACCACGGGAAACAGGTCGGTCATGAGATCCAAGACCGTCTTCACGTGGTCGCCGTGCACGTCCTCGGCCTGCACCAGCGAGTCGGGCGCGGGCAACACGAACGCCCCGCTGCGATGGTGGGTGAGGAAGATCTTGAGCGTCGTGGTGTCGAGCCCCTGCCGGCTGGCCAGCGCCGCATCACCGAGGTTGTGCTCGGGCATGAGGCTCATCGCATGGCTCAGGTCACCGAACTGGACGTCGAGGTCCAAGAGGCCGACCTCACCGGCGCCCAGCTCCGCCGCCATGCCCACGGCGAGGTTCGACGCGATCGTGGTCTTGCCGGCGCCGCCCTTGGGGGACAGCACCACGATCACCTTGCCGCGGCCGTGGCCCTCGTTCTGGACGATCGTGCTCTCGCGGCGTCGCGTGGCCGCGTCGCGGGCTCGATCCAGCGTGTCGACCAGTTCCTGATGCGACACGTTCGGCGCCACCACGTCGCTGGCACCGGCACGCATCGCCGACACGACCAGCTCGGTGCGCATGTCGCCCACCATCACGATGGAGGTGTCGGCACGTTGGCGACCGAAGGCCTCGACCCAAGTGAGTCCGATGTCCTCGTTCACCCCGGGGCCGATGACGACGACCAGCGGCTCCTTGGCGGCCACCTCGGTGGCGATCGCATCCGGAGACGATCCCGGCCAGTTGTCGTCCCAGGCCCGGGACGTGGTCGGACCCAGTGCGTCCAGCCGCTCGTCGAAGGAGGCGAAGGGAGACAGGAAGACGATCATCGGACCGTGGTGGGCTCGGTCGAGTCGTACACGGTCTCCCGGGTCTGGATGTTCGTACCCTCCTCGGGAGCATCCTCGGGCTCCTGTGCCATGTAGAGCGAGCCGTACTCGATGGCGAAGATCAGCCGTTCCGCCTCAGGCGTCGTCAGGGCCAGCGTGAGCAACAGGTTGCCCGTCGGCGCCAGCCGGGGCGCATTGGCCAGCCGCGGGTTCTCGGGGTCCGGCTGCACCGGGACCTCCTCGACCTGGATCTCGGTCACCAGCACCTTGTGCATCAGCACGTGGGTGGTCTCCGGCGGCAGCGCGATCTCGGTCGCCAGCTCCTCGGGGAGCTCCACGGGGATGCCGTCGATGTCCACCGAGCTGCCCTCGCCGGCACCGGGGTTGAAGGAGGCGAAGATGGCGACGGTGTCGCCGGGCGAGATGAATCCGCCCATCACCCGCTCGGGCGACATCGAGACCGAGACCTCGATGTAGCCCTCCGGTGCTTGCACCGTGCTGGGGTTGGTGTCGAAGGCGTCGGGGTTGATGAAGCGGTCGACGACCAGCTGCTCGCCCGGGAACAGGTCGGTCTCCGCCACCTGCTCCGCGATGTCGGTGGCCGCGATGACCGAACCGATCGGCCGCACCTTCTCCGGTACCTCGGTGACCTCCACCAGGCCGTTCTCGATCATTGCCGTACCCGACGTACCCGCCGGGATGTACTCGGTGACGACGAACACCTCGACGAGCTGCTCGCCTTCGAGGGCTCGACTCTCTGCTCCCTGCACGAAGCGCACGAGCAGCGCGGTCCCCAACGCTCCGCACAACAGTGCTGCCACGACCATCACGATCTTTCGCCGCATGGTTCCCCTGTTTCCTTTCGTCGGGAACGCGGGCCCATCGCAACTGCTACAACGCCCGCTCTTGGCGCTATCGATGACGGCGAGCCTCCGGTTGAGTGATTTCTCCCAGCGCCGGGCGCATTTGGGCCCTGGGGCCCAAGGCGCCCTGCGGTCTCCTCGCTGGCGTCACCGGCGCCGGCGGGCGATCATCGGCCCATGGACGGCGAGGTGCCCCATCGCGTGACCGTCGAGGTGACGCCGGATCGACTCGACCTGGCGGTCGATGCGCTCTGGTGCACCTATCCACTGGCCGTCAGCGAGGAGGAGGTCGACGGCGGCGTCCTCCTGTCTGCCGGGTACCCGGGTGAGCACAGCGCACGCTCCGCCGCCACCACCTTGGTCGCGTGGTCACCGACCGTGGAGGCCGAGCCCGGCCACGACTGGGTCGACCGATGGCGAATCGGCGCGAGCCCGCAGCTGGCCGGTCGGTTCCACATCCGTCTCCCCGAGCACCCTGTGCACACCGACGCGGTGGACCTCGAGATCGAGCCCGGGCCCACCTTCGGCTTCGGCCATCCGTCCACGCTGCTGGCGCTCGAGCTGCTGGACGGGCTCCACGTGGCCGGACAGAGAGTCGCCGACGTCGGATCCGGGTCGGGCGTGCTCGCCGTCGCCGCTGCACGGTTGGGGGCGACGGTCCACGCCGTCGACGTCGACCCGGACGCGGTCAAGGCCACGGCCGACAATGCGACGCGCAACGGGGTGGCCGTGGACGTACGGCTGGGATCGATTCAGGCCCTCCCCAGCGACACCTACGACCTCGCGCTCGTCAACGTGACCGCCGAGGTCCATCGCCGGCTGCTCCCAGACCTCCGGTCCCGCCTCGCGCCGCGGGCGCGCGTGCTCCTCAGCGGCCTCCTGGTCGGCCAGCTCGACGACCTCGCCGCCATGACGTCGAGCCATCGAGAGGCTGATCGTCGCCAATCCGAGGGATGGGAGGCCGCGGTCCTGGTGCACGCCTGAGCGTTCCGCCGGCCCCATCTGAGCACCGCTCCTGAGCGCGTGTTCCCCGGGACCATGGTGGGCCGGGAGAAGGGCGGAGGCCTCACAGTCCAGACCTCAGATGAGTATCTGGTGGCGATGCGTTGGAGGGAGTGTGACCTCCGCCCTGTCCCCAGTTTCACCGGTGGGGGCGATGTCCACCGGCTAGTACGATCTTCGGCACCCCCCAGATCTGCTTGATCACAAACCCGCCCCGGCCAGGGCAAATGGGCCCCCGGACTCAACGGACCTGGGCCCGCCGCCCTGGCTGGCGGCTCCAGGAGGCCGCTTCGTGAATCCGCTCGGCGACAACTTCGTGGTGCTGCTGATGCTGGCGCTGGGCGGGGCACTCCTGGTCGGCAACGTGATGGCACTGGTCCGTCCGCGAGAAGACGCCGGCGAGGACGAGCTCGAGCGACCACCGCTCGGACGGTCACTGATGATGATCGCCATCGGGCTGATCGCCACGATCTGGGCCCTCGTCAGCCTGGTGGCAGGCTGAGCGGAGCCGGAGCGTCAGCCGGCGCCGCGCGCCATGTTGGCGAACCGGGTGAAGTGCGGCAGGAACGCCAGGCGCACCACGCCCGTGGGGCCGGCACGATGCTTGGCCACCAGGACCTCCGCGGTCCCGATGTCGGGTGAGTCCGCGTCGTAGACCTCGTCGCGGTACAGGAACATCACCACGTCCGCGTCCTGCTCGATCGAGCCCGACTCTCGCAGATCGCTCAGCATGGGACGCTTGTCCTGGCGTTGTTCGAGCTGACGGCTCAGCTGAGAGAGCGCCACCACGGGGCACTCGAGCTCGCGGGCCAGGATCTTGAGACCACGACTGATCTCGGCGACCTCGATCTGGCGGCTCTCCGCGCCGTTGCGACCGGTCATGAGCTGGAGGTAGTCCACCACGATCAGCGAGAGGTCTCCCACCCGACTCTTGAGACGGCGGGCTTTGGCCCGGATCTCCATGACCGTGACCTGCGGGTTGTCGTCGATCCAGACCGGGGCCTCGGCCAGGCGGCCGACGCCGTGGCTGATGCGGGACCAGTCGTCCTCGGTGAGCTTGCCGTTGCGCACCCGGGTGGAGTCGACCCGTGCCTCGGCGCACAGGAGGCGCTGGCTGATCTCGAGCTGGCCCATCTCGAGCGAGAAGAAGAGCACCGGCCGCTGGGCCTGCATGGCGGCGTGGGCGACCAGGTTCAATCCGAACGCGGTCTTGCCCATGGCGGGGCGAGCGCCGACGACCACCAGGCTGTTGGGCTGGAGTCCCGACAACAGCTCGTCGAGATCGAGGAAGCCCGTGGGCGTCCCCGTGATGGAGTCGCCCTGTTCGTAGAGCTGTTCCAGACGATCGAGGTTGTCGTCGAGCAGGTCCCGGATGGGCGCCATGGTGTCGGCAGCACGTCCCTGGGACAGGTTGAACACCATGGTCTCGGCGGAATCGATGGCCTTGACCACGTCGTCGGGCTGGCTGTATCCGACCTCGGCGATGTCGGTGCCCACGTGGATGAGCCGCCGCAGCAGTGCCAGTTCGTGAACGATCTTGGCGTACTTGGTGGCGTTGGTGGCCGCCGGGGTGCTGGTCAGGTAGCCGACCAGGGCGCCGCCGCCACCGATGCCGTCGAGCAGCCCGGCCCGATCCAGCTCGGCCGAGACGGTCACGGTGTCCGCCGGCTCGCCGACGCTGTAGAGCGAGGTGATGGCCTCGAAGACGTGTTGGTGCGCCGGCTTGTAGAAGTCGGCCGTCTCCACGATCTCGATGGCATCGGCGATGGCGTCCTTGCTCAGCAGCATGGCGCCGAGCAGCGACTCCTCGACGGTGATGTTGTGGGGCGGAACCCGACTGCCACTGCGGCGTCCACCAGGGGCGTCCGGGGGCGGCTGGCGGTCGGGCGGAGGGCCGAAAGGGTCCTCGTCGGGGTACGGAGGCGGGGCGTCCATGGCGTCTCACACCATGATGGTCGGGCCCTGTGACAGACAAGAGGACAACCCCCGATATTGCTGGGGATATCGCTCCGTTCTCTGGGGAAAGTCCCGGTCGGGCCTGTGGACACCTGTGGATGACCTCCGGGCCGACGCGACGATGCGGGCCCGAAGGCCCGCATCGTTCACAAGCAGTCTGTCGGCTCCCTGACAGGGAGTCGGCTCACGCGTCGGCGATGACGTCGATGGTGATGGGGAACTGGACGTCCGCATGCACCTTGGCGGTGATCATGTGGGTACCGAGTTCCTTGATGGGCTCGGCGTCGAGCGCACGGCGATCCAGCACCACGTTGGCCTGCTCTTCGACGGCGGTCACCACATCGGTGGTGGTGACCGAACCGAAGAGCTTGCCGCCGTCGCCGGCACGCGCCGCGATGGTGATGGTCATCGGGACCAGGCGGGTGGCCATCTCCTCGGCCTCCGCGCGGGCCGCGGCGTCGCTGATCTCGCGGGAACGGCGCATGACCTCGGCCTGGCGCTCCGCACCCGGGGTGGCCTTGAGCGCAAGACCCTTGGGGATCAGGAGGTTGCGGCCGTGGCCATCGGCCACCTCGACCACGTCACCCTTCTTGCCGACGCCTTCGACATCGGCTCGCAGAACGATCTTCATTCCGTCGCCTCCTCGGTCGTCGCGGCGGCATCGTCGGCGCCGGCCTCGGCATCGTCACCGGGGCGCGGGGGCGGCGCGGTGGGGCGCGGGGGCCCGTCCTCGCGCCGATCGTCACGCCGCCCGCGGTTGCCGCGCTGGGTGGTGATCCGGTTGGTGTAGGGCAGCAGCGCCATCTCGCGGGCGTTCTTGATCGCCAGGGCGATCTCGCGCTGCTGCTGCGCGCTGTTGCCGGTGACCCGACGAGCACGCACCTTGGCGCGGTCGGAGACGAACCGACGCAGAAGGTTGACGTCCTTCCAGTCGACGTACTCGACCTTCTCCTGGGTCAGGATGCTGACCTTCTTCTTGCTGCGGCGGGCGTTGTCCTTGTTCTTGCCGCGCTTTGACCGTGGTGGCATGAGAATTCTCCTGAGGAGCACTGGGCTCCGGATTGCAGTGGCGCTGGGCCACGAAGAGCTGGTGATGTTCGGGCCGGGAGGCCCGCGGAACGCTGGGTCCGTTGGCCGGTCGACGGACAGGCTCGTTGCTCGCCTGCCGAGGACCTCCGCTAGAAGGGTTCCTCGTTGGGGTCGTAGGGGGGAGGCTGGTTGCCGCCGCCACCGGAGGGACGGCCACCGCCGCCTCCGCCGTAGCCGCCGCCACCACCGTCACCACCGCCGCCGTAGCCCCCGCCGCCGTCTCGGCGTTCGTTGCGGGTGACCTCGGCCGTGGCCCACTTGAGACTCGGCGCGATGTCGTCGGCGATGATCTCGACCTTGGAGCGCCGCTCGCCTTCGCCGGACTCCCAGGAGCGCTGGTCGAGCCGGCCGTACACGACGACCCGCATGCCCTTGCTCAGCGACTCGCTGGCGTTCTCGGCGAGCTGGTTCCACGCCGTGACGTCGAAGAACGACACGATCTCCTCGCCGTCGCGCCCCTTGCGATTCCACGCGAGGCCGAAGTTGGCCACGGCGGCGCCGCTGGGCGTGAATCGGAGTTCGGGATCTCGGGTGATGTTCCCGACGACGGTGACGGTGTTGTCAAAGGCCATGGTGAGCCTCCCTCTTTCCCCCTGCTGGGATGCTGCGTCATGCAGCCCGCATGGGCCGCATGCTCACTGGTCGTCCGTGCTTCAGCCGGCCTGGAGAAGACCGCGGCGAGCGGCCTCGTCGTCCGGGAGACGGATGAGCTTGTGGCGGACGACCTCGTCCGCGAGACGGAGGGTCCGCTCGAGCGGGGCCATGTCCCTCGGCTCGGTGACCATCTCGAGCACCACGTAGTGACCTTCGGTCTTGTGGTTGATCTCGTAGGCGAACTTGCGCTTGCCCCACTTGTCCGTGGTGGCCAGGCGGCTGCCGCCGTCGGTGAGCCAGGATTCGACCCGACCCACGACTTCATCGACCTTGGCGTCTTCTTCGTCGCCGTCGACGATGATCATCATTTCGTACGCTCGCGTGGACACGACGAGCATCACCTCCTCTGGACTCGCCCTTCCGGGCCGAGGTCCCCACTCGTGATGGGAACAGGTTGGTTCCTCAGTTGTCTCGTTGAGCATACGGGGAGGGACTGACAATCGCATCCGTCCCTCGCTCCTCCCCACCCCACACGACGTCCTCAGCTCTGCGCGTCGACTGCCGATGGAGGCGCGATGTCGTCCGCAACCCACCATGCGAACCGATGACCGAGCACGCCGCGGCCCCCCGAAGACGCCGGCGAGTTCGACCTGCCCGTCGACCCCGTCGAAGCGCACATGCCACACGACACCCACTGGCACCATCCTCAACTTGCGCCACTTCACGTTCAGTACCAAGGTGATGACCCTGAGTGGCAGGACGACGAGGGGTCATCGGTGGCGGTCAGCGCGCACGACATCAGGATGCGGGAGTTCAAGCGAGCGACCCTGCGCGGCTACGACACCACCGATGTCGACACCTTCCTGATGTACCTCGCCGTCGAGATGGACCGCCGGGAGCGGCAGTACCGGGCGATGGCACTCGACCACCGGGCCGCGCGAGCAAAAGTGCCGGCCGCCGAGGCACCGATCGACCCGCCGGCCGAACCCGTCGACGCGCCGGCCGAGCCCGTCGACGACGCTGATCCGGTCGACCTCGAACTCGACGCCGACGACATCGTCGAGGATGCTCGCCTCCGCGCCGAGCGCGGCCTCGCGCGGGCCAAGGCCCACGCCCGCCAGATCGTCGACGAGGCGCAGGAGCGCAAACAGGCGGCCGAACGCGCCGAGGCCGAAGCCCGGCTGCGACTCGCGCATCTCGAACAACGCCTGACCGACCGCGCTCGGGTTCTGGCCGAAGAGGCCGAACGGCTGGACCAGATCGTGGCCCGGCTCACCGAGCAGGACCTGGCACCCGATCTCAGCGAGTACCACAGCCCGGCACACGCGGCACCGAGCGAGGACGCCGACGTCGTGCAGCTGGCGAGAACTGCCGACGACTGAGCGCCGGCGTCACCAGCTGGCGAGCGGATCCTCGTCGGCGACGGGGCTGCCGTAGAGGCCGAGCGCCTCGGTCTCCTCATCGGACAGGTGGTAGCACTCCTCGTCGGCGGGGAACGCCCCGGACCGTACGTCGGCGGCGTAGTTGGCGAGCGCCTCGACACCCGCCTCCTTCAACGTGGCGTACCGCCGCACGAACTTGGGCTTGAACCGATCCTCGATCCCGAGGACGTCGTGGAACACCAGCACCTGGCCGTCGCAGTCGGGGCCGGCGCCGATCCCGATGGTGGCGATGTCGATGGAGTCGGTGATGAACTTCCCGACCTCGTTGGGCACACCCTCGAGCACCATGGCGAAGCAGCCGGCGTGCTGGAGCGACTTCGCGTCGTTGAGCAGACCCATGGCGGCCTGCGTGGACTTGCCCTGCACCTTGAAGCCGCCCATGGCCAACACCGACTGCGGGGTCAGGCCCAGGTGGCCCATCACCGGGATCTCCGCATCGGCGATGGCCTCGATCATCGGCAGCCGCTCGTGGCCGCCCTCGAGCTTGACCGCGTGCGCACCGGCCCGGATCAGCTTGGCGGCGTTGTGGACGGTCTCGGTCTTGGAGACGTGGTAGCTGAGCCAGGGCAGATCCGCCACGATGAAGCAGTCGGGCTGGGCCCGGGCCACCGCGGCCGTGTGGTGCACCATGTCGTCCACGGTCACCTGGAGCGTGTCGTCGTACCCGAGCACGACCATCGCCAGCGAGTCACCCACCAGGATCAGGTCCGCACCGGCCTCGGAGACCATGCGGGCCGACGGCGCGTCGTACGCAGTCAGCATGACCAGTGGCTGGTCGCCGTTGCGCTTCTTGGTCGCGGCGATCTTGGGCGCCGTGAGCGTCTTCTTCGCCATCGGAACTCTCCTGTGGCAGATCCTGGGTGGGAAGCGAGTGTATGGCGGCGCGCGCTCGGGAAGCCAGGGCGCAAGGTCCCGACCGGGTCCCCAGACACAGTGCGACCCCACACCAGGGGCAGATCCTCCCGGTCTGGCACTACGTTGCCGCTCATGCCGATGTCGCTGATGCGTTTCAACCTGATCGACCCCGAGCTGGATCCCCCGACGATGGCCGACCGCTACCGGGCGATGCTCGAGATGGCCGACCACGCCGACGCCAATGGCTTCTTCATGTGCACGTTCGAAGAGCATCACGGCGCCGACAATGGGTGGAGCCCCACGCCCATGATGAACGCCGCGATGGTGCTGTCGAGGACCAAGAACCTGATGGCGTCGATCTCGGCGTTGCTGTTGCCGCTGCACGACGCGATTCGCGTCGCCGAGGACCTGGCGGTGATCGACCTGGTCAGCGGCGGCCGCTGCACCACCATCCTGGGACTCGGGTACCGACCCAGCGAGTACGCGTTGATGGGCAAGGACTGGGACGGCCGGGGGGCGCTGATGGACGAGTCGGTCGACACCCTGCTGAAGGCCTGGACCGGTGAGCCCTTCGAGTACCGAGGCGAGACGCATCGCGTCACGCCGGTGCCGGTCACCAAACCGCACCCGATGGTGATGATCGGCGGCACGTCGAAGGTGGCGGCTCGCCGCGCTGCCAGGTTCGGGCTGCCCCTGTCGCCCGCCAAGCATCTGCCCGAGCTCGAGGCCTACTACCACGAGCAGTGCGAGGCCCACGGCACGACCGGCTTCTGCGCCATGCCGGGGCCCGACACCAAGATGACGCACGTGGCCGACGATCCGGACCGGGCGTGGGCCGAGCTCGGCCATCACCTCCTGCACGAGGCCACGACCTACGCCTCGTGGCAGACGCCCGACATCCGATCCTCGATGAAGAGCGAGGCCACCACCGTGGACGAGCTCCGCGCCGAGGGGATCTACCAGATCGTCACCCCCGCCGAAGCGGTCGCCCTCGACGCCGTCGTCCTCCACCCACTCTGCGGTGGCATGCCCATCGACGCCGGCTGGCAGAGCCTCCAGGCCTACACCGACGCCTTGAAGCAGGATCGGTGATCCGCCTCAGGCATCACCCTGCGGCGCGGACCTCCTCCGCGGACGGCTCCAGCGTTCGACCCCCAGGCTGAGATCGACAGAGAGCGACATCGCCCTCGTCCGACGACGCCAGCCAACGGTCGGGTTCACAGCACGTAGGCGCGGCGGAGGTGGTTCCAGGCGCAGTCGGGGCAGACCTCGACCACGTAGCAGGTGAAGGTGCCCTTCCGGCGCCGGATGCGTTCGATCTCGGCGAGGGTGTTCACGCACCGGCCGTGCGAGGGCAACCGCGGTCCGAACACGTACGACACCGTGGCGAGCTCACCCTCTTCGCAGATCGGGCACTCCTCGCCGGTGGGGCTGGAGTACTCGACCGCCGCACGGCGCAGCTCCGGGTGGGCGTCGCAGACGTCCTGCTGGGACAGCAGACCGGAGCGGTAGTCGTTGAGGACGGCCTGGCGCGCGAGTCGGTAGTCGATCTCGCCCTCGGTCATCACCGAGGGTGGCGCCACGGGTACGAATCCCATCGGGGGGAGAGTAGCGGTTGGGTCCGACGCGCGGACCCGCGGTGTGGGCGTTAGCTGCGGTTCGCCCACCACGCCCGAAGCGCGGTCTCGGCCGTGGGGGCGTCGAGGGGACCCTGCTCGAAACGGAGCTCCTGGAGATGTGCCAGCGCCTCACCGACCTCGGGGCCGCCGTCGACCTGCAGGATCGCCATCACGTCTTGACCGTCGAGCGGCGGGGCGAGGTCGACCAGCTCGTCGGCCAGCTCGGCTTCGAGCTGGAGTGAGCGGTCGACCGCGGGACCGTGCCACGGCGACACGGCCATCACCACCGCGCGGGCATCCACCCGCGCGGCGCCGGCCGCGGCCACCCAACGGCGCAGCGACGGGGCGTCGACCACGATCTCGTCTTCGAGGGCCTGGGCCGCGGTCACGATCGCCACGATCTGGCGACGGCGCTCGTTGGAGTACCGCAGTGCGGTGAGCCGGTCCCGAACTTCGTCCGCGGTGTGCCCGTGGAGCATCCCGGCGAGTCGGAGGTCGGCATCGCGGGCCAACACGTCGACCGAGCTGATACGCATCGGGTCCACGAACTCGGGCGCCACCCGCTCGAGCAGCCCGGTCGAGGCCAGCAGCAGCAGCCCCACCGACGGCGAGGGGAGACCGAGCAGCTTGTCGAGCTCGTCTCGAACCCGCTCGGCCGACACGATGTCGAGCCGCTCACGCATACGCGTCATCGCATCGACCACCGACGGGTCCGGGGTCAGGTCGTAGCCGGCGGCGAAGCGGGCAGCACGCAGCATGCGCAGCGGATCATCGGTGAAGCTGATGTCGACGTCGAGGGGCGTGCGCAGGACCTGGGCGGCGAGATCCTCGGCGCCACCGAACGGATCGACGAGATCGCCGGTCATCGCGTCGACGGCCATCGCGTTCACCGTGAAGTCGCGACGGGACAGGTCCGAATCGATGGCGGTCGAGAAGGTGACCTCGGGTTTGCGGGAGTCGTCCCGGTAGATCTCGGCGCGGTGCGTCGTGATCTCGTAGGGCCGGTCGCCGATGCGGGCACCGACGGTGCCGAACCGCTCGCCCTGGAGCCACAACGCGTCCGCGACCGGCCCGAGCAGCCGCTTGATCTCCTCCGGGAGGGCGTCGGTGGTCAGATCGAGATCGAGATGCGCACGCGGGGCCCGGTCGAGCCACAGGTCGCGGACGATGCCGCCGACCAGGTAGAGCCGGTGCCCGGCTGCTGCGAACCGTTCGGCCAGTGGTCGGACCTCGTCGACGACGGTCGGCAGATGCTCGAACGCCATGACGCGACTAGTCGACCGCGTGGATACGGGCCGCCGCGGCCACGGCCTCGGCCCCGGGACCGTCGGAGGTCGGGCTCTCCAGGTGGATCCGCTCCCCCACCAGGGCGCCGAGCACCGAGTGGGTGCTGTCCCGCAGGGCCTCGAGGTCGTAGCCGCCCTCGAGGAACACGAGCCGCCGGCCCGGTGGGAACATCTCGAGCGCGGCGAGCGTCAGGTCGGCGAGATCGGCCGAGGTCAGGCCGAGCTCGGTCAGCGGGTCCGACCGGTGACCGTCGAACCCTGCCGAGATCAGGAGCCAGGTGGGCTCGAACGCGTCGACCACGGGTGCGATCACCTCGTCCCACGCACGCCGGTAGTGATCGCCGGTGGCGGCAGGCGGCATCGGCACGTTGATCGTGGTGCCTTCGGCGGCGCCCGTGCCGCGCTCGCGGAGGTGGCCGGTGCCCGGGTAGAGCGGCATCTGGTGCAGCGACACGAACAGCACCCGCGGGTCGTCGTAGAAGACGTCCTGGGTGCCGTTGCCGTGGTGCGCGTCGTAGTCGAGGATCAGGACCCGCTCGCCCCGATCGGCCAACGCCGAGGCCGCCACCGCAACGTTGTTGAAGAAGCAGAAGCCCATGGGTTGGGTCGGGGTGGCGTGGTGACCCGGTGGGCGCACGGCGCAGAACACGGCATCGGCCTCCCCCGCGTCGAGTGCCGCGATGCCTTGGAGGCCCGCACCCGCCGCAAGGCGGGCGGCTTCCAGGGTTCTCGCGTTCATGGTGGTGTCGGGGTCCAGCGGGCCGCCACCGCGTGCATCGATCGCCTCGAGCCTCGCCACGTGGGTGGCGCTGTGGACCCGGAGGACGGCATCCGGGGCGACGGGCGTGGCCTCGACCCACTCGAGGTCGGTGTCGAGGTGCAGCGCCTCGACCCCGGCCCACGCCGCGCGCAAGCGGTCGGGGCGTTCGGGATGGTGCTGTCCCGCCACGTGCTCCAGACAACGTTCATGGGTGATGAGCATCAACGACACGGGGCCGAGCGTACGCCGTCTCGTCGGCCACCATGGCCCGGACTCGGGCGCACGGCCGGGGCCTCGAGGAACGCGTGTCGTACCATCGCCCCTGGTGCGACGACGGTGCAGCGAGCAGGTGCGGTGAGGAACCTCACCGTGTCCCGGGGCCAGACGGTCCGGGTCGGTCCGTGGCGCAGTGAGCCCGGTGTGGCCACGATCGCCACTTTCGTCGATCAACCGCTGGACCGCGTTGCCGTTGCCGAGGTGGTGACGCGGCTGCAGGGCGACGGGTTCGAGCGGATCGTGACCGCCGCCCTGACCGTGCCCGAACAGCAGGCGTTCGTCGACTGTGGCTTCTCCCTGCTCAGATCGCTCACCTTGCTGCGACGACCACTGGACGGGCCGGTCCCGCGCGCGGAGGTCCGACTCCGACGTTGGCGGCGCCGCCGACACGACGAGATCCTCCGCGTCGACGCCGCCGCCTTCGACGACTTCTGGCGGTTCGACCAGACCGCGTTGCGCGAAGCCCTCGACGCCACGCCGCATCGGCTGCTCCGCGTCGATACCGAATCGCCGCCGCGCGCCTATGCCCTCGCAGGTGCGGCCCGCAGCCGCGCCTACCTCCAGCGACTGGCCGTCCACCCCGACGCGGCCGGCCAGGGGCTCGGCTCGGCGCTGCTGGTGGACGCACTGCGTTGGATGCGCTGGCGCGGTGCCACCGAGGCCTTCGTCAACACCCAGGACGACAACGAACGGGCCCTGGCCCTCTACGACCGCCACGGCTTCGTCACCGAGCCCGACGGCCTCGCCATCCTCGAACGCTGAGTCGACGCGGCTGCGCCAGGCTGCGAATCGGCCCGAACCGGGGCTCGCCCCGTAGGATTGCACGGTGCCTGTTCGCATCGTCACCGATTCCGCCAGCGACCTGAGCGACGCCGAAGCCACCGAGTTCGGCATCGAGGTCGTGCCCCTGTCGATCCGCTTCGGCGAGGAGGAGTACACCGACCGCGTGGACCTCTCCGTCGGCGAGTTCTACCGGAAGATGGACGAACTCGACGTCCTGCCGGAGACCGCCGCGCCCTCTCCCGGCGCGTTCGAGCAGGCCTTCCGCAAGCTGGCCGACGACGGTGCCGACGCGATCGTGTGCATCAACCTGTCCCTCGCCCTGTCCGCCACCGGGCAGGCTGCGCAGGCCGCGGCCAAGGCCGTGGCCGACGACATCGAGGTCCACTGTGTGGACTCCAAGAGCATCACGGCCGGCCTCGGCACGATGGTGCTGGCCGCGGCCGCCGCGGCACGCGACGGCGACGACGCCGCGTCGATCGTCTCGCTGGTCGAGGAGATGCAGCCCCGCACCCGCGTGCTCGGCGTCCTGGACACCCTCGACAACCTCAAGAAGGGGGGCCGCATCGGCGGCGCCCAGGCGATGCTCGGCACCATGCTGTCGATCAAGCCGTGTCTCGATCTGTCCTCGGGCGAGGTCGAGGAGGCCGGCCGGCAGCGCACCCGCAAGAAGGCGGCGGCCTGGCTGCGGTCCGTCGTCCAGGAAGCCGGCGACATCTCCGAGCTCGCCGTCATCCACGGCAAGGCTCCCGACGCCGACGAGTTCGTCGAGTCGCTCACCGAGTTCATCCCCCGCGATCAGATCCGCGTCTCCGAGCTCGGTGCCGTCATCGGCACCCACGGCGGCCCACGCGTCCTGGGCGTCTGCTTCCTCACTTCTCCCTGATCGGAACGGTTGTTCCGATCAGGCTGCGCCCGAGGCGCCGAGCCGGCGCTCGTCCCTCGCGCCTCCCGTATCCCATCGAGGCCGCACCTGCCCCCACCGCGCCCCGCTCGTCGCCGCACCCCGGGCCCGCCGGCTGTTGCACCGGCGTGACCTCGTGGCGAGGTGCGGCCGCATTAGCGTTGGTGTGTGTCGGAATCGCAGGCTCCCGTGGTGGTCGCGCACGGCCACGAGATCGCTGGACGCTACATCCTTCGTGAGATCGTGGCCTCCGGCGGCATGGCCCAGGTCTGGGAGGCCGACGACACCGTGCTCGGCCGCAAGGTCGCCGTCAAGATCCTCCATCCACACCTGGCCGCCGACACCGACGTGCTCGAACGCTTCCGCGACGAGGCCAAGGCCGCGGCTCGCCTGAGCCATCCGTCGATCGTCGCCATCTTCGACACGGCCAGCGAGGACGGCGTCGAAGCCATCGTGATGGAACTCATCGACGGCCTGACCCTGCGGCAGTACCTCGACGACCACGGCGCCTTGTCGCTCATGGATGCCACCGACCTCATCGTGCAGGTGGCCGAGGCGCTCGAGGCGGCCCACACCGCCCGCATCGTCCACCGCGACATCAAGCCGGGCAACATCATGCTCTGCCCGGACCGACGCACGAAGGTCACCGACTTCGGCATCGCCAAGGCGCTCGAAGCAGGCGACCGCACCGACGCGGGAACGATGCTGGGCACGGCCAAGTACCTGGCACCCGAACAGGTCGAGGGCCACCCGGTCGACCAGCGCGCCGACGTCTACGCGCTGGGCGTCGTGCTCTTCGAAGCGCTCACCGGGCGGGCACCGTTCGACGAGGGAACCGCGTCGGCCACCGCCCTCGCACGCCTCCGCATGGACCCGCCGGCGCCGCGGTCGATCAACCCGTCGATCCCGCCGGCCGTCGAGCGAGTCGTCCTCACCGCGATCGCCCGCGACCGCGACCGCCGATACCCCACCGCGGCGGCGATGCGAGAGGCGCTCGTCACCGCCGCTCAGCTCGACGAGCCCGCCGACGACCTTCCCGTCGTGGTCGTACCGGAACCCGATCCCACCACGGGCCCGGTCCCCATCATCGAACCAGAACCCACCGAGGTCGCGGACCGGACCCGAACGGCGGAGACCACCACTCCGAAGCCGATCGGGCCGCTCCTGGTGTCGCTGCTGGTGCTCGGTGTCCTCGCGTTGGGGGTGGGGCTGATCCTGGCCACCGTGGCGGGTCGCGACTTCGCCGATCGGCTGATCGATCGCATCACCGGCGACGACCCCGACGCCGCCCAGGTCGAGGCGGCGCCGGAACCCACCGACGATTCCGGCGTCGCTCCGCCAGCCGACGACACCGCCGCCAACGCGGACGAGCCCGAGATCCGCCCCACACCGGAGCCGCTCCTGCCCGCCAGCCAGCCCAGCGGACCCCCCGTCGTCGGCATCGCCGACTGGGACCCCCTCGGCGACGGCGAAGAGCGCCCCGACCTGATCGCACTCGCAGCCGACGGCGATCAGACGACGACCTGGGTGTCCGAGGGCTACATCAATCGGCGGTTCGGGAACC
>CBDHFJ010000052.1:0-9686 GCA_965262315.1 Acidimicrobiales bacterium
TGGCGGCACGTTCCGCCTGATCAGCCGCGTGGTCGCCGAGATGGGTGTCGAGTGGTCTGCCGTGGACCTCAGCGACCCCGCAGCACTCGCCGAGGCGATGCGTCCCACGACCCGGTTCGTGTGGACCGAGACGCCCACCAATCCCATGCTCGGCGTCGTCGACATCGCCGCGCTGGCGGAGGTGACCCACGCCGGCGGCGCCATGCTGGTCGTCGACAACACGTTCGCGACGCCGTATCTCCAGCAGCCGTTGGCCCACGGCGCCGACATGGTCGTCCACTCCACCACCAAGTACGCCGGCGGCCACTCCGACGTCGTGGGCGGCTTCGTGGCGACCAACCATGCCGAGGTCGACGAGCAGCTCGGTTTCCTCCAGAACGCCGTCGGTGCCGTACCCGGCCCGATGGACTGCTACCTGCTGCTGCGGGGCCTGAAGACGCTGGCGGTGCGAATGGACCGCCACTGCGACAACGCCGAGGCCATCGTCGAGTTCCTGCAGGGCTCCAACGCCGTCAGCGAGGTCATCTATCCGGGATTGGCCACCAACCCCGGCCACGGTGCCGCGGCGAAGCAGATGAAGCGGTTCGGTGGCATGGTGTCGTTCATCGTGGCCGCCGGTGCCGAGGCGGCCAACGAGTTGGTGGCCCGGACCGAGGTGTTCACGCTGGCCGAATCGCTGGGCGCGGTCGAGTCGCTGATCGAGGTTCCGGCCGGCATGACCCACCTGTCGGTGGCCGGGTCTGCACTCGCCGTCGATCCTGCCCTGATCCGACTCTCGGTCGGGCTGGAGAGCATCGACGATCTCGTCGCCGATCTCCGCCAGGCCATCGCCGCGGTCTCGTAGTTGTTCCCCATCGCAGCGTCGCCCGTCGGGCTCGGGCTGCTGCACGGCGCCGCCTGAGGCGCTCGCTCGGTCACGAGGCGCCCCTTCTCCGTTTCTTCCCGTCGCCATCATGGTTTGCTCACATGCCGCCCGCACAGTGGCGCCATGGACGAACGAGACCAGATGGCTTGGCTGGCCCGACGGGTCGGGTTCGGGCTCGGGCCGGACCAGCTCGACGAATGGGTTGCGCTCGGCGCTGACACTGTTCTCGACCTCCTGACCACACCCGACGCGGCCGGCGTCCCCGTTCCTGCCGACCCGTTCCGCGAACTGGATCGCACGAGCGACGACGACGGGTTCATTCGGGAGCCGATCCTGGCCTGGTTCGGCCACGCCATCGCCGCGGAGCGTCCGCTCCAGACCTGGATGCAGTGGTTCTGGCATGACTTCTTCGCCGTGTCTGCTGCCGTCGTCCGTCAGCCGGGGCTGGTCTTCGACCACTTCAACCTGCTGTTCGACCAGGGGCTCGGCAACTTCGGGGACCTCCTGCGCGCCATGACCATCGATGGAGCCATGCTCGTCTTCCTCGACGGCACCCACAGCACGGCCGCGGCCCCGAACGAGAACTACGGGCGCGAGCTGCTCGAGCTGTACTCGGTGGGGGTCGGCGAGTTCGACGAGAACGACGTCCTCGCTGCGGCGCGGGCGCTCACGGGCTGGGTCGTCCGCGCTCGCATCGACCTGCGTGTGCAGTTCCTGGCGTTCCGCCACGACGACACGCCGCAGCAGCTCCTGGGCGTCGACGGTGTGTCCGATGTCGACGGGGTGATCGATGCTGTGGTGGCTCACCCGGCGACGGCGCCTCGCATCACCCGGCTGCTCGCGCGACGGATCCTCGGTGAGGTCGACGACGCGTTCGTCGCCCGACACGCCGACTCCTTCGCCGCGGACCTCGAGCTCGCCCCGCTCGTTCGGGCCCTGCTCGAAGACGGTCTGGACGGCGCCGGGTCGGCCGTGGTGATCGAACCGTTCCCATGGTTCGTCGGCGCGGTCCGTGCGGTCGGGAGCCCACCCCGTGAACGGTCGATCGGCGATGCCCTCCGCATGGCAGGTCAGATCCCGTTCCTCCCACCCAACGTGGGTGGGTTCCCGCCGCCATCGTCGTACCTGACCACCTCGGCGACCGTGGCCCGCTTCAACATGGCGAACGCGATCGCCGACAGTGCCGACCGCCCGACACCGCTCAACCAGGCCGCCGAGTCCGGCGACGTGGACGCCATGGCGGACGCCCTCGCGCTCCCGTCGGGCTTCTCCTCGGACACCGCAGGGGCCATCGCGAGCCTCACCCGACCGAAGGACCGACTGGCCGCTGCGCTGGCGTCGCCCGACCTGATCGTCTCCCAGGAGCTGTCGTGAACCACGTCACCCGCCGTCGATTCCTCACCTTGTCCGGCGGAGCCGGGCTGGCGCTGGCCGGCTGTTCTGCCGGCGAACCCACTCCGATCGCCCCGGACTTCTCGGCGCTCGCGCCGAGCGGTGTCGACCCCACCCCCGACGCGGACTCACCGGTGTCGACCGCCGGCACCGTCCCGGCCTCGGGGCGGGTCCTCGTCGTGGTCCAGATGGGTGGAGGCAACGACGCCCTCAACACCCTGGTTCCCGACGATGGTCGCTACCACGACGCTCGTCCCACCCTCGCCCTACCCGACGGCGACCTCCTGCCGCTCGCCGGGACCGACATGCGACTGCACCCGTCACTCGCTCCGCTGGCTGATCACTGGGACCGCGGCGACCTCGCGGCACTGCATACCATCGGTCTGCCAGAGCAGTCGCGGTCCCACTTCGTCGCGCTCGACACGTGGTGGGCCGGGTCGCGGGCCTCCACGTCGGCCGGTGGCTGGCTCGGCCGGTGGTTGGACGCCACGGCTTCCGATGACGCAAACCCGGTTCGTGCGGTCGCGCTCGGTGGCGGGTCACCGGCGCTGGTGGGGCACGTGAGCTCACCCGCAGTGGTCCAGTCACCGGGCGCGCTGGAGCTCCAGGACCGCTCGGGTGCGGACCTGGTGACCGCAGCGTTCGAGGACATGGGAGGCGCCGGCGACGGGCTTCTCGGTCAGGCGAGGGCAGCCATTCCAACGACGCTCCACACCATCGACCAGCTCGCGGGGGCAATCGGAACCTCGGGTGACGTCGACGGCTACAGCCCCGCGTCGGCGGTGTCCCTGTTCGACGCTGCCGCGGACATCATCCAGGCGCGGCTCGGCACTCGGGTGATTCTGATCAACCTCACCGGCTACGACACCCACGCCAACCAGCTCGCAACCCACGCCCTCCTGCTCGGGCAACTCGCCGACGGGCTGGCGCGCCTCTTCGAGCGCTTGGCCGAGTCCGGCGACGACGACCGAGTGGTCGCCCTCACCTACTCCGAGTTCGGGCGACGGGTCGCCGAGAACGGATCGGCAGGAACCGACCACGGCCAGGGCGGCCTGGCGTTCCTGTTGGGGCGCGCCGCGGACGGAGGCCGAGTGGTCGGCGAGGTCGACCTCGGGCGCCTGGACAACGGCGACCTCCGCATCGACGTCGACGCCCGCTCGCTCTACGCCAACGCCCTCGACTGGCTCGGCGGACCGACCGACGAGGTGCTGGGAGGCAGCTGGGACACCTACGGGTTGCTCTCGGCCTGAGTCGTCGGGTCGCTGTGCCGCCCGTGATCTCGCGGCGCGACTCGAACTACGTTGTCGCCACAGCGGCAACGGAGTGGCGCATGGCGGCGACGATCAACACCGGGACCATCATCGATCGGGTGGCGGAGGACCTCGGCGAGGATCTCTACGCCCGTCCGTCGCCACAGCTGCCCGGCATTCTCTACGCCGTTGCAGGCACCACGGTGGCAGCCGGTGTGATGCTCGTCTCGTTCCCGACCGACGCCACCTCCGACTCGCGGACCGGTCCGCTGATCGCCGCCCTGCTGCTCGTCGCTGCCGCGTACGGCCTGCTGGTGGGTGTCGACGCGGCTCGGGCGTCGCTGCGCCCAGGGGTCATCGCCATGCTGAGCATCGGCCTGGCCGGGACGGCCTTGCTCATCCCGCCGTTGGACGGCGGTTCGGCGGCGATCCGGGGACTGCTGATGGCGCTGGCCTTCGGAGTGGCATGGTTCGCACCCCACAGCCGAGGGCGGCCGTGGCTGCTCGGCTGGGCGATCGTCGGCCTGTGGGTGGCGCTGATCGACGCGGTGGAGAACGAACCGCTGACCTCAGGTGGCTTCGACACACCGGCCGCGGCCTCCAACGGCATCGGCGCGGCGTCGCTGATCTTCGGACTGATGTGTCTCGCGGTCATGTACGCCCTCGACAGGCGCGGTATGCGTGGGTCACTGGCGACCCCGTTCGCAGCCGTCGGCACCGCAGCTTTCGTGGTGGGGGTCTCGGCCGTCGTCGGCGACATCACGTCCGCGGCCGGCATCGGCACCCTCGTCCTGCTCGGTGGCGTGTTCCTGGTGTGGTTGGGGGCGCGGGGCCGCGATCGCCGGCTGACTGCGTGGCTCGGTGGTGGCGGGGTGTTCATCGGGCTGGCCAGCTACGCAGGCGAGATCTACGACGGAGACAATCCTCGTGTCGGTGGCGTCGTGCTCGCGGTGCTGGGACTGGCGCTCGCCGTCGGAGCTCACGTGGTCTCCGATCGGTTCGCTGCCGACGAGGAAGCCGCCGCGGCACCGGTCGGCCTCGCGCCTGGCACCGGGACCGAGTCCGTCGCAGCGGGGCCACTGACCCCGACCGACACGGGCGTGGTCGAGACACCGGCGTCGCCGTTGCCGGCACCGGGGTGGTATCCGGACCCCACCGGGGCCCATGCGCAGCGCTACTGGGATGGTGGCGGCTGGACCGAGCACGTGGCCGACGCCTGAGCGCGAGATGCCGCGGAGGCGGTGACGCGGTCAGTCGTGGAAATGGAGGACCGCGTCGGCCAGCTGGTCGAGCTCGGGACCCCACTCGTCGGGCTCCTGTGACGGCATGACCACGAACTTCGTGGCGCCGGCATCGCAGAATTCCTTGATGCGGGCCTCGAGCCCCTCGCGGCCCTGGACCACGATGTCAGCGGGTTCGAGTTCGGGGCGACGCATCTGCACGGCCTTCACGATGCGCTCCGGCATCGATCCGTCGATGGTGTAGAGCAACAGCGCGCCGAAGTGGCCGCGGTCGATCGGGTCACGGCCCGCATCGGCGCTGTGCTGGTCGATGACGGGGATGGCGTCCGCGACATCGTCGGGGGTGCAGAAGCTCGGGAGCCAGCCATCGCCAAGCTGTCCCGTGCGGCGCAGCTCGCTGGGTGCCATGCCACCGAGCCAGATCTCCAACGGATCCTGGACGGGCTTGGGCTCGACCCTGACGTCGTCGATCTGGAAGCGCTCGCCATGGTGGGTCACGACCTCCTCGGTCCACAGGCGACGGAGCAAGGGAAGCGCCTCGTTGAACCACGGGGCCCGCTCCTTGCGCTCCACGCCGAACGCCTGGTGCTCGGCGAGGTTGACGGCCCCCAGCCCGAACGCCGGAAGGACGCGGCCGTTGGACACGCGGTCCAGGCTGGCGAGCGACTTGGCCAACAGGACCGGGTTGCGCCCGGGGACCACCATCACGCTGGGGCCGAACTTCAGCTTCTCGGTGGCGCGCCGCGGCCCACGTCATGGCGACGATGGGGTCGAGGGTGGCTCCCGACACACGCTCGGCGAACCAGATCGAGTCGAAGCCGTTTCGCTCGAGCCCGTCGATCATGGGCTGGAGCCTGCTGGGCTCGTTGGTGTGTGACTGGGTGCCCAGCCCGAAGCCGATCCGGATCGTCTCGCCGTTCGATGCCTTCATGCGGGCCAGCTTGGCACGTCAGCTGGCGAAGAACCGTGCCATCGCCCGACACACCTCGGCGGGCCGTTCGGTGGTCATGAAGTGTCCACATCCCGGGTACTCGACGTACTCGGCCCCGGAGATGGCGGCAGCCACCGCCCGCCCCATCTTGGCGGGGGTCATCATGTCGTTCTGGCCGGCGATGACCAGCGTGGGGGCCGTCACCGCCGCAGCGGCAGCCTCGCCGTTGTAGCCGTTGGACGCCTGGAAGTCGGCATGGAGCGACCCCGGATGCGCCCTGACCTCGGCGCGCATGACGGCCGTGTCCAGGCCGTCCATCCAGATGCCGGGCGTCTGTCCGCCACCGACGTGACTGCCGGGGCTGTGTCCCCAGTCGACGACGGCGGCGATGGCGGTGGCGGGGTCGTCACGGGTGGCGTCGAGCAGCGCGTCGTTGACCGACAGTTCGAGGCCTGCGCCGAGGAGCGCCAGATGAGACACCCGGTCGGGATGGTTGCCCGCCACGTGCAGGGCGATCATCGCGCCCATGGAGTGACCGGCGATGCCGAAACGCTCGATGCCGCGAGCGTCGAGGTCGGCCACCACGGCGTCGGCATAGGCCTCCACGGTGTCGTGCGGGGGGCCCGCCGACTCGCCGTGGCCGGGGAGATCGTACGCAAGGACATCGAGGCCTCGGGCGGCGAGGTGGCGCGCCTGGGCCGCCCAGACGGTGCGGTTGCCCCCGGCGCCGTGGATCATGACCACCACCGGCCTTCCGCTGTGGTCGTGGCCGCCGGTGGCGGCATGCAGCGCGGTCATCGCTGGCTCCGACGGAGCGCGCCGTGGAGGTCGGCGATGAGGTCGTCGACGCCTTCGAGGCCGATCGACAGCCGGATCAGCTCCTCGCCGACGCCCGCTGCTTCGAGCTCAGCGGGGGAGAGCTGCACGTGCGTGGTCGACGCCGGGTGGATGACCAGGCTCTTGGCGTCGCCGACGTTGGCGACGTGGCTGAACAGTTGGAGTGACTCGATGAACTTGGCGCCTGCGGCCCGGCCACCCTTGATGCCGAAGGAGAAGATCGCGCCGGCACCGTCTGGCAGGTACTTGTTGGCCAGGTCGTGGTGCGGGTGTGACGACAGGCCCGGGTGGCTCACCCACTCGACTGCGTCGTTGCCCTCGAGCCACTCGGCGATCGCGATCGCGTTCGCGACATGGCGCGGCATGCGCACCGGCAGCGTTTCGAGCCCCTGGAGCAGCAGAAACGCGTTCTGCGGTGCCATGGTGGCCCCGAAGTCGCGTAGCCCTTCGGTCCGGGCGCGCATCGAGAAGGCGAGCGGTCCGAACTCGTCGACGTAGCGGATGCCGTGGTAGCCGGCGTAGGGCTCGGTCAGGGTGGGGAAGCGGCCCGACCCGGCCCAGTCCATGGTGCCGCCGTCGATCAGGACGCCGCCGATGGCTGTGCCGTGGCCGCCGATGAACTTGGTGGCGGAGTGGTACACGAGGTCAGCGCCCCACTCGATCGGCCGGCACAGCACCGGCGAGGCGAACGTGGAGTCGATCGCCAGCGGGATGCCGTGACGATGCGCGACGTCGGCGAGGGCTTCGAAGTGGGCGACGTCGCCGCGAGGGTTGCCGATGGTCTCGGCCAACAGCAGCTTGGTGTTCGGCTGGATGGCCGCCTCGATCTCGTCGACGTCGTTCGGGGTGATGAACGTGGTCTCGACACCGAACCGGGGCATCGTCAGCGCCAGCACCTGGTGGGTGCCGCCATAGAGCGCGCGGCTGGCGACCACATGGTCGCCGGCACCGGCGATGGTGGCCAGGGTCAGAAACAAGGCCGCCTGACCGGAGCTCGTCGCCACGGCGGCGACACCACCCTCGAGTGCGGCCATGCGCTCCTCGAACGCCGAGACCGTCGGGTTCGAGATGCGGGTGTAGATGTGACCCGGCAGGTCGAGGTTGAACAGGCCCGCGGCCTCGTCGACGTCGGCGAACACATAGGAGGTCGTCTGGTAGATCGGGACCGCACGTGACCCGGTGGCGGGATCCGGGCGCTGGCCGGCGTGGAGCGCCAGGGTCTCCGGCGAGAGCTTCTTCGGATTCAGCACGGCCGGAACCCTACCCCCGCAGATGTGCGATCATGGGAGCCGGAACCGCACAAGGGGGTATGTCGTGACCGACACGGATCCGACCACCGATTTGGGGGCGAGCTTCTTCGACCCGGCCGTCCAGGACGACCCGTTCGAGGTCTACGCCGAGATGCACGAGAAGTGCCCGGTGCATCGGCTGCCCGAGAACGGCATGTACATGGTGACCAAGTACGACGACGTGCGCGAGATGCTCACCGACCCGGAACGGTTCTCCAGCCGGCCCAGTCGCGGGACCCGTGGCCCCGCCAGTCCCGCCTCCGAGGCGTGGGCGAAGGTCTTCGAGGAGAAGGGATTCCAGCGCGGCCAGACGCTGCAGCGCACCGACCCGCCCGTCCACACGCACTATCGCAAGCTGCTGGGGCGGGTGTTCACCAACCGCACGGTGCAGGACATGACGCCACGGATCGACGAGATCTCGCACGAGCTGATCGACGCGTTCATCGACCGCGGCGAGTGCGAGTTCGTCTCGGAGTTCGCGCTCCCGCTGCCCGGCATCTTCATCTGCGAGCAGCTCGGTCTGCCGGCCAGCGAGTACCAGACGTTCAAGACGTGGGCCGACGCCATGCTGGCGATGAACCAGCGGGCGCTCGACGTGGAGGAAGCGATCGAACAGGCCGAGATCGAGGTGGAGGCGCAGCACCATCTGGCCCGGGAGTTCGAGGCCCGCCGCGCCGAACCACAGGACGATCTCATCTCCAAGCTGGTCCACGCCCACACGGTCGGCGAGGACGAGCCGCTCGACATGGGCGAACTCCAGGATCTGATGCACCAGCTCGTCACCGGTGGATTCGAGACGACCACGGCGGCCCTGACCACCGGCATGTGGCTGCTGCTCCGCTACCCGGACGAGATGGACAAGCTGCGTGCCGACCCGAGCCTCCAGCGCAACTTCATCGAGGAGTCGCTGCGTTTCGACAGCCCCGTGGCCGGCCTGTGGCGGACCGCCACGTGCCCGGTGACCCTGGGTGGAGCCGAGATCCCAGAAGGTGCGTCGGTGATGGCTCGCTACGCCGCTGCGAACCGCGACGCCGAGGTCTTCGAGAACCCCGAGGTGTTCGACATCACTCGCGAGAACGCCAACCAGCACGTCGCGTTCGGGATCGGCAGCCACTTCTGCATCGGGGCGGCGCTCGCACGCGCTGAGCTCATGTCGGCGTTCAGTGCGCTGCTCGAGCGACTCGACGACATCCAGTTGGCCGAGCCGCTGGACGACCAGCCGCACGAGTTCAGCTTCTTCCTGAGGCCGATGAAGAGGCTGCCGCTGCGCTTCACCAAGCGGTGAGCAGTCCAGCGATGTCGTCTGAGGAACGCGAGGCGTTCCTGGCGCGCCCCCACACCGCAGTGGTCACCTTCGAGCTGGGGGAGGGGCGCACCATGGGTGTGCCCGTTTGGGTGACATGGACGGGTTCGGTGTTCCGGTTCCAGTCCGGCCCGACGGCGAAGAAGTCCGACTCGTTCCGCCGGCTGGGCCGGGCGTCGTTGTGCATGCACGAGGACACACCCGTCTCCGTGGCGTACGTCACGGCCGAGGGCCCGGTCGTCGAAGTCGACTTCGATCTCGACCGCGACATCAGCGAGCCGGCGGTCCGGTATCTCGGGCCCGAGCGGGGACCGGCCTTCGCCGCCGCGTTCGCCGGCCGCGACGCGTCGTCCTTCTCGGCCTGGGAGCTGACGCCCGAGACCTGGTGGACCCGCGACTACGCCAAACTTCCCGTCGCCCCGCTCCTGCTCGACCTCGACTGACCGCCATCGGCCGACAACCTGTAACGGTCTCAGAGACCGTTACAGGTTGACCGCTGTCGGTGGTCAAGATGCATTGTCCCCTGTCTTCGTTGCGGGTTGTGTCGACGCGAACGCCTCGGGAACAGGGCAGAGCGG
>CBDHFJ010000053.1:0-12238 GCA_965262315.1 Acidimicrobiales bacterium
ACCGCGAGCGGCTGGACGCTGCTGGTGCCGGGCAGCACCAGCCCAGGTGCGAACGGCAGGTCCTCGTAGTGGACACCCATCATCGCCACGTCGGGGTCCCGTGATTGCCGAGCTCGACCCACGCCTGGCCGACGCCGCAGTTGGGGATGAACTCGAACCACGGGTCCGCGCTGAGGCAGTCGACGTCGAGCACGGTGTCGAGCAGCGTGCTCGTGCCTTCGACCCGCACGGCAACGGATGAGTTCTCCTCGGCCGGGTACGAGTCGATCCAGGCCAGGCCGGGGCCCACGGCCGGGTTCGCGACGGGTTCGTCGTCGATCCAGACCTCGAGGACCACGAAGGCCGCGGTCGGATTGCCGATCTCCACGTCGATCATCCCGTCGGTGCAGTCGACCTCGGCGTCGGCAGAGACCGGGGGGAGGGGAATGACGATGTCGTCGAGGATGTCGAGCTCGAGCGGCACGTCCGGTTCGACGATGTCGTCGAGTTCGACGAGCTCGAGCTCGTCGAACGGGGCCGCCGACGCCGCGGGGGCCAGCGCCAGGACCGCCGCGGTCAGCAGGAACAGTGCCGCGAGTGCTCGCGCTGCCACTCGGCGACCGGTGGGTGTGGTGTGGGGGTTGGGGGTGTTCATGGGTCCGTCTCCTCGGGAGTTGGGGGTTGGTGTGTGGGGGAGACGCCGCCTGCTGCCAATCCCTACACCCCAGCCGAAGAAATTCTCGAGATTCTCCAACTCACATATGTTGTTGACATATATATGTTGTTCACCTATGTTGACTGCATGCCGGATCATCCACGAGATCGTCGCAAGCGCCGCCACGGCCGAGGCCGCCGCACGGGCGCCGTGGCTCGTTTCGTCGAGCCGGCCGTGCTGCTGCTCCTCCGAGAGGGCAACGCGCACGGCTACGAGCTCGCCGACGAGCTGACCGCGTTCATGCCGGTGGAGCGCGTCGATGTCGGGAATCTGTATCGACTCCTCCGCAAGTTGGAGGACGACGGCCTGGTCGCGTCCGAATGGGACGAAGGCGAGGCGGGCCGCGCCAAGCGCGTCTACGAGATCACCGATGACGGCATCGAAGCCCTCGACGACTGGGCGGAACGCCTCCGTTGGTACCGCCGATGCGCTGACCCAGATTCCTGGACCGGCACGACCGAGGGCGAGCGACCCCGACCAATGACGAGGGCGTCGATGACACCCACATCCCTCGGCCCGACGACGGGCCTGACGTCGCCACCGATCGAACAGAAACGGCCGACGTCGACTGACGACCCCCACGAGGAGACGACCGCATGTCGAGAAGCCGACACACCACATCCATCCGCTACGACTCCAACGACCCCGACGGACCGCAGGTCCGCGTCGACCACGACGACACCCCCCGCTCCGACGAGGAGCGCCTGGCTCGCAAGCGGGCGCGCAAGGACCGACGTCGGCGGGCGCACGCCGCCCGCCTGGATCGCCGACGCGGTCGACGTCATCGTGACCACGATGGCGGCCGACCCGCTGGCGGTCACGGTCATCGGCCCGACTGGGACGACGTTGCCGAGCTCGAGCGCCACCAGCGAGACCTCGAACAGCACGAGGCGGACATCCATGCCCGCATCGCCACCGTTCGGGCCCGCATCCTGGAGCTTCGGGGCGACCCACGCTGACGGACCCCCGCCGACCATGAGCAGTTGAGCGCCCACGGTCCCGAGGTCCTACCCTCGGGACCGTTCGCGCGTCGGCACCAGGAGGGGACCGCATGACGATGGCCGCATCAGACGACCGGGTCGTGGCCGCAACCGATCCGGGCAAAGGCCTCCCCGGACGCGTGACCATCCCCGGTTACGCCACCCAGCTCGGGCCTCTGGGACACCTCGCCGCGGAACGACACCGCCTGGCAGCTCTCGAATGGGAGCACTTCGACGTCACGCTCCAGTCCGCCACCGTCGGCGGTGAGATCCACGGCATCGACCTGCGGCAGGACCTGCGCGGACGAGGTGTTCGCCGACGTTCGCCAGGCCCTCTGGGAGTACAAGGTTCTCTTCCTTCCGCGACCAGCCCCTCACCGCGGACCAGCACGTCCGGTTCGCCCGCCGGTTCGGTGAGCTCGAGGGTCCACCCGTTCATCCCGTCCAACACGGGCGAGCCCGAGCTCGTCCGGTTCGAGAAGGACGCAGAGGCCGGCGGCTACGAGAATGGCTGGCATCACGACGTCACGTGGCGGCGAACCCCGTCCCTCGGAGCGATGCTCCGTGCCGTCACGGTGCCGCCGACCGGGGGAGACACGCTGTTCTGCGATGCCAACGCCGCGTACGAAGGCCTCGACGACGAGACCAAGGAGCAGATCTCGGGCCTGGTCGCCGTCCACGACTTCATGCAGGCGTTCCGCCGTCAGGTGCCGCCGGAGAAGATGGACGAGATGCGCGAGAAGTACCCGCTCGCTCCACATCCCGTGGTCATCGCCCACCCCGTCACCGGGAAGCCGCTGCTGTACGTCAACCGCTTCTTCGTCAGCCACATCGAGGGCATGGACG
The DNA here is from genome assembly GCA_965262315.1 of Acidimicrobiales bacterium. GTDB lineage: Bacteria > Actinomycetota > Acidimicrobiia > Acidimicrobiales > UBA8592 > JBCCFK01. The sequence continues at coordinate 2,521 of CBDHFJ010000053.1, forward strand.
AGGACGAGAGTTGCGCACTGATCGACCGGCTCTGCCGCCAGTTCGACACCGTCGAATACCAGTGCCGGTTCCGGTGGCAGCCGGACTCGATCGCGTGCTGGGACAACCGTGCGGTGCAGCACTACGCGTCGAGCGACTACTACCCCGACGTCCGGGTGATGGAGCGGGCCAGCGTGGCCGGCGACGCCCCGGCGGCGTACCGCGGCTGAACCGACGCCGACCGGTCGAAGTGGCAGCGAAGGGTTTGGATTTCCCAGGGCTGCCCAATATCGTTGGCACTCGCACCGTGAGAGTGCCAACCGGCAGCTGATTCCCACGGTGCGTGTCCGAAATCCCAACGTCTGAGGAGACGCGCAGCAATGAACCTGGAGCCCCGCGAGGACCGACTTGTCGTCCGGCCCAGCGAGTCCGAGGCCACCACGGCCAGCGGCCTGGTCATTCCCGACACTGCCAAGGAGAAGCCGCAGCAGGGTGAAGTTCTGGCTGTCGGCCCGGGCAAGCGCTCGGAGCAGACCGGTGAGCTGATCCCCGTCGACGTCGCTGTCGGCGACACCGTCATCTACGCCAAGTACGGCGGCACCGAGATCAGCCACGGCGGCGACGACCTGCTGATCCTGTCGGCCCGCGACGTGCTGGCCGTCGTCAAGTAGTCCCTTTCGCAGACGCAACAAGGACAACCACATGGCAAAGATGCTGAAGTTCGACGAGGACGCGCGCCGCAAGCTCGAGGCGGGCGTCAACCACCTGGCCGACGCGGTCAAGGTCACCCTCGGCCCGAAGGGCCGCAACGTGGTGCTGGACAAGAAGTTCGGTGCCCCCACCATCACCAACGACGGTGTCTCGATCGCTCGCGAGGTCGAGCTCGAGGACCCGTTCGAGAACATGGGTGCCCAGCTGGTCAAGGAGGTGGCCACCAAGACCAACGACGTCGCCGGTGACGGCACCACCACCGCCACCGTGCTGGCCCAGGCCATGGTCAAGGAAGGCCTCCGCAATGTGGCCGCCGGCGCCAACCCGATGGTCCTGAAGCGGGGCATCCAGGCTGCGGTCGACGCCGCAGTCGCCTCCATCGCCAAGCAGAGCGTCGGCGTGGCCGACTCGAAGTCGCAGATCGCCAGCGTGGCCTCCATCTCGGCCGCTGACGAGAGCGTCGGCAAGATCCTGGCCGAGGCCATCGACAAGGTCGGCAAGGACGGCGTGGTCACCATCGAGGAGTCGAACACCTTCGGCATGGACCTCGACTTCACCGAGGGCATGCAGTTCGACAAGGGCTTCCTGTCCCCCTACTTCGTGACCGACCCCGAGCGTCAGGAAGCGGTCCTCGACGACCCGTACATCCTGTACAACCAGGGCAAGATCAGCTCGGTGCAGGACCTCCTGCCCGTGCTCGAGAAGGTCATGCAGTCGGGCAAGCCGCTGCTGATCATCGCCGAGGACATCGAGGGCGAGGCCCTGGCCACGCTCGTGGTCAACAAGATCCGCGGCACCTTCAACTCGGTCGCCGTCAAGGCCCCGGGCTTCGGTGAGCGCCGCAAGGCCATGCTCCAGGACATGGGCATCCTCACCGGCGGTCAGGTCATCGCCGAAGAGGTCGGCCTGAAGCTGGACGGTGTCACCCTCGACCTGCTGGGCACCGCTCGCAAGGTCATCGTGACCAAGGACAACACCACCATCATCGAGGGCGCCGGCAAGGGCTCCGACGTCGAGGGTCGGATCGCTCAGATCCGCGCCGAGATCGACAACACCGACTCCGACTGGGACCGCGAGAAGCTCCAGGAGCGTCTCGCCAAGCTCGCCGGCGGCGTCGCCGTCGTCCAGGTCGGCGCTGCCACCGAGGTGGAGCTCAAGGAGAAGAAGCACCGCATCGAGGACGCCCTGTCGGCCACGCGTGCGGCCATCGAGGAGGGTGTGGTCGCCGGCGGCGGCACCGCCCTGCTGCGGGCCCGCGCTGCTGTCGACAAGGTCGCCAAGGGCCTCGAGGGTGACGAGGCGACCGGCGCCAAGATGGTGTCGACCGCCCTGTCGGCTCCCGCCAAGCTCATCGCCGAGAATGCCGGCTACGAGGGCTCGATCATCGTCCGCGAGGTCGAGAACGAGAAGGGTTCGGTTGGCTTCAACGCCGCCAAGGGCAAGAACGAGGACCTCATCAAGTCCGGTGTCATCGACCCGGCCAAGGTGACCCGCGCTGCGCTCCAGAACGCGGCCTCGATCGCCAGCCTCCTGCTCACCACCGAGGCGCTCGTCGCCGACAAGCCCGAAGAGGCCCCCGCCATGCCGATGCCTGGCGGTGACCCCATGGGCGGCATGGGTGGCATGGGAATGATGTGATCCGTCCTCGAACGGATTGATCTGGTGAGCGCCGGGCCTTCGGGCCCGGCGCTCTCGCGTCCTGGGTCAGCCTTCGGGCTGCATCAGCTGGAAGGCACCGTGCTGCGGATCGTGGACGACTGCCGTGGTGCCGACACCGGGGATCGGGAACGGCTCCTGGGCGATGGCGCCGCCGTTGGCGGTCACCGCGGCGACGGTGGCCTCGATGTCGTCGACGGTGAAGTACACGGCCCAGTGGTTGGGGACTTGCTCGGGGACCTGTGGCGGCATGGCCATCAGGCCACCCATGCCCTCGTCGTTCGTGCCGCCCTTGATCAGGTGGTACATGCCCTGACCCATGTCGATGCTGTCGTACTCCCAGCCGAACACCTGGCTGTAGAAGGGAAGCGCCGCATCGATGTCGCGGGTCATGAGCTCGTTCCAGCCCATGGTGTTGGCGACATTGCCGACCTGCGCACCGATGTGATCGCCCGGTTGCCAGACCGAGAACGCCGCACCCGTGGGATCGGCGAAGACGGCCATGTGGCCCGATGTCATGACCTGCATGGGCGGCATCATCACCGAGCCCCGGCGTTCTCCACGGCGGCTGCCGTGGCGGCGACGTCGTTGCTGGTGATGTAGGTGTTCCAGATGGCGGGCATGCCGTCCATGCCCGGCGCCTGCCCGCCGAGGCCGGCGACGGCCTTGCCGTCGAGTCGGAACATGACGTAGACGCGATTGCCCTGATCGTCGAACTGGTCCTCGGCGTCCCAGCCGAAGACGGCGGTGTAGAACGCGACCGAGGCATCGACATCGGGGGACATCAGGTCGGTCCAGGACGGGGTGCCTGGGGCGTGGGCGGTGAATTCGGCCATGGGAAACCTCGCTTGTGGGTGCTTGGGTGCGGGTCGAGGGACGTCGGCCTGGGTCAACGCGGACACTACCGCCTGGCGGTGACACTCGGCCCGGGGCGGCTCCGCTCTCGTCAGCGGGGAGGGCTCGGAGCGACTGGAGGCGGGGTCGTCGTGTCTCGGATCGGTTGCATCAGGCGCTGGCCGTTCGCAGGTCGGCGACCAGGGCGCCGAGCAGCTTCGATGCGCCGAAGCGGAAGCGGTCGGGGTGCATCCAGTCCTCGCCGAGGTGTGCGCGAACCAGATCGAGGTAGGCACGAGCGTCGTCGCTCGACCGGACGCCGCCCGAGACCTTGATGCCGACCTGTTGGCCGGTGGCGTCGTGATGGGCGGCCACGCGCGACGCGATCTCGGCCACGGCCTCGGGCGTGGCGGCCGGTGACATCTTGCCGGTCGAGGTCTTCACGAAATCGGCGCCGGCGGCGATCGCGGCGTCGGTGGCCGGGCCGATGAGACCCGCCTCGGCCAGCTCACCGGTCTCGAGGATGACCTTGAGCGCGGCATCGCCGGCAGCGTCGCGCATCCGCTCGAGCTCGGCAGCCGCGTCGTCGAGACGGCCGCTGAGCGCGAGCGACCGGTTGATGACCACGTCGATCTCGTGGGCGCCGGCGTCGCGGGCCGCAGTGATCTCGAGTAGGCGCGCGTCGAGCGGGGTGAGGCCTGCGGGGAAGCCAGCCGCGACCGACGCCACCTTGACGGAGCTGCCAGCGACCGCCTCGGCAGCCACCGGCACGAGGAACGGGTACACGCACACGGCGGCGGTGGGGCCCACCGTCGGGTCGTCGCCGTCGGGCCGGACCGCCTCGGCACACAGCGCCCGGACTCGCTCGGGGGTGTCGCTTCCCTCGAGGGTCGTCAGATCGATGCAGCGGATGGCGAGGCGGAGGTCGTCGAGAAGGTCAGCCATGGACGCGACGCTAGCGCCGGCGGTGGCTACCCTTCGATCGCATGAACGATCGTCCGGCACCCAACCCCGCCAAGCTGCTCGAGTCCTGGATGGAGTGGGAGCGGGGTGAGACGCCTCCGGGCCGCGTGATGTCCAACCTGAAGACCGGCGGGCTCCGCGAACTCCTGGAGTCGATGGTCGAATCGGCCGGCTGATCGAGCTGACGATGCCAGCTCGCGGCGGGCCGCAGCGGATCCCGCGTCCGGACACCTGGGAGATCGGTGGCCCGCCGCCGTGGGCCGAACGGGACCCCGGCGAGCTGTCGCTCGAGCTCGTCGAGCGTGCGCTCAGACGCCGCGGCCCGGGTGGCCTCGTCGGTCCGCAGCCCGAGGCCGGCAACCGGCGGTCGGCGGTGCTGGTTCCGCTGTACGAGGACGACGGCGAGGTGCATGTCGTGCTCACTCGGCGTTCGCCCCACATGCGGTCGCACACCCACGAGGTCGCCTTCCCCGGCGGCCGTGTCGATCCCGAGGACATCGACGAGTGGGACACCGCACTCCGCGAGGCCGAGGAGGAGGTGGCCCTCGACCGGGCGCTGCCGGAGCGCATCGGCGAGCTCGACTCCTTCGTCGCCGGGGGGAGCCAGTCGTTCGTGACGCCGCTGGTCGGTCGGCTCCCCGGGCCCCCCGATCTCACCCCCAGCGAGGCCGAGGTCGAGCGCATCCTCTACGTCCCCCTGAAGGAGCTGCTGCTCCCGGAGGTGTGGCGCGAGGAGATCTGGGTCCGCGACGGGCTGGTGCGCCCGATCACGTTCTTCGAGTTGCACGGCGACACCGTGTGGGGTGCCACCGGGGCCATGTTGCGTCAGCTCCTGGCCATCGTCACCGGCACCGACGACACCATCGTCCGCGAGGTCTGAACCCGTCCCCCGGGAGCCGCCGCGCGCCTGCGTAGACTGGTCGTTTCTTCGCACACGCCGAACGGGAGTAGGGGCAGTGGCTGAGATCGAGATCGGTCTGGGTAAGTCCGGTCGTCGAGCCTATGGATTCGACGACATCGCCATCGTGCCGAGCCGGCGCACGCGTGACCCCGAGGACGTGGACATCTCGTGGGAGATCGATGCGTTCACGTTCGACATGCCGCTGATGGCGTCCGCGATGGACGGCGTGGTCTCGCCCGAGACGGCCATCAGGATCGGCCGGCTGGGCGGTGTCGCCGTGTTGAACCTGGAAGGCCTGTGGACCCGCTACGAGGACCCGGAGCCCATCCTGGACGAGATCGCCGAGCTCGACACGGACAAGGCCACCCTGCGGATGCAGGAGCTGTACAGCTCACCCGTCATCCCCGAGCTGATCCCCGAGCGCATTCGCCAGATCAACGAGGCCGGGGTCACCCTCGTGTGTCTCGGTCACCCCGCAGCGCACGGCGGCGTATGCCCCCTACATCATGGAGGCCGAGCTCGATCTGTTGGTCATCCAGGGCACCGTGGTCACCGCCGAGCACGTCTCCAAGACCGCCGAGCCACTCAACCTGAAGAAGTTCGTGCGTGAGATCCCGCTGCCGGTCATCGTCGGTGGGTGCGCCTCCTACGAGGCCGCACTGCACCTGATGCGCACGGGTGCCGCCGGCATCCTCGTCGGCGTCGGCCCCGGCCACGCGTGCACCAGCCGTGGCGTGTTGGGCATCGGCGTCCCCCAGGCCACCGCCATCGCCGACGCCCGCGCCGCTCGTATGCGTCACCTGGACGAGACCGGCGTGTACGTGCACGTGATCGCCGACGGCGGCATGGCCACCGGCGGCGACATCGCCAAGGCCATCGTGTGCGGCGCCGACGCCGTCATGGTGGGCTCGCCGCTGGCCGCCGCCCAGGAAGCGCCCGGCAAGGGCTTCCACTGGGGCATGGCCACGTTCCACCCCACGCTGCCCCGTGGCGCCCGGGTCAAGACCGACACCCGCGGCTCGCTCGAGGAGATCCTCGTGGGCCCGGCTCGCGAGAACGACGGCCGCCTGAATCTGATGGGTGGCCTGCGGACGTCCATGGCGACCTGTGGCTACAGCTCGCTCAAGGAGTTCCAGAAGGCCGAGGTCATGGTGGCCCCCGCGCTGCAGACGGAGGGCAAGTACCTCCAGAAGCAGCAGGGCGTCGGCATGGGCTGAGGCGGTCTCCCCCCGACATGACCTCGAACCCGACGGTCCTGGTCGTCGACTTCGGCGCCCAGTACGCCCAGCTCATCGCCCGCCGAGTCCGCGAGGCCAATGTGTACTCCGAGATCGTGGCCCACGATCTCGCGGCGGCTGAGTACGCGGCCATGGAGCCGGCGGGGATCATCTTCTCGGGTGGCCCGGCATCGGTGAACATCGACGGTGCCCCCCGGATCGATCCCGGCATCTACGACCTGGGGATCCCGATCCTGGGGATCTGCTACGGCGCCCAGCTGATCGCCAAGCAGCTCGGTGGCACCGTGAGCCGGTTCGAGGCCGGTGAGTACGGCCGCACCGACATGGACGTCTCCGGTGGCCGCCTTCTCGAGGGCCAGCCCGCCGAGCAGACGGTGTGGATGAGCCACTTCGACTGCATCAGCGAGGCACCAGCGGGATTCGACGTGGTCGCCTCCACGGTCAACGCGCCCGTGGCGGCGTTCGAGAGCGACCTGATCTGTGGGGTGCAGTACCACCCCGAGGTCAGCCACACCCCACACGGCCAGGCCGTGATCGAGCGCTGGCTGGACGTGTCGGGCATCGAGCGCACGTGGACGATGGCCAACGTCATCGACGAGCAGGTGGAGCTGATCCGAGCCCAGGTGGGCGACGGCCGGGCCATCTGCGGGCTCAGTGGCGGCGTCGATTCGGCGGTCGCCGCCGCCCTGGTGCACAAGGCCATCGGCCACCAGCTCACGTGCGTCTTCGTCGACACCGGCCTGATGCGCAAGAACGAGGGTGCACAGGTCGTCGAGACCTTCCAGAAGACCCAGGGCATCGAGCTGATCCACGTGCGCGCCGGCGACGAGTTCTTCGCCAAGCTCGCGGGGTCACCGAGCCCGAGGCCAAGCGCAAGGCGATCGGCGAGCTGTTCATCCGCCTGTTCGAGCGCGCCTCGGGCGGCATCGAGGACGCCAACTTCCTGGTGCAGGGGACGCTCTACCCGGACGTGATCGAGTCGGGCTCCAAGCACGCCTCCACCATCAAGAGCCATCACAACGTGGGCGGGCTGCCCGAGGACATGGAGTTCGAGTTGGTCGAGCCCCTGCGCAGCCTGTTCAAGGACGAGGTGCGAGCGGTCGGCTCGGCGCTGGGTCTGCCCGACGAGATCGTGTGGCGCCAGCCGTTCCCCGGCCCGGGCCTCGGGGTGCGGATCATCGGCGAGGTCACCCCCGACAAGGTGGCGATCCTCCAGGACGCGGACCTCATCGTTCGTGAAGAGCTGGCCAAGGCGGGCCTCGAACGGGAGATCTGGCAGTCGTTCGCCGTCCTGCCCGACATCCGCGCCGTCGGTGTGATGGGCGACGAGCGCACCTACGGCTATCCGTGCATCATCCGGGCGGTCACCAGCGAGGACGCCATGACCGCGGACTGGGCCCGCATCCCCTACGACGTGCTCGAGACCATGAGCAGCCGCATCATCAACGAGGTGCCGGGCATCAACCGGGTGGCCTACGACATCACGTCCAAGCCTCCCGGCACCATCGAATGGGAGTGATCCGTGACTGAGATCGACGCCCCCGAGCCGGGCATCGTCGACCTCTACACCAGGGCGTCGGCCTTCTTCGGCGAGCAGGTCATCGCCATCGGCGACGAGGAGTGGGACCTGCCCACGCCGTCCGGCGACTGGATCGTCAAGGCGGTCGTGGCCCACGTGGTGGTGGCCGAAGCCCAGATGCCCGATGTGGCCAGGGGCCGGCCGTTCGAACGCTTCGACGTGGACGTCAGCATCCTTGGCCACGACCCGGTGTCGGTGTGGCGAGGCACGGCGGTCAACGCGCTCCAGGCCATCGCCGGCGCCGACCTCGACCAGATGGTCGACCACCCTGTGGGCACCATGCCGCTGCGCCACATCGTCGGCTTCCGCATCACCGAGAACCTGGTCCACGGCTGGGACATCGCCATGGCCGCGACATCGACCTCGACCTCGACACCGAAGCTTCGGCGTGGGCGCTGGACTTCTGGCTGCCCATGGCCGATCAGCTCGCCGGCTCGGGCATGTTCAGCGCGATGGTCGAGCCCGCTGATGACGAACCCGGGTCCCGGTTGCTGGCCCTGCTGGGACGGCACCGGTCCAGTTGACGGGCACGGGCCGGCACCGCGCCCTCACCATGCGGCACCGACGTCGGTTCAGTCGTTCGGCGTCACCAGCGCTTTGTCGCCCGTGGCCATCCGGCCGTAGCGCTTGACCATCTCGGGGTCGACCGCGTCCCGCAGGCTCAGCCGCATGCCGTAGCTGCTGGCGAAGGTGGTGGTGATCTCGTCGGCCACCCGGGTGCGGAGGCGTTCGGTGCCTTCGGCGCCGAGCTTCATCAGGAACGGGGTGAGGAGCCAACCTCCGAGCGACCAGTTCATGCCGAAGTCGCGGCGCAGCACCGTCTCACCGCGGTCGAGGCCGCCGTAGATGTACACCTGCTTGTGGACGTCGGACCCGTAGCGGCTGAAGTCGGCGCCGGCGCTGGCCACGGCCTCCATGCACGACAAGAGGGTGCCGGCCATCTCGCCACCCCCGATGGCGTCGAAGGCGATGGTGGCGCCGGTGGCGCCGAGGGCCTCGATCAGGTCGTCGCGGAACGAGTCGGCCGACGAGTTCACGACGTGCTGAGCGCCGGCCGCGGTCAGCAGGTCGACGTGCTCGGCCTTGCGGACGATGTTCACCAGACCGATGCCGTCGTCGAGGCAGATGCGGTTGAGCATCAGGCCCAGGTTCGACGCTCCCACCGTGTGGACCAGCGCCGTGTGGCCTTCGGAGCGCATGGTCTCGGTCATCCCCAGTGCGGTCAGCGGGTTCACGAAGCATGCCGCGGCCTGCTCGGCCGTGGTGCCCTCGTGCATCGCCAGGCACGACGAGACCGGCACGGTGCGGTGGGTGGCGTAGGCGGTGCCCGACAGGAAGCCGACGGTGGTGCCCAGGAGGGCCTGCGCCGCGTCGGAGGAGCCGGCGGCGATCACGGTGCCGCCACCCTCGTTGCCGGTGTACATCGGCTTGCCGACGCGGGCCGACTGCGCGGCCAGGACCCGCTCGCTCAGCGGTGCGCTGACAGCCGGCAGCTCCTCGGACCCCGTGGCTTCGGCGGCGGAGAGGTCCGCCTGCGCGAACAGCATGCCGAGGTCCGACGGGTTGATCGGCGCGGCGCCGATCTGGATCACGACCTGGTCCGGACCGGGCTCGGGGATCTCGAACTCGTGCATGGCGAGCGTGACCCGACCGTCGTCGGTGATCGTGGATCGCAGCTCGTGGCCGCTCGTGGGGACGTCGTAGGTCGTCATCGCGCCATGATGGCGCATCGATGCCCGTCGCCGCGCCGGGGCGGAGTCAGCCCGGGGTGATGGCGTCGGCCACGTCGTCGACCTCATCACGATCGGTGGGCCGGAAGACGACCTGTTCGCCGTCGGGTCGCAGGATCACCACGCT
>CBDHFJ010000054.1:0-20328 GCA_965262315.1 Acidimicrobiales bacterium
CCAATCACCGGCGAGGCGAGTCGCGCAGGAACGAGCAGCCGACGAGGACAAGCCACAGCCCGAGACCGAGGCCGATGCCTTTCGGCACGAGATCGCTTCCCCCCTCGACCAGCGCGCCAACCATCCCGCCAGCGAGCAACGCTCCGGCGAACGTGAACGAGAGGAATGCCTGGAAGTGCACCGATCCCATCATCCCACGGCGGTTTGTCGCTGTCGCCAGGCACTGGACCTGGTCAGTGGTCACGCAGTGACCACCAAGTGACTCGGCGGCAGAGCCGCGTTCAGGGCTCGTCTTCGTTCGGTCGGTCCGCCAACGCATCGTGACCGGCGAGGCTCGCGATGCTTCGCGATGTGGAGTGCTCGCTGCCAGTCCGCCACGACGACCAGCATGGGTGTACCGCTCGATGCGTCGCTTGAGTCCGGCGCCGTCAGCAGTCGGCCATGGCGGTGAGGGCCTCACACAACGCTGATCGGCCGTCGGGGCCCAGCGCTCCCAGGCGGAGGGTGAGGACCGACTTCGGGATCGCGGTCAGGTTGTCGAAGCTGGCGACGCTGTCGTGGTCGAGCCCGTGATCGGGTCCGACAGGGATGCACGTCGGGATGTTCCTGATGGTGCTCGTCACGGGGGCCACCACCACGTTGTTCAGCACGGGTATGACCTCGTTGCGCGAGACGATGAGGACCGGTCGGCGCTTCTGGTTGGGTGGCTCCATGAGCCACAGTTCACCCTGGGCTACCACGGCTCGGCTTCGGTGAGCGCGATCGCATTGGCCATGGCCAGGTCGTCGTCCTCAGAGGTCTGGGGCCGGGTCCGATACGACTCGGCGATCGCCTCGCCCACACGAGCGCGCCGCACCGCGTCAGCGAGGTGCTCGACCCCCTTGCGGATCACCGCCGACCTCGTCTCGCCCACCCCCGCTTCGACCAGTTCGTCGATCATCGCCAGCTCGTCCTCGCTGAATCTGGTGGGAATCGGTGTCGTCATACGCTGGAGTATACGGAACGTACGACGAGACGTTCAGCGCGGCTCGGTTGGCCGGTGAACGCGGGCCGGCGCCGGAACGGCGTCGCCGTCGATCAGTGACAGCTCCCAGCGAAATGCCTGCCGGTGGCGCGGTCCTATGGTCAGGAGGTACGTCGCTCCGGGCTCGGACGGGAGGTCGATTCGAGTGGTCGGCTCGTCCGGGCGCCAGCTGATCGTCGCGTGGTGGTCGCCATGGTGGAGCGGGAGCCATTCGACGGGACGCCTGAGGTGGACCGAGACCTCGTCCAGAGACGAGCGTACGACGACGTCGCGCCGCCGGTACTCGTCGTAGTCGCGGGGGAAGCCGATGGCGGCGACCAAGATCCCCGCTACCCCCGGTGGTCGGGCGGCCAGCATGTCGTCGCCGAGGGCAGCGGTCTTCTTCGGCAGCCGCAGGATTATCGGCTGCTCGTTGAGATCCAAGGGAGTGTCGTACGCATCGGCCCAGGCGTCGATGGTGTCGGCCCAGCGAGCGCGAGTCCGTGGGCGAGATAGCGCGGACATCCGGATCGGCTCGACCGTGCCGTCGACGAGGTCGAGCACGACCCCGGGAACGGGGCCGCCCCGTCCCCAAGGGACGTCATCCAGGCGCGAACGCACCACAGCGGCGCGTGGGACGCGGCGCGGCCTGAGTCGGAAGCCGGTGCGCAGTTCATCGACGTCGAGTTCAGTCATCGACGCGATCGACGGTACGACCGGGGCGAGAAAGACCGAAGCTGTGATCAGTCCGACGCCGAGGGAGCCCTCGCTCAAGGACGGCAGGAGGCCGAAGGTCGCAAGCCCAAGAAGCAGCGGGGGCTCCAGGGAGTACCCGGCGAGCCAACCCACCGGGTCGCGACGCAGTCGCCGAGGCACATGATCAGGCACCCCCCCGAGCGTACGGGTCGGGGAGGTCACGCCTGGCCGAGCATCTTCGAACTGGTGTGACGACGCATCGCTGACCGGCCTCGGAGTTCAGGGATTCGGGGGGTCGTCGGACGTGTCGTAGACGGGCCACGGAAGCGGAGACGGGTGGGCTGGGTCGGTCTGGAGACTCTCTTCGTTTTGTGCCTCTGACCAGGGAAGAGTGTCACACCCCGTCAGTAGGTTGGAGGCATGGCGTTGGCGGAGGTGGCTCCGATTTCGGGGGCGAGGGAAGCGGCTTGCGACGGGACATCGATGCCGCGTTTGCGACGTTGACGGCGGCCATCGCCGATGTCCGGTCGGCCCTGGACACGCTGGACGGCGTGGGCCTGGGCGAGGCCTCCAGGGACCTGGTGGTCGCTCGGTCACAGCTGGAGTCGGTCGAGCTCGAGGCGGTCGGTCGGTACCGGGATTCGCTGGACTGGGCGGCCGACGGGTACAAGTCACCCACCGCGTGGATGCGAGCGATGTGTCGGCTACCGAAGGGGGCTGCGGGCAAGCGGTTGGCGCTGGCCCGCAAGCTCAAGTCGATGCCGCTCACCACCGCATCGTTCGCCGACGGCCGGATCACCATCGATCACGTCGACCGGCTGGGCAAGGCCGTCACCAGGCGCCCCGAGCACTTCGGCGATGCCGAACAGCTCCTGGTGCAGAACGCCGAGCGCCTCCCGTTCGGTGACTTCTGCAAGACCGTCGACCGTTTCGAGGAGCTCACCGACCCGGATCCTCAGCCGGACCCCGACCCCACGATGGCCAAGCGCAAGCTGCACTCGTCGCGACTGCTGGACGGCATGGGTCGCGTCGACGCCTGGATGGACAAGGTCGGCTACACCGCGTTCGACACCGAACTGCGACGCCTCGAACAGCAGCTGTTCGACGAGGACTGGGCCGCGGCCAAGGCCGAGCACGGCGACGATGTCTCGCTCGACAAGCTGACGCGCACACCCGAGCAGCGTCGAGCCGACGCCCTCGCGCTCATGGCCGAGCGATCGGCGTCCACGCCAGCCGATGCCAAGGCCCCCAGGCCGCTGGTGATCGTGCACATGGATTGGGACACCTTCCAGCGGGCGCTCGACGGCGAGTTCGACCTGCCGGTCGATCCTTTCGACCCCACCTCACCGGTGCTGTGCGAGCTGGACGACGGCACACCGATCTCGCCCACGCATGCGGTGAGGTTGGCCCTGCGGGGCCACGTCCGCCGCCTGGTGCTGGATGCCCCGAAGGTCAAGATCGAGTATGGCCGCAAGGCCCGGCTGGCCACCGGCGTGCTCCGCGAGCTCATCCAGGTCCGGGATCGCCACTGCACGGGGCCCGGCTGCGACACGCCCGCCGCACAGTGTGAGATCGACCATCTCACCGAGTGGCAGGACGACGGCGAGACCAACGCCTGCGACCTCGACTGCAAATGCAAGTGGCACCACCGCTGGAAACACCGATTCCACATCGCCCGTGATCCCGCCACCGGTGTGACCACCTGGCATCGGACCACCAAACCGCCGCCGGTCATCTGAGGGGCAGCGCAACCGACACCACTGGGCCGCTCGAGCCCCTTCGCGTCCATTGCCGGGTGAACCTGCCCGGTCGGCCCACGCACGCCTCATCTCGGATCGGCCGTGGCCGATGGGTCTGCATGGCGACACCGACCAAGACCTCTGCAGCCACGAAGACGTGGACCAGCCGAGCCGTCAGCCGCCTCGTCGAACCGGGCAACTGGGCCGAATGCGCACTGTGCGAGGAGATCATCAAGTTCCGCGCCCGTGAGCGTCGCACCCAGGTCATCTGCAACGTCTACGTCGACAACAAGTGGGACCGGGTGGAGCACTACCACCCCGACTGCTACCAGGCGGCCGACGAGCCCTACGGCGAACCCGCCGACTGACTCCATCCACGATCGCAGCGTCGCGCGCCGCGCCGCTGTTCGTCCCTCGTCGCGGCCCTCTGCCTGTAGGACAATGCGTGGCCATGGGAGATGACGGCTTCCTCGACCGGGCCTACGACGAAGGCACCAGCGCACAGACACACGACCTGTACGCAGACTGGGCCGACACCTACGACGCCGAGCTGACCGACCACGGCTATGCGATGCCGGCGCGGGTCGCAGCAACGGTCGCCGATCTCGGCGTCGCCGCCACGGCGCAGATCGTGGACCTCGGCTGTGGCACGGGCCTGTCGGGGCTTGCCCTCCAACAACGGGGGTTCAGCGCGGTCGATGGCTGCGACTACTCGGGTGAGATGCTCGACGTCGCCGAGGCCACCGGCGCCTACGGGGTGCTGGAGGAGGTCGACCTCAACGCGGCCCCGATCCCGTACGGCACCGACACCTACGACGTGGCCACCATCGTGGGGGTCTTCGGCTTCGGGCACGTGGAGCCCCCCGCCCTGGACGAGGCGATCCGGATCGTGCGGCCGGGCGGACACATCGTCATCGGCGTCAACGAGAAGTTCTGGGACGGCAGCGACCTCGCCGCACGGATCGACCGCACGGCCGCCGAGGGGCGGGTGACAGGCGTGGCCACGCAGAAGGGCGACCACATCCCCGGCTACGGCGTGGCCGGCTGGGTCATCTCCATGACGGTCGCCTGAGCGACGCCCTCAGCCTCAGCGCGCCAGCGGCTTGTACTTGATGCGGGTCGGCTGATCGGACAGCCCGAGCTCCTTCTTGCGGTACGCCTCGTACTCGCTGAAGTTGCCCTCGAACCAGCGGACCTGGCTGTCGCCCTCGAACGCCAGCATGTGGGTGGCGACCCGATCGAGGAACCAGCGGTCGTGGCTGATGATCACCGCGCAGCCCGCGTAGTCCTCGAGGCCACCCTCGAGTGCGCGCAGCGTGTCCACGTCGAGGTCGTTGGTTGGCTCGTCCAACAGCAACACGTTGGCGCCGGAGCGCAGCACCTTGGCGAGGTGGACACGGTTGCGCTCACCACCGGAGAGCACGCCCACCTCCTTCTGCTGGTCCGAGCCGCGGAAGTTGAACGAGGCCACGTACGCGCGGCCGTGCATCTCGCGGCCGCCGACGACGAGGTTGTCGACCCCGCCGGTGATCTCCTCGTACACGGTCTTGTCGGCATCGAGGCTGTCTCGCGACTGGTCCACGTAGCCCAGGTCGACCGTGGGGCCGATGCGCAGCTCCCCGCTGTCGGGCTCCTCGGCGCCGGTGATCATCCGGAACAGCGTGGTCTTGCCGGCGCCGTTGGCGCCGATCACGCCGACGATGCCGGCCGGCGGCAGGATGAACGACAGGTCCTCGATGAGCAGCTTCTCGCCGAATCCCTTCGACAGGTGCTCGGCGTTGATCACCACGTCGCCCAGACGCTGATCGACCGGGATGGAGATCTGGAGGTCTTTGTCCCGACCGTCGGCTTCCTTGGCCTCGGCCAACAGCTTCTCGTAGGCCTGGAGCCGGGCCTTGCCCTTGGCCTGGCGGGCCTTGGGGGCCATTCGCACCCACTCGAGCTCTCGGTCCAGCGTGCGCTGGCGGGCCGAGTCGCGGTTCTCCTCCTGGGCCAGGCGGGCCTTCTTCTGCTCCAGCCAGCCCGAGTAGTTGCCCTCGTAGGGGATGCCCTTGCCGCGGTCGAGCTCGAGGATCCAACCGGCCACGTTGTCGAGGAAGTAGCGATCGTGGGTGATGGCCACCACGGTGCCGGCGTAGTCCTGGAGGAACCGCTCCAGCCAGGCCACCGACTCGGCGTCGAGGTGGTTGGTGGGCTCGTCGAGCAGCAGCAGGTCGGGGCGGGACAGCAGCAGCCGGCAGAGGGCGACGCGGCGGCGCTCGCCGCCAGAGAGGTTGGTCACGTCGGCGTCGCCGGGCGGGAGCCGCAGGGCGTCCATCGCGATCTCGACCGTGCGCTGGAGGTCCCAGGCACCGGCGGCCTCGATCTTTCGCTCGATGTCCGCCTGCTCGTCGCCGAGCTTCTCGTAGTCGGCGTCGGGGTCGGACCAGGCGGCCAGCACCTCGTCGTAGCGGGTGAGCAGCGACGCGATCTCGCCGACGCCGTCCATCACGTTGCCGTGGACGTCCTTGGTCTCGTCGAGCTGGGGCTCCTGGGCCAGGTAGCCGACCGTGAAGCCCGGTGTCAGCCGGGCCTCGCCGCTGTAGTCGTCGTCGAGGCCGGCCATGATCTTCAGCAGTGAGGACTTGCCGGCGCCGTTGGCGCCCAGCACGCCGATCTTGGCGCCGGGATAGAACGCGAGCGTGATGTCCTTCAGGACCTCGCGGTCGGGCGGATAGAACCGCGAGACCTTGCGCATGGTGAAGATGTACTCGGCTGCCATGGGGCGCGAGGGTAGTGGGATGGGGATGACATTCGATGACTGCGTGCGGCTGACGGCGGACCTTCCCGAGATCGAGGTGTCGACCTCGTACGGCACGCCGTCGCTGAAGGTGAAGGGCAAGAGCTTCTGCCGGATGTGGAGCCAGCGCGAGCACGACCGCGACGACGTCCACGACACCGAGGTCCTGGTGGTCTTCTGCGAGGCCGAGGAGAAGGAGACGCTCATCGAGTCGAGCTCCGGCGCGTTCTTCGAGACCCCGCACTACGAGGGCTACGGCGCCCACCTCATCCGCCTCGCGGACGTCACCGAAGACGCCCTGACCGACGCGCTGGAGCACTCCTACCGCCTCAAGGCGCCGAAGAAGATCCTGAAGCAGCTCGACGCTTAGGGCGTGAGCGGATTGGGCGGTCGCAGAGCAGTGGGGAGCAGCGGTAGCTCGATCCGGCTTCGCCGGTCGAGCGGAACGGCGCTTGCGCTCAGCAGAGGGCGCAGAGCCGCCCCCCAGGGCGGCGAACGACCGATTGCGAGGAAAACAGTGGCGGGGAGGAAGGCGCCCGATCCTTCCTCCCCGCAACGCTGCTCGGGTGAAACCCGAGTGCGTCTCGTCTGGACCCCTGGCCGAACCGTCTGGGAGGAGGGGTGAATCCCCAGAGTGACGGTCCGGAACGCATTGCCACACGAGCTGTGTTGTTGAAGATCACAGTAGGGACCGCGCCCCGCTCGGGGAATGGGCGAAACCACGCAGCGAGCGGTGGGTCATTGGGACCACGGGGTGACCGCGCAACGTGAGCGGCGATGCCAACATGAGGTGGTGCGGTGGTGCGCGTTCGTGCTGGCAGCGGTGTTGACGGTCGCATCGTGCGGTGGCGGCTCTGGCCAGCTCGTGGGGCCGGGCGTCTCGTCGCAGTCGTTGACGTCGGCGGATGGTGACCTCTCCGAGTGCCCGACGGTCGAGCCTGCCAGCGGGCCGTCGAGCTCAGTCGACCTCTCAGTCGTCGGGACGACCGGGCCCCGTGGGGAGTTCGCAGTCGAGGTCACCAACGCGTCGGATGCCGAGGTCATCGTCAGCCGAGAGCGCTACGCGCTGTTGGCAGCTCCCGGCGCGGCTCGGGCGTCGACCCGTCCGCCAGATTGGGAGATCGCCACGGACAACCTCCCGGATGACCTCCAACCGGGGCAGACCACGACCGTCTTCGCCTCGGTCACGGAGACACCGTGTGGTTCTGGCGAACTGTCTCAGGGCACGTACGACATCGTCGCCGTCGTCCTGGTTCGCCACCCCGCGGCGGGAACCAACGAGCGCCTGACGGTCCGAGCAACCTACGAGGTCGACTGAGCTGACTCACTCGGCCAGCACGAGCTCTTTCAGGAGGTCGAGGCCGACGCTGCCGACGCCGAGGACCTGGGTGTGGAAGGCCTTGAGGTCGAAGTCGTCGCGCTGGGAGAGCTCCTCGCGGAGGTCGAGGTACACCTGCTGGCCGACCTTGTAGGAGATGGCCTGGCCGGGCCAGCCCATGTAGCGGGTGGCCTCGGACTCGGACATGTCTCGGGGCTGATGGGCGACGTGCTCGAGCATCTCGACGGCCAGGTCCCAGGTCCAGGTCTCGCCGGGGTGGAAGGCCGCATCCCCGGGGATGGGGAGCTCGCAGTGCACGCCGATGTCGATGACCACGCGGCAGGCCCGCATGAGCTCGGCGGCCAGCATGCCCATCTCGTACTGGGGCTTGTCGTGGAAGCCGAGCTCGCCCATGAGGCGCTCGGCGTAGAGCGCCCATCCCTCGCCGGAGCCCGGCTGCCAGACGACGACCCGATGGAAGCGGGAGAGTTGGTCGCCGAGCGCGAGCTGGATGCCGATCTGGAGGTGATGGCCGGGGAAGCCCTCGTGATACGCCGTGGTCATCTCCTCCCAGAGCGGGAACGACGTGCGGGTGCCGATCGGGTACCAGACGGCCCCGGGGCGGCTGAAGTCCTCGGAGGGCTGGGCGTAGAACGGGGCCAGCGCACCGCCCGGCGGGGCCGCCTTGACGTCGACGGTCCGGATCTCCTCCGGCACGTCGAAGTGCACGTCGGCCAGTCGTTCCATCGCGTCGTTCTGGGTCTGCTGCATGAGCGCCAGGAACTCGTCGACCGAGTGCACGGCGTGCTCGGGTTCGGAGACGAGTGCGGCGACGACGGCGTCGGCCCCGGCGCCGGGGGTGATCTGGTCGGCCAGGTCGGCCATGCGAGCCGTGATGCGGTCGATCTCGGACCAGCCCCACGCGTAGGTCTGGTCGATGTCGATGGTCATGCCCAGGTGCTTCCGGGCCTCCAGGACGTAGCGGTCGCGCCCGCACCCGTCTCGTTCGGTGGCGTGCGGGAGGTACTCGGTCTCCAGCCAGTCGGCCATCTCGCCATAGGCCCGGCAGCCGTTCTCAACGGCGGCGGCCAGGCGGTCTCGCGTCCCGTCGTCGCCCAGGCCCGACTCGGCGAGTGCCTCGATCAGGCCACGGAAGCTGGAGTCGGGGCCCGCGGCGACGCGGCCCTCGTCGATGGCAGCGAGCACCTGGCGGCGGGCGACGCCCGCACCGGCGTCCAGGCCGGCCTGCAGCGTGGCGCGGTAGCCCTCGAGTGGCAGCTGCATGGTCTCCAGCCGGATCATGGTGTTGGCCCAGCCGTCCAGATCCGACCGGTCCATGTGCTCGAGGCAGTCCTTGATGCTCTGGAACGAGGAGGCGATGTTGTTGAGGTCGCGCAGGTGGTCGCCGGCGTCGAAGCGTTCGATGGCGTCGTTGGCCTCGGCCAGCAGGACCCGGCGAGCCAGGTCCTCGGCGTCGTCGGCGGGTGTGAGGGCCTCTGCGTCGGCGACGAGTTGCGCCCACATCGCCCGCTGGGCGGCATGCCCGTCGGGCGACAGATCGGGCCAGCGGGCGTCGCGACCGGGAACCCCCATGAAGGTGGCGTAGATCGGGTGGGCGTCGGCGATGAGATCGACCGCACGATCGCTCAGTTCGAAGATGGCAGACATCGGTCCTCCTGAACGCTCAAGGGTGCCACGCGGCAGTGACAGGAACCTATGCTCAGCCGCCATGAACCAGGCGATCCAGGCAGTGCTGTTCGACTTCGGCGGCGTGGTGACGGGGAGCCCCTTCGAGGGGTTCGCTCGCTACGAGGCGGCCAACGGCCTGCCGGACGGGCTGATCCGCCAGATCAACTCGACCGACCCGGACACCAACGCGTGGGCCAAGCTCGAGCGCTCCGAGGTCGACCGGGACGAGTTCATGGCGCTCTTCGAGGCCGAGGCCAGGGCGCTCGGCCACGACGTCTCCGCCGAAGCCGTCCTGGCGTGCCTCAAGAACGAGCTCCGGCCCGAGATGGTGGCGGCCATCCACCGCCTGACCGGCACCCACAAGACCGCCATCCTCACCAACAACCTCCACGCCGACGACGAGGCCGATGTCGAGACGTCGCCCACCGGCGACATGCAGGCGGTCATGGACGTGGTGGACGTGGTGGTCGAGTCGTCCAAGGTGGGCATCCGCAAGCCCGAGCCGCGGTTCTACGAGATCGCCTGCGAGCAGCTCGGGGTCGAGCCCCCGGCCTGTGTGTTCCTCGACGACCTGGGCATCAACCTCAAGCCGGCGAGGGCCATGGGCATGACCACCATCAAGGTGACCAGCGGCCACCAGGCCCTCGACGAGCTCGAGGCGGTGCTGGGGATCAGCCTTCGCTGACACGTGCGGCGGATCATCGCCGCACCAGGAATCAGAGCCCGGCGAAGGTGCGGCGCAGGAGGTCCTGCTGTTCCCAGGCGTGGACGGCCGACGAGCCGGTGGCGGGGCTGCCCGACTCGGGACGGCTGACCCGTTGGATGCGGTGGGTCTGGCCGTGGGCCTCGTACAGGCGTCCCTTGACGGCGTTCCAGCCACCCATGTTCTCGGGCTCTTCCTGCAGCCACACGATCTCGTCGGCGTTGGGGTAGCGGGCGACGGTCTCGGCGACGGCGTCATAGGGCCAGGGGTAGAGCTGCTCGGCCCGCTCCACCGCAGCCGGCGCACCCAGTTCGTCGCGCATCGCCAGAGCTTCGTGGCTGATCTTGCCGCTACAGAAGACGATGCGCCTGACCGCCGCCGGGTCGGTGATGCCCGGATCGGCGAGCACCAGCTGGAAGCGGCCGTCGACCAGGTCTGCGATCGAGCTTCGGGCCGAACGGGCACGAAGCAGCGACTTGGGGGTGAACAGCACCAGCGGCCGGCGGGGCTGCACCACCGCCTGGCGTCGCAACGCGTGGAAGTACTGGGCGCTCGTCGACGCGTTGACGATGGTCATGTTGTCCTCGGCGGCGAGCAGCAGGAAGCGCTCGATGCGAGCCGACGAGTGTTCGGGGCCCTGGCCCTCGAGGCCGTGGGGGAGGAGCAGCACCAGGCCGGAGTACTGGTTCCACTTGTCCTCGGCGGCCACCAGGAACTGGTCGATGATGATCTGGGCGCCGTTCATGAAGTCGCCGAACTGGGCCTCCCAGATGACCAGGGCGTCGGGGTTGGCCAGCGAGTAGCCGTACTCGAAGCCGAGCGCCGCGTACTCCGAGAGCAGCGAGTCGTAGATCCACAGGTTGGCGTCGTTGGCCTCGGCGATGGACCCCAACCACAGGTGTTCCCGTCCCGACTCGTAGCAGACGAGTGTGGAGTGGCGTTGGGAGAAGGTGCCGCGACGTGAGTCCTGGCCGGCCAAGCGGATCGAGGTGCCTTCGCGGAGCAGGCTGCCGAACGCGAGGCCCTCGGCCAGCGCCCAGTCGACCTCGCCGGCTTCGACCATCTGGTCCCGGGCCTCGTGCTGTTTGGCGAGTTTCGGATGGACCACGAAGTCTGTGGGACACGTGGTGAGCGCCGACATGATCTCGTCGACCACCGGCCGCTCGACGCCGGTCTGGGGCGGCGGCAGTGCGCCGACGATCTGGCGCAGCGCGGGCGCCTCGGGTACCGGGGCGTGCGCGTCGCGGGTGGCGTCGAGGGCGGTCTGGAGCGTCTCGCGGAACTTGTCCATCGCGGCCTCGGCCTCGTCGATGGTGATGTCGCCCCGCTTGACCAACGACTCGACGTAGAGCTTGCGCACCGAGCGGTGCTCGGCGATCCGCCGGTACATGAGCGGCTGGGTGTAGCTGGGGTCGTCGCCCTCGTTGTGGCCGTGGCGCCGGTAGCACCACATGTCGATGACCACGTCCTTGTTGAACCGCTGGCGGTAGGCGAAGGCGAGGTGCGCGACGCGCACGCAGGCCTCGGGGTCGTCGCCGTTGACGTGGAAGATGGGGGCCTGGACCATCTTGGCCACGTCGGTGGGGTACACCGAGCTGCGCGAGTGATCGGGGGTGGTGGTGAAGCCGACCTGGTTGTTGATCACCAGATGGATCGTGCCGCCGCACTTGTAGCCCTGGATCTGGCTGAGGTTGAGCGACTCGGCCACCACACCCTGACCGGCGAAGGCGGCGTCGCCGTGGATCAGCAGGGGCAGGACCGGATAGTTGCCGGGCGGATGGATCTGGTCCATCTGGGCCCGAGCCATGCCCAGTACCACCGGGTCGACCGCTTCGAGGTGGGACGGGTTGGCCGCGAGGTGGAGGGGGATGGCGTTGCCGGTGCGGCTCCTGAACACGCCGGACTGGCCGAGGTGGTACTTCACGTCGCCCGAGCCCTGGACGGCGTCGGCATCCATGCCGCCCTCGAACTCGGAGAACAGCGCCTCGTAGGACTTGCCGACGACGTTGACCAACACGTTGAGGCGCCCGCGGTGGGCCATGCCCATGACGACCGAGTCCATGTCGTCGTCGGCAGCGTCGGAACACAGCGCGTCGAGGATCGGGATGGCGCTCTCTGCCCCTTCGAGGCCGAATCGCTTCTGGCCCACGTACTTGGTGGCCAGGAACTTCTCGAGGGCCTCGGCCTCGTTGAGACGGTCGAGGATGTGCACCTTCTCGTCGTCGGGGACGTTCGGTCCCACACCCTCGATGTGCCGCTGGATCCAGGCCTTCTCCTCGGGTTCCTGGATGTGCATGTACTCGACGCCGATCGTGCGGGCGTAGGCGTCGCGCAGCACGCCGAGGATGTCGCCGAGGGGCATCTTGGGCGATTCGCTCTGGGGGTCGACCCCGCCGATGCCGCGGGCGTAGAACTCGCGATCGAGGTCCCAGATCGTGAGGCCGTAGGTGGCCGGGTCGAGCTCGGAGTGCATGTGCGGCTCCTTGAGCCGCAACGGATCGAGATCGGCGATCAGGTGCCCGCGGACGCGGTGCATGTTGATCAGCGTGTTCACCTGGACCTGCTTCTCGAGCATGGCCTGGGTGTGGTCGATCGGCATGACGTCCCGGCGCCACTGGACGGCCTCGTAGGGGACCCCCATGGAGCGGAACGCGTGCTCGTAGAACTCGTCGGCGCCGACCAGCAGTTCGTGCATCTTCCGGAGGAACAGGCCGGACTCGGCGCCCTGGATGATGCGATGGTCGTACGTGGAGGTGAGCGTGATGACCTTGGAGACGCCCAGCTCGGCGAGGCGGCGGGGGTCGGCTGCCTGGAAGCCGGTGGGATAGTCGATGGTGCCCACACCCACGATCAGGCCCTGGCCCTCCATGAGGCGGGGCACGCTCTGGAGGGTGCCGAAGCCGCCGGGGTTGGTCAGGCTGACCGTGACGCCGGCGAGGTCGTCGGGCGTGATCTTGCCGGCACGGACCCGACGGACCAGGTCCTCGTAGGCCTCGACGAAGCCCCGGAAGTCCATGGTGTCGGCCTGCTTGATGGCGACGACCATCAGCGTGCGCGAACCGTCGCTCTTCTCGACGTCCACGGCGATGCCGAGGTTCACGTGCTCGTGGCGGGTGAGGCGGGGCTTGCCGTCGGCGCCGACGTGGTAGGTCGAGTTCATGGCCGGCACGCCGTCGGCGATGGCCCGGACCAGCGCGTAGCCGATCAGGTGGGTGAAGCTGACCTTGCCGCCGCGCGTGCGTCCGAGGTACCCGTTGATCACCTTGCGGTTGACCTCGAGCAACCGAGCCGGAACCTCGCGGAAGCTGGTGGCGGTGGGCACCGCCAGGCTGGCCTCCATGTTCTCGGCGATCCGGGCGGCGACGCCGCGGATTGGCACCCCCGGCTCCTCCGGTTCCGGCTCGCTGTCGACCGGTGTGGGACTGGCCGCGTGTTGCGGCGCGGCGGTGGCCTCCGGTGCTTCGGCGGTGGCCGGCGCCGTGGTGGTGGGCCAGTCGGGTGCGGCGCCGTTCGCCGCCGGCGCGGTGCCGTTGGTGCTGGCCGGCGCCGCGCCATTGTCGGGCGCGTCGGCGCGGAGTTCGCCGGTCCCGCCGGCGTGGCCGCTCATCGGTCGGTAGTCGGCGAAGAAGTCACGCCAGCTCTCCGACACCGATGCGGGGTTCTGCTGATACTGGGCGAACATCTCCTCGACCAGCCATTCGTTCTGGCCGGAGGAGGATGAGGGGGGCGTGCCGGGCTGTGAGCTCACGACACGAGTCTAGGGAAGGACCGCCACCGGGAGTGGGGAAGTCACCACGGCGCCACGGACGGGCTCGTCGAGTTCCCTGACCAGGGGGTCGCGCGCTGTAGGGTCCCCGGCGTGCGCATCGCCACGTGGAACGTGAATTCGCTCAACGCCCGGATGCCACGGGTGACGGCCTGGCTCGCCGAGATGGAGCCGGACGTGTTGTGCATGCAGGAGACCAAGCTCGCCGACGACGCGTTCCCCGCAGCCGAGTTCGCCGAACTCGGCTACGAGAGCACCCATCACGGAGAGGGTCGATGGAACGGGGTGGCGATCCTGTCCCGGGTCGGGCTCGAGGACGCCTCGCCGGACTTCGCCGACGGCGGTGACCCCGACCCCGATGCCCGCATCGTGTGGGCCACGTGCGGCGGTGTCCGCATCGCCAGCGCGTACATCCCCAACGGGCGCAGCCCCGATGACGACCACTACCAGTACAAGCTGGCGTGGCTCGCTCGGTTGCGAGCCCATCTCGAGGCCAATCACACGCCCGCCGACCCGGTCATGGTCCTCGGCGACTTCAACGTCGCCCCAGAGGACCGCGATGTCTGGGACGTGAAGGCGTTCGAGGGCTCGACCCACGTGACCCAGCCCGAGCGAGACGCCTTCTTCGACGTGTGTGGCTGGGGCCTCACCGACGTGTTCCGCGCGCAGTACCCCGACCAGGACGGGCTGTTCACGTACTACGACTACACGGCCGGCCGGTTCCACAAACGCGAGGGCATGCGGATCGACTTCATCCTCGCATCCGAGCCCGTGGCCTCGACCACCGTGTTCTCGCTGATCGATCGCAACGCGCGCAAGGGTGACAAGCCGTCCGATCACGTCCCGCTCATGGCGGACTTCGACCGCTGAGGCCAACGCTGCCGATGGCGCGACTCACCGGGGGGAAGCGGGAGCGATGCTGATTCCGATCGAGGAACACGAACTGCTCGTGTTCTGGGTGCAGCTCTTCACCTTGCTCACGTTCGCGCACGCGTTCGGCTACCTGATGGTTCGCGTCGGACTGCCCTCGGTCATCGGCCAGCTGCTGGCCGGTCTGGTGCTCGGGCCCTCCGTGTTCGGGGAGATCTGGCCCGAAGGGTTCGACTGGTTCCTCAACACCGAGCACGGCGAGATCCAGTCGGCCGCGCTCCTGGCCATCGCCTGGGTGGGCATCGCGTTGTTGTTGATCGTCACCGGATTCGAAACCGACCTGGCGCTGATCCGGAAACTGGGCAGACCGGCGGCGTTGGTCACCACCGGGAGCCTGCTGGTGCCCCTCGGGGCCGGGCTCGCCGTGGGCTTCCTGTTGCCCGACGTGTTCTTGGGCGAGGGGACCGAGCGGTCGACGTTCGCGCTGTTCGTCGCGCTGGCGCTGTCGGTCTCGGCCCTGGCGGTGGTGGCCAAGATCCTGTCCGAGATGGGGCTGATGCGCCGCGACTTCGGGCAGATCACCATTGCCGCGGGCATGGCCAACGACGTCGTGGGCTGGATGTTGCTGGGCGTGTTCACCGGTCTGGCCAGCTCCGGCGAAGGCGGTGAGGGCGGAGGCGCCGGTCGGGTGGTGTTCACCGTCGTCGGCATGTTGATCTTCGTGGCGCTGGCGCTCACCGTCGGCCAGCGAGCCGTCGACTGGATGCTGCGGCGGGTCCGGTCCCGTGGCGCCAATGTCCAGGGGGCGCTGACGGTCGTGGTGCTGGTGTCCCTCGCCTTTGGCGTGGTGACCCAGTGGCTCGGGGTCGAGGCGGTGCTCGGGGCGTTCGTCGCCGGCATCATCCTGCACCGGTCGCGGTTCCAGCAGGACGAGGTCATCCACCAGATCGAGGGGCTCACCTTCGCCTTCTTCGCGCCCATCTTCTTCGCCACCGCCGGGCTCCGGCTCGACCTCACCACGCTCAACAGCGGCGAGGCGCTGGTCTGGGCGCTCGTGGTCATCCTCGTCGGCATCGTCTTCAAGTTCATCGGGGCCTACGGCGGTGCTCGTTCGGCCGGTTTGTCGCATCGGGCGGGTCTGGCCCTCGGCGCGGGGCTCAATGCCCGGGGCGCGCTCGAGATCGTGATCGGCACCGTGGCCCTCACGCTCGGCGTGTTCAACACCACGTCGTTCACCGTCATCGTGCTGGTCCCGGTGGTGACGTCGATCTTCGCCTCGGTGAGCCTGCGGTGGATCGTCCGTGACTACGCCGGCTCCGACGACGAGATCGCCCGCCTCGAACGCGAGCGCGCCCTGTCCGAGAACCTGGTGGTCCGGAATTCGCGGTTGCTGCTGCCGAGCCGGGGCGGGCCGGCGTCGATCGCCATGGCACAGGTCCTGCACTTCGCCTGGCCGGACGAGGCCGGTGCCACCGTCTTCGCTGTGAACCCCACGGGTGACGCCGACTTCACCCCGCTCGAGAACGTGCTCTACGGCCGAGAGCTCGAGATTCGCCGCATCAAGGGCGACGACCCGACCGAGGCGATCCTGGCCGAGGCCAACCTGGGCTTCGGGGTGATCGGTCTCGGGGCCGAGGCGCACGACACCGGCGCGGTGATCTCGTCGTTGATCGACGGCGTCATCTCCGAGTCGCCGGTGCCGGTGGTGATCGTCCGCAAGGCCCGCAACCTCGAGCGTCGCCTGCCGGGCGCGTTCACCCGAGCCGTCGTGCCCGTCGGTCGGTCCCCCGGGTCCCGAGCCGCGCAGGAGATCGCCTTCAACCTCTCGTCGAACCTCGGCACGCGTATCGAGTTGGCCCACGTGGTCACCGAGGACAACGGCGGATCCCGGTGGATGCCGTTCCTCGGGGGACAACCCGCCGACAACGTGCCCGCTGAGATCGGGACCCGGTTGCTCTGGCAGGCCGTCGACCAGGCGCGTGAGCTCGGGGTGGAGGCGCTGCCCAACTCGCTCAGCGCGCCGGCCGCCGCACCCGAGCTGCTCCGGTTCATCGAGAACATCGACGCCGACCTGGTGATCATGGGCGCCGTACTCCGTCGCCTCGACGACCGGCCGTCGCTCGGCGCCACGGTCGAGACCGTGCTCCGCGACTGCGACGCCACGGTGGCCGTCGTGGTGGTGCCAGTCGACCTCTGACAGGGTGCCAGCGGTCGACTCAGTCGTTGGCCAGGAGCGCCAACAGGTCGTCGCCGTACCGTGCGATCTTCACCGGGCCCAGGCCGGGGACGTCGGCCAGCTGGTCCTTGGTGGCGGGGCGATCCGAGGCCAACACGTCGAGGGTCCGATCGTTGAAGACGAGGTAGGCCGGGACGCCGGCGGCGCGGGCGGTGCGGCTCCGCCAGGCCCGGATGTCCTCACGGAGGTCGGGGCCCTGGTCGTCGGGGTCCGAAACACCGAGCTGGGCCCGCAGCTCCCGCACCCGCTGGGCGTTGCGGCTCCCCGTGAGCCGTTGGGCGGCCTCGGCCGTGCCCGACGACGAGAGCGCGTCGAGGTACGGGGAGGGTGATCGTTCGCTGATGCGCTCGCCGAAGCGGCGGGTGGCGGACCACGTGCAGTGCACCTCGTCCTCGGCCCGGGTGACCGCGACGTAGAACAGGCGACGCTCCTCGGCCAGGGCGTCGTCGGTGGCGGCGTGGCCGATCGGGGTGAGCCCGTCCTCGACGCCGGCGATGTGAACCACGGGCCACTCGAGCCCCTTGGCGGCGTGGAACGTCACCACGTCCACCGCGTCCTTGCCCGCGCCGGTGTCCTCGCCCACGGTGGCCCGCACCCACCCGACCAGGTCGGCCGATGAGGCGTCGGGATGCACCGCGGCGTAGTCCGACGCCAGCGACAGGAGGGTCTCGAGCGACTGGCGTTGTTCGTCGTCGTCGGCCTCCTCGGCGTCGAAACGGAGGTCGCTCAGCGCCGTGGCGATCGCCACCGGTGTCGCCGCGAGCTCGCGGAGTCGATCCGACGTGATGGGGTCGTCGAGGATCGACGCGCCGGCCCGCACGGCCACCGGGACGTCGGCCCGACGGAGCGCGTCGGCGATGAGCGTGGTCTGGGCGTTGGTGCGGACGAGGACCGCCTGTCGGGACCATCGTGCGCCGGGCACGTGTCGGTCGCGGACTCGCCGGGCGATGATCCGGGCCTCGTGGTGCTCGTCGTCGCAGCGGGTGATGCTGGGCAACGAGCCGTCGGGCCGGTGGGCCTCCAGGGCGTCGGCGCCGAGGACCGCCGCCGCGCCTCGCAGGATCTGCGGCGTGGACCGGAAGTTGGTGGTGAGGGCAACGGTCTCCGACGGGCTGAAGAACTCGTCGAACCGATTCAGGTAGACCGCGTCGGCGCCGTTCCACGCGTAGATCGCCTGGTTCGGATCACCGACCACACACAGGGTGGACTCGGGGCCGAGCCAGGCCTTGAGCACCTCGAACTGCAGGGGGTTCACGTCCTGGAACTCGTCGACCAGCAGGTGGCGGTGACGCCAGTGCTGCGCCCGGGCGTGGTCGGGGTCGGCCAGGTCGCGGATGGCCAGCTCCAGCAGGTCGTCGAAGTCGACCAGGCGCTGCCGGCGTTTGCGCTCCTCGTAGGCGGCGAAGGTCTCGACCACCAGGTCCGGGTCCGCCGTGGTGTGGCGCCCCGAGCGCTGCGTGGCAGCCGCATACAGGTCCGGGGCGACGCGCCGAGCTCGGGCCCAGTCGATCTCGGCCATCACTGCCAGCTTCTCGGCGCGGGGCAGTCGTTTGGGAAGCAGCGGAAACAGCAGCCGGCCCCGGCGGTCCAGGAGGTCCGGTGCCTTCGTGCCGGACTGCGCCCAGCGGGCGCGCAGCTGGGCGTAGGCCTGGGCGTGGAAGGTGCCGGCGGAGACCGTGTCGGTCAACCCGAGCGAGCGCAGCCGGCTGCGGAGCTCACCCGCCGCACGGCGGGTGAAGGTGAGAGCGAGGGTGTGATCGGCCTCGAGTCGCTCGGTCCGGACGCCATGCGCGATCCGGCGAGTCAGGACCCGGGTCTTGCCGCTGCCGGCGCCCGCGAGGATGCGCAGGCGCGCTGCAGGGGAGGTCACCGCCAGCACTTGTTGTTCCGTCAGTCCGGCGAGCAGCCGGTCCGTCTCCTGCACCCGGCGCACGTTACCGGGCGGCACTGACGAGCTGAAGGGCGGCGGCAGTACCGTGAGCCCGTGCTCCAGGTTTCACCGCAGCGGTTCGAGGGCCTCGTCGCCGATGCGCTCGACGACATCCCCGACGGTCTCGCCCAGTTCATGGACAACGTGGTCGTGATGATCGAGGACGACCCACCCGAGCCGGGACTGCTCGGCCTCTACGAGGGCATCCCGCTCACCGAGCGCGACGACTACGGCGGGTTCGCCATGCCCGACCGGGTCATCGTCTATCGGCTCCCGCTGCTCGAGATGTGCACGTCCGAAGACGAACTGGTCGACCAGGTCACGATCACGGTGATCCACGAGCTCGCCCACCACTTCGGCATCGACGACGACACCCTCCACGAGCTCGGCTGGGGCTGAGCCGCTCGCCCAGCCGGACCCCGGTGCCGTTGTAGAGTCGGCTCGTGCCCTTCCCGACCAAACTCCTGAATCAGGGCGAGGAGATCGTCCTCGACCTGCGTCCCCATTGGTGGCGCATCTTCCCGGCATCCGCCGCTCTGGCGGTGGCCGTCATCATCGGCATCGTGGCGTGGGTCAACGGCAACGACGCCTTCCGGATCCTCGGTGGCATCCTCGTGCTCGCTGCGCTGGTGTGGTTCGTCCAGAACTACATCAAGTGGACCAGCGAGAACTTCGTGGTGACCACCGACCGGGTGATCCACCGCTCCGGCATCCTGGCCAAGAGCGGCATCGAGATCCCGCTCGACCGCATCAACACCGTGTTCTTCAACCAGTCCCTGTTCGAGCGCATCCTCGGCGCCGGCGATCTGGGCGTGGAGTCCGCGGGCGAAGGGGGGCAGCAGACGTTCGAGGCCGTCCGCAAGCCCAACCTCGTCCAGCAGGAGATCTATCGGGCGATGGAGGCCGGCGAGGCCAAGAACTTCCGGCGGATGGGCGAGGCCACCGCGTCGGCGATGGGTGGCGGCGAGTCCGCGAAGACGATCCCCGAACAGATCGAGCAGCTCGACGCACTCCGCCGAGCCGGCACCATCACCGACGAGGAGTTCGAGGCCAAGAAGCGCGAGCTCCTGGACCGTATGTGATGGCCCGAGCCACCTCGGGCGACATCGAGATCGAGTACGACGTCCAGAGCTTCTACGACGACGACCCGCCGCTGATCCTGATCGCCGGGCTCGGCTGCCAGCTGATCTTCTTCGAGGACGAGTTCGTCCAGGGCCTGGTCGACCGGGCGTTTCGCGTGATCCGAATGGACAACCGCGACGTCGGGCTGTCCACCTGGCTCGACGACCATCCGGTCGAGCTCGCCGACGTCTACGCCGCGCTCGCCGCCGGCGAGGTGGCACCGGTGCCGTACACCCTGAGCGACATGGCCGCGGACGTGGTGGCAGTCCTCGACGACGCCGGTGTCGACCGAGCCCATGTCCTCGGCGTGTCGCTCGGCGGCATGATCGCGCAGACGCTCGCCATCGAGCATCCCGACCGCGTCCGGAGCCTGGCGCTGCTCAGCTCCACCACCGGTGCGGCCGACGTCGGCCAGCCCTCTCCCGAGGCGCTCGAAGCGCTGCTCGCGCCCGGCCCTGCTGCCACCGACCGCACCAC
>CBDHFJ010000055.1:0-31836 GCA_965262315.1 Acidimicrobiales bacterium
AGTGGCTCTCCCTCGACGGCGATGACGGTGCAACCTGGTTGTTCGACCTCGACTTCCTGACGTCGTCGTACACGTGCATCTACGGGAAGGGTGTCCGTCGATCGAACCGGAGCCGACCCCACCGGAGCGCTCGGGTGCTGCACCCACGGCGCCCACTTCGTCGACAAGGCCGACCGCACGCGTGTGCTGGATCTCGTCGACGAGCTCACCCCTGACGAGTGGCAGTACCACGGACGGGCCAGGGATCGAGGCGGCCCGCTCAAGAAGAAGGGCGACGAGTGGGTCACCCGGAAGGCCGACGGGGCCTGCATCTTCCTCAACCGGGCAGGTTTCGGCGGGGGCGCCGGATGCGCGCTCCACGCCGCGGCGCTGCGCCGGGGAGCCCGACCGCTCGACTGGAAGCCGACGGTGTGCTGGCAGGTCCCGATCCGGCTCGACGTCCACACCGACGAGTACGGCCACGAGACCGTCCTGGTCCGGGCCTGGCTGCGGCCGCGACTGGGGCCGGGCGGCAACGACTTCCACTGGTGGTGCATCGAGGAACCGATCGCCTACCAGGGTGACGAGCCGGTCTACCGGGCGGCCCACGACGAGCTGACCGAGCTGCTCGGGGCCCGGACCTACCGCCGGCTGGTCGCCATCGTCGATGAGCGATTGGCGGCGACACCGGTCGAGATCACCGCCGCCGGGCGAGACGAGGATCGACGGTGATCCTGGAGCAGCGCTCGACGCCAGGCCGGAGCTGACCGTGGCCTTCCTGCGACGACTCCTGCCCGAAGCCGTCAGCTCCAAGATGCTGGCCGCCTCGCTGTGCCTGGGCGTCGTCGTCGGGGCCATGGTGGCGGTGTTCGAGTACATCACGATCGAGGTCGTCGCCCACGAGGTCGTCCACTGGCCGATCGGCCTCCAGGCCATCGCCCCCCTGGCCGGCCTGACCATCTCCTGGCTCGTGCTCCGCTACCTCGGTGGTGGGGCCTCGCCGGCCACATCGGACGAGTACATCGTCCAGTTCCACAGTCGCAATCCGACCTACGACGCCCGGGCTGTCCCGGCCCGCCTGCTGGGCGGCATCGCCACGATCGGGTCGGGCGGTGCGCTGGGCCTGGAGGGCCCGTCGATCTACCTCGGGTCGGCCTCCGGGCACTTCCTCCATCGGTTCCTGGAGCGCACCTGGGGCGGGGCGCGGCCCAGCAACTCCTGACCGCCGGCGCGGCGGCCGGCGTGTCGGCCGTCTTCCAGGCGCCTGCCACCGGCGTGGTGTTCGCCCTCGAATCCCCCTATCGGGACGACGTGGCACACCGGGCCCTGCTCCCGTCCCTGGTGGCGTCGGCCGCCTCGTTCCTCACCTTCGTGACCATCCCCCTGTTGGAGACCGGGCCCGTGGTCGGCTTCGCCTCCGATCTCCGGGTCGGGCCGGGCGAGCTCCTCGGGGCGGTCACCCTCGGCGTGGGCGCCGGCCTCGGTGGTCGGCTGTTCGCCTCCATGACCCGCCGGGCCAAGTCGGCCTCGAAACGCCTGCCGGCCCCGGTGACCGTCGGCGTCGGTGGGGTGACCCTGGCCGCCCTCGCCCTCGCCTCCGACGCCGTGTTCGACGAGCCGCTGACACTGGGGCCGGGCCTGGCGGTCTTCGAGTGGCTCGACAGCTCCTCGTCGACCGGGCTCATCCTGGCCCTGTTCGTCTTCCGGGCCGTTGCCACCCTGGTCACGGTGGCCGGGCGAGGTGTCGGTGGGCTCTTCATCCCGCTGGCGGTGCAGGGCGTGTTGCTGGGCCGGGTCGTCGGCGACGTCATCGACCGGATCGGCCTCGGAGACGGCGAGGTCGGAAGTGCCTCGCTGTGGGCCATCCTCGGCCTGGCCGCCTTCCTCGCGGCCGGCTACCGGACGCCCATCGCGGCCGTGATGTTCGTGGCCGAGTCGACCCGCGGCTCGGCGGTGGTGCCGGCGCTCATCGCCGCCGCCGTGTCGCAGATCGTGGCTGGCTCCTCGTCGGTCTCAGCCGGCCAGCGGGTCGAGCGGCTGGGCGGCCTGGAGAGCCGCCTGGCCACTGCCGGTGTCGACCGTCATCGAGACGAACGTCTTGGCCGTGCCGTCCGACGCATCGATCTCCGACTTCGTGTGGGTCCATGCCCTGGGGCAGCGTCAGCCGGTCGTGCCGGTGGTCGACGGCAACCGGTTCCTCGGCATGTGCTCGATCCACGACGCGGCCAACGTCGACCGAGCGGCGTGGGCCGACACGCCGGTGACCGACATCATCGACATCTCGTGCCCGGTTGGAACGCCGTCGTGGACGATCCGCGACGTGGTCGCCGCCATGGGTCGAGCAGGTACCGACCTGATGGCCGTCACCGACAACGACGGCGGTTTCGTCGGCTTGGTGCGCGACTCGGAGATCGTGAAGCTCGACGCCATTCTGGTCGAGACCGAGAGCCCCGAGGGAGGACCGTCTTGAGTCAGTCGCGCAGCGACTCGCTCTCCTCCAGCTCGTCGTCGAGCTGCTCGGCTTCAGGAGTGGTCGGGAGGTCAAACGGATCCTCATCGAGCCGGTCCATCAAGGACTCGATGTCATCTCCATCAGACGAGCGCTTGAGTGCTCGCGCCTCTTCGTACCGACGATGACGCCCCTTCTTCATGGGACACTCCTGGAATCAATGATGGGTGGGCTGAGACCCTCGGTTCCACCTGCCTCAGCCCTCGCGTGAGGACTCCAGTCTAGGGGCCTTTGGACCGAGTTGGCGAACAGTGGCCGAAGTAGAAGCAAGCAAGGTGAATCTACTCGTCGTTTCCCCGAGCCGATGACCACCGTCGCCGGGTACGGCTGACCAGGCTCGAACGCCCGGACCCAACCAGCGTAGCGCTCAGATCGTCGGCGATCGTCCGTCGAGGGCCTGTCGGCTCCGTGCTTCGAGGACCAGTTGGCCGTCGCCGTCGAACGCCACCGCCGCCTCCCCAGCCACCAACTGGGCGATCGGCCAGCCGACGAGATCGGACCGCCAGCCGTGGCGGAGCCGGCACGACGGGTCGTCCTTGAGCAGCGCCTCCACGTCGGAGCGGGTGGCGAGCAGGGCCGGATCGATCCGGTGGTCCCGTGCGAGCTGGGAGATCCAAGCCGTGACCAACGTCACAACCGGCCGCAGGTGCTTGGGCAGCTCCGGAGTCCGCATCGGGCGGCTCTCGACCGCGGGCATCCGCAAGCCGACCTGAACAGCGGTCAGGATCTCGGACTCGGCCCCGTTACGGAGGTGGCGGCCGTCGACCCCCCGGAGCCGCTGGAGCTCGCCCGGCTCGGTCGGGGCCGCCTGGGCCACTGCTACCACGCCCAGATCGGGCAGGACCTGGCGGACCGGCACGTCGATCTCGGCCGCCCGACGCTCCCGCCACGCAGCCACGGCGGTAGCGACCCGGAACGACGTGCCCTTCAACGAACGGGCCTCCTTGATCCGTAGGATCGCCTCCTCGGGCACCCGTCGGTTCCGTGGGCGCTCCCGGACCAACGCACTCTCCTCGAGGGCCCACTCGAGGCGCTCCTCGGCCTCCAGTTGCTCCACGAGCAGATCGGTCAACGCCAGCAGGTGCTCGACGTCGGCGGCCGCATACCGGAGCTGGTCGTCGGTCAGGGGCCGACGCATCCAGTCCGTCAGTCGGTCGCCCTTTGGCAGGCTGATGTCGAGATAGCGATCAAGGAGGGACTTGAGCGAGCTGTTGGCCTGACCCAGGAAGCCGGCCGCGATCTGAGTGTCGAACAACCGCTGGGGGATCGACCCGCAGACCAGGTCCAGGACCTCGAGATCCTGGACGCCGGCATGCAGCACGCACAAGCCGGGACCATCCAGGAGCCGGGCCAGGCTCTTCAAGTCGAACTGAAGGGGATCGATCAGGACCACCTGGTCGCCCCACGCCAGCTGGATCAGTGCCGCCTGGGGGAAGTACGTCCGCTCCCGATGGAACTCCGTGTCGATGGCGTACCGGTCGGCCTGGGCGGCGGACGAGATGACGTCATCGAGCTCGGATGTTCCTTGAACGAGATTCGGCACCCGTTCGAGCCTAGGCCAAGTCCGGCTCGCCCGACCTCCCTGCCGGCCGTACCGGCGTCGATCGGCCCAACCGGGCCGCCAACTCCGACGGGGTGTCGGCGTCGGCCACGGCGTCGGCCGGAACCTCGACCCCGATCCAGGGACCCGCCTCCAGCGCATCCCTCCAGGCCCGTCGCCCCTCGGCCAGCATCGACAGCAGCGAGGGCCCGAGCGGTGCCGGCCAACACGCCACGCTCGGTTGCGGCCGGCCACCGACCACGGCCACCGCAGCCCGCTCGGGAGAAGCCGCCGCCACCAGGGGTCCGAGGTGTTCGGCCCGGAGTAGGGGCAGATCGCACGGGACGACCACAACCAGTCCCCGCCGGGCCCACACCAGGATGGTGGCGAGGGCGGCGAGCGGGCCCTCGCCCGGCCTGCGGTCGGCCACTGTCGGCACACCGAGGGTCGACCCGGCCGAGCCACCGACGGCCACCACGGGATCGGCCCCGGTGTCCCGCAGGGCGGTCACGATCCGAGACCCCATCGGCTGGCCCTCCACATCGACCAGCGCCTTGTCGCGCCCGAACCGGCTCGAGCGACCCCCGGTCAACACCGCGCCGATCAGCGGCCACGCCGGTTCGATGCCGACGTCCGCCTCAGTCGTCGGTCGGTGATCCATCGATCGGCCAGTCCGGGTCGAGCTGGACCAGGAACAGCCGGCACCGCTCCTCCTCGTCGCCCTCGCCGATGGCGGCCGCAGCGGTCGCCAGCCCGTGGAGCGCCCGCAAGAAGCCCCGATTGGTCTCGTGGCGCCACCGGACGAACCCCGAGCCCCGCCAACCGTTCTGGCGGAGGCGGTCGAGGCCCCGGTGGTAGCCGACGCGGTAGGCGGCGTAGGCCTCGACGTCGTCGCGGGCCAGGTCACCCAGCGTGGCCCAGGCGGCCAGATGCCGGGGCCAGCGGGCCACGACCGTCGACACCGCATCGCGTCCGGGAGGCCTCGGGCTGGCCCAGGGCTGCGGCCAGCGCCGCGTCGGCCTCGCCGTGCTCGGGCGGGAGGACCGTTTCGGGGAGACCGGAACCGAGGTTGATGGAGCTCATGGGCCGCAGCGTAGTGACATCGTCGAGGTGCGCGCGGCCGATCCCCTCCCGACCCCCGGCCACCCTCCTACCGGGCCCACCAGCGGGGCCGGCTCACCGCAGGGAAGGCAACGTGCTCCACCAGGTAGGAAACGGTCGCCCGGTAGGCACCCTCGATGAGGTCAGGCGAGCGGGAGAAGTCGTCGAACCGGATCCTCGGTGGACCGCCAGCCGGCAACACGTGGACCTCACAGTGATCGGGGATGCGGTTGAGGTTGTCGGCGAAACGGTGGCGGCGGGCCGTCCAATAGGCCCGGATGGCGCTGTCGAGGGGCCGCTGGACCGTCACCTCCCGATCGACGAGATGACCGACGTGCAACACGTAGAGCGTGGTCGCGCCGAGCTGAACCGCCCGTTCGGCGTGGATCTCGTTCAGGACGCCGCCGTCGATGAGCGTCCGACCCTCGAGCTGGCGGGCCGGGTACACGACCGGCAGCGAGGCCGACGCCATGAGGGCGGGGAGGACCTTGCCGTCCTGGAACCAGTGCTCGGTGGCGGTGGTGAGATCGGTGGCTGGGCACTGGAACGGGATCCGGAGCTGGGAGAAGTCCTCGACCGGCAACTCCTGCTCCAGCATCGCCTCCAGCCGGGCCGGATCGTGGATCGACTCGCCCCTCAACGCCAACTGGACCGTCAGCGGGATCAGGCCCCCTCGCATCAGCTCCGGCTCGCCGCCGGCCAAGCGACGCCAGAGCCGCTCCAGGCGGTTCACCCCCCGAAGGGTCGGATCGGCGGCGAAACCGGCGCCGTTGATGGCCCCGACCGACGCGCCGATCACGAGATCGGGAACGATGTTGGCCTCGACCAGGGCCTTCAGCATCCCGACCTGGACCGCGCCCAGCGCGCCGCCGCCCGACAGCACGAACGCCGTCGTCGGCCGCCGGCGCACCCGTCGAGCGACGGTCCCGAGGGCGGGCGTCACCGCCTCGGACACTCGACGGGCGGCCGCTCGTGGCCCGCGATCCCCCACCGCCCGACCAGCTACGGGCAGCGAACCATGCGGAGGGTGTCGGTGGCGCCGATCGTTGCCGAGCTGCCGCCGAGGACGGCGACGATGTCGCCGGTCCGGATGTGGCCCTCGGCCTTGGCCAGCTCCAGGACCCGGTGCACGGTCGAGATGTTGTCGTCGATGCGGTCGATCTTGATCGGGATGGCGCCCCAGCTCATGGTGAGCTGGCGAATCGACCGCTCCTCGGGGCTGAAGCCCAGGATCGGCGCCCGGGGCCGGAACCGGGCGATGGCCCGAACCGTGAAACCCGACCGGGAGATGCAGATGATGGCCTTGGCCTCGATCTCCTTCGCCGCCTGCCAGGTCGCCATCGTCATCACGTCGGTCACGGCCGAGTCCTGGCTCTGGGGCTCCAGCAGCTGGCCCCGACGCAGATCGTGGGCCCACGAGTCGTAGTCGAACTCCTGGTCGGCCCGGTGGGCGATGGAGGCCATCGTCGCCACCACGTGCGCCGGGTCGTGGCCGATGGCCGTCTCGCCCGAGAGCATCACCGCGCTCGACCCGTCGAACACGGCGTTGGCCACGTCGGAGGCCTCAGCCCGGGTCGGGGACGGGGCGGTGATCATCGACTCCAGCATCTGGGTGGCGGTGATCGAGGGCCGGCCAAGGGCGACGCTCCGTGCGATGATCTCCTTCTGGTGGTGCGGCAGGTCCTCGATGCTGCACTCGGTCCCGAGGTCGCCGCGGGCGACCATCACCGCACCCGACTCGGTGATGATCCCGTCCAGGTTCTCGATCGCGGCCCGGGTCTCGATCTTGGCCACCACCAGCGGTCCCCGGGGTGCGGGCTCGAGGCCGACCCGGCGAACGTCGTGGGCCGAGCGGACGAACGACAGGGCGACCATGTCGATGTCGTGTTCGACCATGGCGTCGAGCAGTCGGAGATCGTGGGGGGTCGGCGTCGTCAGCCGGAGGCGATCAGACGGGATGTGGAGGCCGGGGCGGCCTTGTGTCTCCCCGCCGAAGAG
This sequence comes from Acidimicrobiales bacterium, assembly GCA_965262315.1. Lineage (GTDB taxonomy): Bacteria > Actinomycetota > Acidimicrobiia > Acidimicrobiales > UBA8592 > JBCCFK01. Next base: position 7,128 of record CBDHFJ010000055.1, read on the forward strand.
GACCCTGGCCCGGAGGTGGTCGCTCTCGTGGCCGATGACCTCCAACACGATGGAGCCGTCGCCGATGGCCAGCCGGTCACCGAGTTGGACATCGACCAGCAGGCTCTCGTAGTCCACCATCAGGTGGTCGTTGCGGCTGTGGCCGGGACCCGGCTCCAGCTTGATCTCCGAGTCGCTCATCAGGAAGATCGGCTCGGCCAGCTGGCCGATACGGACCTTCGGGCCGGGAAGATCGGCCATCACACCGACGATCCGCCCGACTGACTCCGAGATCCGCCGGATCTGATTGAGACGCTCGATCGCCTCCTCGACCGTGCCGTGCGACAGGTTGAGGCGGGCCACGTCCATCCCGGCTTCGACCATCGCCTTGAGCGTGGCGTCGTCCGATGAGGCGGGACCGATGCTTGCGATGATCTTGGTGCGACGGTTCACGGGCGCGAGCCTACTTTGGCCCAGGCGGCGCAGCGGGTACCTCTCCATGATGTCACCTATCGTTCACGGAGGTCAGGTGAGGATAGGCCAACGGCCGCCGGCAAAGCCAATCGCTGCGGGCCGATCCCCCGGGGACCCGGCGGCCGGTACGGTTCGGACCATGGAGCTCATCCTGGTCAGACACGCGCGCCCCGAGCACGTCGAGCACGCCGACGGTCCGGCCGATCCCCCCTTGACCGAGATCGGCCACCGCCAGGCCCGCTCGGTCGCGGCCTGGCTGGCGGTGGAGACCGTCGACGCCGTGTACACCTCTCCCATGGTCAGAGCCCGCCAGACGGCGGCGCCGATGGAGCGCCTGCTCGGTCTGGAGGCCGGGATCGTGCCCGGAGTCCGGGAGTACGACGCCGACGCATCGAGCTACGTCCCGATCGAGGTGCTGCGGCGAGATCCGGTGGCGTGGCGGGCCTTCCTGGCCGCCGAGGCGGCGTCCGACCGGAGGGCCTTCGTCGACCAGGTGACGACCGCGATCGAGGCGCTCGTCGCCGCCCACGGGGGCCAGCGCATCGTCGTGTTCTGCCACGGCGGGGTCATCAACGCCTGGACCGGATCGATCCTGGGTCTGACCCCGGGGATGTTCTTCAACCCGGACTACACCTCGGTCAACCGGTTCCTGGCCGCCAGTAGCGGGGAGCGGTCGATCGTCAGCCTCAACGAGACCGCCCATCTCCGGGGTGGGCCCGACCTGAAGCTGTAGAAGCCGAACCCGGACCGTCGCCGATCAGTTCCGGGGCACGTCGACCCACGGGACGTCCTTGTCGACCCGAACGTCACCCGGCAGGCCGAGGACCCGCTCTCCCAGGATGTTCTTCATGACCTCGGTCGTCCCGCCCTCGATGGTGTTGGCCCGGGTCCGAAGGAACGCCTTGTGGGCAGCCGAGGGCTCGATCCCCGACGTCGGGTCGTAGCTCGGATAGAGCAGTCCATCGGCGCCGAGCAGGTTCATCGTGAACGAGGTGATGTCCTGGTTCAGCTCGGCCGAAGCAAGCTTCCCCACAGAGCCCTCGGGCCCGGGAGTGCCCAGCTTGCGGGCCTGGGAGGCCCGGATGTTCGTCAGCCGGAGGACCTCGGCCCGGGACCACAGCTGCATCAACTCGTCCCGAGCCGCGGGGCCCGCGCCCCGCTCGCGGTAGGCGTCGACGGCGAAGGCGATCGTGCCCGAGCCGCGGGCGGGAACGGTCCCGCCGATGGCGACCCGCTCGTTCATCAGGGTCGTGATCGCCACCCGCCAGCCGTCCCCGACGTCGCTCAGCCGCTCGCCGTCGGGGATCCGAGCGTCGGTGAAGTAGACCTCGTTGAACTCGGCGTCGCCGGTCATCTGTCGAAGGGGACGGATCTCGACTCCGGGCTGACGCATGTCGACCACGAAGTAGGTCATGCCCTTGTGCTTGGGCTGGTCCGGATCGGTCCGGGCCACCAGCATTCCCCAGCGGGAGCGGTGGGCCACCGAGGTCCACACCTTCTGCCCGTTCACCACCCACTCGTCGCCGTCGCGCACGGCTCGGGTCGACAGTCCGGCCACGTCGGATCCGGCACCCGGCTCGGAGAACAACTGGCACCAGATCTCCTCCCCCGTGAACAGGGGCCGCAGGTAGCGCTCCTGCTGCTCGGGACTGCCGTGGGTCACGATCGTTGGTGCTCCCATGCCGTACCCGATGGGGTTGGAGGCCCACGGGTCGGGAGCTCCGGCCGCCGCCAGCCGGCGATTGACGACCGTCTGGTGCCGGGGCCCGATCCCGAGACCGCCCCGCCCCTCGGGGAAGTGGACCCAGGCCAGTCCGAGGTCGAACTGGGCGCCGAGGAAGTCGTGGCGCGAGCTGGACGACGGGGGATGCTCGTCGAGCAGTTGGTCGAGACGGGACTCGACCAACTCGTCGGTTGCGGTCCCGGCGTTGGCGGAGGTGTCGGTGGTCATGATGGGCCAACCGTAGTGCCGCCCGGGGAGTGGCCACCAAGCGGCGGTGGCCGGCCTCAACCCTCGTCGTCGAGCTCGGCCACCCGGGCCAGGAGCTCGTCCCGGACGGACTGGCCCTTCTCCCGGGCGTTGTCACCGGTGACCCTCCACCCGTGACGGGCCGAGTAGAGCAGGGGCGGCTCCCCCAGGCGGCCCTCGACCACGTCGACCACCCTGGCCAGGAACAGATCGTGGTCGAAGCGCTCGATCCGGTCGAAGGTCTCGCAGTGGAGCCAGGCGATCGAATTGGGCACGATCGGCCGGCCCTGGTCGTCGAGCGTGAGCAGTTCGGGAGCGACGTACCGGAACTTCCGGCCCGGATAGGAGAAGTACTGGCCTTCGCGGATCTGGTCGGCGGCGAGGATCGAGACGCTGAAACGACCGGCGGCGATCATCAGCGGGTAGGTGTCGTGCTTGGGGCTGACCGATGCCAGGACGATCGGCTCGTCGAACGAGATCTGGGACACCCAGTGCGACGTGTAGGCCCGGGTCACGCCACCGTGGGTGGCGGCCACGATCTGCACCCCCTTGATCATCTGGCCCAGGGAACGCTTCGTCGTGGGGTCGATCATCGTCGGTGGCTCCTGGTCGGCGGCGTTGTCGTGTCGCCCCGAGCGTACGCGCCGCAGCCAGCCGTCCCCCGATCAGTTGCGGTGGGCCCGGTACCGCCGGGCCTCGGCCTGGTAGGTCTCGGCCCGGGTCGGATCGAGCTCGACCAGGGCTTCGAGCCCGTCGACGGCCCGGTCGTGCCGACCGAGGGCCAACTGGACCCGGACGAGGTCGAGCCGGTCGGTGAGCGCACCACCCGGGACCTCGACCTGCAGGGCGAGAGTCGCCTCCAGACGGTCGAGCTCTCCCCGCTGGCGGTAGATGGCCTTGAGGTTGTTGAGCATCCGGTACGCCACCGCCGGGGTGGCGATGGGCCGGGTCAGTCGCTCCTCGAAGCGCAGAGAGGGGTGGAGGCGCGAGACCAGGGCCTCGCACCCGGCCAGGTCGAGCTCGGCCCCACCGGCGAACGGATCGAACCAGCGGTGGGGGGCGTCGCCGTCGCCGATCACAACGTGGCCCGGGAGACCGACGATGGTCAGGGCCGTACCGCGGCGCCGACCCACCTCGTGGGCGATGGCGGCGAGGGAGATCGGTATGCCGCGACCGGTGGCCAGGACCCGGTGGACGAACGAGTTGTCGGGATCGTAGTAGTCGACGGTGTTGCCGACGAGGCCGATCGACCCTGGGCCGGCGCCGAACAGGTGGGCCACCACGGCGTCGGCGGACGGGCCGGGCGCCGAGCGGGCGAGGTCATCGAGGGAGGCGATGACCTCGTCCTCGGACGGCGCCGGCCGAGCCAGCGACGCCACCGCCGCGAGCACGAGGTCGAGCCTCGGATCGGGGTCGAGGAGGATCGCTCGGAAACGGTCGGCGGCGGGTTCCATGGACCCAATGGTGCCCACATCGAACCGGGCCCACCGCATCGGGGGCCCACCCGACGCCCGAACGCCGACCGGCCGGCCGTCAGCGGCCGGTGAACCGGGGAGGGCGCTTCTCGAGGAAGGCGGCCACGCCTTCGGCGTGGTCGGCCGAGGCGAAGCAGGCGGCGATGGCCTGGCCGACCTCCTCGGGGCGCCGACGGTCGGCCGGGCGCAGGTGGTCGTCGACCGCCAGCTTCGCCGCCCGCTGGGTCAGTGGGGCGCGGCTGGCCATGATCCGGGCCTGGTCCGTCACCCACGCCTCCAACTCCGACGCCGGGCGGACGTGGTTGACCAGGCCCCAGCGCAGCGCCGTCTCGGCGTCGTACCACTCGGCGGTGTAGACGAGCTCCTTGGCCACCGCCGGACCGACGAGGTCGACCAGGCGGCCGAGGCCCGCTGCGCTGTACCCGATCCCGAGCCGGGCCGGCGGGAGGCCGAAGCGGCCGCCGTCGGCGCTGTAGCGAACGTCGGCTGCCAGGGCGAGTGCCAGCCCACCGCCGATGCAGTGGCCGAAGATCATGGCCGCAGTCGGCTTGGGGCACTGCTCGATGGCCGCGAGCGCGTCCTGGGTCGCCTGGTCGTAGCCGCTGCCCTGTCCCGGCCCGGTGTCGGCGAACTGCGAGATGTCGGCGCCGGAGACGAACGAGCGCTGGCCGGCGCCCCGCAGCACCACGACGTGGACGTCGTCCCGTTCGCCCAGCTCGGCCACCGCGGGCGGCACCGCCCGCCACATGTCGAGCGTCATGGCGTTGTGGCGCTCGGTGTGGTCGAAGATCAGCCACCCCACGCCATCGTCGATGTCGACCCGCACCGTTCCCGGCATGATCTTCCCCTTGCTCGCCACCTGCTCGTCGTGGGCCGACACGGTAGCCGATCGGCCGGGCACGCCGAGCGGTACCGTCGGTGCCATGCCGTGGCCGTACCTGGACCACCCGACCCCGTTCGGCATGGCCCACCGGGGCGGGACCGACGTCGCCCCGGGCAACACCGTTGCCGCCTTCTCCCACGCCTGGGCCCTCGGCTACCGCTACCTGGAGACCGACGTCCAAGCCACCGCCGACGGGGTCGTCGTGGTGTTCCACGACCACGACCTGGCGGAACGGACCGGCGTCGGTGGCCGGGTGGCCGACCGGACCTGGGCCGAGCTCGGGGACCTCCGGGTCGACGGGACCGAGCCGATCCCCCGCCTCGACGAGCTGCTCGACACGTTCGCCAACGCCCGATTCAACATCGATCCCAAGACAGACGACGTCGTCGAGCCACTGGTCGAGCTGCTCCGGGCCCGGAGCGCGATCGATCGGGTTGGCATCGGCTCGTTCTCCGATGCCAGGATCCGGCGTGTTCGGGCGGCGCTGGGACCCCGGGTGTGCACCTCACCCGGACCTCGGGGCGTGGTGGCTGCCGCTGCGGCCGGTGGCCTGGCCCGTCGCCTCGGGCGAGCACCCCACGGACCACACGGAGCGGTCCAGATTCCCGTTCGGTTCGGCGGTCGGGAGATCGTCTCGGCCGGGCTTGTCCGGCGCTTCCACCGACTCGGGCTCCAGGTCCACGTCTGGACGGTCAACGACGAGACCGACATGCGGGCCCTGCTCGACCGGGGCGTCGACGCCATCATCACCGACCGGGTCGAGCTCCTCGGCTCGGTGCTGGCCGAACGCGGGGCCTGGCCGACCGGCGGCTGATCGGCCCGGCGGGGTGGGGGTTGCGGCGGCAGGGGCCGTCGCCGTGTCGGTGCGAGCCTCGTGCCGGGTGTGGCGACCGAACCACAGCGGAGCCCGTCAGCCGTCGATGCTGGCCAGTGCGCCGGTCATGGCTGTCAACCCTTCGGTGATCTCGGCTTCGGTGACGTTCAGCATCGGCGCGATGCGGATGACGTTCCCGTACAGGCCGCCCTTGCCCACCAGCAACCCCTCGGTCCGGCACGCATCCAGGAAGGCGGTGGCTCGACCCGGATCGGGCTCGGTCGTGCCCGGATGGACAAGCTCGATGGCCTGCATCAGGCCCTTGCCCCGCAACTCCGCCACCGACGGGTCGGCGTCGGCGACGGGTCGGAGGCCGTCGGCGAGCTGGCGCCCCCGAGCCAGGGCGTTGGCCTGGAGGTCGTCGTCGACGACGACGTCGAGGGTGGCCAGGCCAGCCGCGGCCGATAGCGGGTTCCCGCCGAAGGTCGAGAACGACGTGACCGTGATGGCGTCCATGATCTCGGCTCGGGCCACCACCCCGGCCAGGGCCGCCCCGTTGCCCACCCCCTTGGCGAACGTCAGCAGGTCGGGCACGACGTCGTGGGCCTGGTATCCCCAGAAGTGCTCGCCCGTTCGGCCCCAGCCGGTCTGCACCTCGTCGGAGATGAGCAGGATGCCCCGGGCGTCGAGCTCCTTCTTCATGGCAGCGAGGAAGCCGTCGGGCGGCGTCGCGAAGCCACCCACGCCCTGGATCGGCTCGGCGATGAGGCAGGCCACGTCACCGGCCGACGCCATGTCGAGGAGCTGGGCCAGGTCGTCGACACAGGCCTGGGTGAAGGCGTCGTCGTCGAGGTGACGAAAGGGGCTGCGGAGCCGGTAGCCGCCCTGGACGAAGTGGACGTCGAGCCCCGACAGGGCCGTGGCCGACCACGAGCTGTGGGACGTGACGGCCTGGGCCGTGAACGATCGGCCGTGGTAGCTGTTGCGCAGGGCCAGCACCTGGTTCGATCGCCGGTGGGTGGTGGCCAGCAGCAGTGCGGTGTCGTTGGCCTCGGTGCCCGACGTGGTGAAGAACACCCGGGCATCGGGAATGCCCGAGAGCCGGGTGATCCGCTCGGCCAGGGCGATCATCGGCTCGTTGAGGTACAGCGTCGAGGTGTGCATCACCTTGGCCGCCTGGGCCTGGACGGCGGCCACCACCCGGGGATGGCTGTGGCCGACCATCGTGGTCAACACCCCGCCGAAGAAGTCGAGGTAGCGCTCACCTTCGGCGGTGAACACGTAGCTGCCCTCTCCCCGGTCGATCGACAGCGGCGTGTCGTAGAACGGCTTGACGAACGACGGGAACACGGCCCGGTAGCGGGCCAGCAACTCAGACGACATGACCCCGAGTATGTCGGGTGACGACGACTGGCGCCTCCGGCGACGTGGCCCGAGCGGACTCTGACCCGCCCCGGCCGGGCCGGCGCCCTTGCCCGATCGGTGACCCAGTGGTGAAGATGGCCGGGCCCATCCCTTCCCGGAGAGTGCCGTGACGCCGTCCCCACCACCCCGCACCGAACACGCCCGTCTCGCCACCGGCGGCATGGTGTGCACCGTCGACCACCTGGCCACGTCGGCCGGGATACGCCTCCTCGCCCGTGGCGGCAACGCGGTCGACGCCGCCGTGGGCCTGCTCGATGCCGTCCCCCCAGGCGCGGACGACCTCATCACTGCCAACTCCGTAAGGGTTAGCGCGAATATTGTTCATGCAGCCTTTGAAGCGGCGGTGGATCGAGCCCATCTTCTGCCACTTGAAGCGGTATGTCGGGAAGCCGTTGATGTTCCCCTGGCTGAGATGGTCGGCACGGATCATCTTGCCGTAGTTGTCTTCGTGGCAACCTGCGCAGGACATGTCGAGCTGACCGACGCGGGTATAGTAGATCTTCTTGCCCTTTTCGTAGAAGTCCTTGAACTTCCCGTCCGTTGCGACGCTCACCGGCATGCCGCGCGACTGCAGACCAACGTAGGCCGCCATGCCCAGCATCTGGTTTGACTCCCACTTCCAGGGCTTGGCACCCATGCGATTCTCACGGCAGTAGTTGACATGCTGCTGCAGCGCCTGGGGTTTGCCGGCTTCCTTGTGCCACTTCGGCATGGCGGCGCGGACGCCTTTCATCGACTGCGATGCATCCTGGGTGGCAACTGGCGCAGGCCTTGCCGGCCGAGCCATCAACCTTCTCCCAGAGCTCGGCACCAAGATCGACGAGCGGGAAACCCGGATTCTCGAAATCGTCCGTCTGGAACTTCTGGGTCTGCGGCGTACGAAACCGCCAGCCGGAATAGACGTCCTCGAAAGGCCCGTCCTTGGCTCCCTTGACCTTTGTGGTCAGTTCCTTGCCATCGACAATCAGCTTGTTGTCATTGGGATCGGCCATGACCGATCCCGCGCCAACGAGTGCTGCCACGATGCAGGCGCCCGAGAATTTCAGGGCGCTCGAAAGATCCGTCGACACGCGCATTCTTTTTGTTCCTCCCCTCGTCGCCTGCATTCGCATGCAGACGATCAGCCGACCTTGATTGACTTCTTTGTTGCGTAGGTCTTGCCGTCGTCATCAACCCAGATGAATTCGAACTCGCCGCTCTCAGGCACCTTCACATTGAACTGGAGGTATGGGTTCGCTGACACCGCCGGTTCGATGTCGACGCTGAAAACTGGCGCACCGTTGAACTTGGCAGTGAACTTGTTGATGATTTTGCGCGGGATCTTTTCACCGGTCTTTCTGTCTTTGCGCTGGCCGGATTCCATCTTGTGGCTGATCAGCGTTTTGATGGTGATCACTTCGTCTTTTTCGGCGGTGCGCGGCACCTTCACTCTCGGCTTAGACATTCTTCAATTCCTCGAAATCAGTTCATTGCTGGTCGACGTTAAAACGAGACGGCATTAGCCGCCGCAGCCGCCGATCGTGACCTTGACCTGCTTCTTGTCCATGTAGACTTCGCCGTTGCTCATCTGGGCGACGGCGACAACATTCTGCGTCTTCGCGAGCCTGATCCGCGTGGTCGCGCTGGCTTCTCCGCTCATTGGCGTGAAGTGGAAGGTTGCGACACCCGGTAGCGGGTTACCGTCGGCGAGCAACATGACGGACTTCACGTAGTCGTCCTTTGTCATCGGGCTTTCGACATCAACGGATATTGGAACTGTATTGCCGTTTCCGCGATCTCCGGGGTAGTCAGCGAGACCTTGCCGGTCTTCGGTTCCTTGCCACCGGCGAATTCCTTGATCCGCTTTGCCGTTTCGTCATTTGCAGCGAAAGCCTGAGTGGCAACCCCGCCCATGCCGACGAGTGCGACCGAGCCCGCACCTAAAGCTATGAATTCACGCTTGTTGATTTCATCGAGATCACTCCAGGGTGTTTCGTTGTTGGGCCTATCGGCGCCTTAAACGTCATGCGATCCGCTATTCCTTCAGCGTGCCAAGATAAGCGACAATGTCTTCGACCTGTTGCGCTGACAGAATGGTTTTATCGGCAAACTTTTTGTTGACGCGGTTGAAGCCCGTCGTCCGATAAAACGATGGCATCAGTGTCTGATCACCAAACACCGCCTTCGAATTGATCACGATCGCGCGCAACTCAGCAGCCGAGTAGCGATCAGCCACACCGTCATGGCCGGTCCGACTTCACCATGGAACTGTTCGCTGGCTGTATCCTTGTTGACATGACAAGCGAGGCAATTGCCGAGCTTGCGGCCAACAAACCATTTCTTGCCCGCAGCCGCGTCGCCCGGCTTGCCGGTAAGCGACGTGTCAAGCTTGCCGTCGGTAATCTTGACTGCGCCAGGTGCAACCACTTCAGCATTGACCTGGGACGCGGCAAATGACGTCACGCCAATGGTCAAGGCCAATGCCGCCGGGCACACCAATTTGCCAAGTCCTTTTAATGGGCGCATGCCCCCCCTCCTTAGCTAGCGAATCCTGCCAGTTCCAACCGCTTATGCTTTGCGCTTTGAGTCAGAGTACACTGCATCCCGCCGGCCTTTCAATAATAAATTCGAATAATTGAATATGCTGCATTGCAACAAGACGACGGTGTGCCGATCCAGCGCCAGCAAATCGGTCTGATAGGTCGCGAAGTGCGACCCGGCGTTATCAACAACCGGGGGCGGATGACGACGCGCCTGGCACGCCCCGCTAGTGTAGCGCATCTGACGTTTGATCCCCCTGCGCGGTTCGCCTCTCAATCAAACGTCAGATGCAAAAGCTACACTAGAATCATAGGTGTTGTTAGTGTTCCCTTTCGTTTCCGACACTTGCTCGGGCGAGAACCGCGGGGGCGGCAAGTGTCGGAAACGGAACACTAGGGTCCGGACTCTTTACAGCCACCATATGACGACTGCGGCGAGGCACAAGGCGCCGACGAAGTTCTTGATGTTGCGATCGTAGCGGGTGGCGATACGTCGGTAGTCCTTGAGTCTGCCGAATGATCGCTCGATCCGGTTGCGCTTGCGATAGAGGCTCCGGTCGTAAGTCAGTTGGACATTGCGATTAGCGCGCGGCGGGATAACCGCCTGCGTACCGCGCGCATTGAGCCATCGGCGGATTTCGTCACTGTCGTAGCCTTTGTCGGCGATCAGGAAACGAGCCGGTTTGAGCGCTCCGACACACGCCTTCGTAACCGACGATATCGTGCATATTTCCAGGTGTTACCGCGAGGGCGAGCGGGCGTCCCTTTTCATCGGTGACGGCGTGGATCTTGGTTGTTCGGCCGCCCTTGCTGCGACCAATACCATGGGCTGAAGCCCCCCCTTTTGCGCCGCCGGCTGACCGGTGCGCCTTGACGATCGTTGCGTCGATCATCAGCCCGTCGGGGTCTTCGCCGCGTCCTGCAAGAGCTGCGAACACATCCTCCCAGATGCCCCTCTCGGCCCATCTGACGAAGCGATTGTAAATTGTCTTCTGCGGCCCGTAATCGGCCGGCAGATCGCACCACCGGCAGCCGGTCTTCAGAACATGGACGATGCCGGACAAAACTCGCCGATCATCAACGCGCTTCAAACCGCGTGTGTTGTTGGGTAGAAGAGGCTCGATCCGAGCCCACTGCGCGTCAGAAAACCAAAACAAATCAGCCATGTCCGTGCCCCCTCGCTCAAGGCAACGGAATCACTGTTCGCCCCACTTGGGAATCCTAAGCTGCCGCGTTAAAGGGTCCTGACCCTAGTGACCTGCGGGCTGTGGTTTCCAAAGCCGGTCAGCCAGCTGCCGCAAACCAAGGCCGGTGCGAATCTCGAATTCCTCATAGTGGAACTTCCGCGCATCGAAGCCGGCATTTGTTAGTTGCTTTTGCAGTGTCTGCCGCATGTCTTTGGGACCGCAAAAGCCGACGTGAATTTGCGCGGCAGGGGCGGCTGCTACACCCTTAATCTGATCAATTGTCAGGCGCCCGATCCGGCCTGTCTCAATCAAATGGAGATTGAGATTCGCCTTGGTCTCGGCGATGGCTCTCAACTCGGCGAGATGAGGCGCGTCATCTTCGGTGCGGAAGCTGTAGAAAAGGTGGACTGGTCCGGCCTGTTCCCCGAGTGCCTGAGCCCAGGCGATAAACGGTGTTATGCCGACGCCGGACGCAATCCAGATCTGTTCGCCGCGGCGCTGACGCAAGCGGAAGTGTCCAAACGGCCCGGCAACGCGGGCACCACTGCCGGCGCTGATGGTGCCTGGCAGTGCCGCGGTGAAGTCTCCAAGGTCCTTGATCGTGAATCGCAGGCTGCGGTCGTCTTTCGGTGCCTGGGAAATCGTAAACGGATGTGTCTCGCCAAAATCTGGTTGGTCAAAGCTGAGAAAGGCGAACTGACCGGCGTGATGGCGAAAGCCGCGGCCGACTGGGGACAGGGTCACCGATGTGGCGTTTCCAGTGCGCTCGACATTTGTGACCATATAGTTGCGCCAACCTGTAAGAGCTCCGACCGGCAATAGCGTGTAGGCATAGGCGGCGACACCGATCACGCAGAAAACCAGAATGTATAGCCCAAGTGGATCACTCAGCGAAAACGGCCTCAAGATAAAGGCGTAGTGTAAGGCTGCGGCGGCGAAGAACGCGCCCATGAGTTTGTGGGTGTACTTCCACAAATGGTACGGAACGAAGGTTGCGACGCTCAATGTGGTCAGAACCAGCAGGCCATAGAGGCTGATCTCGCCCAGCGTTTCTGCGATTTCGGTGACGATGCCCTGACGGCCGAGGCCGTCCATGTCTGCGTCAATTGTGTCGTGTAGCACGATCATCGCCATAGCCGCGATCGCGAGCCACTTATGCAGGACGTAGACACGATCGAGGCCACCGAAGACGAGCTCCACGCCGGTTATGCGCGTCGCGAAGACCTGGCAATATGCCATGGCAATTAGTGCGCAGGCACCGAGGTACTGGCTGAACAACGCGGCGGCATCGCGACCGTCTGCGAGGCTCACGAAAAGCACTGCCGGCACCAGAAATGAGATTGCGATCAGGAGTATTCCAAGCGGTCTCATAGAAGCTGTTCTCGTGCTCGGTCACTTCTTGCGGTAAGCCTTGTGGCAGCTGCTGCATGTGTTCGCCAGTTCGGCAAAGATTGGGCGTAACTCGGCGACTCCTGCTGAGGACGGCAGAGTTGATATCGCGTTGGCGTACTGCTTCATGGTATCGGATTTGGCTTTAAAGTCAGGCCAGTTCGCCCATATTGCCGGCAAAGCTTCGGACGGATGCGGGTTTGAGCCTTTCGGAAAGAGCTTGGGCAAAGCGTCGGCCCGTTTAGCGAGAAACGCTGCATTTTCGATTGCAGTCTTGTGATTGAAGGTGCGCGGCTTTTTGATCATCGCTAAGAGCGTCTTCATCGCGGTTTCAATCGCCTTCATGTCATCCATGCGCGTTTTGACGATTCCGGTGGCACCCTGGTGGGCCATGGCCAGCTGGACTGCTGGTATGGCGGCCAACACTACGCTTGCGATCATCAAGGCCGATTTCAGCCGGTTGCCGAACGCACCCTTGCAGCACTTGTTAGCGCGTGCGATTTCATGCATGACGACGCCCCTGGTTATTGATGAAGCCCTCGCAGGGAGACATAACAGATGAGCAGCCCAGACAAAGACCCGATTGTGATCGTCTCCGGTGCGCGCACGCCGATGGGGAGTTTTCAGGGCTCGCTGCAGGCGATGACGGCACCTGAGCTTGGTTCGGCAGCCGTTCGCGCTGCCGTCGCAGGCGCCGGCATCGCACCTGAAGACGTCAGTGAGGTGCTGATGGGATGCGTGTTGCCGGCGGGCCAGGGGCAGGCGCCGGCGCGTCAGGCAGCGTTTGGCGCCGGGCTGCCCGAGTCGGTGCCGTGCACGACCGTGAACAAAATGTGCGGGTCAGGCATGAAAACGGTCATGATGGCCTACGATGCCCTGCATGCGCGTGCCAATGATGTCATCGTTGCCGGTGGCCTCGAAAGCATGACGAACACGCCGCACATCCTGCCGAAGATGCGCAGCGGGCAGCGGCTCGGTCACTCGGTCGTCCAGGATCACATGTTCGTCGACGGGCTTGAGGATGCTTATGACAAAGGTCGACTGATGGGCACCTATGCCGAAGACACGGCGCAGCATTATCAGTTCACCCGAGAGGCCCAGGATGCTTTTGCCGTGACAAGCCTCGAACGCGCCAAGGCGGCCAATGAAGATGGCTCGTTTGCGAATGAGATGACGCCTGTGACGGTCAAATCGCGCAAAGGTGCATCTGAAGTGACCCAAGACGAGCAGCCGTTCACGGCCGATATTGGGAAAATACCGTCTCTGCGGCCTGCTTTTCGCGAAGGTGGAACGGTTACGGCGGCGAACTCCAGTTCGATCTCGGACGGGGCAGCGGCCGTCGTCATGATGCGGCTCAGCGAAGCTGAGCGCCGTGGTCTCAAACCCCGCGCCAAGATTGTTTCAACGTCATCGAACGCGCAGGCGCCGGCTTGGTTTACGACGGCACCAATCGGAGCGATCCAGAAGGTGCTCGATGTAACCGGCTGGAACGTCAAGGACGTCGGACTATTCGAAATCAACGAGGCGTTTGCGGTGGTTGCTATGGCTGCAATGCGTGATCTCGATATCCCGCACGAGAAGGTCAATGTTCACGGCGGAGCGTGCGCGTTGGGTCATCCGGTCGGCGCATCTGGAACGCGCATCATTGTGACCCTGCTCAATGCCATGGAGAAATACGGGCAGGACAAGGGTATCGCGTCGCTTTGCATCGGCGGCGGCGAGGCGACAGCCGTCGCGATCGAGCGCATGCACTAGTTCGTATCTGGCTGATCTGGACCGCCCTGATGCCGGCCCGACGACCTAAAAGCACGACTTCTCAAGAAGCCCGATGCTTTGGTCTTCTGGGCGAAGAAATCAAAATCTGGCACACCTGACCTTGAGGGACGGTGCAGTAATGGGGCGGGCAGGTATGGTGTTTCCGGCTCAGCCGGAAAAGACCGAGGGTGTAGCGCCGGGGGAATACGGCTAGTGTTTTATATTCTCTCGAAGGTTGCTTTCTTTGTGATCGCGCCCTCGCACGTGTGCCTGATTGTGCTGGGCCTCGGCATTGTTCTCCTGACCTTCATGCGCACCGAGCGGCTCGGGCGCTGGCTCCTTATCCTGAGTTTCACAGGGTTTGTGGTCTTCGGTTTTACGCCATTCGGCAACCTTCTCATTCTTCCGCTTGAGCAGCGGTTCAAGGCGCCTGTCGTCACGGCTGGCGATGGCTACAAGGGTATTATCCTGCTGGGCGGGTTCGAGGATGGTGGGATCAGCGCTGGGCGCAAGACGCTGGCGCTCATCGACGCAGGCGAACGCCTATCGGAAACTGTGCGATTGGCGCGCCAGCTGCCGGCGACCCAGATCATCTTCACAGGCGGTGCGGGCGAAGTGTTTCTGAAGGCACAGGACGCGGGTAATGCGGTGCGCCAGTATTTGCTCGATGTCGGACTGAAGCCAAGCCGAATTGCCATTGAGCGGGAGTCGCGAAACACCTGGGAGAATGCGCTCTTTACCAAAAGGCTCATCAAGCCGAGAGCCGGTGATCGGTTTTTGCTGGTCACGTCGGCCTGGCACATGCCACGGGCGATGGGCATCTTTCGGAAGGTGGGTTTCAATGTCACCGCGTTTCCGGTGGACTACCGCACCAATGGACCGGGCGACATGAACCGGCCGTTCACCGCAATGATCAATGGCTTGCGGCGGGTTGACCGTGCCACGAAGGAGTGGATCGGGCTTGCAGCGTACTGGGCGACCGATCGTTCCGAGGCGCTGTTTCCGAAGCCCTGAGAATGAGACCTGATCGCCGGTTCGTGCCGCCCGGCGCCTTGAGGTCTTGTCTCTTGATCAGCGGCGGACCGGTGCAGGGATCTGGTTCGGTGCCGTCACCGCGATCTCCTTTTTGAGATCAAACTGCGGGCAGCCGAGTTGCGCAAGGCGGTCGTTGTAGGCATTGGCGATGGCATAGTCGCGCGCCGCGCTCTGCTCAATCGTCGTCGCGCTGTCACTCCACATGCCAACGGAATTGGCCGTCGATCTCATGGATTTGGCCACTGTTGACGTTTCAGCTTGCGGATTGGCGTGGCGCACAGCGAGAATTCGCATCTGGATGCGGCCATTGAGCTTGGCGCAGGGAAGGCCGAGTTCCTCGCTGTTCAGCTGATAACCAGCAGCGTTGCCTTTTTCTGGCGTGACGCTCGCTGTTGTGACATCGGGCATCAGCCCTGGTGACGCACATCCAGCCACGAGAAAGGCGGGCAAGATCATCAACGGCGGAGAAACGATGCGCCGCAGATTGGCTGTGAGTTGCCGCAAACAGTGCAAGATCGTGACTCCGAGTGTGATGCGCCGTGCAACGATTAACAGATTCGGATCTGTCGACGGCGGTGGCCAAGCGGCGCTAGTCTGATGTAATCGGCATTCGTGGCCTAATAGTGGAGAAACGGCGTGGCACAGACAATCACGACCGGTGCGCAAGCACTTGTTGATGCAGCAAAAAACGAAATAACCGAGTATACGGTCGAGGAAGTCGCGGCGCTCCGTCAGCAGCCAGACGTCGTACTGGTTGACATCCGTGATCCGCGCGAACTCAAGCGTGATGGCCGCATCGAAGGCGCAGTGCACTGCCCCCGGGGGATGCTTGAGTTCTGGGTTGACCCAGAGAGCCCGTATCACAAGCCCGTTTTCGCTGAGGACAAACAATTTGTGTTTTTCTGTGCCGGTGGTTTGCGGTCTGCGCTTGCGACGAAAACCGTTCAGGACATGGGCTCAAACCTGTTGCACATATGCTCGGTGGTTTTGGTGCGTGGAAGAAGTCGGGTGCGCCAGTCGAGCTTCCGGATGCCGAGTAACGTGCTCCTGACATTTTCGTGCGCCGCGCTCGTCCGGCTCTCACGTGCGGTTCAAGTTCATTGATTTGAGTCGCCGCCCCCTCGCTAGCACATAGCGGGGGAGAGGTGATCGATCGACGATTGCTTAAGCGACGGGAGATGAATGCGATGGGCAAGAAGGTGGCAACGAAAGCGTCAGGACCGGTGCAAGTGACGATCTACCGGTGGGCCGGCAAGTGGGGCCCGTTCAAGGTGAAAATTCCCTGTGGTGAGTGTGCTCTGACAACCGATGTGGTCAAGGATACACTGGACACCGACCTTGCCGGGATACCTGTCAAGCTCGAAGTCCGCGAATGGCTGAGTGAGTGGTATCGGCCGTTGTTCAAGGGCGGGTGGCATGCACCGATCGTATTCGTCGAGGACACGATTATCAGCCAGGGATATGCGCTGAACCGCGGCGTGCTGACTGAAGCTGTCATCAAGGCGCACGTCGCGCGGTCCGAGCTGTCGGGGACGCATCTCTTTGGCAAGGAAACATGCCCGCACTGCGTACGGGCCAAGTCCTACTTTGCTTCAAAAGGCGTCGATTACACTTACCACGATGTCGTGCGCCAGCCGCGCGCGCTCTATGAAATGATTTCACGTGTCAAGCCGATCGTTGGGCCGACAACGCCCATCACCGTGCCGCAGGTTTGGGTTGATGGTGCCTACATTGGTGGTGCGGATCAGCTTTCCCAGTACTTTGGCATAGAGGACGGCCAGAGACAGCCGGCAATGACGGTTGAAAACACCGCGCCGCAGCCTGAATTAGTCGCAAGCGCGGCCTGATGGCCATGACTGCATGGCTGGGTCTTTGATCCTAAGCGCCAATAATCGCTCGGAAAACTGTGTTGAGGATAACACAACCCGGGCTTGCAGGATCGCTGGGTAGGTCTCTAATGTGACGCGCGCCGGGCTTCGGTCCGGCCGCCTGACAGGAGACCACATGGCGAAGATCGTGAGCAAGATCAATCCGGCAACGGATGCCTTCCTGGCCAACAGGGCCGCGATGGCGGCCTTGGTCGCGGATCTCGCTGAAAAGCGCGCCGAGGCGGCGCGCGGCGGATCGGAGCGTGCGCGAGAACGTCATGTTGCGCGCGGCAAGTTGCTGCCGCGAGATCGGGTCATGGGATTGATTGATCCCGGTTCGCCATTCCTTGAGCTTTCCCAGCTCGCCGCGCATGGCATGTACACCAAGGATGTACACGCTGGCAGTATCATCACTGGCATCGGGCGCGTGTCCGGTCGCGAGTGCATGATCATCTGCAACGATGCGACGATCAAAGGCGGCACCTACTATCCGGTCACGGTCAAAAAGCACATTCGCGCGCAGGAGATCGCGTGGCAAAATCGGTTGCCGTGCATTTACCTCGTTGATTCAGGCGGTGCGAACCTTCCGCATCAAACCGAAGTCTTTCCGGATCGAGATCACTTTGGCCGCAGCTTCTTTCATCAGGCGCGGATGTCAGGAGAGGGCATACCGCAAATCGCCGTCGTGATGGGATCGTGCACTGCCGGCGGTGCCTACGTCCCGGCCATGGCCGACGAGAGCATCATGGTGCGCAAGCAAGCCACGATCTTTCTTGGCGGCCCACCCTTGGTCAAGGCCGCGACGGGAGAAGAAGTAAGTGCCGAGGATCTCGGCGGCGCGGATGTGCATGCCCGACTATCAGGTGTCGTGGATCACTACGCAATGAATGACAGTCATGCGCTGGAGATTGCGCGTTCCGTCGTCGCGACGCTCGGCCCGGCTGACAAAGCGCTTGTCAACACCCGAGAGCCGCGGCCACCGGCCCTTGATCCTGCGGAACTGGAGGGCTGCATTCCAGCCAATTTGATGACCCAATACGATGCGCGCGAGTTGATTGCCCGTATCGTTGACGGCTCAGAGCTGGATGAGTTCAAAGCGCTCTACGCGACGACGCTGGTGACCGGCTTCGCGCATATCGAAGGCATGCCGGTGGCGATCCTCGCCAATAATGGCATTCTCTATTCGGAGACTGCGCAAAAGGCGGCGCACTTCATTGAGCTGGCCTGCCAGCGCAGAATTCCACTTCTGTTCCTGCAAAATATCACAGGTTTCATGGTGGGGCGGGAGGCCGAAGCAGGTGGGATTGCGCGCAACGGGGCCAAGATGGTGACGGCTGTTGCCTGTGCGAACGTGCCGAAAATTACTGTAATAATTGGTGGCAGTTATGGTGCCGGCAATTATGCCATGTGCGGTCGCGCTTATGGTCCACGTTTCTTGTTTACCTGGCCCAACAGCCGGATATCCGTCATGGGTGGTGAGCAGGCGGCAAGTGTTCTGGCGACGGTACGGCGGGCCAACATCGAAGCTGACGGCAAAAGTTGGAGCGACGATGAAGAGGCGGCATTCAAGCAGCCGATTCTTGAGCAGTATGAACACGAGGGCCATCCTTACTATGCGACAGCGCGGGTCTGGGATGACGGGATTATTGCGCCGCGCGAAACCCGTCGCGTTGTTGCCCTTGCGCTTTCGGCAACGCTCAATGCGCCAATTGAAGAGACCCGCTTCGGTGTTTTCAGAATGTAGGGAGCACCTGATCGGTGAATGTGCTCCGTGGAGGAATTGATGGCTCGAAACCTGCTTGCCTCGGTCTTGGCCGCTGTCGCTGTGCTTGCAATGCTGCCGCAGCATGGCCCAAGCTGCTGGCGGTTATGCCTGCACATTTCCAAGTGGGCAGGTGAATACCTTTGAGAATGACGTTTACCAGCCGGCTCAGGCCGAGCGGCTGGTCTTCAAGATCGGTGACGTCAATCTTGCGGGCCAGAAGGCATCGCTTGTCACACCCGCGG
The DNA here is from genome assembly GCA_965262315.1 of Acidimicrobiales bacterium. Taxonomy (GTDB): domain Bacteria; phylum Actinomycetota; class Acidimicrobiia; order Acidimicrobiales; family UBA8592; genus JBCCFK01. The sequence goes on from CBDHFJ010000055.1 coordinate 25,907, forward strand.
GCAAGAGCGAACTCAAAATCGTTCGAGCGATTGGCGCCAACCATTTCCTAGAGGTCGTGACGGAGGGTTTCCTCAATATCACGACGATTTATGGAAGTCCGACAGGGGATGGATCTCTGCCGGCTGTGCATTCGCGTCATTTCGGATTGCTGGGAACTCCCGTCGTTTCGCAATACCACGGCACCTGCAAAAAGGAGTAACCGCGACGACGGCGGTGGACTGTGGGCCAGACCGGTCCGATTGGCCAGGGCTGCTCATCGATTGAGCGTTCGGCAGGAATAGAGGATGCGGGTTTGCACAGATGCTGAAAAAGGTCCTCATTGCCAATCGCGGGGAAATCGCCTGCCGGATCATTCGAACCGCGAACATCATGGGCATTGCCACGGTTGCCGTTTATTCGGACGCCGATGCGGGAGCTGTCCACGTTTTGCAGGCCGATGAGGCCGTCCGTATTGGTCCCGGCCCTGCGACTGACAGCTATTTGTGCATCGACAATGTGATAGAGGCGGCACGAGAGACCGGAGCTGATTGTGTTCATCCTGGCTACGGTTTTCTTGCTGAGAATGCCGAGTTCGCAGAAGCATGTGCGGCAGCGGGGCTGACTTTCATTGGTCCATCCGCGAAAGCCATGCGCGCGCTTGGCGGGAAGGCTGAAGCGAAATCCCTGGCAATTGAGGCCGGCGTACCCGTTGTGCCGGGTTACCAGGGCGCCGAGCAGTCGCCCACCATTCTTCAAGAACAGGCTGACGCCATTGCTTATCCGGTCATGATCAAAGCCGTGTCCGGCGGTGGCGGACGCGGCATGCGATTGGTCGAGCGCGCGCAGGATTTTCTGGAGGCGTTGGAGAGTGCCAAGCGCGAGGCTGCGGCGGCGTTTGCAGATGACCGCGTCCTCATTGAGAAGTTCGTTGCGCGCCCGCGTCACATCGAAGTTCAGGTCTTCGGTGATCGTCACGGCAATGTGGTTCATCTCTTCGAGCGCGATTGCACTCTGCAACGACGCAATCAGAAGGTCATCGAAGAGGCGCCGGCACCGGGCATGAGTGACGGTCTGCGCTCAAAGATGACTGCCGCAGCGGTCTCTCTTGCGCGTTCCGTTGGATACGAGGGGGCGGGAACGGTTGAGTTCCTGGTTGAAGGCGGGACCCTTGCGCCGGATGCGTCTTGGTATTTCATTGAAATGAATACGCGGCTGCAGGTCGAACACCCGGTCACCGAGGAAATCACAGGGCTCGATCTCGTTGAGTGGCAATTTCGGGTTGCTGCGGGCGAGGCGCTTCCCTTGGAGCAAGATGACATCGCCTTCGGCGGCCACGCGATCGAAGTCCGGTTGTGTGCCGAGGACGCGGCAAACGGTTTCCAACCTTCCATCGGCACCATCGTTGATTTCGATGTTCTTGAGGACGATGGGCTAAGGATCGAAAGTGGCGTCCAGGAGGGAAGCAGGGTTTCGCCGTTCTACGACTCGATGCTCGCCAAGTTGATACGCGTGGGGGTCGATCGCGAAACAGCGCTGGAGGACTTGTGTGACGACCTCGAAACCGTCGATGTTCTCGGTGTGAAGACGAATCTCGGTTTTCTGCATGCGCTCCTGAATGACGATGACGTCGAGGATGCAAATCTGTGGACCGGCCTGATCGCCGACCGGCTCGAAGAGCTTGTCCAGAACCAGATATCACCGGGTACGATTGCGGCCGGTGTCAAAGCCTTGCTCAGCGAACAGCAGCAGGGCCTTGGCGAAGCAGATGACGCAGGGATCGAAATCGATCCGTGGAGTGTCGGTGATGCCTTCCAGCTCGGCGGGCGCAGGCACATCGCACGGGACGTTGTTGCAGATGGCGCGACGCATCAGGTGAATATCAACTGGCATCCGGATGGCAGCCATTACCTAGCGGTTGATGGGCATGACATTGGACGTGTCGAAGAGGATGAATCAACGGGCGACGTTATTCTGCCGAATGAGGCCGATGAGGCCTACGTCCTTGTTCAAGATGGTATCGCATACGTTCAGCACCGCATGCAGCACGTCATTGTTTCCTGGCCGCAGTATGATGCCAATCAAGTGGACCATGGTGATGCTGCCGACTCCGTCCGGGCACCAATCACTGGTCGTGTGGCGCGGATTTTCGTGGAAAAGGGCGCGACCGTCAGCGAAGGCGACAGCGTTGCAGTGGTGGAGGCTATGAAGATGGAGCATCTTCTCCTCAGCTCCCGCGACGGTCGCATCGCAAGCGTCGAGGTCATCGAAGGGGCTCAGGTCAACGAAGGTTCGGTGATTGCGTTGCTTGAGGCGGAGGAACAGGCTTGACGGTGCATATCGTAAAGCTGAGCGTTGGCACCGACGGGATCGAGGATCTTGCCCGTTGGCAGAAACTGCGACTGAAAGAGACTGCGCGCCAGTTCGGCGAGGCCAAGTTGTTTCATACAACCCGGATGGTGCCGAAGCGTCAGGCTGATGTTCTCGACAATGGCTCGATATACTGGGTGATCCGCGGCGCGATCCAGGTGCGCCAGCGCGTCATAGGTTTTGAGGATGCACAACGCGCCGATGGTGCAGCGTGCTGCCGCATTCTGCTTGAGCCAACACTTGTGCCCGTTCGCATTACGCCGCGGCGTGCTTTTCAGGGCTGGCGCTATCTTGATGTTGATGATGCGCCGCCCGATCTGGCCGGGACGATTGCGGACAATCTTGCAGCAATGCCGCCGAAAATGCGCCGGGACCTCGCCGAGCTGTGCTTGCTTTGACTGGTTGAAACGGGCAAGTTTCGGCAATCGTTCACTTGATTGCTGAGTATCTTGATGTCGAGTCCGCGCTTTACGCCCATTATTCGGGAATTGCCATCAACCGTGCCTTTCGTCGGTCCGGAAGCGCAGGAGCGCGCACGTGGTGGTCCCTTCCGTGCGCGGATCGGTGCCAATGAAAGCGTGTTTGGTCCGTCGCCGAAAGCCATCGCCGCGGTTCAGGCTGCGGCAGCGGACAATTGGAAATACTGTGATCCCGACAACTATGATCTGAAACAGGCCGTTGCAGCCTTTCACGGTGTTGCGGCCGACAATGTCGTCATCATCGAGGGTATCGATGGTGGACTCGGGCTGACCAACCGGCTGATGGTCGAGCCGGGCGATGCTGTTGTTACGTCTGAGGGCGCCTACCCAACGTTCAACTTCCACGTTGCGGCGTGTGGCGGTCGCCTCATCAAGGTTCCGTTCAAGGACGATCACGAAGACATTGGCGGGCTACTTGATGCGGCACGGACCAATGACGCCATGATCTTGTACCTGACCAATCCCGACAATCCGATGGGCACGTGGTGGCGTGCGGATGCCTTGCAGGACCTCATCGGCAATCTGCCAGCTGGCACCGTTCTCGTGCTCGACGAAGCTTATTGTGATACGGCGCCGGCCGACGCACTGCCGCCGATCGATGTTTCGAACCCGATGGTGCTCAGGTATCGAACGTTTTCCAAGGCGTATGGTATGGCGGGCGCCAGGATCGGATATTGCATCGGTGAGCGCGAGGTCATTTCAAACTTTGAGAAAGTGCGTAATCACTACGGGATTAACCGTCTGGCGCAGGTTGCTGCGCTGGCGGCGCTCAACGACCAGGACTATTTGCGCGCTACCGTCTCTCGGATCGCCGATGCCCGCATTCGGATCGCATCGGTCGCCAAGGCCAACGGACTTGAACCGATACCTTCGGCGACCAATTTCGTTGCGCTCGACTGCGGACGCGATGGCGGGTACGCGAAAAGGGTTATGGATGAGCTGCTGCAGCGTGACGTCTTTGTCCGCATGCCTGGCGTGGCGCCGCTCAACCGCTGCATCCGGATCAGCGCGGGACGCAAGGAAGATCTGGATATCTTCGAGGATGTTCTTCCTAAAGCGCTAGCTGCTGCGGACGCTTAAGCCGGCCTCATTCGACGGGTTGCCACGGTTTTGGCACTTTTGACGCGTTAGAGCGGTTGGGGTGCGGGAATCCAGGAGGTGACGTGCGCGACCATCGGTTCATCCGATTAGGGCGCCTGATTCGTGCGGGTGTCTTTTCCGGCATAGCAACATTGGCCGCTGCCCTTCTGTTGTCAGCGTGCGCCACGACGTCTTTACGCGATGTGGTGCCACCTGAGCTTGCCGACCAGGCACGCGTCGCTGGGCTTCGCGACCAGAACATACGTATCTGGGGCGATGAGGCGCCAAAAGACTTTAAAAAGATGGCGGAGGTATTCGCGCGCCAGCGCCAGGCAACCCTGGCCGCCGCGGGCAAGACACGCGGTACTATTCGCGATGACATGCTCGTTATATCAGGCGGTGGTTCTGACGGGGCATTCGGTGCCGGCCTGCTCAACGGCTGGACGGCGCATGGGACCCGCCCGAAGTTCGTTGTTGTTACAGGTGTCAGCACAGGGGCTCTGATGGCGCCTTTCGCCTTTCTCGGTCCACGGTATGACCCGACGCTAAAGGAATTCTACACCAGCTATTCGACAAAGGATATTTTGCGTCCAACAGTGCTGGCAGGCCTACTCGGCGGTAACGCGGCGCTTGGCAGCTCGGAGCCGCTGGCAAATCTCATCAAGAAGTATCTGACGCGATCTGTTATGCGCGAAATCGCAGCCGAGCATGCCAAAGGCCGCCGGTTGCTGGTTGGAACAACAAATCTCGATGCTGAGCGCCCTGTCATCTGGAATATGGGCGCGATCGCCACGATTGGTAACGACCGAGCGTTGGCGTTGATGCGCAAAGTGCTTCTGGCTTCAGCCGCAATACCCGGCGTGTTTCCCCAGTGATGGTCAACGTGGTGGTGAACGGTAAGCAGCGTCAGGAAATGCATGTTGATGGCGGCACGACCGACAATGCGATTTTGCTGCCGATCGAGACCAACCTGAATGGCATCGTCGGTGCCCGGAACCGACGGATCAAACGGCGCTTGTTCGTTATCGTGAACTCACACGTCAATCCCGAGTTCAAGAAAGTCCGTGCATCAACCGTTGATATTGCCGGTCGGTCGATTCTGACGCTGATCAAACAGCAGACCATCGGGGACGTGTTCAAACTGTTTGGTTTTGCGCAAAAGAACAAGATTGCCTTCAACCTTGCGACGGTGCCTGACGAATTCAATGAGAAGAGTTCGGAGGCCTTTGATCGCGAATACATGACTAAGCTGTTCAACCGCGGTGAGGAACTGGGCCGAGCCGGGTATAAGTGGCAGAAGACGCCGCCGTTGCGTTAGTGGTCGGAGTGCAGATTAATGCGGTTGGGTTGGTTCTTGTTCGGTGCGGCTGTGGCGTCAGCGTTTTGGGTTGTGCTTGTGACGTCTGCGGGCCAGCAGTTCATCAATTCGGTTTTGGAACCGGCTGACGCCGCGGGGCGGCGGTAAGCAGGATCTGCGTGACTGAGGCCTTGCAGCGCCTGTTTGGCGGAACCCGCCGTTGCGGAGATTGGCCGCGTTGATCTCGGTTGCGGATTGCGCCTAAAAGCCATGGGAACAGCCTGGATTTGGGTGGAGCAGCAGACGCATGCCAATACTGGTCACCGGCGCGGCCGGCTTCATCGGTTTTCATACAGCCCGGGCCCTTATGGCGCGCGGCGACGAGGTTGTTGGCCTCGACAATCTCAATAACTACTACGACGTCGGACTAAAGCGTAACCGTCTTGATCTGCTCAAGGCCGATGAGAAGTTCTCTTTTGCGGAACTTGATCTCGCCGATACGGACGGCCTCGCTGCACTCTTCGCGCAGTATAGACCGGAACGTGTGATCAATCTGGCGGCACAGGCGGGGTCAGGTACGCGTTCGAGAACCCGCATGCCTATGTCGATTCAAACATTAAGGGCTTCCTCAATATTCTGGAGAACTGCCGGCACAACGAGATTGACCATCTTGTGTATGCATCAAGCAGTTCGGTCTACGGGGCCAATACAAAGCTGCCCTTCAGCG
>CBDHFJ010000056.1:0-19919 GCA_965262315.1 Acidimicrobiales bacterium
GCACCCGCACCGGCTCGGACCGGATCTCGATCATGCAGTTCGAGTTCGAGCTCGGCGACGGCGGTCATCTCGAGTGGCTGCTGAGCACCATCAAGCGCATCGACGGGTGTACGACGCGTACCGGGTGGTTCCGGGCAAGGGGAGCTGAACCCGGCCACCGAACGGGCGAAAACCCGCCGGTCCCCTCGGTGGCCGGTCGCTACGGTGCGCGCATGATTCACGACGCCCTCCGCTCCCGCTTCCGAGAACTCCACCAGCGCCCCGACCTCTTCGTGCTGCCCAACCCCTGGGACATCGGGTCGGCTCGCATCCTGGAGGCGCAGGGGTTCGAGGCGCTGGCCACCACGAGCTCGGGCCTGGCCTGGTCACTCGGCTGCGACGACGGCGACGTGGAGCTGCCGACGTTGCTCGATCATGTCTCGGCGTTGTGCGCCGCGGTCGAGGTCCCGGTGAGTGTGGACGCCGAACGGTGTTTCGCCGACGATCCCGAGGGGGTGGCCGCAACCGTCGACGCCCTCGCCGACGTCGGCGCCGCAGGGTGTTCGATCGAGGACTGGAATCCGGCCGCAGGCGCCATCGACCCGTTCGAGGTCAGCCTTGCCCGCGTCCGAGCCGCTGTCGACGCTGCCGACCGCCATGGCATGGTGATCACCGCCCGGGCCGAGAACCTGCTTCGAGGTGTCGACGACCTCGACGACACCGTGCGTCGCCTGGTCGCGTTCGCCGAGGCCGGGGCCGAGTGTGTGTACGCGCCCGCACTCCGGCGCGCCGAGGACATCGCCCTGGTGGTGGGCGAGGTGGGTGCAGCCGTGAACGTCCTGCTCATGCCGGGTGTCCCGGAGGTGTCGGAGCTGCGGACGCTCGGCGTTCGGCGCGTGTCGACCGGCGGGGCGCTCGCTCGGGCTGCCTACGGTGCGCTCGTCGAGGCCGGCGAGGAGCTGGTCACCGGGAGGGTCGGCCATGCGTCGGCAGCGCCACCGGGGTCGGCGATCTCGGCGCTCATCGCCCGCTGAGCGACCTCACCCGCCCATCCGCTCCAACATGGCCTTCATCTGCTCGTGGACCAGGTTGATGGCCTGGAGTGGACGGATCATGACCTTGAACTCGGTGATCATTCCGTCGTCGTCGCAGGTGATGATGTCGACACCGTTGACGTGCTTGCCGTCGATCGAGGTCTCGAACTCCAACATCGCCTGATTCCCCTGGCGGATCACTTTCGTGTAGCCGAAGCCCCCCTCGCTCTGACCGTCGCCGCTCGGCTTCGGATCGCCGCCCAGCGTGCCGCCTGCGGCGGTCAGGTACAGCTTGGTGATCTCGATGCCTTCCTGGGGCGTGAACACGATTGGCGACAGGAACACGACGTCGGGATGCAGGACGGCATCCAGTCCGTCGTCCAGGCGGCCGCGGAGGTGGTCGTGCCACCGTTCGAGGCAGACGTCGATCGGGGCGCGGGGCTCGTCGCTCATGTCCGCATGGTGGCACAACCCAGGGGTGGGCGAGTGACCTGTGCCGACCGACCCAGTCGCCTCACGACCGGGGAGCCGGAGGCCGATGGGCGGTCGTGAGTCCCGACACCAAGCCGCGGCCGAGCGACGGCGTGGAGAGCCACGAGACGGGCGTCGACCTCGCAGGGCTGATGGCCGTGCTGTCCCAGCACCTGTACTCGACGCCGGACGTGGCGATCCGGGAGCTCGTCCAGAACGCCCATGACGCCGTCACGCGGCGCCACCTCGTGGATGCAGAAGCGCCACCCGCCTGGATCGAGGTGCGGGCGGACGAGCAGGGGCGGACGCTCGACGTGCACGACAACGGCGCCGGCCTCACGCTGGACGAGATCCACGCGTGCCTGGCGACGGTCGGGGTCGGTGCGACGCGGACGATGCGAGAGCAGGGGCTCTCCGAGGACCTCATCGGCCTGTTCGGCCTCGGGTTCCTGTCCGCGTTCGTGGTGGCCGACGAGGTGGTGGTCACCACCACCAGCCACCGGACGCCCGGCGAGACGTGGCAGTACCGCAGCTTCGACGGTTTCCGGTACTCGGTGTTGCCGGCGACGCCGGGGCCGGTCGGGACCGTGGTGCGCCTCCATCTGAGCTCCGACTTCGCCGATCTCGGGTCGCCGGCCATGGTTCGGGCGGTCCTCGATCGGTATTGCCGGCTCTTGCCGCTCCCGGTGGTGGTCGACGGGGGAGGGGCCGTCAACCTGACGCCACCCTGGCGCTCGTCGGACGCGAACGACGGCTCTCGGCTGGAGTTCGCCGCGGCGTTCGAGTCGCGGTTCGAGCCCATCGCCGCGCTGCCGATCGAGACCCCCGACCAGTGGCTCCAGGGCCAGCTGTGGATCCATGGGGGATCGACGTACGGCAACGCGGACAACCGCCGCCTCTCGGTGTACGTCCGGGGGATGCTCCTGGCCGAGAACGACGTCGACGTCCTGCCCCGCTGGGCCGGGTTCGTCAGTGGCGTCGTGGAGTCGGCTCGGCTGACCCCGACCGCGAGCCGCGAGACCCTCCAGCGTGACGCGGCGTACACCGAGGCCCAGATGGTGATCGCGGAGGCGCTGACCGCGGGCCTGGCCGCGCTCGCCGCGCGTTCGCCTGCGGCGTGGCGTCGTGTGCTCGCCCGGCACGGTGAGGCCCTCCTGGGTGCGGCGGTGACCGACGATCGACTCTTCGAGCTGGTGGCCGACCGAGCCGAGATCCCGACATCGCACGGCACGATCCCGGTGGCCGAGCTCCGCGTCGGTCGTCGTGTCCACGTGAGCCTCGGCGCAGAGCGAGGCTTCGAGGAGGTCCTGTTCCATGCGCTGGGCGTGCCCATCGCTCGTGGCGGGCGCTACGGCGTGCTCCCGTTCCTGCGCCGGTACGCCGATGCCCACGACCTGGTGCTGGTGGAGGTCGGCAGCGACGACGGCAACGCCGCGATCTTCGAGCCCATCGAGGTGAGCGCGGACGTGCAGACGTGGCTCGATCGGGAACTCGGCGGCGAGGACCAGGCGGTCATCGCCGCGCGCTTCGACCCGGCCACGGTGCCCCTCGTCGTGATCCCCGACCGCGAGGCCGAGCTGAAGCATCGCTTGGACGACGACGAGATCGATCGGCGAGCCGGCAGTGGCATGGCCGGCCTGGCCCGGCTGCACACCGAACCGCTGGCCGATCGCCCGCGCACGCGGGTGTACGTCAACCTCGAGTGTCCGTCGGTCGCACGCCTCGTCGACCACCGCGCCAGCCGCCCCGCCGCCGTCACGCGCGGCCTGACGTTCCTGCGGGCGCTCAAGGTGTTGATGATGGCGTCGGACCGCGATCGCGGCGGGCTGGTCGACATCAACGGCGCGCTGGCAGACACGCTCGCCGTGATCGACGGGTTGGTGCTCGAGGAGCGCCACGGTCCCGGTCCTCACCACATCGATCCCCCCGACCAACCGAACAAGGAAGGCAGCTGATGCCCGTACGCGACATCTTCTCCTGGCTCGACGACGCCGACGCGGCGATCGGTGATGGCACCGGTGCAGCGACCCGTACCTATTGGGAGCTGTGGGAGAGCTCGGATGCGCAGGACGCCGAGGGGGTGCGCGCCGCCAAGGAGCAGTTCGTGGCGTTGGCCCGCGCCCACAACCTGCCGTGGCTGGAGGTCTTCGGTCGCCACTGGGACCTGCAGTGGCGACTGACCGGCGAGGGCCAGGGCGCCGCCGCCGTCAGCGATGCCGTGGAGCTGTTCGAGATCGCGCACCGACCCGAGAACGTCGACTGCCCACAGACGATCTGCTCGGCACAGGATCTGTGCATCGCCTACTCGCGAACCGACGGCCCTGGCTACGCCGACGCCGTCATTGCGGCCGCATCGGACACGCTCGACCGCATCGACCCGACGTGGCCCTGCTACGACTGCGTCAGCGCGGAGCTGCGCGACGGCCTGATCAACGCCGGCCGCCACGACGATGCGCTTGCGCTGATCGACGAGACCGTCGTGGCGATCCGCAGCGAGGGCGAGCAGCCGACGATCGGGTTCGAGCGCGCCCGGCTGGTGGCGCTGTTGGCATCGGATCGCGTCGCCGAGGCGCTCGTCGCGGCCGATGGCGTGGACCCCGACCGCTTCGCCGAGCACATGCGCTGGGAGCGCAGCGCGTTCGACCTCCAGGTCGCCCGCGTGCGTCTGGGCAACGGTGATGTCGACCGAGCGCTCAGCGAGTTCGGGCAGGCGATGTCGCCGCTCGAACACCCGTCACTGGCGCCCGATTGGCTCCAGCTGGCCCGCGACCTGCTGCGCGCCGGCGTGCTCGAGAACGGCAACGAGCCGTCGGCCACGATCGTGGAGCTGGCCCATCTGCTCCACGACCGAGGCGCCTACCGCCACGCTTTCGACGCGGCGCGGCTGGCCGGCCAGGCCGCGGCCGCCCGTGGTGCGCGTCGATCCGCCGAGCGGGCGTTGACCCTCGCCGAGTCCATCGCCGCCGAGCTCGTCGACCCGTCCTCGGTCGGCCAGCACCTGTCTCATCTGCGTGCGGCCATCGCCGCGGCACCCTCCGAGATCGCGCCGGCGGCCACGTTCGACGTCCGGGTGGAGGCGTGGGAGACGGCCCGGGAGGAAGGGGCCCTGGAGCCCGAGGACATCCCCGACCTCGTGGCCACCCTGGCCGACCAGGGCTGGCGGGATGCGCCCAGAGAGGTCCTCTGGCAGCGTGTGGCGGATCATCCCGCCGACGAGCAGTCCACGATGATGCTGTTCGAGCTGTACTTCGTGGCGCGCGATCGTGACGGTCAGGACCGCGTGATCGCCAACGTGGAGCCGGTGGACCCATCGCTCGCTCACTGGTTCCGAGCGCGTCAGGCCGCCGCGGCCGGCGACTGGCCGACGGTGAGCGACGAGTGTGCGGCCGTCGTGGCCCTGGACCCGGGCGTGTGCAACACCCGTCGTCTGTGGGCGGAGGCCGAACGCCGTGTCGGCAACCACGACGCCGCCGTGGTCCTTTCCCGGGAGGTGCTCGCACTCGCCGGGGACGATGCGACCCGCGGCGACTGGTGGGACGCGATCCTGCACGGCACGCTGGCCGAAGAGTGGGAGTTGGTGCGGCGTGCCTGTGCCGCGCTCGACATCGAACTGGTGGAGCCCTCCGGCCCCGTCGAGGAACAGTGGGAGCGCTGCCTGATCACCTTCGTCGACGACGATGGACGGGAGCGGACCCACACCGCCCGACGCACCGGCCCTGCGACGGCCCAGATCGTGAACGTCGCGCACCCGGGCGTCCCACAGCACTTCGACGACGTCGTGGTCTTCGAGCCCGTGCCGATGGATCCGGTGCCCGATGACCCGGAGGAGGCCGGGTCGACACTGCGTCGCTACCCGGCGGTCCTGACGAGGCGACCCGGCGGCTGTCGCGCAGTCGTCGTCGAGGGTGCCTTCGACGACGACCAGTGGGTGCAGTTCCGGGACTCGCTCTACGACCGGGGCTTCCCGGTCTGGGCGTATGCCGGCGAGTACCGCACGCTCGACGACGGCCGAGAGATCGAGGTGCTGCCGGCCGCCATCGCCCTCCGCCCCGAGGCATCGGCGGCCGAGCTCGCGGACGCGCTGGACGAGCTCACGGCGGGGTGGGAGCCGGCGCCCGCATGGGTCGACTTCGCCGCCGAACTCGGACGTGACGTCGATCTCCACGCCAGCCGCGCCGAGGCCCTCTGGAACTGACTGGGCCGCGACGCGTCGGCGTCAGTTGCGGGCGCGACGGGAGCGGTCGCCGCTGGGAGCCACCAACCGCCGGCCGCCGGGGAGTACCGTCGAGTCGATGCGGCGCATTGATCGCGACCTCGGGACAGCCACGTGATCAGGCGGTCACTCGGCGGTGCCATTCTCGGGTTTGCTCTCCTGGTGGGATCGTTCGCGTGGTCCGGCTTCGCCGCGCTCCAGACGGTCTTCGATCCGGACCGCTCTCGCGAGGTCGCCGAGGAGCTGCTCGACAACGAGGAGGTCCGGGTCCAGCTGGCCGAGAACCTCGCCGGTGCCATCGGAGCGCTCATCCCGCCCGAGGTCCCCGTCGAACAGGGGCTCGTCGACCAGGTCACCACCGGCTTGTTGAACGACCCCACGGTCGAGGCGACGATCCTGGCTGCGTTCACCGACACCCACCGCGCCTTCCTCGGTGAGGGTGACGTCCCGGGCCAGGTCGATCTGAGTCCGGTCGCCGCGGTGGCCCGGCAGAACCTGATCGCCGCTGCACCCCAGCTCGACACGGTCGTGCCCGAGTCTCCGCCCCTGACGGTGCCGCTGCCGACCGACCGGGTCCCCAACGCCGGACCCGTGCGATCGTTCCTCGAGACGGCGGTGCCGATCCTTGCGGCCGTCGCCGCGTTCGGCGCCATTCTCGCCCTGGTCGCCACCAACGATCGCCCGTCGATTCTGCGGCGCGCCGGGACCTGGGCGGTCACCACCACGGCGATCTATCTCATCCTCGGGCTCGGCGTGCCCTACCTCTTGCGGCAGTACGCACCCGATCAGGCCGAGGTCGTCGCTGCGTTGTTGTCGGCCCTGCTCCGATCCCTGCTCGTGCCGTCGATCGCCCTGGCGGCTTCGGGACTGGCGCTGTTCGGCATCGCGGCGGCCTGGCCGTCGGGGGAGCGGCGTCGGGCCGCTGCCGAACGACGGGCGCCGTATCCCGACGCCCCGCACCGTCGCGAGGTCGCCGAGATGGACACCCGGCGACGCAGCCGCGTGATCGGGCGCGAGCAGCCACCTCGACCACAACCACAGCCACGAGCGCGGCCGGCTGTCCACGAGCCGCCGGTCACGTACGCGCCACCGACCCAGTCCCAGCCCCGTGTTCCCACGCCCGGGCCACAGGGACCAGCGACGCCCGCGCGCCCTGCGGCCCAGCCCACGCCGCCCCCGTACCCCGACGGGCCGCCTCCGGGCTCGCCGCTGGACCCGCCGCGGCCGGCGGTGTCGTCGCCACACCTCGACGGGCCGCCTCCGGGCTCGCCGCTGGACCCGCCAGGGCCGGCGGTGTCGTCGCCGTACCCCGACGACGCCCACTACCGGGCCACCCACCCGGAGGGACAATGGGAAGGCCTCGGTCCACCCACCAACAGCGGTCCACCGATTCCCCCAGCGCCCGAGCCCAGCGGCGCGCCCACCAACGCCTCGGTCTTCGCCGACGTGCCCAGGCCGTCGGAGCCCACCGGGCTGCCCGCCGACGCGCAGCCCGTCGAACCCGGGCGGTCGGTGTTCGAGAGCCCGGCGGCACCACCCGCGCCGAGCGTGCCACCCGCACCGCGCCCCGCGCCTGCTCGCCCGAGTTCGCCGCCGGTCGGCGCACGCTGGAACGCCCGACACGGCTGGATCCTCGACCCGGACAGCCCCGATCCGCTGCCCGCAGGTGCGATCTGGGTCGACGGCGTCGGCTACGTCCTGCCCGAACCCGGCCAGCGCTGACCCACCGCGTTCGGGGCGGTGGCTCCGCCGCCGCGAAACATGCGGGGAGGGCAAGGGGTCAACCGGTAGCCTTGCGCCTCGTGGCGAAGGCGCAGTTCCAGGCACCGCGAGGTACCCGAGACATCCTGCCTCCAGACACCGATCGGTGGCGGGAGCTTCTTCGCGTGTTCGCCGACCTCGCCGGTCGCAGCGGGTACGGCCAGGTCGCCACACCGATCTTCGAGGACCTCGGCGTGTTCCTCAGGCTGGGCGACAGCACCGACGTCGTCACCAAGGAGATGTTCGACTTCTTCGACAAGGGCGACCCGCCTCAGCACCTGGCGCTTCGGCCCGAGCTCACGGCGTCGGTGTGCCGGGCCTACGCCGAGCATCGGCCGGTGCCGCCTTGGAAGGTCTGGTACGAGGGCCCCCAGTTCCGCTACGAGAAGCCTCAGGCCGGCCGCTACCGCCAGTTCAGCCAGGTCGGCATCGAGGTCCTGGGCAGCGACGACCCTGCGATCGACGTCGAGGTGATCGCCCTCGGCTGGCGTTTCTACGAGGCACTCGGGATGAAGCAGGTCACCCTGTTGCTCAACTCGCTGGGCGACCCGACGTGTCGGCCCCAGTACATGGCCGCGCTGGGGGCCTACCTCCACGACAACGTCGATCGGCTCTCCGAGCAGTCGCAGGCCACCCTCCAGAAGAACCCGTTGCGCGTCCTCGACTCCAAGCGAGCCGAGGACCAGCCGATCATCGCGGAGGCGCCGTTGATGGTCGACCACCTCACGGCCGAGTGCGCCGACCACTTCGGTGGTGTGGCCGCCGGTCTGGAGGCGTTGGGGATCTCCTATGCGATCTCGCCGCGGCTCGTCCGAGGCCTCGATTACTACACGCGCACCACGTTCGAGTTCGCCTCCGGCGCGCTCGACAGCGCCCAGAATGCCGTCGGCGGTGGCGGTCGGTACGACGGCCTCGTCGAGGCGCTCGGCGGTCCGCCCACGCCCGGGATCGGGTTCGCGCTCGGCGTCGATCGCATCCTGTTGGCGTGCGACGCCGAAGACACGTTCCCGGCGGCCCCTGTGGTCGTCGACGCCTTCGTCGTCGACATGACCGACGGCCACCAGGCCACCCTGCTCTGCGACGAGCTCCGGCGGGCGGGCCTCGGCGCGGACCGCAGCTTCGGCGGCAGGTCCGTCAAGGCGCAGATGAAGGTCGCCGACCGCTCCGGTGCCCGCGTCGCCGTCATCGTCGGCAAGGACGAGCTCGACGCCGGCGTCGTCACCGTGCGGGACCTGCGCGGCGACGGCGACCAGCAGCAACTCACCCGCGACGGGCTGGCCGGCTCGTTGCGCACCCTGATCGAATCCCTCCCCCCAGCCACGGAGAGCACCCCATGACCGACGCCGACTACGCAGCCACCGGCATGCGCACCGACTACTGCGGCTCCCTGCGCAAGGCCGACGTGGGCCGCACCGTGACCGTGTGCGGCTGGGTCGACACCCGCCGGGTGCACAGCGAGCACCTGGCGTTCATCGACCTGCGCGACTACACGGGCGTCGTCCAGTGTGTGGTCGACGAGAAGCTGGACCTGCGCTCCGAATACGTGGTGGCCATCACGGGGACGGTCCGTGACCGTCTCGAAGGCGCGACCAACGCGGCGCTGGCCACCGGTGAGATCGAGATCGGTGACGCCACCGTCGAGCTGCTCAGCACGGCCGAGACGCCACCGTTCCCCATGCACGAGCGCACCGACGTGGACGAGACGATCCGCCTCCGCCATCGCTACGTGGATCTCCGCAAGCCGCGGATGCAGCACAACCTGCGCACCCGGGCGAAGGTGAACTCCGCCGTCCGCGGGGCCATGGAGAAGCAGGGCTTCGTCGAGGTCGAGACCCCCATGCTCATCGCCTCCACCCCGGAGGGCGCCCGCGACTTCGTGGTGCCCAGCCGTCTGCATCCGGGCACCTTCTACGCGCTGCCCCAGAGTCCCCAGATCTTCAAGCAGCTCTGCATGGTCGGCGGTATCGACCGCTACTACCAGATCGCACGCTGCCTGCGCGACGAGGATCTGCGCGCCGACCGCCAGTTCGAGTTCATGCAGCTCGACATGGAGGCCAGCTTCGCGACCCAGGACGACATCCTGGCGTTCGTGTCCGAGGCCATCCAGGACGCGGCCGAGGCCGTCACCGGTGAGCGTCCCGGCGAGATCCCCCACATGACCTGGCACGAAGCCCAGGAGCGTTTCGGCTCCGACAAACCCGACGTGCGCTTCGGCATGGAGCTCACCGAGATGTCCGACATCTTCGAAGGCACCGAGGCCAACGTCTTCAAGGTCCCCTGCGTCAAGGGCATCCTCTACGAGGGCGGCGCCGAGAGCCTCGGCCGCAACGCCATCGACGCGCTGACCGACAAGTGCAAGCGCTGGGGTGCCAAGGGTCTGGCCTGGTTCCGGGTCGGCGAGGGTGACGCGCTCGACGGTGCGCTCACCAAGTTCATGTCCGAGGCCGAGTTGGCCGCCGTTCCGGAACGTCTGGGCGCCAAGCAGGGGGACATGGTGCTCATGATCGCCGCCGACCGCCGCACCGTGAACCATGTCCTCGGCCTGCTCCGCCTCGAACTGGGTCGGCCGCCGGTCAACGAGGGCGGCCTCCACTTCCTGTGGGTCACCGAGTTCCCGCTCTTCGAGACGGTGACCGACGCCGGCAATCCCATCCCGGCGCACCATCCGTTCACCATGCCCCACGTCGACGACGTCGAGAAGCTCGAGACGGCCTCGGGTGACGAGTACCTCGAGATCCGGTCCCAGGCCTACGACCTGGTGCTCAACGGCTGGGAGCTCGGTTCGGGCTCGGTGCGAATCCATCGCCCCGACATCCAGGCCAAGATCTTCGAGACGCTCGGGATCGGCGCCGAGGAGGCCCAGCTCAAGTTCGGGTTCCTGCTCGACGCGTTCAAGTACGGCGCGCCCCCGCACGCCGGCTTCGCCTTCGGCATCGACCGCCTGGCGGCGCTGCTGGCCGGCGAGGAGAACATCCGCGAGATCATCGCGTTCCCGAAGACCCAGTCCGGCGCCGACCCGTTGACCAACGCTCCGACGCCCATCGACGGCGAACACCTCGAGGAGCTGGGTCTGCGGGTCCTGCCGCCCGCGAACTGATCCGGGGCGGGTCTGCCCCCCCTGGCGTTTCGGGAATTGTGAAGGGTTCCGTCGCGCCGGAACCCGTCACGAATCCGGGGGAGCGAGACTGTTGACCGGTGAACGAGCTGCGGCGGGCGCGCTCAGTCCGCGAGCGGCGGGGTGAGCAGGTAGAGCTGTTCGGCCGCCTTCTCGAGGGTGCCACCGGTGCCGTAGGCGAGGCCGGACATGAAGTCGATGATGCGGCGGCCGGTCTCGGTTTCCGCGACCACGTTCACCACGATGGGGCGCCCCGCCCGGTAGTCGTCTGCCGGGGCGACGACGTCGGCGAAGCTGGACACCTCGTGGCGGGCTGGGTCGGAAGCACTCACGTCGGCAAGCGTAGCGAAGCGTCGCAGTGTGGCCGGTGAACCCGTCGAGCCCACCGGAGCGTCGTCCCCCAGCTCTAGGGTGGCCGCAATGGCCGATGACCTCTTCGCCGCCGCTGCGTCCCAGGCGCTCGAACGACAGTCCCCGCTCGCGGACCGGCTGCGCCCGACGCGGCTCGACGACGTCGTGGGCCAGCAACACCTCCTGGGTCCCGGCAAGCCCCTGCGATCCCTGATCGAGGCGGACCGGCTGAGCTCGGTGATCTTCTGGGGCCCACCCGGCACGGGCAAGACCACGATCGCTCGTCTGATCGCCCGAACCACCGCCAAGCAGTACGTGCAGCTCTCGGCGGTGACGGCGTCGGTGAAGGATGTCCGGGAGGAAGCCGCACGCGCCGAACAACGGCTGGGGGAGCGGGGGCAGGGCACGATCCTGTTCCTCGACGAGGTCCACCGTTTCAACAAGGCCCAGCAGGACACGCTCCTGCCGTCGGTGGAGTCGGGGCTGATCGTGTTGATCGGGGCCACGACCGAGAACCCGTACTTCGAGGTCAACGCGCCGTTGCTGAGCCGCAGCACCCTGTTCCGGCTCGAGAACCTGGGCCCCGACGCGGTGACCACGCTCATCACGCGCGGGCTCGAGGCCGAGCGCGCCTCGGCCAGCGCCGAGGCCATCGAGCACCTGGTCGCCCGGGCCGAGGGCGACGGCCGCCAATCGCTGACCAGCCTCGAGGTCGCGGTCGCCCTGGCCCGAGTGCGAGCCGACGGCGGTCCCACCCACGTCGAGCTCGCGGATGCCGAGGCGGCGCTCGGCACCCAGGCACTTCGCTACGGCCAGGACGAGCACTACGACACCGTGTCCGCGTTCATCAAGAGCATCCGGGGATCGGACCCCGACGCCGGGCTCTATTGGCTGGCCCGCATGCTCGACGCGGGGGAGGACGCCCGGTTCATCGCCCGGCGCCTCGTCATCCTGGCCAGCGAGGACGTGGGGATGGCCGACTCGCAGGGCCTCGTGGTCGCGGATGCGGCAGCCAGGGCCGTGGAGTTCGTCGGACTGCCCGAGGCCCAGCTGAACCTGGCGCACGCCGTGGTCTATCTGGCGACCGCCCCCAAGTCGAACCGGGCATACGCGGCGCTCGGGAAGGCCCAGGCCGACGCCCGGGCCGGCGGCGGCCAGGTACCCATGCACCTGCGCGATGCCCACTACAGCGGCGCGAAGAACCTCGGCCACGGTGAGGGCTATGACTATCCTCACGCCCACGAGGCCGGTTGGGTCGACCAGCAGTACCGCCCGGCTCACCTCGAGGATCACGTCTACTACGAGCCGTCGACCCGCGGCGCCGAAGCCGAGATCGCCCGTCGCCTGCACCGGTTGCCGGCGCCGGACCCCGACACCCAGGAATCCGAGGAACATTCGTGAGCGCAGCAGACCTCGCCGCCGTCGTCATCGTCGTGGTCGCCATCGCGGTGACCGCCGGCGTCGTGGTGCTGGTGATGCAGCTCCGCCAGACCACCGAGGAGTTGCGGGACGTGCTGCGCGGCCTGCGTGCCGATGTCGACGCCACCATGGAACGACTCGACGCCCAAGCCGACGCGGTGGACCACGAGCTGACCCGAGTCGACGGGCTCCTCGATTCCGCCGAACGGGTGAGCGCCCGCGCCGACACGCTCTCCAAGATGACCTACGGTGCGGTTGCGAAGCCCGTGATCAAGACCGCGGCCGTCGTCAAGGGCACGTCACGTGCTGCCCGTCGCCTCACGGGTCGCGAAATCGACGAACAGGCCGGCTGAGTTCGCCCGGGAGGAGACCGAGATGTTCAAACGAGCGATCTGGATGGGCGCCGGCTTCGGAGCGGGGCTGGGCTCGTCCTACTGGGTGAAGCGAGCCGTGAATCGCAAGGTCCAGCAGTACGTCCCGGACAACGTGCGCACGGTCGTGGGTACCAAGGCAAAGGCCGCCGGCTCCAACCTCAAGACGGCAGTGCAGGAAGGCCGGGCGGTCATGAAGCAGTATCAGGCCGACGCCGAAGCCGAGGTGGCACCCGTCAAGCGCCCGAACCTCCGGGCTGTCCCGGACTGACCGTTCCGGCTGCTGCCGGCAAACGCTCCTGAGCTGCCGACGCGCACCGGTATCCTGGGCCGCTCATGGATGCGAACGAACTCCGCCAGGCCTTCCACCGCTTCTTCAACGAGCGCGGGCACGAGATCGTGCCTTCCTCCAGCCTGATCCCCCACGACGCCACGCTGCTGTTCACCAACGCGGGCATGGTGCCGTTCAAGGCGTACTTCGTGGGCGACGAGGTGCCGCCCTACAAGCGAGCCGTGACCGTCCAGAAGTGTGTCCGCGCAGGCGGGAAGCACAACGACCTCGATGAGGTCGGTCGCACCAGTCGCCATCTCACGTTCTTCGAGATGATGGGCAACTTCAGCTTCGGCGACTACTTCAAGGACGACGCCATCCCCATGGCGTGGGAGTTCTTCACCGAGACGCTGGGTCTCGACCCCGAACGGCTGTGGGTCACCGTGCACCACTCCGACGACGAAGCAGCCGAGATCTGGCATTCGAAGGTCGGTGTGCCCAAGGAGCGCATCCAGTACCTCGACGACGACAACTGGTGGCGCATGGCCGACACCGGCCCCAACGGCCCGTGCTCGGAGATCTTCTGGGACAAGGGCCCCGAGTACGGCCCCGACGGCGGACCCGAGAATCCCGAGGCCGACGAGCGGTTCGTCGAGATCTGGAACCTCGTGTTCATGCAGTTCGACCAGCAGCCGGACGGCTCGCAGGTTCCGCTGCCCAAGCCGTCCATCGACACCGGCGCCGGCCTCGAGCGCGTGCTGTCGGTCCTCCAGGGCGTCGACGCGGTGTGGGGCACCGACGAGTTCGTTCGTCTGGTGGACGGTGTGGCCTCGATCGCCGGTGTGACCGACCGCGACCCCAAGACCACGGTGTCGCTGCAGATCCTGGCCGACCACGCACGGTCGACCACCTTCCTGGTCAACGACGGCGTCTTCCCCTCCAACCGAGGAGCGGGGCTACGTGCTGCGTCGTATCGTGCGTCGCGCCGTCCGTCACGCCTACATCCTCGGCGTCGAATCCCAGGTGATGGCGCAGCTGGTCGACCTCGTGGTCGAGATCATGGGTGCCGCATACGAAGAGCTCGTCGACAACCGCGAGTTCATCCGCGACGTCCTCGACCGCGAAGAGGAGAGCTTCCGCCGCACGCTCGAGTCGGGTTCGGCGATCCTCGACAAACACCTCGGCGAACTCGATCCCGGTCAGCCGCTCGCCGGCGATGTCCGCCTTCCAGCTCCACGACACCTACGGCTTCCCGCTCGAGCTGACCCAGGAGATCACCGCCGAGCGCGACGTCGAGGTCGACGTCGCCGGTTTCGAGGCGGCCATGGCCGAGCAGCGCACGCGGGCCAAGGAGGATCACGCCAAGAAGAGCGGCGTCGCCGCCGACATGAGCGTGTTCCAGGACCTGGTGGCCGAGCACGGTCCCACCGAGTTCGTGGGCCGCGACACCGACGAGGCCACCGGCACGGTGCTCCTGGTGACCGACGACTCCATCGTGTTGGACCGCACCCCGTTCTACGCGGAGTCGGGCGGCCAGATCGGCGACATCGGCACCATCGAGACCGCCACCGGCACTGCACATGTGGTCGACACGGTGTACGCCGCGGCCGGCCAGCACCGGCATCTGCTGTCGCGTTGTCGACGGCGCCATCGAGGTCGGACAGGAGGCCACTGCTCGTATCGATGCGGAACGTCGGAACCACATCCGTCGCAACCACACGGGGCACCCACCTGGTGCACTCGGCGTTGCGCCGCGTGCTCGGTGACCACGTCAAGCAGCAGGGCTCGTGGGTGGGTCCCGACCGGCTGCGGTTCGACTTCAGCCACTACGAGCCCGCTCACCTCCGACCAGATCGCCCAGATCGAAGATCTGGTCAACGCCGACGTGCTCGCCAATCACGGCGTCGACCACACCGAGATGTCCATGGCCGACGCGCAGGAGCGCGGCGCCATCGCCTTCTTCGGCGACAAGTACGGCGACGTCGTTCGCGTCCTCGACGCCGGGCCGAACTCGGTGGAGCTCTGCGGTGGCACCCATGTGTCCGCCCTGGGCGACATCGGGCTGGTGAAGATCGTCTCCGAGGGCTCGATCGGCTCCAACCTGCGCCGTATCGAAGCGGTGTCCGGAGACCGCACGGTCGGCCTGCTCCGGGACGAGGAAGCCAAGCTGAGCCAGGCTGCCGAGCTCGTCGGCGTTCCCGTCGACGGTCTGCTCGACGGCATCCAGAAGCGCCTCAACGAGCTCGCCGATCTCGAGAACGAGGTCAAGAAACTGCGCTCCGCCGCGGCTGCCGGTCGCTCGGGCGAGCTCGCCGACAGCGCGGTCGACGGTGTGGTCGTGGCCCGTGTCGACGGCGTCGGCCGCGATGACCTCAAGGAGATGGCCCAGGCGCTGAAGGGCGACGGCATGCGAGCAGTGGTGCTCGGCGCCGCGCTCGACGGCGGTGGGGTGTCGCTGGTCTCGGTCGTCGCCGACACCGACACCTTCAACGCCGCGGAGCTCATCGCCGATGCCGCCAAGGCCGTCAAGGGAGGCGGCGGCAAGGGCGCGGACTTCGCCATGGCCGGTGGCAAGGACGCCGAGGCCCTCGACGGCGCGCTCGACATGGCCCGCTCGGCCGCGGGGATCGCCTGACCCATGGGGGGACCCGGCATCGACCTGGGCGGCGCCGTGAGCCGATTCGCGGGCCGCTGCTGATCCGTGCGCGTTCTCGGCATCGATCTCGGGTCGGTGCGCATCGGTTTGGCGCTCAGCGACGCCGGGGGCGTGCTCGCCACGCCGCACTCGGTGATTCGGCGCGGCAAGCGCCGAGCGCTCGACCACGAGGCGATCAAGGCGGTCGTCGACGAATGGGAGGTCGAACGCATCGTCGTCGGGCTGCCGTTGTCGCTCGACGGATCGGTCGGCAAGGCGGCCAAGGCGGCGCTTCGTGAGGCGGACGAGCTGGGTGTCGTCACAGGAGTACCTGTCGAGACCTACGATGAACGGCTGACGACGGTCAGTGCCCACCAGGTCCTGCGCGAGCAGGGTGTGGCGGGCCAGGACCGCAAGGACGTGGTCGACAAGGTCGCAGCGGCAGTGCTGTTGCAGGCCTGGCTCGACGGCCGAGACCCCGAGACCGATCGATGACCCCCGACGATCCAGACGACACCCAGCCCGTGGAGCGGTTGCGCCCGGATGCGGTCGCGCCCGTCGACGAGCCCGAGCAGCTGCTGGTGGACGGGGACGTCCCCGGTGGCTCCGTGTTCGACCAGGACGACGACCCCGAGCCGGTCACCGCGCACGCCTCGCCGTACCCCGACGGACCCGGCGGCGGGTCGTCGCCGTACCCGGACGGCTGGGGGCCGGGCGCCACGCCCCATGTCCAGTACCAGTCGGGCACCGCCACGGCCGCCCCGCCGCAATACATCGACCCGTACCCCCAGGGTGTGGTGCAGTTCGACCCGGACGCGGACTTCCAGCCACCGGAGGATCTGCCGCCGTGGTACGAGGACGAGTACTACGACGACCGTGACTGGGAGCACCTGCCCCGCCGAACCAGCACCCTGTTCCGGGTCATGTTGTTCCTCGCCGGTCTCGCTGCGGTCGTCGGCGTCAGCGCCTTCTACGTGAAGGCGTGGGTGGACGACCAGCTCGATCCGCCCGGAGAGCCCGGGGAGTTCGTCCTGGTGAACATCCCCCAGGGCGCGACCACCAACGACATCGTCCGCATCCTCGACGAGGAAGGCATCGTCGCCAACGGGACGGTCTTCCGCTACTACCTGCGCTACAAGGACGCGCCTGAGTTCCAGGCGGGCGAGTACACGTTCCAGACCAACATGGCCGTCTGGGACGCGATGGAGATTCTCGACGGCGGCGCCCGGATCCTCGAGACGTTCACGGTGACGGTCCCCGAGGGGTTCCGCCTCTCCGAGATCGAGAACTCCCTGCTGGCCCAGCTCGATCGGTTCGACGCCCAGGAGCTTCGCGACGCATTCACGTCGGTCCGCAAGCCGGTGATCTTCGAGGACCAGGTGCTCTTCAGCTCCGAGGGCTACCTGTTCCCGGACACCTACGAGCTCGACGAGGACTCGGCTGCCAACGAGGCACTGCTGCTGGAACGCATGGTGTCGCAGTTCGACCAGGTGGCCGCCGAGCTCGACCTGGTGGCAGGCGCCGAGCGTCTCGGCGTCTCCCCGTACCAGCTGCTGGTCATCGCCTCGCTGATCGAGGAGGAGGCGAGCGCCGCCATCGACCGCCCGAAGATCGCGCGCGTGATCTACAACCGTCTCGCCGTGGGCGAGCCGCTCGGCATCGACGCCACCGTGGTGTATGCGCTGGGCGGCGATCGCGAGCTGTCCAACGCCGATCTCCAGGTCGACAGCCCCTACAACACCCGTCGCTTCGCCGGGCTGCCCCCGACGCCCATCGCGTCGCCGGGCCGCGCGTCGTTGGAGGCTGCCCTCAACCCCGAGGACGGCGACTGGTTCTACTACGTCCTCACCGAGGAGAACGGTCCGGGGACCCACACCTTCGCCGTGACCGCCGAGGAATTCGGTGCGGCGGTCGAGATCTGCATCGAGCGGGACCTCGGCTGCGGATGATCCCGACCGGGACCACCAGGACCGCCGCCGTGATCGGGAATCCGGTGCGGCACTCGCTGTCACCGTTGATCCACAACGCCGGGTTCGAGGCACTCGGCCTGGACTGGACCTACGTCGCCTTCGACATCGCTCCCGGGCGGGCTGCGGACGCCGTCGCCGCCATGCGGACGCTCCACCTCGGTGGCCTGTCGGTCACCATGCCGCACAAGGCCGACATCGCGTCGTCGCTGGACCGGCTCACCCCGCAGGCCGAGCGCCTCGGGGCCGTGAACTGTGTGGCCTGGGACCAGGGCGAGCTGGTCGGCCACAACACCGACGGCGGAGGTTTCGTCGACAGCCTGGAGATCGAGACGGGTGAGCCGGTCGTCGGCCGGACATGTGTGGTGCTCGGGGCAGGCGGCGCCGCTCGCGCCGTGGTGCTGGCCCTGGCCGAGTCCGGCGCCGCCGACGTCGCGGTGCTGAACCGCACCCAACGCAAGGCCCACGCCGCTGCCGCGCTGGCAGGCGACGTGGGACGGGTGGCGAGCGTCGCCGACATCGCCAACGCGGAGATCGTCGTCAACGCCACCTCCGTTGGGATGGACGGCACCAGCGCCGCGGGACGGATGCCGGCCCCCGAGGGAAGTCTGCGGCCGGGCCAATGGGTCTGCGACCTCGTGTATCACCCGGTCGAGACGCCATTCCTGGCGGCCGCCCGATCGGCCGGCGCCACCGCCGTCGGTGGGGTCGGCATGCTCGTCCACCAGGCAGCGCGACAGTTCACGCTCTGGACCGGGCGGGAAGCGCCGGTGGCGGCGATGTCCCAGGCCGCGTCCTCGGCCATCCGCGCGCACGCATGAGCGCGATCTTCGTCGGGATCTTCGCCGCGCTCGGGGCCATCGCCGGCCATGCCATGCGCCCCACGCTGGAGCGCTACGACTCGTCGGTGCCCATGATGGTTCCCGTCCCGGAGGCACTCACCGCGCTGCTGTTCGGTCTGGCCGCGGCGCAGTACGACGACTGGCGGCTGTTCGCCATCCTGATCCTGGCCGTCTCCTCGGTCGCGCTGAGCATCATCGACCTCCGGCAGTACCGGCTGCCGAACCCCATCGTGTTCTGGTCCTTGGCGTCGGCCGCCGTGGTGATCGTGATCGGGGAGATCGTCGACGGCGAGGCGTCCGCCATCTCGGCCGCGGTCGTCGGGGCAGCCGTCTACTGCGGGATTCTCTTCGTGATGCACCTCATCAACCCGGCGGGGATGGGGTTCGGCGACGTCAAACTGGCGCTGGTGCTGGGGCTCTTCGTCGGCTGGGTGGCCGGAACCCGACTCGACGCGGTGCGTGGCGTGATGATCGCATTGTTGATCGGCTCGGCCCTCGGGGTGGTCCTCGGTCTCGGTCGGGTCGTGGTGATCAGGCTCGGGCTGTCGTTCCTGCCCGACCCCGAGGAGGGGAGCGCCGGCGACGGCATCCGTCACACCACGTTCCCGTTCGGACCGCCGCTGATGGTCGGCGCCCTCCTGGTGGCGTTGTACCCGGCGACCCTGCTCGGGTGACACCACCCGAATGGCCACCGTCGGGACTGCCCCGTCGGTACCCTGACGCCATGGCCGCACACACGACCGTCGAGGTCGATTTGGGGGACCGCACGTACCCCGTGATCGTGGGTGCCGGCGCCCGGCAGGAGCTGGCGTCGGTGCTACCGCCGGGCACGGCCCGCGTCGCCGTCGTCACCCAGGCCGGCATCGAGGTCGCGGTCGACCCTGGCGTCGAGCATCGGACGTTCGTCATCGACGACGGCGAGCCCGCCAAGTCGCTGGCCACCGTCGAGCAGCTCTGTTCGGCCTGGGCCACTTGGGGGCTCACGCGTAAGGACGCCGTCGTGGCTGTGGGTGGGGGGCTGGTGACCGACGTCGGCGGGTTCGCCGCTGCGGTGTACCACCGTGGCATCCCGGTCGTGTACGTCTCGACCACCCTGCTCGGACAGATCGATGCTGCGGTCGGCGGCAAGACGGCGGTGAATCTGCCGCAGGGCAAGAACCTGGTGGGCGCCTTCTGGCAGCCGTCGGCGGTGCTCTGCGACACCGAGACGCTCGACACCATGCCGCAGCGCGAGTGGCGCTGTGGCTTCGGCGAGATGGCGAAGTACCAGTTTCTCGGCGCCGGCGACCTCCGGCCGTTGTCGCTCGACGAGCAGATCGTTCGCTGCATCCGGCTCAAGGCCGACGTCGTGGCCGACGACGAACGCGAGGGGGGTCGCCGCGCGATCCTGAACTACGGGCACACCCTGGCTCACGCGCTCGAGATCGCCGGCAGCTTCGACCTGCGCCATGGCGAGGCCGTCGCCATCGGCTTGATCTACGCCGCCGAGG
>CBDHFJ010000057.1:0-20689 GCA_965262315.1 Acidimicrobiales bacterium
CGGCGGTACCGACGATGGTGGCCTGGAGCCCGTTGCAGAAGACCACGACCGGGTCCGGCGTGGGGTCCGGGGTCGGGGTCGGATCCGGCGTCGGCGTGGGATCCGGGGTCGGATCGGGCGTCGGCGTGGGATCCGGGGTCGGGTCCGGCGTCGGCGTGGGATCCGGGGTCGGATCGGGCGTGGGGGTCGGGGTCGGCGGGAGCGGGAAGCCCGACGGCGGCGTGTAGTCAGCCGCTTGGAGGCCCTGCGGGGTGCCGCTGACCGTCAGCTCCCGGATCTGGAGCGGGCCGTAGGCGTAGCCGCCCTGGACACCGGTCATCAGGATCGGGAGGGTGGTGTCGGACTCGATGGTGATGGCGCCGGTGCCGATCACCATCGTCGCCGTGATGTCCGCGTTCTGCGCTGCCAGGCGAGCGGCGGTGCGATCGCCGATCTCGTGGAACGGCAGGTTCACGATCGGGAAGGACAGGTGCTTCTCGTACTCGGTGAGCACGGCCTCGAGCCAGTCGAACATCAACGAGTTGCCCGATCCGTCGTGGTCACCCAGGTTCGCCGCGTGGAAGAAGTACGCGTAGTCGCTGAAGCCGACCATGTTCGAGGTCGTACGCTGCGCTTCGAGATCCAGGATGTCGCCGTAGGTGAGGCTGGTGCTGTAGATCGTGTTGTACTCGTCGGTCATCTGCGCCGGCGTCCGCACGTTGTAGAAGACGTTGGTGGGGTACCGGGGCAGCATCAGGACGTTCGAGCCGTTGATGTACTGCGGGGTGTCCTGGTTGGGCGACGAGGTGTCCGACGCCACGTACTGCACGCCGTTGGCCTGCATCGCGGGCACCAGCCCCGGGTTGACACCGCCGGGGAACGGGGCGCTGGGGCCGTCGGAGAGGCCCGAGTGCTGACCGGTGACCAGCGCTCGGCCAGCGGCAGGCAGCCCGGGGAAGCCCAGGCTCTGCCAGACCGCGAGGTTCTGGCCGATCTCCCAGGTGATCTCCGCCTCGTCGGCACCGTTGCTGGTGTCGAAGTTGCGGTGGGTGAAGGTGTGGTTCAGGAAGGTGAACTCGTCCTCGTTGGCCTGCACGGCCTGGGTGAGGGGGTCGCCGACCGATGCGCCGGCGCCGTTGAAGGTCATCTCCAGGGCGAAGTCCTCCACGGTCGGATGACCGGCGATGAGGGCGTTCTGGTTGGCGACCGTCTCCGCGATGTCCTCCGCGGTGGTGCGGTACGTCTCGGTGGTGCTCGTGGTGCCAGTGGTGATGTCCCACATGGCCGAGGCCAGGAACAGGTCGTCGATGTGGGCCGAGAGGTAGACCTGGGGGGCGCCGGTGTGGAGGCCCCGCGTGGCGTAGTCGATGAAGCTGTAGGCGAGCGTCTTCGAGTACAGGTTGGCCGGCAGGTGCACCATCGTGGCCAACAGGACCTCACGGCCGTCGGCGTAGTCGAGCTCGCTGACCAGCGTGCGGGTGGGCGCAGCCGTGTCGACCAGCACCGGCGTGGCGGTGACGCCACCGGTGTTGCGGGGCACGGCGTGGTAGGCGAACTCCTCGACGTAGGGGCCCTCGGTGCCGTAGTACGGGAAGAGCGAGCGACCGGCGGCCGTCCACTCGGTGAACCAGAACGCGGGGTCGCCCGCACCGGGGAACTGGATGTCGGCCAGGCCGTAGTCGACGAAGGCGTTGCTGCCCGGCCACCCACTCATCACCGACTCGCGGACGTTGAAGTCGCGCTCGTACTCGTGGAGGATCGCCCACTCGGCGCCGGTGAACTCGGTCAGGCCGCCGAGCTGGGTCTCGGTGAGGATGACGCCGTTGAAACGGCCGACGTCGCCGGTGCGCAGGAAGTTCTCGGTGAGGTCGGTGGTGGTGACGTCGAGCACCTCGTACTGCACGCCGATGTCGTCCATGACGCCGGCGATCAGATCCAGTTCGGTGTCGGTGCTGCGGTCACCGGTGGCCAGCACCAGCACCTGCAGCTCCACGCTGTGGCCCGGCGCCGCGCCTGCGGGAGTCGGAGTGAACACCCCGACCAGCAGCGCCGCCACCATTCCGAAGGTCATCAGCACGGCGAGTGCCGTGGTGGTGACCGGTTTCCTGCTCGTGAGCACGTCCGCCTCCTGGGAGTCCAAGGACGCGCTGCCCGTCGCACGCCCGTGGAGCCCGACGCTAGAAGCGGACGCGAAGCTGGTGAAGGGCAGGGAAACAATTCGGGGCACCCACACCAACGCAGCCTCGCGGAGCGTGCTGGCGCCACCGCGACTGGTGACCAGCCTGGGTGGGCTCACCCAGCCGCGGTGAAGAGCGTGAAGGCGCCCGAGAGCTGCTCAGCCGAGGGTGTCGAGGAGGTCGCCTGCGGCCTCGGCGATGACCGTGCCGGGCGGGTAGATCGCCGCGGCGCCCGCAGCCAGCAGCTCGTCGAAGTCCTGCGGCGGTACCACCCCGCCGACCACGATGACGATGTCCTCGCGACCGAGCGCGGCGAGCTCCGCCTTCAGCTCGGGCACCAGCGTCAGGTGCCCGGCCGCCAACGACGACACCCCGACCACGTGGACGTCGGCCTCGACGGCCTGGCGGGCGGCCTCTCCCGGCGTCTGGAACAGCGGGCCGATGTCGACGTCGAAGCCGAGGTCGGCGAACGCGGTGGCGATGACCTTCTGGCCGCGGTCGTGGCCGTCCTGGCCCATCTTGGCCACCAGGAGGCGGGGTCGCCGACCATGGCGATCGGCGAAGTCGTCCACCCGGGCCCGGACCGCCTCGATCTGCTCGTTCTGCTCGCCCACTTCGCTGCGGTACACCCCGGAGATCGTGCGGATTTCGGCCGTGTGGCGACCGTACACCTTCTCCAGTGCGTCGCTGATCTCGCCGACGCTGGCGCGAGCGCGGGCTGCGTCGACCGACAACGCCAGCAGGTTGCCGTCGCCCGACGCCGCGGCGTTGGTCAGCGCTTCGAGCGCCGACTGGCAGGCCGGCTCGTCCCGCTCGGCGCGGAGCTGCTCGAGCTTGGCGATCTGCTGCGCCCGGACCTCGGCGTTCTCGACCTTCAGCACCTCGATGTCCTCGGTGTGGTCGAGGCGGTACTTGTTGACGCCGATCACCGGCTGGCGGCCGCTGTCGATCCGGGCCTGCGTGCGCGCCGCAGCCTCTTCGATGCGCATCTTGGGGATGCCGGCCTCGATGGCCGACGCCATGCCGCCGGTGGCCTCCACCTCCGCGATGTGGGTCCACGCCCGCTGCGCCAGATCGTGGGTGAGGCGTTCGACGTACCAGCTGCCGCCCCAGGGATCGACGACGTCGCAGGTGCCCGACTCCTGCTGGAGGACCAGCTGGGTGTTGCGGGCGATACGGGCCGAGAAGTCGGTGGGCAGCGCCAACGCCTCGTCGAAGGAGTTGGTGTGCAGCGACTGGGTGTGCCCCTGCGTGGCCGCCATGGCCTCGACGCAGGTGCGGATGACGTTGTTGTAGACGTCCTGCGCGGTGAGGCTCCAGCCCGAGGTCTGGGAGTGCGTGCGCAACGACAACGACTTGGGGTTCTTCGGCTCGAAGTCCTTCACCAGCTTCGCCCACAGCAGGCGGGCGGCACGCAGCTTGGCGACCTCCATGAAGAAGTTCATGCCGATCGCCCAGAAGAAGCTGAGACGGGGGGCGAAGGCATCGACGTCGAGCCCGGCATCGACGCCGGCGCGCAGGTACTCGACCCCGTCGGCCAGGGTGTAGGCCAGCTCGAGGTCGGCGGTCGCGCCGGCCTCCTGCATGTGGTAGCCCGAGATCGAGATCGAGTTGAACTTCGGCATGCGCTCGGACGTGAAGGCGAAGATGTCCGAGATGATCCGCATCGAGGGACTCGGCGGATAGATGTAGGTGTTGCGGACCATGAACTCCTTGAGGATGTCGTTCTGGATGGTCCCGCCGAGCTGCTCGGGTGCCACACCCTGCTCCTCGGCCGCAACGATGTAGAGCGCCATGATCGGCAGCACGGCGCCGTTCATGGTCATGGACACCGTCATCTCCCCCAGCGGAATGCCGTCGAAGAGCTGACGCATGTCGAGGATCGAGTCGATGGCCACGCCCGCCATGCCCACATCGCCCGAGACACGGGGGTTGTCGGAGTCGTACCCGCGGTGGGTGGCCAGGTCGAAGGCGACGGACAGACCCTTCTGCCCCGCGGCGAGGTTGCGGCGGTAGAAGGCGTTGGACTCCTCGGCGGTGGAGAACCCGGCGTACTGGCGGATGGTCCACGGCTGGTTGACGTACATCGTGGCGTACGGGCCACGCAGGTAGGGAGCGAGCCCCGGGCGGGTGTCGAGGAAGTCGAGCCCCTCGCGGTCGGCCTCGGTGTAGAGCGGCTTGACCGCGATGTCCTCGGGCGTGTCCCAGACGAAGGCGTCGAGCGACTTGCCGGTGGCGTCCTCGAACGCTGCTGCCCAGTCGTCGGGTGTGCCCGCCGCGGCGGAGGTGTCGAGGGCGATGGCGGAGAAGTCGGGAATCATGGGGCCTCCGTTCCCAGCAGATCGTGGGTTGATTCGAGCATGTCGAGGGCTCGACACCCCACGTGGATGAAGTCGCTGACACCGGCGGCCCGGAGGTCGTCCTCGAGATCCGCTGGTCGTCCGGCCAGGTAGATCCGCTCGGTCCCAGCCTCGGCCAGCGCTCGAGCCGCGTCCACAGCGAGGTCGGCATAGACGCTGTCGGACGAACAGATGACCGCGATGCGGGCCCCGGAGTCGGCGTAGGCCGCCGCAGCTGCGGCGCCATCGGCGAAACCGTCGTTGTCCACCGCGCGGATGCCGGCCGCTTCGAAGAAGTTCTTGGCCCACGTGGCTCGGGCAGTGTGGGCCGCGACCGGCCCGAGGTTGGCCAGGAAGACCGTGGGCGTGGGCTCGGTGGCGTCAGCGCGGTCACGCAACGCCTCGTACGGCGCAGCCAGTCGGACGGCCGGGATCGGGTCGACTTCGGGGTCGTCCGCCGGATCGGCCGGCGCCGGCAGCGGCTCGCGGGCGAGCGCCGTCTCGTCGACATCGGGAAACTCGCTGACGCCGGTGATCGGCCGCCTCCGGCTGGCGACCGCGTCGCGCAGCGACGCGGCGTCGGCAGCGATGCGACCCTGGAGGGCACCCGCGCGCAGGGAGGCGATCAGCCCGCCTTCCCGCTCGAGCTGCTGGAAGGCCGACCACGCGGCCTCGGCGAGCGCATCGGTGTGGTGCTCGACGTACCAGCTCCCGCCGGAGGGGTCGATCACCCGATGCAGATTGGTCTCCTCGGCGAGGGTGAGTTGGGTGTTCCGCGCCACTCGGCGCCCGAGCTCGTCGGGCTGCCCGACCAGGGCGTCGAAGGGCTCGACCACGATGATGTCCGCGCCGCCCACGGCGGCGGCGAAGCAGCCGATGGTGCCGCGGAGCATGTTGACCCAGGGATCACGGGTGGTCATGGCCGCCTGGGAAGTGGTGGCCTGCACGGCGACCGACACGTCGTGCACGCCACTCGAACGGCAGATCTGGCCCCAGACGACTCGCAGCGCACGGAGCTTGGCGATCTCGCCGAACTGATCCGTCCCGACCGGAACGGCGAGGAGCACCCGACCGAACGCCGTGGCCTCGTCGAGCCCCGCCGCCACCATGCGGCGGACGTAGGTCAACCCGGCTGCGGCAACCACCGCGATCTCGGTGGCCGGGGTGGCCCCACCGGCGCCGGCGGGGCCGGCATCGGCCCGGACCACGCGGACCTCGGGGTGACTCGTGGCGATCTCGGCGGCGAGCCCCGCAACCGAGTCGACCGCATCGTCGACCGGAGCACCTGCGGTGCCGACCGTCATCAACCGACCGATGGGATCGCAGCCCAGGTCCGCCACCAGGGCGCTGGGGGCCACACCCCGACGGCCCGCCACGTCGAGGAACCGTCGGGCGTCGTCGACGCCGGACCCGGGCGCCGTGAGCCCCACGGGCGCCAGGTCGAGGTAGACATCGGCGAGCACCCGGTCCAACACGTCGGCGGTGTCGATTCCGGCCGTGTCGAGCTCGATGGAGGTCACGCCGCGCTGGAGATCGGTGAGGATGGCCTCGTTGGTGTCGGCGACATCGGTGAGCCGATGCCGCTGGCGGACGTCCCAGCCTTCGACCGAACCGGCCACGCCTGAGGCTCGTCGTCCGGCAGGGCCTGGCACCGCGTCGACGGGACGCTCGTCGTCGCGGGTGTAGAGGGGCTCGACCGTGAGGCCGTCGCGGGTCTGCGAGCGCAGGACGCGATCGAAGGGCTTCCCCTTGAGGACCTTGTCGACCGCCGCCAGCCACTGGTCGTGGGTCACGGGGTCGAACTCGGCGGCGAGAGAGAGGTGTTCGTCGGCCATCGCCCGCCACGATACGCGATCGCTCCGAATGCAGCCGACCCGGGGCAGCGCCGGTGACACCCGCCACACGAGACGCATGCCACAGCGAATACAGGCGAGGAATGCATCGACCGATGAAACACTTGAAGCCACGTGGCCGGTGTGCGTGCGATCAGGTGTCGTGGGGGGTACGACCGGCCGAACCGAAACAGAGGAGCCCCCCAATGGCAACGAAGAACCGCACCGCGATCCGCAACCTCCCGGCCTTCGCCCGAGTCAGCCGCGCCGAGCAGACCCGCTTCGAATCCCTCAGCACCGTCCTGGCCCTGCCGGCCGGCGACGTCTTGATGCAGGAAGGCGCCTTCGGCAACGAAGCCATGCTCGTGCTCGAAGGCGACCTGGTCATCGAACGCAACGGCGACGTGGTGGCCATGGTCGGCCCGGGCAGTGTCGTCGGCGAGGCCGCGCTGCTGCTCAACGAGCCCCGGAACGCCACGGTCACCGCCGCCAGCGACGTGGTCGTCGCAGCCATGAGCCGTCGTGAGTTCAGCTCGATCCTCGAGATGTGCCCCGGCGTCGGTCGCACCATCCTCGAGACCACGTTGCGCCGAGCCGGCCTCGCCACCGACTGAGCCCGAACGCGCCGCTCGCCGCCGCGGGAGCGACGGCGAGCGACCGAGATCCGGATGCACCGGCCGACCGCGAGGTCGGCCGGTTGCGCGTTCAGCGAGCCGCGCCCCGCATGGAGCTGGCGAGCTTGCGGAGCTGGCCGTCGTACAGGAAGCAGACGATCTCCCGGTCGCCCTCCTGCCAGGACCCGTCCGACGGCGTCATGACCGCCAGGTCGAGCGACGAGTACTCCCACTCCACCCCGACATACCCCTGGAAGCGGCCGTAGCAGCCCTGCCAGGCGTCGTCGTACATCGCCTCCTGGCCGGGCCAGCTGGTGAACGAGGTGTCGTACACCGCGTACACCTCGTTGTCGTGGAGCTCGGTGCACGGCATCGCCGCGACCGAGGTGATCAGCTCCTCGTTGCCCGCGGGATCGTCGAAGCAATCCCCGACGCGCATCTGGAACGCGCCGAGACCACCGGCCTCGACGATCGCGCCCGTCTCGTCGCGTGTCGTGTTGTCGTCGAATGCCCCGGTCCCCGCGATGGCCGCGGCACCGATCCCGACCGCAGCCGCGCCAGCTCGAATCAAACCCTTCATGGCGTGTGTCCTTCCATCCGCCTGGCCCCTACCCGGCCCTGTCTCTCCGGCCATCGGGGCCCGGCGCGCCGCGGTTGAGCGACCAGCCCGGGAACGGGCTGTTGGACCCAGGCCGCACGGCGTGTCCGGCCCACGCGAGCACCTCGACCGACGGCGATCGTCAGGGGCCGACGCCGGCCGGACGCCGACCGTGAGTTGCCGCGGCACTACCCTCGCCGGCATGAACACGGACCAGAAGCCCGACATCACCATCCCCGACACCGAACCACCCGCAGCGCTCGCCATCGACGACCTCGTCGAGGGCGACGGCCCCGAGGCCGGTCCCGGGATGGTGGTGACCGTCGACTACGCCGGCGTGTCCTGGTCGACCGGCACCGAGTTCGACGCCAGCTGGAACCGCAACGACACGTTCTCGTTCAACCTCGGCGCCGGGCAGGTGATCCAGGGCTGGGACCAGGGCGTCGTCGGCATGAAGGTCGGCGGTCGCCGCCGGCTCACCATTCCGCCCGACATGGGATACGGCGCCGCGGGAGCCGGTGGGGTGATCGCCCCGAACGAAACCCTGGTCTTCGTCGTCGACCTGCGCTCGATCGGCTGATCCCATGAGCGACACACCACTCAGCGGCACGATCGCCGTCGTCACCGGGTCCAGCCGCGGCATCGGTCGTGGCATCGCGGTGGGGCTCGGTGAGGCCGGCGCCACCGTGTACGTCACCGGACGCAGCACCGGCGACGGCCCACTGACCATCGACACCACCGCGGCGATGGTCACCGATGCGGGCGGGGTCGGGGTGCCCGTGGCCACCGACTTCTTCAGCGACGCGGACATCGAAGCCCTCTACGACCGCATCCGCGCCGACCACGGCCGCCTCGACATCCACGTGAACAACGCGTTCAAGATCCCGGACCCGCCCGTGTGGGGCGGCAAGTTCTGGGAGCACCCGATCCAGGTGTGGGACGACCAGGTCGGCATCGGCCTGCGGGCCGCGTACGTGGCCAGCGTGCACGCCGCTCGGCTGATGATGGAACAGGACGACACACTGCGGATGATGGTCAACATCTCGTCCAGCGGATCCGAGC
Organism: Acidimicrobiales bacterium; assembly: GCA_965262315.1. Lineage (GTDB taxonomy): Bacteria > Actinomycetota > Acidimicrobiia > Acidimicrobiales > UBA8592 > JBCCFK01. Next base: position 8,602 of record CBDHFJ010000057.1, read on the forward strand.
GCTATGCCCTCTCCGCGTCCTACGGCATCGCCAAGTCCGGCACCGACCGACTGACCCGAGACTTCGCGGTCGAAGGCAAGGAGGACGGCCTCCGGGTCATCGGGCTGTGGCCCAGCCAGGTGCTGACCGAGTTCATCGTCGAGAGCATCGAGAAGGGCGACATCGGCCTGGACGAGGAGCACGCGGAGACGCCGCTCTACACCGGTCGGGTCATCGCGGCGCTGGCGACGGACGCTGCGGGCCGCGACGAACGCAACGGGCAGGTCTTCACCACCGCCGAACTGGCCGTGCACTACGACATCCGTGACGAGCGCGGGAAGCAGCCCGTCGGCAAGCGCAACCCCACGATGTTCCGAGAGCAGATCTGAGTCGTCTGCCCGGGGCGGTTCAGACCGCGCGGCGTTGGCGGACGGCACCCTCCGGGAGACGTTCGCGCACGATGCAGGACTGGGAGCCGATCGCACACAGGGTGCCGTCCTCGGCCCAGATGTGGATGTCGCCGTGGCCGAAGCCCTGGCGGACACCGTCGATCCGGATGTCGAGCAGGTACCACTCGCTGGGGACCGTGTTCATCACCCGAAGGGTGTTGTCGAGACTTGTGGCCGACTTCTCGCGGTCGGATGTGAAGCTGATGCCCATGGGGACGTAGTCGCCCAGCACCGCGAGTGACGCCGCCGACGGGGCGAGGAGCTCGGGCATGCGCGTCCAGATGGCGAGGTGGCCCGGCCCCAGCGTGGTGGGTTCGGTGGCGCCGGGTGGCAGGGCCCAGCGTTGTTCCATCCGCGAGTCCATGGCGTCGTCGGCGTCGCCGAAGCGTTCCCGCACCGGGCATTCGTCCGGCCGCTGCACCTCGGGGGGTGCCCCGTGCGCGATGTCGGTGGGGTCGTCGCGTTGTCCGAGTGCGGCGTTGACGGTGATGATCTCGGTGCCACCGACGTGGGCGACAGCCCTGGCCTGGGTGGTGGCGCGACCGTCGACGGCGATGGTGACGTCGATGTCCACCACCGAGCCGACCTTGGCAAACGACAGGTACTGCGCGGTCGCCCACACGATCGGGCGGTCGGTGGTCCCCTCGAGCGCAGCGATGGCCGCGCCCAGGCCGCAGCCGCCGAACAGGAACCGGTGACCCGTTGCGATGCCGTTGGTCACCGGGAGGTACCACCGGTGCCGGTTGTGCGTGGGCTCGAGTCCGAGCCAGCTCCTGGCGTCCACGGGGCGAGCGTAGTGGGCGCGGGCCCGGGCTCAGCCGAGCTCGAGCGCGGCGGTGATCGCGGCCGCGATCCGGTCGGGGTCCTCGAGTGGAGCGAAGTGGGTCAGATCCTCGTAGTACTCGAATGTCGCGTTGGGCAACGCGTCGGCGACCAGCGGTGCGAACTGCGCGGGCCCGTCGCCGTCGCCGCTGCCGCCGACGGTGATCGGTGTGTCCACCGCGCCGATCCGGGAGAAGGTGTCGGTCTGGGCGTTCATGAAGACGTCGGCCTCGGTGTCGCGCCGGCACTTCAAGATCACCGTGCCGTCCTCCTGCTCGCGAAACCCGTGCTCGACGTACGCGCGTAGCGCGTCGGGGTGCACGCCAGAGAACGGCGGGCGAGACCCGTAGCGCTCGATGACGGCGTCGATCGAGTCGAAGACCTCCCGGCGCTTGCGGGCCGTGGCCGCCATGAACGAGTCGCCTTCGGTGGTCTGCTCCGGTCCGAACTGCGACGGGAAGATGATGGGCTCGAACAGCCACGCCCGCCGAACGAGTCCGGGTCGGGCGAGCTCGGCGCGAACGGTGGCGCAGCCGCCCATCGAGTGCCCGACCGCGAGGATCTCGTCGAAACCCAACGCGTCGACGACCGCCAGGATGTCCTCGGCCATCCCGTGCCAGGCCATGGTGACGCCCTCGGGGACGGTGGAGTCGCCGTGGCCACGGAGGTCGATCGCCACGTAGCGGTGCCCGGAGGGCAAGCGGGAGATCACCGGATCCCAGTAGCGACCGTGGAAGCCCGTCGCGTGGTGAAACAGGACCGGCGGCCCGTCGCCGCCGTGGTCGTGAGCGACGACCACGACCCCGTCGGTGGAGGGCACGGCGATGGGAGTGGGACCGGTCATGGGCGCCGAAGATAGCGACCCTGTGGGCCCCGTGGCCCATCGAATGTCCCTCATGGTGAGGATCCGTGGGCTCGTTTCCCCATCGAAGCCACCGAGGCGATCCCGCACACTCGAAGCGAGGCACTGCTGCCTCGACGGACGAAGCGAGGAGGACGCGATGGAACCGCGCCGGACAACGTTGTCTGGTCAGGGGCTCACGCTCATCACTGGCCTTGGGGGTCGACCGATTCAGCGACGCGAGATCGAGTCGTGGTGTCGAACGCACCGCGACGAGACGCGCGACGAGGATCTGGCTGCAGTGGGCGGCTGGCCCGGCGCCGCCGATGCGGGAGCGCAGACGCACAACTGACGCGGGCACCGATCGGCGGTCACGCGAAGAGCCACCCCTCGACTGGCAGCCGCAGCGCGCGAGCCACGCCACACAACCTGCCAATCGCACGACCGAACACCCCGACTGGCAGCCGCAACGCGCGACCCACGCCACACAACCTGCCAATCGCACGACCGAACACCCCGACTGGCAGCCGCAGCGCGCGACCCACGTCACACACCTGCCAATCGCACGACCGAACACCCCGACTGGCAGCCGCAGCGCGCGACCAACGTCACACACCTGCCAATCGCATGACCCGCCGGAGCCGCCGCGTCATGAGCGACGGGCGGGGCGTCAGCGCTCCGAGAAGTCGCCCTCGGCCACGGACGCTTCCAAGGCCTGCTCGAACATCGTGCGCTGCGCGCGGTGGAGCGCGGCGGCGAACCAGATCGAGCAGTACGCGAGGACGGGGCCCCAGAAGGGCCACGACCATCGGTCGTCGATCTCGATGGCGAGGCCGCGCCCGAACGCGAGGGCGACCATGGCCGTTCCGACGATCTGGCGGCCCGCCGAGTAGGGAGTGCCCAGGATCTTCTCCGCCAGGAAGTCGAGCGTGGCGGGCACGCACAGCAACCAGATGAACCACAGGTCCAGGCGCTCGGGCCACGGCTGGAACCCGGCCAACGACACGGCCATGACGGTCAGCGCGATCGGGTACAGCACGAGACAGCGCCGACACACGTGACGCCCACCGACGACGGCGCAGCGGTGGTACTCATCGGGCCAGTGATGGGTTCGCCACAGCGCCTTGCGCGCTCGCTCGGCGTCGTCCTCGCCGGCACGACGGGCGCGTTGCTCCGCGATCAACGCGGTCAGCCGAGCCTCCGCTTCGGGCGGCAGTTCGGGCACCTCGACATCGCTGTCCACACCGATTGCATCGGCAGAACCGGTGGGGGCCTGAAGGCCCTGGCGCGCTCGGCGCCGGGGCGGCCGACTCAGGCGGTGCGAGCGCTCCGGTGACGGCGCAGCCCGATCACGGGCGTGGTCGGGGCGTAGCCGGCCTCGGCCCGCTCGATCTCGCTCTCGCCACCCCAGAAGCCCAGTTCGCGCTGGGTGCGGGCGAACTCCTGGCATGCCCCGAGGACATCGCACCCGAGGCACACGGCACGAGCGCGGGTCTCACGGTTCTCGCGAGCCGCAGGACGCTCCCCCGGAGGCGGGAAGAACAGTTCCGACTTTCCGCGGCAGGCGGCGTTCTCCATCCACCACGGGCGCGGCTGCGATTCGATCTCGGTCGTCTCGAGTGCTGTCATGCCCGCGAAGTCTCCCTGTCCGGTCCTGGTCCGTCCGCTGCCCGCGGACAACCTAGGTTCTCGTCACGTGAGCTGTCACGATCAGATTCATGAATAGTCGCGATGACCACATCTGAATTCGCGATCAGGGTCTCTTGGGTGGGCCTGCGCTGGTGAACCGCGTACCCGGCGGATCGACGGCCCAAACCGGCGACTGCTCCCACCGGTCCTCGTAGACCAGCTCGGCGATCGGGCGACGACGCACCGGTCCGTGGCGGCCGGCGGGATGTCCGATGGTGATGGCCGCGGCCACGAACACCCCGTCGGGAATGCCGAGGAGGTCGCGCAACTGCGGTTCGACCGCCGCGTGCCATCCGGTCAGGACCCCACCGAGCCCGATCGCACGGGCAGCCAGCAGCAGGTTCTGGCATGCCGGATAGACCGACGCCCCCTCGGTCGAGTCGGGCGCCCGGTACCGGACCAGGCACGGCAGGATCAGGACGGGCACGTCGGCGAACCCGTCGACGTAGGCCTGCATCGCTCGCGCCATCCGGGCCTTCGGGCTGTCCTGGTCGGCTCCGGAGCCGGCGTCGTAGCCGTCGGAGCGACGTTTCGCGTCCCAGAAGCCGGCCGCCTCGGTGGCGATGAGACGCTTCGCCTCGCGGGCGACGTCGGAGTCCCGCAGGACGAGAAAGCGGAAGGCCTGACGGTTCGAACCGGACGGCGCACGCGTGGCGGCGAAGAGGATCTGCTGGAGCTGCTCGTCCGTCACGGGCTCGTCGGTGTAGCGACGGATGGCACGGGTGGTGGCCAATCCCTCCAACAACTCCACCATGGCGACTCCTCCGATCCGGCGACGGTCGGGCGCAGCTTGCCATGCCGGTGACCGTCCTGCCCGGGATCGGTACCGGGTCCGGGCCGGGATGGTTAGCATGCTGGCCGGCGAGATCCCGGAGGAGCCATGAGCGCGTACTCGAACCCCCAACCCGACCCCGAAGATCCGAGCATCAGCCGGGTCAAGGCAGCGCTGCTCGCAAGGGGGGCGGCCGGCACCCTCCTGTGGTTCGCCATCCTCACCGGCCTGATCATCCTCTTCACCCTGCTCGCGAACCGCTGCGACGACGACGACGATGGCGCCACCACCTCGGTCGCGACCGAGGAGACCGACGGCGACGCCGAGGAGCCCGCCGAGAACACCGACGGTGACGCCGAGGAGCCCGAGGAGGAGGCGACGCCGGCCCCCACGGCGACGCCCGAACCCGAGCCCGACCCCACCCCGACGCCCGCGCCGGTCGCCGCGTCCGTCGACGCGGTCTTCGAGAACGGTGTGCTGGTGCTTCGCGGGACCGTTCCCGACCAGGCGACCGCCGACGCACTCATCGCCGCCGCCGAATCCGTCGTGGGCGCCGGGAACGTGACCTCCGAGCTGACCATCGACGAGGGCACGACCCTCGACGGTGGCGACATCGTCCTGTCCGGCGCGGCTCCCGCCGGCACGGGCGGCGCGCTGGCGGACGCCTTCGGCGGCGCAGCGCCCGGCGCCACGATCGACGACGGGCTCGTCGCACTCGAGCCCGCAGCCGTGGACGCCGACCTCGACGGTGGCACGGCCGTGCTCCGCGGCACCGTGCCCGACCAGGAGACCGCCGACGCCATGTTCGCTGCGGCGGAGCGGATCCTCGGCGTGGGCCGGGTCACCAGTGAGCTCGAGATCGACCCGAATGCCACGACCACCGGGGCCACGGTGACCCTCAGCGGTTCGGTCGAAGAGGCCACGGGCGCCGCACTCCGTGCGGCGTTCGCCGATGTCTTCCCCGACGGCGAGGTCAGCGACGACGGGCTCACCGTGGTTGCGTCCACCGACGTGGTCGCCGACCTCAACGCCCTCTTCGCCGCCAACCCCGTGCAGTTCGCGCTCGGCAGCGCCGAGATCCTGCCCGAATCGGTGCCGGTGCTCGACGACGTGGCCGCCGCGCTCGCCGAAGCGCCGGGCCTGGCACTGGAGATCCAGGGTCACACCGACGACAGCGGTGACGCCGACGCCAACCAGGTCCTGTCCGAGGAACGTGCCCAGTCGGTGCTGAACTACCTGGTGGAGGCGGGTGTGAGTGCCGACCGGCTGACCGCAGTCGGCTTCGGCGAAGACCAGCCGATCGCCGACAACAGCACGCCCGAAGGCCAACAGCAGAACCGCCGGATCGAGTTCGCGATCATCGAATAGGACCACAGCGCCGCCGTGCGGTCACCGGGGGTGACCGCACGGAGCGTCATCCCACGAACACCGCTTCGGAGAACCGGATCCCGCGCTCGAGTGTCTTGTGGACCGGGCACCGCACCGCCACCTCGGCCAAGCGTTGCCGCTGCGCCTCGTCGAAGTCGCCCTCGATGAAGATCTCCGACGACACGGTGTCGATGAACCCCTGGTCGTCGTCCTCGCAGAACGCACAGTCGTCTGCGTGAACCTTCTCATAGGAGTACTGGGCCGAGATCGACGTCACGGGGATCCCCTTGCGGCTCGCGTACATCGACAGGGTGATGGTGGTGCACGCCGCCAACGAACCCAGCAACAGTTCGTACGGGTTGGGGCCGGTGTCGGCGCCCCCGAGGTCGGGTGGCTCGTCGGCGCGCCAGGTGTGGCGCCCGTTCGTGATGTCGACCTCGAAGCCGTTGGTCAGGTCAGCGGTGATGGTGGGCACGAGGCCTCCGGGTGGGTTGCGGGATGACGCCGTCGGACTCGATGTGCAACCCGGCCGAGAGCGCCGACGTTCCCGGCGCCGGGACGAAAGCTCACGACGACGGCTCGATCACGACCTTGATGGCACCCGTGGAGCGGTCGCCGGCGGTCTCGAACGCCGTCGCCACCGCATCCAACGGGAACCGATGACTGATCATCGCCTCGGCGACCTCGGGTCGCTCGGCGAGCAGCCGCGCCGCGACCTGCACGTCGCGGCCCGCTCCGGTGGTGCGGCCGTACATGGAGGACGGGACCAACGACACCTCCTTCAGTCCGAGCGCCATGGCGGGAAGCTGGACCGCGGACCAGTACGAGCCAGGTATCGCCACGACGCCGCCCGGTCGGCAGCGCTGGATGGCATCGGCCAGTGCACTCTCGCTCCCAGCCGCCTCGACGACGACGTCGAAGCCGTCGCCGGCCTCCCCGCCGGCGCCGATGCGGTGTGCAGCGGCGCGCTGATGGTCGTGGCGGGCGGCCACCGCGACCTCGGCGCCGCGATCGAGGGCGACCGCGGCGGCCGCGAGTCCGATGCTGCCGGCCCCCACCACGCAGACCCGATCGCCGGGCCCGACGCCCGCACGGGCGATCGCACGGACGGCCACCGCGAGCGGCTCGACGAGGCACGCGTTCTCCACGGCGAGCCCCGCAGGCAACGGGACGACCCGATCGGCAGGCACGAGCACCCGTTCTGCGAGACCGCCGTCCACGCCGATGCCGATGAGCGTCGCGGTGGCGTCAGCACACAGCCCGTCGTCTCCCGCGTCACATGCCGAGCAACGCCCGCAGCCGTTGACCGGCTCGACGGCGACCGGGGTCCCGTCGTCGGTCCGGCCGGCGATCTCGTGGCCGAGGATGCGGCCATCGAACCCGCCCGATGCCAGCAGGTGGAGGTCCGAACCGCAGATCCCGGTCGCGGCGACGTGCACCACCACACCCTCGCCGGTGGGCTCGTCGACCGTGGTCGCATCGATGGAGGTTCCGCTGACTCGTGCCGCTCGCACGACGTGCAGCCTAGGAGACCATCCGCCAGGGATCGGCCGCGAGCGCGCCGCATGCGTTCGAGCACGAACCGCCGGCCCCGCCTACGGTTGGGCAACGGCCCAACGACCCGGGAGCGCCGACATGAACATCGGCGACTGGCTGCGCAATCTGTTCAACGCGAGCGAAGCGACACCGCCCCCGCGCCTGCCGCCCGACGCCCCGGCTCGTCACGACATCGAAGCACGGTTGCGTGCGTCGAACGTACCAGGGGCAGCACTCGCTCGGATCCGAGACGGCGAGGTGGCGTGGGTCGCCGGCTACGGCCGAACCCGTGCGGGCAGACGTGGCGCCCACGTCACGGGCGACACCATCTTCCAGGCAGCATCGCTCAGCAAGCCCGTCACCGCCCTGGCGGTCATGCAGCTCGTCGAGGCGGGGGTGCTGTCGCTCGACACCGACGTGCGAACCATCGCCCGGCACCCCATCCCGGAACACCCGATCCTCGCTCACCACCCTGATCAGCGCCGCCATCCCATCACCGTGCGGCTGCTGCTCCAGCACCGCAGCGGCATCGTCGGACGGGGCACCACGCCCGCCGGTCGCCGCGACTACCTCGCCGAGAACGCGGGCGGCGGCTCGTTGCGCTACACCCGTCAGCGCGGCGTTCGGGTCCCGACCCTGGCCGAGTCGTGGTCGGGCGCGACCGGTCGCCTCGGCGTCACCGTGACCTACCCCCCGGGCAGCCGGGTCAGCTACAGCGGCGCCGGCTACCTCGTGCTCCAGCACGTCATCGAGCAGGTCACCGGCCGGCCGTTCCACCAGCACATGGCCGATGTGCTGCACCAGTTCGGGGCTCGGGCCGCCACCTTCGAGATGGATCCGCCGGCCCACCTGCCGCTGGCGCGCGCGGCCACACCGTGGAGGGCCGAGAGCTCCCGGGCGGCTACGAACTGGTGCCGTGGAGCGCCGCAGGCGGCCTGTTCATCACCGCGGCCAGCATGGCCGAGATCCTCGCCACCGTCGTCCGACGCGACGACGCCGTCCTCCAACGGGCATCCATCGACCGCATGGCCACCGAACGGCTCGGGCTGTCGGTCCGGCGCCGATCCGGACGAACCGTCGTCCTGCACGGTGGCGACAACGGTGGCTACCGCGCCTCCATCACCGGGGTGCTCGAAGACGCGTCTGGCGCCGTGGTCATGACCAACGGGCGCGCCGCCGACGGCCCCGACCTGCGACGAGCGCTCTCGGAGGTCGTCCTCGACCCGTCCTGAGCCGGCCACGGCGCGGCGAATTCGCTGACGAGGCGAGCGGCGGACCAAGATTGTCGGCCATGGTCGCGCCAGCCCACTACCAACAGTTCGACCGCGCCGACTGGGCGGGGCTCCGGGCGGCCACCCCCATGACCTTGAGCGAGGACGACCTCGAAGACGTCCCGCGGCATCAACGAGCACCTCGACATGGCGGAGGTGACCGACGTCTACCTGCCGCTGAGCCGGCTGCTCAACCTGCACGTGGCCGCCACCCAGCAGCTCAGCGAGGTCACCGCGACCTTCCTGGGAGCCCTGCACGCCCCCGTGCCCTACGTGATCGGCCTCGCAGGCAGCGTGGCCGTGGGCAAGAGCACCACGGCGCGCGTCCTCCAGACGCTGTTGTCGCGGTGGCCGAACACCCCACGGGTGGACCTGGTGACGACCGACGGGTTCCTCTTCCCGAACGAGGAGCTGTTGGCTCGTGGCATCCTGCACCGCAAGGGCTTCCCGGAGAGCTACGACCAGGCTCGGCTCATCCAGTTCCTCGCCGACGTGAAGTCGGGCGCACCCGAGGCGCACGCTCCGGTGTACTCGCACACCGTGTACGACATCGTCGACGACGAGCAGATCACCGTGGCCCGCCCCGACATCCTCATCATCGAGGGGCTCAACGTCCTGCAGACCCGCGGCCAGGACGGGAACCAGCCATCGGTCTTCGTGAGCGACTACTTCGACTTCAGCGTCTACGTGGACGCGGCCGAGAGTGACATCGAGCAGTGGTACGTCGAGCGCTTCCTGGCGCTGCGCGACACGGTGTTCCGGAACCCGGAGTCCTACTTCCGTCGATACGCCGAGCTGACCACCGACGAAGCCGTGGAGGAGGCCCGGAGCATCTGGGGCAGCATCAACGGCCCCAACCTCCACGACAACATCGCGCCCACGCGTGACCGGGCCGACCTGGTCTTGCACAAGGGTGCTGCGCACGCGGTGTCCGAGGTGTGGCTCCGCAAGAGCTGACGAGCCCGCGCGTCGTCGTGCCGGCCCGACTAACTTCGCCACGGCCGAACCAGGAGGAACCATGCCGATCAACCCTGATGCCGTCGGAGCCGAGAGCCAGCCGGGCGAACGCTCCTGGAACTCGAAGGACTGCCTGCTCTACAGCCTCGGCGTGGGTGCCGGCGTCACCGACCCCACCGGATTCGAGCTCGAGTTCACCACCGAGAACACCCGGGACGTCGAGCAGCGGGCACTTCCCACCATGGCGGTGGTGCTCGGCGGGGGCGGGCCCGACTCACCCCTCAGCAAGCTGGGCGACGTGAACTACGCCACGATGGTCCACGGCGAGCAGGCCATCACCCTGCACAAGCCGCTTCCGGTCGAGGCGACGGTGCGGACCGTGAGTCGCATCAGCGGCATCTACGACAAGGGCAAGGCGGCGCTGGTGGTCCTCGACAACGAGGCCGTCGACACCAGCGATGGCCAGCCGATGTTCACCAGCACGTCCAAGCTGTTCTTCAGAGGCGAAGGCGGATGGGGTGGCGGACCGCGGACCCGACAGCGGCGTCACCATCCCGGACCGCGACGCCGATCACGTGGTGACCTACGAGACCCGCACCGATCAGGCGCTGCTGTACCGCCTCAACGGCGACCGCAACCCGCTCCACTCGGACCCCGCCTTCGCCGCCCTCGGCGGCTTCGACAAGCCGATCCTGCACGGCTTGTGCACCTACGGCTTCACCGGCCGGGCCCTGCTCCACGCCATGTGCGACAGCGACCCCGACCGCTTCGCGGCCATGGAGGGGCGCTTCAGCAGCCCGGTCATGCCCGGCGAGACGCTGTCGATCCACATCTGGGAGCACGGCGACTCCACCGCGAACTTCCGCACCTTCGCGGGCGATCGGGTGGTTCTCGACAACGGGGTGCTCACCACCCGCTGATCGCTCGGGCCTTCGGCACGACGGCGTCCTCAACTCCGGGGGACTGGAGCCGATTGGCGGAAGGTCATGTCTGGGGCACAACTGATGACAGCGGCGGGGCTTGGCGGGCCCGACCGCAGGCGTAGACGGCTGGCCTTGCTGTCTCCGTGGCTGGTGTTGGCGCTCGCGCTCACCGCCACGGCGATACTCGCCATCGACCGCAACGACGAGATCGACGCGATCCAACAGCAGTACGACGCGGTCGCTCGGTCTGAGTTCGCGCTCGAACTCGAGAGTGCGACCCAACACATCGACAACGAACTGGACCGGATCGACGAGTTCATCGGTGGCGTCGTCGCGTACCTCGCCGACTCGGATCAAGCGGTCGAGCCAGCGTTGAGCGGCTACCTGGATGCGACCGAGGCAAGCGCTCGCTTCCCCGCGCTCCTCGGCATCACCGTGCCGACGGACGGCTCGACGCGGCCCGGGCCCGACGACCTCGGTGCGATCGGGCCCGAGATCCTCGCCGCCACCGACTTCGACGACGAAGGTTCGCCGATACTGTCCGCGCACATTGCGGGGGACACGGCGGTGGTCGCCGTCAGCTTCGAGGCGACCACCCCCACCGGGCCCCAGGTGATCTCCCTCGTCTTCGATCAAGGCCCCTTCCTCCAGCGGGCGATGCTGCCGAACACGCGAGTCGAGAGCACCCTGACCAACACCGGGCTGCCATTCGAGCCCACCGAACCGAGCAGCGCGGAGGTGACCGACACCGTCGGCGGACGCCGATTGGTGGCGGTGACACCGGTCGACGTCTTCGGGACCGGCTTCGAGCTCCGCAGCGCGAGCACGGGCGACCTGCTCCGCACAGCCGACAGCACGAGGCTCTGGGTCATCGTGGTCGCAGGCGTGGTGGCCGCCGTGGCGCTGTCCGCCGCGGTCCGCTCGCTCGTGCGGTCACGTGCCGCGGCATGGGAGTCCGCGGCCTCCGCGGACCGGCAGCGTGCTGCCCTCGCCGAGCGCTTCCGTGCCAGCTTCGACCTGGCGCCGATCGGCATGGCCGAGGTCGACGACGAGGGTGTGGTCATCGAGGCCAACGAGGCGCTCTGTCGACAGGCCGGACGGCCTCGCAACGACGTCGTCGGTGCCCCGCTGTCTTCGCTCGTCCACGAGGCCGACCGGGAGGCGCACGCCGCTCGGGTGCAGGCCCTGCTCAACGGCATCACCGCCGCCAACCAGGGCGAACATCGCTATCGGCACGCCGATGGCCGCGACGTCTGGGTCCACGAGAGCATCTCGGTCATCCGACCCGATGCCAGCGAGGTGCGGTCCCTGCTGGTGCAGTCACAGGACATCACCGCCCAGCGACAGGCGGCGTGGGAGCTGGCCCAGGCAGCGCTGCACGACGAGTTGACCGGCCTGCCCAACCGAGCGTTGTTCCTCAACCGGCTGAAGCACGCCCTCGTCCGAGCCGAGCGCAGCGACACCCTCGTGGCGGTCATGTT
>CBDHFJ010000058.1:0-28490 GCA_965262315.1 Acidimicrobiales bacterium
CTGGCGACCTCCGTCTGCTCGGCGGACAACGTCATGGCGTGATCAGGCGGGGACGCCTGCGTAGGCATTCAGCGCCGCCGCCATCGCCTCGACCAGATCGGGGATGCGTGGGCCCCAGCGACTGGCGATGTCGGTGTCGAGCTCGATGATCTGACCAGTCGTCACCGCGGTGAGCGCGTCCCAGCCCGGTCGGGCAGCCACGGTCTCGGCGCTCTCCCCGTAGAGCACGTCGCCGAGGAAGATCATGTCGGGGTCGGCTTCGAGGATGTACTCGGCCGACAGCTGCGGGAAGCCGAAGCCCTCCTCGTCGGCGGGGTCCCGCGATGTTCTCCACCCCGAACAGTGCGTACAGCTGCCCGATGAAGGTGGTCGACGTGGAGCTGAACAGGTCGAAGCTGACCTCGTGGAAGATCGATGGAGGCGTCTCGAAGGGCTCGACCGATGCCACGGCCGCGTCGATGCGGATCTGCATGTCGGCGACGACCGCCGCTGCCTCGGCGACGTGGCCGGTGGCGGCGCCGGTCTGTTCGATCTGGGCGTAGGCATCGTCCAGGCTGGAGGCGGTCCCGTGCAGGATCGTGGGGACACCCAGTGCGTCGAGACCGGCGATGACGTCGCCGGGGTCGAAGCTCAGGATCACCAGGTCGGGCTCGAACTCGGCGATGGCCTCCACACTCGGGGTGAAGCCCGACAGCTCGGTGACCGGTGCTTCGGGCGGGAAGTTCGACAGGCTGTCGACGGCGATGACCTGGTCGCCGGCGCCGATGGCGAACAGCGTCTCGGTGGCGACGGTCGAGATCGACACGATGCGCTCCGGACGATCCTCGATCGTCACCTCGCCGTTGCCGGCAGCGATGGTGACGGGGAACGCGTCGGCCGGTTCGTCGGCGACCTCGCCTTCCACGGGGTCCTCCGTCGACTCCTCTTCCATGGACTCCTCGGCCGGCGCCTCTTCTGCGGGCTCTTCCTCCCCAGGCGCCTCCGCGGCGGTCTCCTCTTGGACGGCGCCGGTGGCCACGGCGTCGTCGTCGTCATCTCCGCCACAGGCGGCAGCCACGAGCGCCAACGCCAACAGCAGGGCGAGCAGGGTCTTCGGGGACTTCATGGGTTCTCCTCTCTGTCGAGGCCGATGGGCAGTCGTCGACAGGGCGAACCCTCTCTGACGAACCCCTCCTCCTCGGGATGGTTCGTCGCAGCGGGTGAACTCGACCGGACTCGTCCCCCGACCGAGGTCGAGGGCTTCACCGTTGCGGGACAGTGCCGGGATCAAACCGGACTTCGTTTCACGCGTTGCGTGCAGCGGGCAACACTACCAGCGTCCGGTAGCCTGCCCCGCATGAAACCTCTCGACGATGCCAGTTGCGGCACCGTCGCCCTCGGCGGGGCCATGGAGGTGCGGCGACTCGGCTACGGAGCCATGCGGCTGACCGGGCCCGACATCGTGGGACCACCGACGGACCCGGACGCTGCTGCGCAGGTGCTTCAGGCGGGCGATCGACCTCGGCGTCAACCTCATCGACACGGCGGACGCCTACGGCCCGAACGCCAACGAGGAGTTCATCGCCGAGGTGTTGTCGCCCTACCCCGAGGGCCTGGTGATCGCCACCAAGGGTGGCCTCACCCGGGACCTCGACGGCGACGGCACCTGGCCCACCAACGGCCACCCCGAGCACCTGAAGGCGGCGTGCGAGGGCTCGCTCCGACGGCTGCGGCTGGACACGATCGACCTGTACCAGTTCCACCGACCCGACCCTGCCGTGCCCTTCGAGGAGTCGATCGGCGCGCTGGTCGAGTTGCGCGACCAGGGCAAGATCCACCTCATCGGCCTGTCCAACGTCACCCTCGAACAGTACGAGCAGGCGAAAACCCTCACCCCGGTCGCCTCCGTGCAGAACCGCTACAACGTCCGAGACCGGGAGTCCGAGGCCGTGCTGCGGGCCTGCGAGGCCGACGGTGTCGCCTTCCTCCCCTTCTTCCCGCTCCAGGGGTTCGGGTTCACGTCGGGATCGAGCGCCCTCGGCGCCGTGGCCCAGACGCACGCGACCACACCCGCGCAGGTGGCACTGGCGTGGCTGCTGGCCCGATCACCGGTGATGGTGCCGATCCCCGGCACGTCCAGCCTCGCCCACCTCGAGGAGAACATCGGCGCCGCCTCGTTGACGCTGTCGGAACAGGACCTCGAACGCCTGGACGCCATCAACCCCCGCGTGTCGGGGATGTTGGACACGTTGGCGAAGCCGCTCAGCGAGGCCGGCCGTGAACGTGTGCGTGCCGCCGCCGGCCCCCTGCGACGCCTCTGGGCCCGCCTCCGCTTCTGGGACTGAGCGGGCCCGCTCCCCGGGCTGGAGCGGCGCTACAGGATCTGGCTCAGGAAGAGCTTGGTCCGATCTTCCTGCGGGTTGACGAAGAAGTGCTCGGGGGTGCCGACCTCGACGATCTCGCCGTCGGCCATGAACACCACCCGGTCCGCGACCTCGCGGGCGAAGCCCATCTCGTGGGTCACGCAGATCATCGTCATGCCCTCGTTGGCGAGGTCCTTCATGGTGTCGAGGACCTCCTTGATCATCTCTGGGTCGAGCGCCGAGGTGGGCTCGTCGAACAGCATGACCTTCGGCCGCATGGCCAGCGATCGGGCGATCGCCACCCGCTGCTGCTGACCGCCCGAGAGCTGACCGGGGTACTTGCGCGCCTGATCGGGGATCTTCACCCGTTCGAGCAGCTCCATGGCGGTGGCCTCGGCCTCCGCCTTCGGGACGTTGCGCACGTTCCGAGGTGCCAACGTGATGTTGTCGAGGACCGACAGATGCGGGAACAGGTTGAAGCTCTGGAACACCATCCCCGTCTCGCGGCGGATCTCCTGGATGTTCCGGATGTCGTCGGAGAGCTCGACCCCATCCACGGTGATGGCGCCACGGTCGTGGCGCTCCAGGCGGTTGATGCAGCGGATCAGCGTCGACTTGCCCGAACCCGACGGCCCGATCACGACCACGACCTCGCGCTCGCCCACCTTCATGTTGATGTTCTTGAGCGCCTGGAAATCGCCGAAGTACTTGTCGACCCCGACGACGTCGATCATGACGTCGCCCGTCCCGGCAACCTCGGTTGCGTCTGCGTTGACGATGCTGTCAGTCATCGAACTCCAACTCCCAGTCTGGTCTCGATGCGGCGGCTCTCCTTCGACATGGTGTAGGCGAAGGCCCAGTAGCCGACTGCGATGAACATGTAGGTGACCGACGCCAGGCCCTTGCCGACGAACTCGGTCTGGGCGTTTGCGACATCCGACACCCGGAGGAACTCGAGGATGCCGATGATCGACAACAGCGAGGTGTCCTTGAAGAGGGCGATGAACTGCCCGACCATCGCCGGGATCACGGCACGCAGCGCCTGCGGCAGCACGATCAGGCGCTGGAGCGCCCCGGCCGACAGCCCCAGGGCCTGCGCGGCCTCGGTCTGGCCCTTCGGCACGGCTTGCAGGCCGCCGCGGACGATCTCGGCGACGTAGGCGGCGGAGAAGCCCATGATCACGATGACGGCCAACGTCAGATCGGCGGGCCGTTCGAACCCGAGCGGCAGGAACAGCGGCAGCATCAGGTTCGAGAACAGCAGCAGCGAGATCAGCGGCACGCCGCGGATGAACTCGATGAACAGCACCGAGGCCGTCTTGATGACCGGCAGGTTCGATCGCCGACCGAGCGCCAGCAGGATGCCGAAGGGCATCCCGAGGGTCACGCCCACGACGGCGGTGAACAGGGTGATGTGGAGGCCGCCCCAGTCCTCCCAGCCGAAGCCGTCGAGCGGGATGGCGACCTCGATCAGGAACACCACCACGGCCGCGACCAGCGGGATTCCCCAGCGCTGCGCTCGCCCTGCGAGCGTGGCCGGCAGGTCTCGGCGGCCCATCTCGCTGAGCCCCCAGAGGAAGACGATAAGGCCGAGAACGTAGCCGCCCAGCCGGGACGTCCCCGCCAGGGCCAGGATGCCGATCACGAAGATCATGGCGGCGATGTAGGTCGCTCGCTCCCGAACCGCAGCGGGCAGCCGCCACCCCGTCTCGCGCATGACGAACACGATCACGAAGGCCAGCGCCAGCCCGAGGAACGGCAGCACGGTGCGAGCGAAGGAGACGAAGAAGACCGTCACCGCGATGATCGCCCAGAAGCGCCGGATCAGGCTCCACCACGACTCCTTGGCCGCCGGCAACTCTTGGGAGATCGCCCGGTCGTAGGCGTTGTGGGCCATGGCACCGGACACGAACGCTGCGCCGCCGAGCAGGATGTAGCCCGACACCCATGGACGCCACAGCTCCTCTCGTGGGAACTGGCCGATCATGAAGATGCGCAGGTTGGTCCGGATGATCTTGAAGTCGGCGTCGATCACCCACCCGATGGCCCACCACAGCGCGAGCAGGCCGACCAGGCCGACGATCACCGAGATGATCGAGTTCTTCACGTCGCTGAACAGGTTGACCCGAAGCCACTCGCCGGGAGGCAGCTTCTGGCTTGGCGCCCCTTCGGCCTCGGCGACCGCCTGCATGAGCTCGGCGTCGCCGGCAGAGAATCCGTCAGCCATGGCTCACCTCCCCACGATCTCGAGTCGACGATTGATGAGGTTGCCGATGGCCGAGAGCAGCAGCGACAACGTGAGGTACAGCAACATGAGGATCAGGATGAGCTGCGGTGCCGGCTGCGACTGACCGAACAGGTTGTTGGTCACTGCGGTGAGCTCGGCGAAGCCGATGGCGATCGCCAGCGACGTGTTCTTCGAGTAGTTCAGGAACTGGTTGATCAGCGGCGGGAACGCGATCCGCATGGCCTGGGGCAGGATCACGTAGCGGTAGCGCTGGAAGGCCGAGAGGGCCAGGGCGTTGGCGGCCTCGACCTGGCCCTTGTGGACCGCGAGGATCGAGCCACGCACGATCTCGGAGATGTGGGTGGCGGTGTAGACCACCAGGGCGACCATGACCGCGGCGTAGGGCATCTGCATGCGGATGCCGCCCTCGTAGACGCGGCCGGCTTCGTCCAGGGTGGGCTTGGAGAGCTCGAGTGGTCCGCCCAGTGCCAGCCACGCCACCACGGCGATGCCGGCGAAGGTGCCGAAGCCCCAGAGGACCCGGCGATGGGGGGCACCGGTCTCGTTGAACACCCTGGTCCGCCAGATCCCCACGACGACGGCGGCGACGATGCCAACTACCAGGATCCAGCGATAGACGGACCAGTTGTCCTGACCGGCGAAGGACGGAAAGGCGAAACGTGAGTTGTTGAAGATGAACCAGCCACCGAGGGGCCGCCACGCCTCCTGGGACCGGGGGAAGCCGTTCAGGAACACGGCGCCCCAGAACAAGACGATCACCACCAGCGGCGGGATGTTGCGGAAGAACTCCACGTAGCCGGTGGCGATCTTTCGCAGCAGCCAGTTCGACGACAGTCGGGCGATGCCCACGAGCGTGCCGAGCAACAGCGCCAGCGGGATGCCCACGATGATGATGCGGATGGTGTTGAAGAAGCCGGCGGTGATGGCCTCTCCGACGGTGTCGCCGGCCGAGAGCGGGTTGTCGGCAATGGTGATGCCGGCCGGCTGGTCCAGGAAGTCGAACGACAGATCGAGGCCGATCTGGTCGGTGCGATCCAGGAAGTTGCCCCGGAAGTAGTTGATGACCACCACCAACGCGACCAGGAACACGACCTGGGCGGCGATGGCGATGGCCTTGACGTCGCGCCACAACGGCGGCTGGCTCGCGTCGTCCTTGAGCCGCGCCCGCTCCTGGAACAGGCGCACGATGTCGAGCAGCAGTCGGCCCACCACGTAGGCGACGATCCCGACCAGTGCGATAGCCAGGACCCACAGCAATACGGAGATCACGACGTGTTCTCCCCCTCCGGAACTCGTCGACCCGGCGCCTGCGCGCCGTGCCGAAAAAGCTAGAAGGGGTGGGCTGGTTTCGTCCAACCCACCCCTTCTCACAGCATCCCTGCCCTCCCCGGACGGGGTGGCAGGCGGTTGATCAGAGGATCAGCGGAACGGCGGCACGTACTGCAGACCACCGTTGGTCCACAGGTCGTTCGGGCTGCCGGCCAGCGTCAGACCGATCGGGCCGAGGTTCCGGTTGAAGATCTCCTCGTAGTTGCCCACCTGGCTGATGATGTTCGAGGCGAAGTCGGTGGGAAGACCCAGGCCGACCTCGGCGATGGCCTCGTTGCCCTCATCGTCGGTGATGGGCAGACCCAGGAACCGACGGATGTTCGAGTCCTCGCTGTCGGCGAAGTCGCCGATGTTCTCCGAGGTGATGCCGAACTCCCACGCCTGAATGGTGGCCATGGTGGCCCAGTTCACGATCTGCGCCCACTGGGTGTCACCGTCGGCGACGACCGGACCCAGCGGCTCCTTGGAGATGATCTCCGGGAGGATCGAGGTGTCGATGTCCATGTTCGCGGCGAAGGCGGCGAGCTGGGAGGCGTCCGAGGTCCAGACCTCGCACTGGCCGGCCTGGAAGGCCGGGTTCAGCTCGTCGTTCGACTCGAACTCGACCGCGGTGAACGGGATGCCGAGGTCGCCGAGCACCGCATTGAGGTTCAGCAGCGTCGTGGTGCCCTGGAGCACACAGATCGAGGCGTTGGCCACGTCGTCGAGGCTGGCGATCCCGCTGTCGGCGCGGACCATGAAGCCCTGACCGTCGTAGAAGGTCGTGTGCAGGAAGGTGGCCTGCTCGTTGCCGTCACGGCTGGCGGTCCAGGTGGTGTTGCGGATCAGGACGTCGATCTCGCCGGACTGCAGGGTCGGGAAGCGCTGCGCCGCCACCAGGGGCGTCACGTTGATCGCTTCGGCGTCGCCGAGCACGGCGGCGGCGATGACCTTGCAGAAGTCGATGTCGAAGCCGCTGAAGTCACCCTCGGCGTCGACGATGCCGAAACCGGGCAGGGTGTCGTTGCCGCCACATTCGAGGACCCCGGCGTCGAGGACCTTCTGGAGGACACTCCCGTCCTGGGTCAGGGTCACGGTGTCGTCGTCGCCACCGTCGTCGGCGGCTGCGCCGTCGTCGTCACCGCTCGAGTCGTCGCCCGAGCCGTCGTCGCCGGTCCCACCATCGTCTTCGGTGGTGGCACCGTCGTCGCCGCCGGCCGAGTCGTCGTCGTCCCCGCCGCAGGCCGCGGCAATCAGGGTGAACGCGAACAGCACGGCAAGCAGCTTGAAGAGCATGCTCTTGCTGGTCATTGGGTCTCTCCTCCCGCACCGGCGAAACGTCGTGTCAGTGGGTGGCTTCGGTCGAACACACCCTCACTGCCGGTGACAAGGACGCGACCCTAGTGGCTCCGCCAGGGTGCGCAACACCTGCACGTTGCGATTTTGTTACCACCGGGTCACCCATTCGTGACCTCGACCTGTCGTCCGCCGTTGGCCAGTCGACGCCGTTCGTGCACCCTGACCCCGCGAACAGCCCTGCTACCTTGCGACCCGTGGCGTCCCCCCGTGCCCGATTCACCTGGTCGCTCTGTGCCCTCGGCCTGGCGTTGGCCCTGGTCGGTGCCATCGCGGTCGGCGTCGGCGACGTGGCACCCACGCCGGCCACCCCGGTGCCCGACGACCCCCGGCCGGTGCCCCCTGCCGAGGCCGCCGGCCGGCTCGAATCCGTGGTCGTCGACAACGGGTCCGTCACGGTGAGCGGCTGGGCCGTCGACCTCGACCGCCCGGACGCCGACCGGGTCCGGGTGAGCATCGACGGGGACTTCGTCGGCACCTTCGACGCCGACCAGACCCGCATCGACGTCGGCGCGGCGCTCGGGAGCGGAGCGAACCACGGCTTCGAGACCACCGTGCCGCTGGCCGGCGACGCCCCCCAGACGCTCTGCGTCCACACCGCTCCCGACGACGACCTGGTGGCGTGCACCCGCGTCGCCGGGGAGTCGCATCTCGGCGTGCTGATCACCGAGCGGAACATCATGGTCGAGGTCCTCGAGGTGTTGCCCGGCGACGCCGGCTACCGCGTCCTCACCCCGTGCGGCAACGAGGCCACCGTCGCCGACGGCGAGCGGATCCGCACCACGCAGATCCTGATCGACCCGGGCCACGGCGGCTCCGAGGTGGCCGCGGTCGGGCCGAACGGGCTCGGCGAGAAGACGCTGAACCTGGACGTCGCCAAGCGCACCGCCGACGCGCTCCGCGAGCGCGGCTACGAGGTCGAGCTGACCCGGACCCGCGACATCCGGATCCCCATCGCGGTGCGGGCGGGGCTCGCCAATGCGCTGGAGCCCGACATCTTCCTGTCGCTGCACCACAACGGTGGGGCGCTGGCCCGCAGCTCCGTGCCCGGGACCCAGGTGTACTACCAGCACGACGACACCGAAGCGCGCCGCCTGGCGGGGATCCTGTACGAGGAGATGTTCGCCGCGGCGCTCCGCTTCCCCACCGCCTGGGTGGGGAACGCGCTCGACGGCGTGAGCACTCGGCTCAACGACGAGGGCACCGACTTCTACGGCATCCACCGCCGCACCCCCGAGGTCACGTCGATCATCACCGAGTTCCTCTGGCTGTCCAACGGCGCAGAGGCCGCCCTCCTGGCGCGCGACGACGTGAAGGACGCCGAGGCCGTCGCCATCGCCACCGGCATCGACCGCTGGTACCGGTCGACCCATCGCGGATCCGGGTACCTGGCCCCCTTCGTCGACACGTTCGACTCGGGCGGCGGCGGCTTCGAGGGCTGCGTGGATCCGGCTCTCTGATCGGCGGAGCACCGGCTTCCGCGGGAAGCTGCCCCCTGGAACTCCCCACCGCTCCGGTGTGAACAGCGGGTGAACAGGGACGGATCCGGGCCGCAACGGGCGGTCCGGGCCGCGGGCAGGCGGATACCCTGGGCCCGTGAGCGACTTACGCACCGTGCTGGTTCGGGTTCACGGACCCGACGAGCCGGGCATCTCGGCGGACCTGTTCGCAACGCTCCACGCCATGGGTGCCGTGGTCAGCGACATCGAGCAGGTGGTCGTTCGGCGACGCCTGAGCCTCGACGTGTTGATCGAGGTTCCCCCTGGTGACGACGCGCTCAAGGACCTGCTGCTCTTCGGGTTCAAGCGAAACCTCACCGTCGACCTCGAAGAGGTGGACGACGAGCCCACCGAATACCACCGGCCCCACGTCGTCACCATCGTGGGCCCCGAACTCTCGCCGCTCGAGATCAAGGCGGCCACCGACGCCATCGCCGACGGCAACGGCAACATCGACCGCATCGTCCGCCTGTCCCGCTACCCGGTCATGAGCTACGAGTTCCGGATCAGCCGCGGCAACCCGGACCGCATCCGGGCAAACCTCGTCGTCGCCGCCGCCGAACACCCGGGCATGGACGTGGCCATCCAGCGCGAGGGCCTCAGCCGCCGTGCGAAGCGTCTGGTGGTGCTCGATGTCGACTCCACCCTGATCCAGGACGAGGTCATCGACGTGCTCGCCAGCGAAGCCGGTGTCGAGCCCGAGGTCGCCGCGCTCACCCGGTCGGCCATGGAAGGGCACATCGATTTCGAACAGAGTCTTCGCCAGCGAGTGGCGTTGCTCGAGGGGCTGGACGAGCTCGCGATCGAGCGGGCCTGGCGCAAGCTCCGTCCCACACCCGGCGCCCGAACGTTCTGTCGGACGCTCGACCGGCTCGGCTACACCACGGCCACCGTCTCGGGCGGGTTCACGGTCTTCACCGAACGGCTCCGCAAGGAGCTCGGCATCGGCTACGGGATGGCCAACCAGCTCGAGATCGTGGACGGCCGCCTCACCGGCGGACTCACCGGCCCCATCGTCGATCGGGCCGCGAAGGCCCAGTTCCTCCGCGACGTCGCCGAGTACGAGGGCATCCCGGTCGAACAGACCGTGGCGGTGGGCGACGGTGCCAACGACCTCGACATGCTGGCCGCGGCCGGCCTGGGCATCGCGTTCAACGCCAAGCCGGCGGTCCGCGAAGCGGCCGACACCTCGCTGCGGGTGCCGTACCTCGACGCGATCCTGTTCCTGCTGGGCCTCAGCCGCGAGGAGATCGAGGCCGCCGACCTCGACGACGCGTGAGCGAGCCCTCGTTCCCACCGGGATTCTTCGACCGGTCGGACCCCACGGGCGACGACCTGTTCTACGAGCAGCCGCGCCTGGTCACCCACATCGACGATGCCGCGATCGCTGCAGTGGGCGCGCTCTACGACGAGCTCGGTCTCGATGGCCGAGTGCTCGATCTGATGTCGTCGTGGATCAGCCACTTCCGGACGCCGCCCGCAGCGCTGGTCGTGCTCGGCATGAACGAGACCGAGCTCGCGGCCAACGCGGCGGCCGATTCGTCGGTGGTGCACGACCTCAACCGCGACCCGCGCCTGCCGTTCGGCGACGACGAGTTCGATGCCGTGACCTGTTGCGTGTCGGTCGACTATCTCGTGCGGCCGGTCGAAGTGTTCGTGGAGGTCGCCCGGGTCCTGCGCCCCGGAGGCTTGTTCGTGTGCACCTTCTCGAATCGCTGCTTCCCCACCAAGGCCATCCGCGGCTGGTTGATGACCGACGACGAGGGCCACTGCCGGATCGTGGCCGCCTACTTCGCGGCGAGCGGCGCCTTCGAACCAGCAGTGGTCGACGTGCGGACTCCGCCCGGGACCGGCACCGATCCGCTCTTCGCGGTCTACGCAGCGGCCACCTGACCGGGGAACCTCGGCGGTCAGCTCATCCGGCCGAGACCGTCCGGAACCCGAGGTGACCGGTCGAGGTGTCGGGGGCGTTCGCGGTTCGCGCCGAGATCCGGTACCGGTGGCAGTACGACTCGTGGCACAGGTACGAGCCACCCTTCATGACCCGGCCGGAACCGGCAGGAGGACCGGTCGGGTTGTCGCTGACGGCGCTGTGCTTGGCGGCGGGATCGAACCAGTCGGCGCACCATTCCCAGACGTTGCCGGTCATCTCGTACAGCCCGTAGTCGTTGGGCGGGAACGAGCGCACCGGCGCCGTCCCGACGTGGCCGTCCGCAGCGGTGTTCTCGGCAGGGAAGGTGCCCTGCCAGACGTTCATCCGATGCTCGCCGCCGGGTTCCAGCTCGTCGCCCCAGGGATGGATCGAGCCGGCGCGACCGCCACGGGCCGCGAACTCCCATTGCGCCTCGGTGGGGAGCGCGGCGCCGGCCCAGCGGCAATAGGCAGTGGCGTCGAGCCAGGAGACATGGGTGACGGGGTGGTCCTGGCGGTCGACCACGTCGGAGTGCGGTCCCTCGGGGTGGGACCAGTCCGCACCGAAGACCTGCCGCCACCAGGGCGCCGCGGCGACCCCCCTGGTCTCCTGGAAGTCGTCGGGCAGGAGTCCGCCGAACACGAAGGACCAGCCGTACCGTTCGGCGTCGGTCTGCCAGTCCGTGGCTCGGACGAACGCAGCGAACTGGGCGACGGTCACCGCGGTGACGTCGATGGCGAAGGCGTCGAGCACGACCTCGATGGCCGGCCCCTCACCGTCGGCGGGATAGGCGACCGGGTCGTCGGTCCCCATCGTGAAGGCGCCACCATCGAGGCGGACGCGATCGTGGCCCGTCACCATCCCTCCGCACGAATGGCGTCGCCGTCGGCGTCGAGCTCGCGGCCCGCCCATCGCACGGACCCGGGCGTGGCGGACAGCCGGGCGATGACGTTCTGCATCGGCATGCCGTCGACCTCGACGACGAGTTCCCGCTCGATGGCGTGGGGGTCTTCGACGATGCCCTTGGTGTCGAGAATCGGCGCCACGGCGATGGACAGCTCGTTGAAGGTCGACAGGACCTCGTCGGCCGGCCGCGCGGCGATCCAGTCGCGCAATGCTCCATCGACGATGTCCCGATGCTCGACTCGGCCCTCGAAGGTCGCGAACCGCTCGTCGTCGCCGAGACCCAGCAGGTCCATCAGCCGGGCCGCGACGCTCGCCGCCGAGGCACTGAGCGCCAACCAGACCCCGTCGCCGCTCTGGTAGGAACCGCGCGGCACCGAGTACGGGAGCTGGGACCCCATGCGTTGCTGGAGAAACCCGTGGTCCAGCCACGCCGCGGCAAGCGGGCCCATGAGCTGAAACATCGAGTCGAGCAGGCAGACGTCGACCACCTGCCCGACCCCCGAGTGCACCGCGACCATCACCGAGAACGCACCGACGAGACCGGTGACCTCGTCGGTCAGAGCAATGGGTGGCAACAGCGGGCCGCCTCCGGTCTCGCCGTTGACGGCGGCGAAGCCCGACATGGCCTCGGCGAGCGTGGCGAACCCGGGTCGGTCCCGGTACGGGCCGGTCTGCCCGAAGCCGGTGACGCGCAGGATCACCAACGACGGCTTCTCTGCGATCAGCTCGTCGGGTTCGAGGCCGAGCGCCTCGAGCTTGCCAGGCCGGAAGTTCTCGATCAGGACGTCGGCCTCGACGATCAACCGCCGGACGACCGCGAGCTGTTCCGGGTCCTTGAGGTCGGCCGCCATCGTCCGCTTGCCGCGGTTGGCGTACTTCCACCAGTAGGTGACGTCGTCGTCGGGGTCACGCCAGCCCATGCCGCGCACGGTGTCGCCGGTCGGCGACTCCACCTTGATGACGTCCGCCCCGAAGTCGGCCAGGTAGCGGGCGGTGTGGGGTCCGGCGAGCACCGTCGACAGATCGACGACCCGCAGTCCCGCGAGCGGCCCCTCGGCACCCGTCATGGCCGTCCGGCGCGGGGCACGTCGACGCCGTCCACCAGCAGGTCCCAGTCGCTCATGGCGGCGACGTTACCCGCCGGGCTGCCGGCAGGCCGATGCCGGCGCCGCGGAGGCATCTTGAGAAGCGGTTGCTACAACCTTGACCACTTCTTGATGAAGTCCGCCTAATGTGGTGCCTGTTCCGTTCGGCCTCACCGCCATCAGGCCCGACGGACAGCACGGCGAACGTCGAACCGCCACGACGACGCCGACATGCATCGACCGCACCGGATCACTTCCCGCCAGATCCGGTGCGGTCGTTGTCGTTTCGGGCCACAGTCGTTGCGGCTCGTTCCCGTTCGGGCCACAGTTGGTGCGGCTCGGTCCCGTTCGGGCCACAGTCGTTGCGGCTCGTTCCCGTTCGGGCCACGGTCGTTGCGGCTCGGTGCCGTTCGGGGCACGGTCGATTGGGCTCGTTGCCGTTCGCACCCGGCTGGGGCATGCTCGGCCGATGACCACGCTCGATGTCGACTTCGTCCGGAGCCAGTTCCCCGCCTTCTCCCACCCCGAGGCCGCGGGGTGGGCCCATCTCGAGAACGCCGGCGGTTCCTACGTCCCGGGCCAGGTGATCGACCGCCTGCAGCACTTCTTCACCGCCACCAAGGTCCAGCCCTACTGGGACTTCACACCGTCGCGAGCCGCCGGTGAGGCGATGGACGAGGCCAAGCGGCGGTTGCCCGCCACGTTCAACGCACCAGCGGATCAGGTGCACTTCGGACCGTCGACGACACAGAACACCTATGTCCTCAGCCACGCGTTGCGCGCCGGGATGGCCGACGACGCCGAGATCGTCGTCACCAACCAGGATCACGAGGCCAACATCGGGGCCTGGCGCCGGCTGGCCGACACCGGCCTGACCGTCCACGAATGGCGGGTCGATCCGGTCACGGGCCTGCTGGCCCTCGAGGATCTCGACGACCTCCTCAACGACCGCACCGCGCTGGTGGCGGTCACGCATGCGTCGAACCTCGCCGCCACGGTGAACCCGATCTCCGACATCGCCGAGCGCGCGCACGCCGTGGGCGCCCTGGTCGCCGTCGACGGGGTGTCGTACGCACCGCACGCCGCCGTCGACGTGCAGGCGCTCGGCTGCGACCTGTACTGCTACAGCGCGTACAAGACCTACGGCCCGCACCTGGGCATGATGTGGGTCTCGGGGTCGATCCTGGAGACCGTCGCCAACCAAGGGCACTACTTCAACGAAGCCGATCACACCACCCGTCTCGTCCCGGCGGGCCCCGACCACGCCGAGATCGGCGCAGCCGCGGGGATCATGGCGTACTACGACGACGTCTGGGCCCATCACTTCGACTCCGACCCCGGGGACGACGTCGAGCTGGTGCGCGGCGTGTACGAGCTGTTCGCCCGGCACGAGGAACAGCTCATGGGTCCGCTGGTCGAGCGCATCGTCGACGCCGACGGCGCACACCTGGTGGGAACACCGTCGACCCGCCCACGCGGACCGGGCGCCGACCATCGCGTTCCACAGCGAGCGCCGCTCGTCGCGGGAGATCTACGACGAGCTCATCGCCGCGAAGGTCAGCTGCGGCCACGGCCACTTCTACGCCCACCGCCTCGTCACCGCCCTGGGCCTCGACCCTGCCGACGGTGTCGTCCGCCTGTCGATGGTGCACTACAAACACCGAGGCCGAGGTCGCCCGGGCGCTGGAGGTGCTCGACCGCGTGCTCTGAGGGCGCGGCCGACACCAGTGGGGCCCCGTCGGCGATGATGGGGAGATGGCGAGCGACGAACCCGGTCCGGAGGTCGAGTTCCTCTTCGAGGGTGACGCGGACGCCATCGTCGACGTGCCGATCCTCGGTGACGGCTGGGGAGACGGCGAACCCGGGGACGCACCGTCACACCTCGTGGGCAGCGACCGCCTCGCGCAGGTCGTCACCATCGTGAGCGACACCGTCGACCAGATCCGCGAACAGCGCCGCGAGGAGCAGATGGCCGCGGGGACCGGCGGCAGCGCCACCCTGTTCCCCGAGCGCCAGGCCCACGTCATCCAAGCCACGCAGGTCCCGTTCCCCGACGTCCTCGCGTTGCTCGCCCAGGGACTGGCGACGCCCCGTCTGCGCCTGGACGGCACCACGCCCGTCGCAGACGACGGCATCGCCGTGTTCACCGGCCGCCTCCGCATGCGGATCGTCCCGGTCCGGAGGCGCATCGAGCTGCGGGTCTACCCGACGCAGTCGTCCAACCTGACGGTCCTCGAGCTCCAGCCCTTGCGCACGTGGATGCCCCAGACGCGCCGCTACCTCGGAACGGGCGTCCCGACGATCACCGATCTCACCGACCGCCTGGAACGGGCTGCGGGGTCGAGCCGACGCCACCACATCGCCGACGATTCGAGAAGCTAGTGCCGCATCAGGGGACGTGTGCGATGTTCGGACGACCTTCTCCGCCCCAGCACCACCGACGTTCCTGACACGACCTAGAACAGGGCTGCGCCGGCGGTGGCCTGCTCGTGGTCGAGGAGGAACCGCTTGGTCTCGAGACCACCGGCGAAGCCCGTGAGGGATCCGTCCTTGCCGACGATGCGATGGCACGGCAGCACGATCGACACCGGGTTGCGCCCGTTCGCCGCCCCCACGGCTCGCACCGCGGTGGGGCGACCGATGCGGCGGGCCTGTTCACCGTAGGTCGACGTCTGGCCGAACGGGATCTCGGCCAACGCCTCCCACACCTGCACCTGGAACGGGGTCCCGCGCAGGTCGAGCGGCAGGTCGAACGACGTCCGACGGCCGCCGAAGTAGTCGTCGAGTTGGGCCGCTGCTCGGGCGAGCACCGGGTGGTCCGGTGCGGGCTCGGGGTCGACGGCGAACTCGACCCGCTCGTCGTCGGGCCACAGCACCGCACGGAGGCCGTGGTCCGACGCCACCAGCGTGAGCGGCCCGACGGGCGACTCGACGGTTCGACAGAACAGCGCATCGATGGTCATGGACGTTCCTCCAGGTCCGGGCTCGCAGCCCACAAGTGGTGTGTGACATAGGTGCGCCAGGGAGCCCACGCCGTGGCCCTGGCCTCGAGCTGCGCGCCGTCGCCGAGCCCCAGTGCCTCGGCATGGCGGCGCACGATCAGATCGCCGATCGGCAACACGTCGGGGTCCCGGAGCGCACGGATGGCGATGTAGTCCGCCGTCCAGGGGCCGATGCCCTTGATCTCGAGCAACGAGCGGCGGACATCGGCCCGGTCGGCACCGGGGTCGAGGCTCAGGCCCTCGACAACGAGGCCGGCCACCGAGCGGATCACGTCCTGCGTGCGTCGGGTCATGCCGAGGTCCGACAGGTCGGCGTCGATGAGCGCCTCGGGAGCGGGGAATGTGGCGTACCCCGATCCGTTCACCGGCCGACCGTGCTCCTCGACGAGGCGCGCCGCCAGGCCGCAAGCCGCCTTGACCGAGATCTGTTGACCGAGGACGGCGAACACCGCACTCTCGAACCCGTCGGTCGATCCGGCCGACCGCAGCCCCGGCCGTGTCGCCACCAGCGGGGCCAGTTCGGCGTGTGCCGACAACGCCTCGTCGACGACCACGGGATCCGCATCGAGGTCGAGGAGGCGACGACACCGTTCGACCGCGGTTGCGAGGTCGGCCACGTCGTCCAGGCGCAACGCGCAGCGCACATGACCGTCGTCGATCCGGAGCCGGACGAGGCCGGCGCCACGGGGAAGACGCAACGAGCGGACGATCGTGCCGTCGTCGTCCACCGTGGACAGACCGGCGATGGTGCGATGACGCATCCAGGCGATCAGCTCGGCGGCGGCGAGCGGCGGCCGGTAAGGCACGGCAACCGGACCACGACCTCACCGGGCTCGATCTCGAGCGAGCGCGACGCCTTGGCCCGGAGCTCTCGCGGGGCGAGCGCGAAGACCTCCCGCATCGTGTCGTTGAACTGGCGGATCGACGAGAAGCCGGCCGCGAACGCGACATCGGCGAACTTCATGTCGGTGGTCTCGATCAGGATCCGCGCGGTCTGGGCCCGGTGGGCCCGGGCGATGGCGAGGGGGCCGGCCCCGACGTCATCGGTGAGGACCCGATGGAGCTGGCGTTCCGAGACCGCCAGTCGTCCGGCGAGCCCCGCCCACGCCGTCACGGTCGACCACACCGTCTGCGATCAGGCGCATCGCCCGACCGACCAGGTCGGCCCGCACGTCCCAGGACGGCGAGCCGGGGGACGCATCGGGGCGGCAGCGCTTGCAGGCGCGAAAGCCCTCCCGTTGCGCCGCGGCCGCAGTGGCGAAGAAGCGGGTGTTCTCGCGTTTGGGCCGGATGGGAGTGGGGCAGCTCGGCCGGCAGTAGATGCCGGTGCTGGTCACCCCGACGATGAACCAGCCGTCGAATCGCGCGTCGCGGCCGGCGACGGCTCGGTAACACTGGTCGGGGTCGAGGGCGAGTGCCATGCAGGCATCATCCTGCCACCCGGTTGCCGCTACTGGCGGAAATCGGACAGGCGCGTCGGCGCCCGCCGGCGACGTTCGTCGTTCAGCGGGTCCGTGCCGCGAGCTGGCGATCGGCGAGGTCGACGAGATCGTCGCGCCACCGGTGGCCACAGCTCTCGCAGCGGTGCAGCACCGTGCACGCGACACGGTCGACGTAGCCCAGACCGAGTGCCGCGCTCCCGCATTCGGGGCACACCACACCGCTCTTGGACGACTTGTTCGCCCTGCCGGTCGTGCTGCGGTTTCTGTTTCCGAAGAGGCCCATCACCATCACCTTGGGGCCGGTCGAGGTCGGATCTGGCCCGACCGTGGTTCCAACGCCGATCCCAGTGTCCTCCCCTGCCGCCGGGAACAGAATGGGACCGACGACCCTCTCACCCAGCGTGCCGATTCCTGGGTCGGTGGGCTCCCGGGCGCGCCTGCCCGCCGTGGGCACCTTCGCCCGAAATCTGCGAGGCTCGGACACATGGCCGACAGTTCCACCCCGACTCACCCCGCCTTCGACAACCGCGTGTCCCGCGATCTGGGCGTCGACATCCCGATCGTGCAGGCTCCGATGGGCTGGATCGCCCGCAGCCAGCTCGCCTCCGCCGTCTCGGCCGCGGGGGCATGCGGCATCATCGAGACGTCGTCGGGCGAGCTCGATGCCGTCAAGGACGAGATCCGCAAGATGAAGGACCTCACCGACAACCCGTTCGGTGTGAACATCGCCCAGGCGTTCGTGCGGGACCCCAACATCGCCGAGTTCGTCATCGACCAGGGCGTGAAGTTCGTGACCACGTCGGCGGGCTCGCCCACCAAGTACACGAGCGTGCTCAAGGACGCCGGGCTGACCGTGTACCACGTGGTGCCCACGCTGGCCGCAGCCAAGAAGGCGGTCGACGCCGGCGTGGACGGTCTCGTGGTCGAGGGCGGCGAGGGCGGCGGCTTCAAATCGCCCACGCCGGTGGCCACCATGGTCCTGCTGCCGTTGGTGCGAGCACACGTCGACGTGCCGATCATCGCCGCGGGCGGCATCACGGACGGCCCGTCCATGGCCGCGGCGTTCGCGCTGGGCGCCGAGGGCGTCCAGATGGGCACCCGCATGGTGTCGGCGGCCGAGTCGCCGGTGCACCAGAACTGGAAGCAGGCCATCGTCGACG
This sequence comes from Acidimicrobiales bacterium, assembly GCA_965262315.1. Lineage (GTDB taxonomy): Bacteria > Actinomycetota > Acidimicrobiia > Acidimicrobiales > UBA8592 > JBCCFK01. Next base: position 18,261 of record CBDHFJ010000058.1, read on the forward strand.
CGGCCGAGACCGACACCCTGTTCCTGAATCAGCGCCACTCCCCTGCGCTGCGCGCGCTGCGGACCGATCGCACCGAGGGCCTGGTGGACGCCGAGCACAACGTGTTCGGCGACTTCGGCAACGCCCAGGACCTCTACTTCGGCGGCGACATGAACGCGGCCATCGCCCTGAGCGGCCAGGTGGCCGGTCGGATCGACTCGGTCCGTGCCGTCGCCGATGTCATCGCCGACACCGTGTCCGGCTTCACCGAGACCGTCGCCCGTCTCCAGGGCTGAGCTCAGCCGGCCCGGCGGGCGACGTGGAGCGCGGCGCCGTAGTGGCGGCGGAGCGTTCCGTCGGGGCGTGAGGCCAACCGTCGCCTGATCTCGCCGTACAACCGATCGCGCTGTTGAGGGTGCATGGCGATGTGGCCGGAGAAGGTGTCGAGCACGGCGACGTACCCGTCGGCGTCGTAGACGACCTCCCAGTCGAACTGGTCGATCGTCACGATGTCGAAATCGCCCGACGCCTCGATCTCGTCGCGGCGTTCCGGGATGTGGCCGGGTCGGGTCTCCACCCAGCCCTCGGGGAGGCGCTCGCCGATCTCGTCGTAGATCTCCTGGATGTCGGTGAAGAAGCGGTCGCCGTCGTGGGGAATCACGTGGGTCGCGGACCAGAAGGCCAGGTGGCCGCCGGGTCGCAGGTGGCGGGCCGCCCGCTGGTACTTGGTCTCGCGATCCATCCAGTGCCAGCACGAGGCGGCGACCACCAGGTCGTGTCGGCCCCATGCGACCGGCTCCCAGGTGTCGAAGGACGCATGCACGACCTCGACGTCCGGCCAGGCCGCCAGGTTGGCGCGGGCTGCGGCGGCGAGATTCTCCCCGATCTCGACCGCGGTCACCACGGCGCCGCGCCGAGCGAGCTCCTCGGTGGCCACCCCGGACGCGGGCCCGAGCTCGAGCACCACCGACCCCTCCCCCAGTCCCGTGACCGCCGCCAGCCGATCCCACAGCGCGTCGGGGTACCGGGTGCGCGCCCGGTGATACAGCTCCGGCACCCGATCGAACGTCAGTCGCAGGTCCATGGCCTGAAGATAGAGCCGTTCGCCTCTGCGCAGCGCCGGGCGACCGACCGATGCCGCGGGCGATGGGGTTCGGGGACTTCGCCGCGGTGCTCGCGGCCGCGAAGGTGGGCGCCGACTGGGCGTGGCGGGAGCTGTACGCCTCGCTGGCCGGCCAGCTCATCGGGTACGCGGCCGCCAAGGGCGTGCGTGACCCCGAGGACGTGGCCGCCGAGGTGATGGCGAAGGTCGCCGGCACCATCGGCCGCTTCCAGGGCGACGAGCCGGCGTTTCGATCCTGGGTCTTCACGATCGCCCATCACGCGATCGTCGACGAGCTGCGCCGGCAGCGTCCGACCACATCGATCGATGCCACGAGCTTCCGGCTGGCCGCATCCGACGACCCCGAGGCCGCCGTCGTCGCCGAGCTCGGGGCTGCCGAGGCCCGTGCCCTCCTGGACGAGCTGCCGCCGGATCATCGCGACGTGGTCCTGCTCCGGGTCCTGGGGGGCTTCGACGTCGCGGAGGTGGCGCAGATCCTCGGCCGCCGGCCCGGCACCGTCCGGGTGCAGCAGCACCGGGCGTTCCGACGCCTGCGCGCAGTCGTCTGACCCAGTCGAACCGCTCGGGTGTAACGCGATGAGCACCGAGCCCGTTGACGGTTCCGACATGTCGGGAACCCCGAGCGATCTCGAACTGCATCACGCGTGGTCGGGCCGTGCCTCCGAGGGACGGTCGGACCTGCAGTCGGTGGCCCGCTGGAGCACGGCGCTCCGAGCGGACCTCACGGCGGTGCCCGCTGACGCCCACCTGGATCAGGTGGCGGCAGCGGCCGCGGCAGCAGCTCGCGAAGCGGCGATGGCGTCCGTCGGCGCCGCAGCGACGGGGACCCGAGCACCACGACCGAGGAGAAAACTCGTGCTCAGCGCCCTCATCTCGAGTCTCGCCTTCAAGGCGGGCACCGCGGCGGCAGCCGTCGCGGTGGCGGCCGGCGGGGTCGCCGGCACCGACGTCCTACCCGACCCGGTGGACGACCGCCTGGACGCGGCCTTCGCGTTCGTCGGCGTCGAATTCGACGAAGGCGAGGTCCAGGACTCGGTGGCCGCCGTGCTTCCCGGCGGCGTGGTGGAAGGGGACCTGATGCAGTGGCACCGGGTCACCATCTCCTTCGACGGCCCCCAGACCTCCGAGACCGCCGACCCCAACCCGTTCCTGGACCACCGGCTGAACGTGACCTTCACCCAGGGCGACCGCACCATCGTGGTGCCCGGCTACTTCGACGGCGACGGGCGCGGCGGCCCGACCGGCTCGGTGTGGCGGGCCAACTTCGCGCCACCGACCACCGGCACCTGGTCCTACGAGGCGTCGTTCCGCACGGGCCCCGAGGTGGCGGTGAGCCTGGACCCCGACGCCGGCACCCCGGCTGCGTTCGATGGCCAGGGTGGCTCGTTCGACGTGGCCCCGTCCGACAAGGGCGGGCGGGACTTCCGGGCAGGCGATCGCGGCCGCATCCGCAACACCGGCCAGCACTACCTCACGTTCGAGGGCAGCGGCGCCCCGTTCGTCAAGGGCGGTGCCGACATCCCCGAGAACCTGTTCGGCTACGTCGGCTTCGACAACACACCGAACGCGGGCCACGACTTCGACGCCCACGCGGGTGACTGGCGTCCGGGCGACCCCGACTGGGACTCGCCGGACGTACCCGGCACCACCGACGGTCGGGCGATCATCGGCGCCTTCAACTACCTGGCGTCGACCGGATCCAACGTCGTGTACTTCCTGCCGATGAACATCGGCGGTGACGGCAAGGACACCTTCCCCACGATCGGGGCCCAGGTGAAGACCCGCTACGACGTGTCGAAGCTGGCCCAGTGGGAGCAGGTGTTCGAGCACGCCGACCGGCTGGGCGTCTTCCTGCACTTCCAGCTGGCCGAAACCGAGAGCGGCAACGAGAACTACCACGACGGCGGCACCCTGGGGCCCGAGCGCAAGCTCTACTACCGGGAGCTGATCGCCCGCTTCGGCCACCACCTCGGCCTGGAGTGGGACCTCGGCGAGGAGAACGACTACGGCACCGCCAAGCGGGTGCAGTTCGCGGCGCATCTGAAGGCGCTCGATCCATACGACAACCTGGTGACCACGCACACCCGTGGGGGCCAGTTCGAGCAGTTCTACGGTCCGTTGCTGGGCAACGAGGACTTCGACATCACCGCCTTCCAGGGCGGCAACTCCCGGATGTCGATGGCGAACACGATCATCGAGTGGCGCGATCGTTCGGCCGCGGCCGGCGTGCCGTGGGCGATCAGCTACGACGAGCCCCAGAAGATCGAGAACGACGTCACGGACGTCGCCAACGGCTACCCGCACGGCCGCCGCGACAAGATGTGGCCGCTCTACGCCAGTGGTGGCGCCGGCTTCGAGTGGTACGTCCAACAGGACGGCGGCGGCCACAGCTTCGATCAGCAGATCGACGACTTCCGCCTCATGGGGGAGGCGCTCACCTGGACGGGGCACGCGATCGGTCTGCTGGAGCGGCTCCCGCTGCTGTCCATGGCACCCGATCACGCGTTGGGCGATGCCCCGGCCGGGGAGACCTACGTGTTGGCCGAGCCCGGCCGCACCTATCTGCTGTTCAACGATCGCAGCGGTTCCGACTTCTCGTTGGACCTGAGCGGCCAGGCCGGCAGCTACGACGTCCGCTGGTTCGATCCCCGCAACGGCGGAGCGCTGCTGACGGGCACGGTGGCATCGGTGAACGGCGGCGGGATCGTCAGCCTGGGCTCAGCTCCCTCGGCGACCGGCCAGGACTGGGTGGCGCTGGTGGTCTCGTCCGGCCCGGCAGACCCCACGCCCACGCCGACGCCGACGCCCACCCCGGGCGGCCCGACACCGACGCCCACGCCGACGCCGACGGCGACACCGACGACGGTTCCGGGCGACACCGCCGTCACCGGCTTCGTGTTGGTCGACGCCGACAGTGACACCGACATCGGTCCGCTGCTCGACGGCGCGGTCATCGACCGGTCGACGATCACGTCGGAGCTCAACGTCCGAGCAGACGTCAGCGGCGACGTGGCCAGCGTGCTGTTCGGCCTGAACGGCAAGACCCGGCACCGGATCGAGAACGTGCCGCCCTACGCCCTGTTCGGCGACAACCCGGCGGGCCAGTACTTCGGCTGGGACCCCGAACCCGGGACGTACACGATCACGGCCAGCCCGTGGTCCCAGTCGGGCGCCAAGGGCGAGGCGGGTACGCCGCGCACGGTCACCATCACCGTGGTCGACGGCGGATCACCGACCCCGACCCCGGCCCCCACCGCCACACCGGCGCCCACCGCCACCCCCGGTCCGACGGCGACGCCCCAGCCGACCCCCACCCCGACGGCCACCGCGCCGCCGACACCTACGCCCACGGCCGTGCCCGGGCTCGAGGTCACCGGCTTCGTGCTCGTCGACAGCCAGACCGACGAGGACATCGTGGAGCTGGAGGACGGCATGGAGCTGTCCCTGTCGAGGCTCGGCACCACACTCAACGTGCGGGCCGACGTGTCTGCCGACGTCAAGAGCGTGCGCTTCGGGCTCGATGACGACGACGACCATCGACTGGAGAACGTGGTCCCGTTCGCTCTGTTCGGGGATCAACCGGCCGGCCAGTACTTCGACTGGGCGCCCGAGGCGGGCACCTACGAGATCACGGCGACACCGTTCGACCGCACCCGAGCACGCGGCAACGCCGGCGCCCCGGTGACGATCACCATCACCTTCGTGGAGTAGCCACCCGACGCGAGTGCCAGGTCAGACCAGGGCGTCCTCCCGGACCTTCTCCACCGCCACCGGGATGGCGCTCTGGATGGCCTGGCCGGTGATCGGGCAGTAGCCGTCCTCGACATCGATCAGCCGATTGGTGGGGGCACCGATGTCGCGAACCTTCTCGTCGGTCAGCCCGGCGGCGCCCCAGGAGTGCGCCATGGAGATGACGCCCCGCCGCAGGTCGTCGGCCCCCTTGGCCACGCCGGTGAGCGACGCCCGCGGCGACGAGATCTCGACGAGGTCTTCGTCGACCAGACCGAGATCGGCCATGTCGTCGGGGTTCATGTAGGCGTAGTTGGTGGGGTTCTTGCGGTTGAGACCGGGGAGCTCCCCGCCGAGCGAGTTGAGGTGCGTCTTGAGCCGACGGCTGATCAGGCGGAACGTGTGCACGGCCGGGTCGAAGCCCGCCATCCGCTCCGCGCCCGACGCCTGGCTTCGGACCTGGCGCAGCTCGTCCATGTGGTCCTCGAGGCCGATGTGGAACGAGCCGCTGCTCTCGGGGTCGGCGGCCTCGGTGACCGGCTGGACCTCGGGCATGACCTCACCCGTGCGCTCACGGATGGTCTGGAACGGCACCAGCGACTTGGCGTAGATCAGGTCGAGCACGTCGTCGTCGGAGGGTCGCGGCCCGCCGCTGGGGATGGGGCCGCCGACGAGCTGGAGCTCGACGCCGAGGCGTTCGGCCACCTCCCAGTAAACCTCCCAGTCGTTCATGCAGTCGCCCTCGGCCTCCATCACGGCCGGCGTGTAGCAGGCGTAGGGCTGGCGGAACCACCGGTCCATGAAGGGCGGGACGTCGGCGCGTTCCAAGCTCAGGCGGGGCGGAATGATGTAGTCGGCGAACACGGCGGTCTGGGTCATCCGGTGGTCGATCACCACCAGCAGCTCCAGCGCCTCCATGGCCTCCAGGCTGCGTTTCTGGTCGGGCCATGCCGCCACCGGGTTGCCGCCGTTGGAGATGAGGCACCGCACCTGCTCGGGACCGGGCTCGGTGATCTCCTGGGCCAGAGTGGTGCACGGCATCTCTCCGCCGTAGCCGCGGAGGCCACGGAAGCGGGACTCCGGGCCCCGCAGCGGATCGAACGGGCCGAGCACCTGCGCCCGCTTGGGCGCCTTCGGCTGCAGGACGCTGACCGACTCGGCCTTCTCGCCCTCGCGCAGGAACCGTCCGGTCACCACGTTGAGCGAGATGGTCAGGTGCTCCATCAGGCTGGGGTGGGGCGACATCGACGGCCCCGTCCCGGTGCCGGCGTGCGCCTTGCCGGCCTCGGCGAACATGCGGGCCGCGGCGACGATGTCGTCGGCGGGGACGCCGCAGCGCTCGGCCGCGTACTCGGGCGTGAACTCGCCGACCGCGTCGGCCAGGGCCTCGAGGTGGCCGGGCGCCACCCACTGCTCGCAGAACTCGTGGTCGTGCAGTCCCTCGGACAGGATCACGTTCAGGAGCGCGGCCAGCAGCGTGGGGTCCTCGCCGGGCTTGACCTGGAGGTGGATGTCGGACTGGGTGGCCAGCTCGGTGCGGCGGGGATCGATCACGATCACCTTCATGCCGCGGTCCTTGAGCCGGCGCAGCGTGGTGAACGGGTTCGTGCCCTGGAGGCCGCCGAACGGGGCGAACGACGAGACCATCGGGTTGTACCCGATCGCCAGCATCACATCGAGCTCGGTGAAGTTCTGGGGCCCGGCCTCCCACGCACCGATCCGCATCACCGCCGTGCGCTTCATCGGCTGATCGATGGTGACGGAGGTGTAGTAGCTGATCGAGTCGATGGCCTTGTGGAACGCCCGAGCCACCGGATCGGAGGGGGCGTTCTGATAGCCGCCGGTGCCGGTGTAGGTGGCGATGGCCCGGCCGCCGTGCTCGTCGAGGATGGCCTTCATGCGCTCGGCGATCTCGTCCATCGCCTGCTGCGACGAGATCTCCTCGTAGTGCCCGTCGGGCATCCGCTTCAGGGGATGACGGAGGCGATCGGGATGGTGGAGCTGGTCCGGCATCTGCCGACCCTTGATGCAGGTGTACCCCTCGAACAGGGGGTCGTCGTCGACGCCGGTGATCTTGGTGATCCGTCCCTCGTCGAAATGCACGTCGACCGGACAGGCCGCATGACAGATGCGACAGAACGAGCGCTTCACTTCGGTGGCCATGGTCTGTTCCCCCTGAGGCACGATGCTTCCCGTCCATTGTGTCACTCCCGGGCGACGATCCTCAGGGCGAGTGGTTCCGGACAACCGCGCGGCCTCTTGCTCGAAGGCGTCGAGGATGTCAGTGGCGCAGACGGCCGGCACCCTGATCTCCCACCACTTCATCGACAGGAACGCGGTCGCCCGGCACCGGATGCGCACGGGATCGCGACCCTCTGTTCGCACCCTGATGGTTGCACGCCACCCGCGTTCGTACTCCATCGTTGCGGGCCGGCCGTCGGCCATCGAAGCCCGAAGCAGCTGAGCGAAGCGCCCGACCTGGCTCGTTGGGAACTCGACGGTCGAGTTTCCCCACCGCACTCGTCCTTGCCACAGGACGACCACCGACTCGTCGACGCGGGCGTCGCACGACACTCGGAACGGGGGAGCGAACCGCTTGTTGGGATCCCGCGTCTCGCAGACAAGAACCCGATCCATGCATGGAACGGTACGCGCCGGACCACCGCTGATCCCGCGAGATTCTGCCGCCAACTTCGTCCCCATCCGCCGTGGCTCAGGCCAGTTGGAGACGTTCCAGTGGTTGTCCGGTGACTTCTGCGATGAGCTCGAAGTCCTTGTCGAGGTGGAGGACGGTGAGCTCGGCGAGCTCGGCCGTGGCCGCGATCAGCAAGTCCGGAATCGATGGGGCTCGATGCTGACCGCGCTGCGCCAGCGAGGTCTGGACCTGAACCGACCGGTCCTCGATCCTGGGGGTGAGGTACTCGACCGGCATCGAAGCGATCGGCGGCTCGTCGAGCAATGCGCGATGGTCGGCTGCCGACCGAGCGGAGAATCCGACTTCGAGCCGAGTGACCGTGCAGATGCGCACCAAGCCGCGCTCGACCCTGCCCGCCCACTCGGAGGCGTCCACGGCGTGGTGAAGACGGCCGATGGCGGACTTGTCGATCAGCCAGCCGGTCACGACCAGGCCTGCGACATGACCTCGGGGTCGTCGAGATCTGCGGCGAGCCTCGCCGCTGCGGCCAGATGTTCGACCGTGACGGGCCCCTGGTCCAGCACGCGTTCGCGTTCGAGGGCCCGCCGCAGGTACGCGGCTCTGGACAGCCCGAGGCGCTCGGCCTTTGCATCAATGGCCGCCAGGACCTCGTCAGGGACGTCGCGAATCAAGATGTCGGTCACGATCACCTCCGAAGATATCTCACGCTATCACGACGACGGGGTCGAACCCCGTCGGCACAGCTACCCCTCGACCGCCTTCGCGAGGTCCTCGACGACCTCGGCGCCGGGGTGAGCCGCCAGCGTGGCCGGGGGGACGAGCAGCTTGCGGTCTCGGGACCCCCCGCCGATGATCAAGCGCTCGCGCGCCATCACCCGGGCGTCGATCCACAACGGCAGCTCGGAGGAGGTACCGAACGGGGTCACGCCGCCGATCTCCATCGTCCGTGAGGTCGATCGTCTGGTCGGCCGAGGCGAACGAGCACTTGCGCACGCCGAGCTTCTTGCGCACGACCTTGTTCACGTCGAGACGGCTGTCGGCCAGCGCCAGGCACATCACGTAGCTGGGCGGGTCGGACTTGCCCACGATCACGATCGCGTTGGCCGAGTCCTCGGGCGAGTAGCCGTAGGCCTCGCAGAACTCGGCGGTGTCGGCCAGCGCCGGGTCGCACGGGACCACCTCGTACTCGACGCCCAGGGCGTCCAACTGCTCGATGACGGGGTCGCTCATGGCCGACATCGTACGGCGCGCCGGCCGGGCCCTTCGTCCCGTGGCGACGCAGCGGCATCGTGCGATCGTCGAGGTATGGATGCCAACCGGCTCCGACGAGCTGCACTCCGGCTGTTCCTGACCCTGATCGGACTCAACGCGGTCATCGCCATCGCCGCCATCCTCGGCGTGGGCGACGGCTCCGACGCCCGATGGCAGGTGCTGGCCACGTCGTCGGTGATCAGCGGCGCCAGCCTGATCGTCGCGGCGGACGCGGCGGCGGTGGCCCGGCAAGTGCTGGGACGGATCCCCATCGCCGCCGCGATTCTCGCGGTGACGGCCGCCGCCCTCACCGTGGCGGGGATCTGGACGGAGTCCGAGTCCGAGGGGCTGTGGGAGACGGTCGGGGTCCTCGGCACCGTGGGGGTGACCGGCACTGCCTGTGCCCTGCTCGGCCTCCCCGACCTCCGACCGCCGTGGCCGCGGGCGCAATGGACGGCGCAGGCCGCCGCGGTCGCCATCGGCGCACAGGTCGTCGTGTCGATCCTGTGGGAAGACGAGGGGTCGATCCGGGCTTATGGCATCGCCGCCGTGGTGTTCGCAGCCGCCACCATCGTCGTGCTCGTCGGCGCCCGAGTCGCTGCCATCGACCGGGACCAGCCAGACGACACCCACCTGGTGCAGTGCCCACACTGTGGTGGCACGTTCGACCCGACGATGACCGAGGAGCTGGGCGCGGCGCGCTAGAACCAACGGCGTGCGCTTCACCCCGATCGTCGGCACGCTGGCCTATCTGTACGACCGAGATCGCGACTCGGTCCTGATGATCCGCCGCAACGCCCGACCCGACGACGACCACTTCGGCAAGGTGAACGGCCTCGGAGGCAAGGTCGAACCCGACGAGGACGTGGTGGGGAGTCTGCGGCGCGAGATCCGGGAAGAGGCGGGCATCGAGCTCACGTCGGTGGCGCTGCGCGGGACGATCACCTGGACCAACTTCGGACCCAAGCGCGAGCAGTGGCTGGGCTTCGTGTTCCTGGCCGACGCCTGGGAGGGCGCACCACTCACCGCCAACGACGAAGGCTCGTTGGAGTGGATCGAGCGCTCCCGGCTGCTCGCCGCGTGCTCGGACGACCCGGCCGAGGTGGCCGCCGCCGATCTCCCGATGTGGGCCGGCGACCGCCATTTCGTGCCCCTGGTCTTCGACGAGGACCCCCGGGCGTTCCACGGGACCATGCCCTACGACGGCGACCAACCCCGCAGCTGGACGTTCGAGCGCCTCTGAGCGTCGGCGTGCGACCCCGACCGACCGGTAGTGTCGCCGTGACTCCGGGAGGGACGATGACCGAACTGTGGCAACAAGGGGCCGGCGAGCTGGCCGGCATGATCCGCCAAGGCGAGACCAGCTCGGCCGAGGTGGTCGAGGCCCACCTGGCCCGGATCGACCAGGTCAACGGCAAGCTCAACGCCGTCGTGCACGTGATGGCCGACGAGGCCCGAGCCGGGGCCGCGGCAGCCGATGCCGCGCTGGCGG
>CBDHFJ010000059.1:0-16934 GCA_965262315.1 Acidimicrobiales bacterium
GGTCACCGAGGGCAGCGGACAACGGTTCTCGAGTTTCGGTCCGGGGCTCGAGCGCTACCCGCCCACTCGGTTCCGGATGGTCGGGCTGCGGTGGGAACGGTCTGCGATCGACGCCCGCATCGAGCGCCGGTACGAACAGCAGATGCACCAGGGCTTCCTCTCCGAGGTCCGGCGTCTGCACGCCGATGCCCGGGGGCTGTCCCGAACCGCTTCGCAGGCGCTGGGCTACCGCCAGCTCCTCGACCATCTGCAGGGCGAGGCATCCCTGGATGAGGCGTTGGAGCGTGCGATCGTCGCCACCAGGCAATTCGCGAGGCGTCAGGAGCGTTGGTTCCGGCGAGATCCGCGGATCAGCCTGGTTCGAGGTTTCGGAGAACCCGATGGAGGCGTTGGACGCCGTGATGGGAGAATACGAAGCGTGCACCTGACCAAACACCACGGCCTGGGGAACGACTTCCTGGTCGCGCTCGTCGACGCGGTCCCCGATCGCGCGGCCGAACTCGCTCGTTCGTGGTGTCATCGCACGCACGGCATCGGTGCGCCGACGGCCTGATCTTCGGGACCCCGGACCGCAGCCGCCGATCTCCGCATGACGCTCTTCAACTCCGACGGCAGCCGTGCCGAGATCAGCGGCAACGGCATCCGCTGCCTGGCCCAGGCCGCGTTCCGGACCAGCGGGGGCAACGAACTCCGAATTCTGACCGATGGTGGGCTCCGGCACCTGGAGTTGATCGCCGAGCGCGGCCCCGAAGCTCGGGTGGGTGTGGAGATGGGCGAGGTCACCGTCGCCGACGGTCCCATCGACCCCGACTTGATCCTGCGGCCGTCCTTCGACGCCACTCGGGCCGCCACCGGAGCCGTCGGGAACCCCCACGTGGTCATCGAGGTGGACGACCTCGGTCTGGTCGACCCCGCGATCGACGGTCCGGCGATCGAGGACGGCTGGAAGCCCGAGGGCATCAACGTTCACTTCCTCCACCAGACCGGACCGGCCAGCATCCGACTTGTCCATTGGGAGCGGGGCGCCGGGGTCACCGCGGCCTGCGGATCGGGAGCGACGGTGTCGGCAACGGTGGCCCATCGGTGGGGGTTGGTGCCCGAAGAGGTGCACGTGCAGATGCCGGGCGGCGCCGCCGACGTGGTGGTCGGGTCGCCTGCGCGCCTGCTCGGGCCGGCGGTCTTCGTGGCCGACATCGAGATCGACGCCGACGTCGACGAGGGGGTGACCCATGGGGCGTGAGGACGAGGTGCAGCCGGTCGAGTCGCACCGTGGTGCGTTCGGCGAGTACGGCGGTGAGGAACGCGGCCTCATCGATCGGACGTTCCGGGAGCGCATCGTGTTGGTCGGGGTGATCCGCGACGGCCAGTCGGACGAGGACGTCGAGGAAGCACTCGACGAGCTCGCGCTCCTGGTCGACACGGCCGGCGCGGACGAGGTGGCCAGGGTGACGCAGCGCCGGCATTCGCCCGATCCGGCGACCTTCGTGGGCCAGGGCAAGGCCGAGGAGATCTACGCTCTGGCCGAGGCCACCGATGCAGACACCGTCGTCTTCGACGACGAGCTGTCGCCGGCCCAGCAGTTCAATCTGGAGCGGATCCTCAAGCGGTCGGCGCTGGATCGCACCGCCGTCATCCTCGACATCTTCGCCCAGAACGCGGCGACCCCCGAGGGCAAGGCGCAGGTCGAGTTGGCACAGCTCCGCTATCGGCTGCCTCGGCTGCGGGGTGCGGGCAAGCGGCTCTCCCAGCAGGGCGGCGGCATCGGGACCAGAGGTCCCGGCGAGACCCAGCTCGAGGTCGACCGTCGCCGATTGGTGCGTCGGGTGCACAAGCTCGAGGAGCAGCTGCGCACCGTTGGCCGCCACCGCCAGAACCAGTCCAAGCAGCGGCGTCGATCGGCCAACCAGGCGGTGGCGATCGTCGGCTACACGAACGCCGGCAAGTCCACGCTGCTGAACCGCCTCACCGACGCGGGGGTCCTGGCCGAGGATCGACTCTTCGCCACCCTCGACGCCATCACCCGCCGGCTCCAACTTCCCGGCGGCGAGGCGGTGTTCCTCACCGACACCGTCGGCTTCGTGCGCAAGCTGCCGCATCAGCTGGTCGAGGCGTTCAAGACCACCCTCGACGTGGTCACCCAAGCCGACCTGCTCGTGCATGTCGTCGACTCCAGCTCCGCCGATCCGGAGGGTCAGATCGCTGCGGTCCGGGCGGTCATCGAGGAGATCGGTGGGGGAGACGTGCCCGAGTTGCTGGTGTTCAACAAGACCGACCTGGCCGACCCCGCTCGGCTGCTGGCCGACAATCAGGGAGCGGTCGCCGTCTCGGCCGTGACGGGCGACGGCGTCGAGGAGATGCTCCTCACCATCGGTGATCGCCTGCGGTCCACGGCATCGGTGGTCGAGTTGCTGGTCCCGTTCGAACGCGGCGACGTCTTGGCCCAGGTGCACCGCGAGGGTCAGGTGATCTCTGAGCAGGCGGGCGAGGGGGGCATGTCCATCCGAGCCCGCCTGGACGACTACGCCGCCCGTCGCCTGGCTGACTATGCCGTGGCCGAGGTGGAGCGGTGAGGGCGCAGTCCGCCGAGGAGCGGGCTCGATGACCTTCGAGCTGCCGCCCTACCCGTACGATCGCCTCGACCCGCTGAAGCAGGTCGCCGCGGGTCATGAGGGTGGGATCGTCGACCTGTCGATCGGGACCCCGTTCGACCCGCCGCCGCAGGCCGTGATCGACGCGCTCGCCTCGTCCAGCGCCGAGCGTGGCTACCCACCGAGCATCGGTACGCCGGCCTTTCGGGATGCTGCGGCCGGGTGGCTCGATCGGCGCCTGGGCGTCTCGGTCGACCCAGGCGCTGAGCTGGCAGCGTGCATCGGCACCAAGGAGTTCGTGGCGTCCACGCCGCGGTACCTGCGTCTGCGGGCACCCGACCGGGACACGGTGCTGTACCCGGCGGTCGCCTACCCCAGCTACGCCATGGGCGCCGAACTCGCCGGCTGTCGTGCCGTCGCCGTACCGGTGGACGAGCAGTGGAGACTCGACCTGTCCGCCATCGACCCTGCGGACGCCGAGCGGGCGCTGTGCCTGTGGGTGAACACCCCGGGCAACCCGGCCGGCGGGCTCGACGATCTGGGTGCCGTCGTCGGGTGGGGACGGGCGAACGGCGTGCCGATTCTGAGCGACGAGTGCTACGTGGAGTTCACCTGGGACGGTGAGCCTGCTCCGGGTCGAACGCATCCGGGCCGCAGCGTCCTCGAGCACGGCGTCGATGGTGTGGTGGCGGTGCACTCGTTGTCGAAGCGCTCGAACCTGGCCGGTGTCAGGGCCGGCTTCTACGCGGGCGATCCGGAGCTGGTGCACTGGTTGCGTGAGATCCGCAAGCACGCCGGGAACATGGTGCCCGGGCCGGTTCAGGCGGCCGCGGTGGTGGCGTTCGGTGACGACGCCCACGTGGACGTCCAGCGCGACATCTATCTCCGTCGGCTCCAGACCATGGCCGACGTGCTGCGGGCGTGTGGGTCCGATGTCCAGCTGCCTGGCGGCGGGTTTTACCTCTGGGTTCGGGCTGCCGATGGAGACGCATGGGCGATGACCGAGGAGCTGGCGACGAAGGGTGGAGCCCTGGTGTCGCCGGGGGAGTTCTACGGCGAGGCCGGGTCCGAACACGTCCGGGTGGCCGTCGTGCAGCCTGACGACCGGCTCCGACTGGTGGCAGAGCGGCTGGGTGTGGCGTGAGTCCCGCACCGGTCCGGCAACGGACCACGACCGAGCGGTTCCCCCACAGCTGGGGGTACGGCCTCGGCCTGGTGCTGGTGATCGCCGGCATCGCCGTGGCCGCGTGGGGCGTGATCTCGGGCGTGACCGGTTTCGCCGACGACGTCAACGACCTCCGACGTGTGATCGACGGAAGTGCGCTGGAAGCATCCCTCGAGTCGGGGGAGGAGGTCGTCGTCTACGACGAGGCCGACATCAACGCCGGGCCCTTCGACGTCACCGTGGTGCGCACCAGCGACGGCGCGGTGGTGCCGACCACCTCCATCGTCGACGGTGTCGACTACGACGTCGACGGCAACAGCGGACGCGCACGCGTCGGCTTCCGGGTTCCGACCTCTGACATCTACCGCGTCGAGGTCGACACCTCGGTGGGTCAGATCGCGCGGTTCGCGGTCGGTGGCGACATCGGGAACAACCGCACCAGCCGCATCATCCAGGGTGTGACCATCGGCGCCATCCTGGCGATCGCCGGTCTGGTGGCGATGGTCTGGACCCTGATCCTCCATGCCCGCTGGCGCGTGCGCCACGCGGTCCTGGATCGGGTGCAGCGAACCCGATCGGTCGTGGCGGAGACCACCGACGCGGTTTCGTCGAGCGCACAGGAGCAACGTGCCGGCGAGGCCACCGATCGCGCTGCGGGGTGGGCGCGCGAGCGCTTGGACGAGGCCCGTGCCCGTCTCGAATCCGAGGGTGACCATGGGCGCAGCCCCGAGTGGCGTCAGCGGTTGGCCGACGAGGCTCGACGCCGCCTCGATCAAGCCGACGGCGCCCTGTCGTCGCTGGAGCCCGCGGTCACCGAGCAGGTCTCGGGATCGGATCTCCCCGCCGACATCGCCGGCCAGGTCGGCGACGCGTTGGGCCGGATCGAAGAGCGACTCCAGGCCGGGGAGTCGCTGCGGGACATCGCCCGGGGTGAGCGGGTCGCTGCCGAGGACGCGGCGCGGGAGCTGGCCGACCGTGCTGAAGTCGCTCGGGCGCAGGCCGAGGCTGCTCGCTCCGAGGTGGAAGATCAGCTCGCCGACGTCCGCGGTCGGAGCACCCAGCATGCTCGGGAGCAGGTGCGTGGGCTGACCACTGACCTCGAAGACGTGGCATCTGCCGCCTTCGAGTCGGCGCTGGCCCAGACCGGAGATGCTGGTGACGATCTCGCGACCGGGTTGGCCGCCACGGCCGCCACCGCGGGGGCCGCGGCCGGCGTCGCGGTGACGGCACGGGGCCGCGACGCGCTGGGCCTGGAGGTCGAGCAGCCGGAGACGGATCCGGCGTCGCTGCCGGCGCCGCCGTCCTCGTTGCCCGCGCCGCCCTCGTCGTCGTTGCCGGCGCCACCGTCTGCGTCACTGCCTGCCCCGCCGCCCGCCGCGTTCCCGGTGCCGCCGCCGATGCCCGATACGCCGCGAGAGCTGGTCGGCGGTGGGACCGAACCGGACGCGTCGGAACCCAGCGAGTCGGAGCGGAAACCGGAGCAGTCCGGTGACGAATCGGCCGCCGACGTCGCCGAGCCCGTCCAGTCCCAGCCCGCACCTGCGACGACAGCGGCCCCCGCAACGACCGGCCCCGCCGCCCTCGTCCCCGCCGCGCCCTCGGCGGCTGCGCTGCTGCCGGAACGTGCAGACAGCCGGACGAGCTCCCGCCCGATGGTGTCGCGCGCGAGCGAGTCGGTGGCGACGGTGGTGGCGGCCCCGGCGATCGCACCACCGCCCCAGGTGAGGCTCCTGCCGCCCGGGGGCCGAACTCGGGTGCAGCCATCGGCGCGGGCCGAGCCCGAGCCCCAGGCTGAGGCCGGGGCCGAAGGGGCGGACCGGCCTCCGGCTGGTCGCGTCGACACGTTCTCGGCCTTGGCGCCGCCGCCGGCTGCCGGCCCGCGGCTCACCTCACGCCCGCTCGACCGGACAGCGGCGGCGTCGACACCCGTTGCCGACGAGTCCATCCCGGCGGGCGCCGCCGACGACGTCGACGGGGCGCCTCCGACCGCGCCGCCGTCGACCCGTTCGGGATTCACGCTGGCCCCACCACCCGACTACGCCGCGTTGGGGGCGAACCGCGGCGAATGATCACGGGCCGCCGCGGTGCCGCCGGTAGCCTGCCCGACATGAGCGACACGAAGTCCAAGATCGAAGACCTCTGGAACAGGCGTGACGAGATCGACGCCGCAGACCCCGGCGTCGTGGCCACCGTGAAGGAGGCCATCGACCTGCTCGACACCGGTCAGGGGCGCGTCGCCGAGATCGACGCCAACGGTGACGTCCAGGTCAACGAGTGGCTCAAGCACGCCATCCTCTTGCTCTTCCGCACCGCGGAGATGGCCACCATCGAGCTCAGCCCGTTCGAGTTCGCCGACAAGATCCCGCTCAAGACCGACTATGCCGAGCGCGGCGTGCGCGTGGTGCCCGGGGCGTCGGCCCGTTGGGGCAGCTACCAGGCTCCGGGCGTGGTCATGATGCCGAGCTACACCAACATCGGCGCCTACGTGGGCGAGAACACGATGGTCGACACCTGGGCCACCGTCGGCTCGTGCGCCCAGATCGGCAAGAACGTCCACCTCGCCGGCGGTGTCGGCATCGGTGGGGTGCTCGAGCCGGCGCAGGCGAGCCCGGTCATCGTCGAGGACGAGGCGTTCATCGGCAGCCGTTGCATGATCACCGAGGGCTCTCGGGTGGGGGAGGGCGCGGTCGTCGGCTCGGGCGTGATCCTGAACGGATCGGTCCCCGTCGTCGACGCCGACACGGGCGACGAGATCTCCCGCGGCGTGATCCCGCCGTGGTGTGTGGCGGTGTTTGCCACCCGACCCAAGCAGTTCGGTGGCGGCGAGTTCGGCCTGCCCTGCGCCCTGGTGATCAAGCACCTGGCCGAGGGCGAACGACACGACAAGGGCGCGTTGAACGACGTCCTCCGCACCCATGGGGTGGCGCTCTGACACATCCGGACCTCCTCCAGCTCACCGCCGACCTCATCGACGTCCCGTCGGAGAGTTTCGACGAGGCGCGCCTGGCCGGGATCGTCGAGCAGCGGCTGCGCGCCGTTCCCTGGCTCACCGTCGACCGCGTCGGCGACAACGTGGTGGCACGCACGCAGTTGGGCCACGGCCGGCGGGTCATGCTGGGTGGCCACCTGGACACCGTGCCGGCCAACGAGAACGCCCGGGCCCGCATCGAGGGCGACCGGCTGTGGGGGCTCGGCTCCTCGGACATGAAGGGCGGCCTCGCCGTCATGCTGGCACTGGCCGAGCGCGTGTCGCAGCCCACCCTCGACGTCACCTATCTCTTCTACGCCCGCGAGGAGGTCGCGTTCGAACACAGCGGCCTCCGCGAGCTGTTCGGGCAGCGCCCAGAGCTGTGTGAGGCCGATCTGGCGCTCCTCGGTGAGCCGACCTCGGGGATCATCGAGGCCGGTTGTCAGGGCACGATGCGCTTCAAGATCACCATGGCGGGCGCTCGGGCCCACACCGCCCGCCCGTGGATGGGCCGCAACGCCATCCATCGTCTCGGCCGGGTGACGGCGATCCTCGACGAGTACGAGGCCCGCGAGCCGGTCATCGACGGTTGCCAGTACCGGGAAGCGCTGCAGGCGGTGTTCGTCGATGGCGGGATCGCCGGAAACGTGGTGCCCGACTCCGCCTCGATCACCATCAATCACCGCATCGCCCCGGACCGCACGCTGGAGCAGGCGCAGGATCACATCCGCGAGCTGTTCGAGCCCGTGCTCGAGCCCGAGGATCGGCTCGAATTCACCGATGGCGCCCCGCCGGCGCCGCCGGGGCTGCGGAACCCGCTCCTCGCCGCGCTGATCGGCCGTTACGACCTCCAGGCCAAGGCCAAGCTGGGGTGGACCGACGTCTCGTTCTTCCACGAGCACGGCGTCCCCGCCGCCAACTTCGGTCCGGGTGACGCCACACTGGCCCACACCAAGGACGAGTACGTCGACCGCGCCGCCCTCGACGCCTGCTACGGCCTGCTCGGCCGCTTGCTGACCGAACCGATCTGAGCCCGTGAGGGAATCCACGACCCGACGTTCGCTGGGTCGTGGATTCAATGCCCTGCTGGCGGCATCGCTCGTCAGCAACATCGGTGACGGCATCCGATTGGCCGCAATCCCGCTGCTGGCAACCGAGCTCACCGACTCCGAGATCCTGATCGCCAGCGTGACCGCCGCGCAGTACCTGCCATGGATCACGGTGGCGCCGGTCGGTGGTGTGCTGGTCGACCGGTGGGACCGGCGCAGCACGATCATGATCACGCAGCTCTGGCGCGGCCTGGTGATGCTGGGCCTCGCACTCCTCGTCGCCGGCGACGTGGTGGCGCTCTGGCACGTGTGCGTGGTTGCGTTCCTCATCACGGCCGGCGAGATCCTGGTCGACCCGGCTGTGTTCGCCACGGTGCCGTTGGTGGTCGACGAGGAGGACCTCGAGCGGGCCAACGGCCGGATTGCGACGACCGAGTTCGTGGCCAACGACTTCGCCGGCGGGCCGGTGGGATCGGTGGCATTCGCGGCGGCGCCCTGGTTGCCGTTCCTGATCGATGGCCTGAGCTACCTGGGGTCGAGCCCGTTGTTCGGCCGGCTGCCGTCCCGCTCCGAACGCAGGGAGCAGCGAGGCTCGGTCCGTCAGGAGGCCCGTGCCGGCCTCGACTTCCTCCTCGGCCACCCGGTGCTGGGCGGGTTGCTGCGAGCCAACGTCGTGTACTTCTTTGGCGTCGCCACGCAGCTGGCCCTGCTGGTGGTGCTCGTCACCCGGACGCTCGACGCGTCCGCATCCGTGTTCGGCCTGGTCCTGGCGGCTGGCGCCGTCGGTGCCACCACCGGATCGATGGCTGCTGGCCGGGTCCGGGATCGGTTCGAACCGGGACCGGTCCTGGTCGGCACCCTTCTCGCCCAGGGTGTCGGCCTCGCGGCCATGGCGACAGCCCCGAACGAGTGGGTTCTCCTGGCGATCTTCGGCCTGTACGGGTTTCCCGTCGGGCTCCAGCGGCCGGTCGCCCAGGCGATCCAGCAGCGACTGACGCCGAACGAGATGTTGGGCCGGATCAACGTGACGTCGAGGATGTTCACCCGCGGGGTGATCATCGTCGGCGCACCGGTGGCCGGCGTGGTCGCCGAACTCACCAGCGTTCGCGTTGCGTTTGCGATGGCCGCAGTGGTCGTCGGGATGGCGGCGCTGCTGACGTGGCGGGTGTTGGGCGCCGCTACAGCTTCCGCATCACGGTGACGAGCTTGCCGTAGATCTCGACGTCGTTCGCCGCGAACCGCATGGGCTCCATCGTCGGGTTGGCGGGCTCGAGGATGACGGCCGGCCCGTCCTGGCGGAACGTCTTGATGGTCGCCTCGTCGTCGCCGATGCCGGCCACCACGATGTCGCCGTCGTCGGCGGTCTTCTGCACCCGGGCGACCACGAGGTCGCCGTCGAGGATGCCGGCCTCGATCATCGAGTCACCGCGCACCCTGCACATGAACAGCTCACCCTCGCCGGTGAGATCCTGGGGGAGCGGCATGACCTCTTCGACATTCTCCGCGGCGAGGACACCGGTACCGGCGGCGACGTCGCCCACGAGGGGAACGTGGCAGACCGGTCGGCGATCCAACATGGCACCCGAGCCGGCCTCCCAACGGACCTCGATGGCGCGGGGCTTGGTGGGGTCACGCCGGAGGTAGCCCATCGACTGGAGCGAATTGAGGTGGGAGTGCACCGTGCTGGGGGAGGTGAGCCCCACCGCGGCGCCGATCTCGCGGACCGACGGGGGATAGCCGCGCTCGCGGATGGTGTCGTCGATGAACGTGAGGACCTCCCGCTGGCGATCGGTGAGGGCGGGGGCGTCCGTGGCGTCGACTGACTTGTCAGACATGGGGATCTCCTGAAATGGGGAGCCCGCAGAAGTTCCGAGGGCGATCTTCACATCGAGTGTTGACATCGAACAGGTGTTCGGGCCAGACTGGCGATGGCTCGAACAGGCGTTCGCAGAACCCATGTTCGCCGAACACACGTTCTGCGTCAAGCATCTCCCCCCGATGCCGGCCACCGGACGCCTCGTTCCGAGCCACCTCTCGCATCCGCAGGGAGCCGCTTCCGGCGAACGACCGGAACCGGCGTCCACCGGCGCCGCAGCGAGGAGCAGGCGTTCCGACAGCTGAAGCCAGAAACTGTCACACCCCCTCTGGAGAATGATTTCCATGGCAGCGACGATGATCCCCAGCACCACCGACACCGGCTTCGACGGCGCCCAGTCGGGGCACGGCCTCCACTTCGAGCCCCAGCTGCGTTGGACCCCCCAGGTGATCACCGGAGGAGGTGACGGTCCGAGCGGGACGACGTCGCCTCGTCTGTCCGGAGCGGTCTACTGGCGACGCCGGCTGGCCGCCGGGCTGCTGTTGGTGGTGCTGGGAGCCGGGTTGTGGACCATTGCGACGTGGATGACGAACTCCTCGGTGGGGGTGGCCCCGGTCGGTGCGGACCGGACCGGCCCCGCCACCCAGGAGATCCACGTGGTCCAGCCCGGCGAGACCTTGTGGTCCATCGCCGAGGACGTGGCGCCGGGCGCCGACGTCCGAGCCACCGTCGATCGGCTGGCCGACCTGAACGGTGGCGCCGCCATCCAGGTGGGTCAGCGACTGATCGTCGACGGCTGAGGTCGCAGGTGAAGGCTCTACCCGACGTCCATCGAGGGTGGGGCTCGCGGAGTAGGGGCCGGGTCCGTACCGCGGGGTACGGACCCGCCGGCTCCCTGCATCCGACGCGACCTCGTGTTCGGCCCGCCGGCCGCGGCTCGGTGTTCCCACCCGCCGGACGCGGCGGCGGGACCACCCCACCTCCGACGTCAGCGCCGTCGGAGAAGACGGGTGAAGATCAGATCGCCGGCCACCCGGGCCCGGTCAACCGAGAAGCGACGGGGATCGTGGTCCGGCCCGTTGGCCACCATGCGCCCGCCGGCACCGCCGACCACGAGTGGCGACACGGTGATGCACAGTTCGTCCACCACGTCGGCCGCAATGAGCTGGCCGTTCAAGGTCGGGCCCCCTTCGGCCAGGATCACCGTGCCGTGGGTCGCTCCCAGCTGGCGGATCGCATCGGCCGGCTCGACCTCGTCCTCGCCGGCGATCACCAGGTCGGCGACGGCGCCGAGTTCTCGACGTCGGTCAGCGGGGCTGCTCGCGCATGTCACCACCACCGGCCGGTAGGTCGGATCGGCGAACAGCGGCGACGCCTCGTCGATGCGCAGGCTGCGGCTGACCAGGGCGATCACCGGTCGCTGCGCCTGCCCGGTGGCAGCGCGCCGTTCGGCCACCTCGGCTGTGGGCCGCGGAACCTTGTACCCCTCGGCCTGCGCGGTGCCCGCACCCACCAGGATCACATCGGCGAGGCCGCGCAGCGTCATGAAGACGGTGAAGTCGGCATCGTTGCCGAGACCGCCCGACAGGCCGTCGACGGCGATGGCGCCGTCGATCGAGGTGATCATGTTGAGCAGGACCCAGGGCCTGCCGTCCGGGTGTCGGCGTTCGTCGGCCAGGTACAGCGAGCGCAGGTCGTCATCGTCCACCGCGCCGACGATAGGCCCCGTACCTGTGGATGGCCTCCATCCGAATCCACAGTCCGTCCCCTGATATCCCCAGACCTGTCCTCTTTCGGTCCACAGGAGGAGTTTCCTAGGTTGCCCCTTCGTGACAGTTCACGACGTCCGGTGCCGGAATGGTGGCTGACGTCGAATCGGGACACATCGGTCGACGGCTCCGCGAGGGGACCTTGGCTGCCCGAGGGCGGGCGGAACCGCACTCGTGCGCGGGCGTACACACCTCAAACCTGGCCCCGGCGTCGTGACACTGACACACCTGCAAACCAGCGATTCCGCCCGTCCATCCGAATGATCGCCCATCCGATGGGCGGGCGGGGTCGACCGGACGCTGCCGTACAATGGAGAGCCCGATCGGGCCCCACCCGTGAGGAGCGACATCCATGCATCGACCCGTAGTGGGTTTCGAGCGCCGGTCCACCAGCGACGGCGCCAACCCGTTCGACGACATCGCCTGGGAGCGGCGCGACGCTCGCATCGAGAACTGGACCGACGGCTCCGTCGCGTTCGAGCAGCACGACGTCGAGTTCCCGATCTCGTGGTCCCAGAACGCCACCAACATCGTGGCCCAGAAGTACTTCCGCGGGCAGCTGGGCACCCCCGCTCGGGAGACCTCGCTGCGCCAGGTCATCGACCGGGTGGTGGGGACGATCGCGAGCTGGGGCGAGTCGCACGGCTACTTCGCCGACGAGGCGGAACGTTCGGCGTTCACCGACGAACTCCGGCACCTCCTGGTCAACCAGAAGATGGCCTTCAACTCCCCGGTCTGGTTCAACATCGGCGTCGACGGTGTTCCGCAGCAGTCATCTGCCTGTTTCATCCTGTCCGTCGACGACGACATGGACGACATCCTCGAGTGGTACGTCGAGGAGGGCAAGATCTTCAAGGGCGGGTCCGGTTCCGGGGTGAATCTCAGCCGGATCCGCGCCTCCAGCGAGACGTTGGCCGGCGGCGGCGAACCGTCCGGCCCGGTGAGCTTCATGCGGGGTGCAGACGCGTCCGCGGGCACCATCAAGTCGGGCGGCAAGACCCGGCGGGCCGCCAAGATGGTGATCCTCGACGCCGACCACCCTGACATCGAGGAGTTCGTCTGGACGAAGGCGCGCGAGGAACACAAGGCCAGGGCGCTGCGCGAGGCGGGCTTCGACATGAGCCTCGACGGCGCCGACTCGTTCTCGGTCCAGTACCAGAACGCCAACAACTCGGTCCGGGTCACCGACGAGTTCATGGCCGCGGTCGAGGCCGACGCCGATTGGGATCTGGTGGCCCGCACCACCGGTGACGTCCACAAGACCGTCGAGGCCCGGGATCTGTTCCGTCAGATCGCTCAGGCCGCGTGGGAGTGCGCCGACCCCGGTCTCCAGTACGACACCACGATCAACCGCTGGCACACCTGTCCCGAGAGCGGCCGCATCACGGCAAGTAACCCTTGCTCGGAGTACGTACATCTCGATGACTCGGCCTGCAATCTGGCCAGCCTGAATCTGTTGCGGTTCCTCGACGACGACGGGGTGTTCGACGTCGACGGGTTCCGGCATGCGGTCAGGGTCACCATCGCGGCCCAGGAGATGCTGGTCACCGACTCGCACTACCCCACGGACAAGATCGGGGAGAATGCGCGGGCGTTCCGCCAGCTCGGCCTCGGCTACACCAACCTCGGTGCGCTGCTGATGACGCTGGGTCTGCCGTATGACTCCGATGACGGGCGGGCGCTGGCCGCCACCATCACCGCGGTGATGACCGGCGAGGCCTACCGGACCTCGGCCCGCATCGCGGCCCGGATGGGCTCGTTCGATGCGTTCGCGGACAACCGCGACGCCACGTTGCGGGTGCTGGGCATGCACCGGGCGGCCGTCGAGGAGATCGGCGAGTCCGAAGTCGTCCCGGCCGCGCTCACCCGCGCCGCTCGTGAGGCCTGGACCGAAGCGGTCGAGTTCGCCGCGGTCCACGGCGTTCGCAACGCACAGGTCTCGGTCCTGGCCCCCACCGGCACCATCAGTTTCATGATGGACTGTGACACCACGGGCGTGGAGCCCGACCTGGCGCTGAAGAAGAGCAAGCGACTGGTCGGCGGCGGCACCATGTCGATCGTCAACCAGTCGGTCCCACGGGCGCTCGATCGCCTCGGCTACGACACCGAGCAGGTGGCCGAGATCGTGTCGCACATCGACCACCACGGCTCGGTGGCCGGCGCGCCCCATCTCAAGGAGGAGCACGTCGCGGTCTTCGCGTGTTCCATGGGCGACACGGTCATCGCGCCGCTGGGTCATGTTCGGATGATGGCCGCCGTGCAGCCCTTCCTCTCCGGGGCGATCTCCAAGACCGCCAATCTCCCCGAGGATGCGACGGTCGAAGACATCGAGGAGCTGTACCTCGAGGCGTGGCGGCTCGGCGTGAAGGCGCTCGCCATCTACCGCGACAACTGCAAGGTGGCCCAGCCGCTGTCGGTCGACAAGAAGACCGACGACGATGTGATCACCGTCGCCGCACAGTCGCTGCTGGCCGAGGCGCCGCGACCGGTTCGTGAGCGGCTGCCGCGGAGTCGCACCTCGAAGACGTTCGAGTTCCGCGTTGCCGACTGCAAGGGCTTCGTCACCGTCGGCCAATACGACGACGGCCGCCCCGGCGAGATCTTCGTCCGAGTGTCGAAGCAGGGCAGCACCCTCGCCGGCATCATGGACGCCTTCGCGATCGCGATCAGCCATGGGCTCCAGTACGGCGTGCCGCTCGATGCCTACGTTCGGGCGTTCGTCGGTATGCGGTTCGAGCCGGCGGGCATGACCGACGACCCCGAGCTGCGGATCGCGTCCAGCCTCATCGACTATCTGTTCCGCCGGCTGGCGGTCGAGTACCTGTCTCCCGAACACCGAGCAGACCTCAACATCTTCACCACCGACGAGCGGATGCAGCCGACGCTGCCCGGGGTCGAGGAGGCCGCTGCCATCACCATGCAGGGCGTCGACGTCGAGCCCGACCCGCCGTCGGCCGTCGATGTCGTCGAGCCCGTGACGCTCAGTCGGGGGCCGGCGGCGGATGCGCCGCTCTGCATGCAGTGCGGCACCCAGATGCACCGGGCGGGCAGCTGCTTCGCCTGCGCGAGCTGCGGCAACACCAGTGGATGCAGCTGAGCCATGGGAAGTGAGCAGCAGGACACCGCCATCGACGTCGGTGCCCTGCTGCTCGACCACCTGGACATGTGGTGGGCCGGCTATCGCCTGGCCATCGACGACCTGACCGACGCCGAGCACCTGTGGTCGCCGGTCGACGGCTGGACCGTCCGCGAGGTCGACGGCCGGTGGGTGATCGACGACATCCCGGACCGGTCCGTCGAGCCCGCACCGTTCACGTCGATCGCGTGGCGGATGTGGCACATCGCCGTCGACTGCCTGGATTCGTACTCCCGCCGTGCGTTCGGCTCCCAGCCCGGGCCCGACGACATGGAGTGGTACGGCACCGCCGCCGAGGCGCTGGGACGGACCGACGCGTCGTGGCGTCACTTCCGGGATCGGCTGGGCGCTCTCGATGCCGCCGGGTGGGCGGCACCGCTCGGCGAGCTGTTCGGTCCGTTCGGCGAGCGGCCGCGCGCAGCCTTGGCGCTGCACGCCCATGCCGAGGTGACCCACCACGCGGCCGAGGTCCGACTCCTGCGTGACCTGTACCGCGAGCGGGGCGGCTGAGCGCGCCCCTCGGCGAACCGGACCACGGGTTTCGGATACGGTGCCGCCGATGGCAGGTGTCGACGATCCGACCGGGCAACTGGAGCGACTGCGGTCGCTGGTCGGCGTCAAGTGGCAGAAGCACGGGCCCGACGTGCTGCCGTCGTGGGTGGCCGACATGGATCTGGAGCCGGCGCCCGCGGTCAAGGCGGCGATCGGTCAGATGGCCGAGCGGGGCGACTTCGGCTACCTCGCGCTCGGCCTCGACGGTCTGACCGCGGCGTGGCAGGGGTGGCTGGAGCGCCGCCATGGCTGGTGCCCCCCTGCCGAGGAAGTCTGGCAGTTCACGGGATCGCTTCACGGCCTCGAGGCCGTGATGGCCCTGCACACCCGGCCTGGCGACGGTGTCGTGATCTTCTCGCCGATCTACTACCCGTTCCGGATGGCGATCGAGGACAGCGGCCGCCGAGTGGTGGACGTGCCGCTCGAGGAAGGAACGTGGCGGCTCGACGTCGAGCGCTTCGCCGCAGCCATCGACGCAACGACGAAGCTGGTGCTCTTCTGCCAGCCCCACAACCCCGTGGGTCGCATCTTCGACCGCGACGAGATCCGAGCGCTGACCGACATCTGCGAGCGCCACGACCTGCTGGTCATCAGCGACGAGGTCTGGGCCGACCTGATCCACGAGCCGAACGCCCACCTCCCGCTGTACCTGGCCGATGAGCGCCTTCGAGAACGCCTCGTCACGCTGCACTCGGCGAGCAAGGCGTTCAATCTGGCCGGTCTCCGTTGCGCGCTCGCGCACGTGGGAGTCCCGCACATCAGGCGGCAGTTCGCGTCGTTCTCGGGCCACCTGCTCGGCGCCCCGTCCACGTTGGGCGCCGTCGGCACCATGGCTGCCTGGAACGAGAGCGAGTGGTGGCTCGACGAGGCACGCACCGCCATCACGGCCCGGCGCGACCGCATGGCGGCACGCCTCGACGCCGAGGCACCCCAGGTCGGCTTCCCGCTTCCCCAGGCCACCTACCTCGGGTGGCTCGACTTCCGCCAGACCGACCTGGGGGACGACCCGGCCGCTGTGCTCCTCGAGCACGCCCACGTCGCCCTCGACCAGGGAGAGAAGTTCGGGGCCGCCGGCCGCGGTTGGGCTCGCCTCAACTACGCCACGTACGAGCCAATTCTCGACGAGATCCTCGACCGCATCATCGCGGTGGTGAACCGCTGAGTGTCGACCCGACCAGGAGACCACCATGACCGACCAGACCGTTTCCATCCGCCCCTCCGGTGACGAGATCGACTGGGGGCTGACCCTCCAGCGACTGGACCGGATGCTTCGGATCCGGACGACGCCGATTGGCATGAAGATGTTCGCCACGGTGGACGAGATGGAGGCCATCGATCGCATCCGGCGACCGAAGGACATCCACACCGCCGACCAGATCGTGTCCATGGCGAGCCGGCTCAACTGGACCGTGGGCATCACCGGCGACGACCTGGTGGGGTCGCAGTGCCAGGCGGTGCTGGGCCTCGGCGCCCAGGACGACGAGTGGTACTCGGGTCGGCACATGGCGGGCGTCTGGTTCGAGACCGAGGCGGACGCGGCCGCGCATCAGGCCGCGATGGACGTGGTGCCGATCGGGACGTATCAGGCCATGGCGGTGTCGCCGCTGTCGACCGGCCGCCTCGACCCGCCCGACATCTGCATGGTCTATGCGAACCCGGCCCAGATGATCCTGCTGATCAACGGCCTGCAGTGGGCGGGCTACAAGAAGCTCGAGTGGGGCTGCGTCGGCGAGTCCGCGTGCGCGGACTCCTGGGGTCGGGCCCTTGCCACCGGTGAGCCGAGCCTGTCGATCCCGTGCTACGCCGAGCGCCGCTACGGCGGCGTGCCCGACGACGAGCTGCTGATGGCGCTCAGCCCCGGGCACCTGGTGCAAGCGATCGAAGGGATGGA
>CBDHFJ010000060.1:0-9562 GCA_965262315.1 Acidimicrobiales bacterium
CTCCCCCGGGGGCTCTTGCTCAGAAAGTGAGAGCACACTAACTTTCTGCCGAATGACCGCGCAAGCGCCACCGGCTCGACGGACCGGACGACCGCCCAAGACGGCGGACGCCGTGCCCACGCGTGACCGGCTGATCGCCGCAGCTGTCGAGGTCTTCGTCGAGCGCGGCTTCGGGCAGGCCAACCTGACCGAGATCGCCGAGCGGGCCGGCATCTCCGGACCCGCCGTCTACAAGCACTTCGACGGCAAGGCCGACCTCTTGATCCAGGCGGCGCGTCACAGCTTGGACACCACCCTGCGCGGGTCGGCGGTCGGCGCGCGGAACCCGCGCGAGACGGCCCGCCGGTGGCTCTCCCCCGACTTCGAGCCGACCCGACGCCTCCTGGTCGAACTCCACCTGACCGCGGGGCGCGAAGCCGACCTCGCGGGCCTCCTGGCCGAGTGGCACCTCGAACGAACCGCCGCGTGGCAGACCGATGCCGACCATTCGGTCGACCGGATCAAGGCCTTCTACCTGCTGCTGATGGGCCTGGCGCAAGTCGACGCACTCGTCTCGCTCGACGCCGACCCGAGACTCGTGCAAGATCACGTCGAGCGCATGGTCGACGCCCTGTTCGCTGACACCTCGTCCCCCACCACCTCGTCCCCCACCACCTCGTCCCCCAAGACACCTCGGAGCTGACATGGATCTGCCCGCACTCACCGATCTCGTCGACCTCTCGGGCAAGCGCGCCCTGGTCACGGGCGGCGCCAAGGGGATCGGCGCGGCCATCGCCCAGCGACTGATCGAAGCCGGCGCCCACGTGACCATCGCCGACCTCGACCCGGCCGCTGCCGACTACGCGGCCTCGATCGGCGCCGAGTTCGCGACCTGCGACATCACCGACCCGGCACAGCTCGAGAACGCCGTCGACGTCGCTGCGGGCAACGACGGGCTCGACATCCTCATCAACAACGCCGGCATCTACCCCACCACCGGACCGGTCGGGAAGGTCACCGACGAGTTCGTCGACCGCATGCTCGACGTCAACGTGCGCGCCCAGTTCAGCGCCACCCGCGAGGCGGCGGCACGCATGCCCAACGGCGGTGCCATCGTGAACATGGCATCGATCGCCGCGCTGGGCGGCGGTGCGAACATCTCGGCGTACTCAGCCTCGAAGGGTGCGGTCGTCTCCCTCACCCAGGCGCACGCCCACGAGCTCGGCCCCCAGGGCATCCGGGTCAACGCCATCGCCCCCGGCATCATCGACACGCCTGGCGTGCAGGAGCAGATGGAGCCGCTCAAGGCCGGCGGCCTCGACATCGAGGCCCGCATCGCCGCCAACCCCGTCGGCCTCGCCGGCCAGCCCGACCACATCGCCCGCGGCGTCCTCTTCCTCGTCTCGGACCTGGCCGAGTTCGTCAACGGCCACCTGCTCGTCATCGACGGCGGCTCGACCGCGTAGAAGGGAAGCACCATGGACGTCTTCGAAGCGATGAGCACCAACCGGGCCATGCGCTATCTCAAGCCCGACCCGGTCGACGACGACCTCATCGAACAGATCGTCACCGCCGGCACGTGGGCACCCAGCCCCGGCAACTCACAGGGCCGAGACTTCGTCGTCGTCCGTGACCAGGCCAAGAAGGCGGCGATCGGCGACGCCATCGAGGCCGTGATGGCCCACCGGGTGGCCGCCATGGAGCGACCGGACCGGACGCACCGGCTGATGCTCGACGGCACCGAGCACCTCGTCCGCACCCTCAAGACGTGCCCGGTCCTGATCCTGGTATGCGGCAAGACGGTCTACCCGTATGAGTCGCCGAGGGAATCGTTCGTGTGGTCATCGATCTACCCGGCGGCCCAGAACCTGATCGTGGCGGCGCGAGCCCTCGGACTCGGCACGGTGTTCACCACGTTCCAGGGCACGGCCGAGCCCGTCATCCGACAGACGCTCGGCATCCCCGACGATGTCCACATCGGCTGCCTGATCCCGGTGGGGTGGCCCGATCGCAAGTTCGGGCCGCTCAAGCGGGTCGGCTACGACAAGGTGGTCCACATCGACGGCTGGCAGGGCGATCTGCGCACCTACCCGCCCACCTACGACGACTGAGCGACACTGACCGCCACCATCGACGGTCTGACCCCGTGCTCAGTGCACGGCGGGGCCGCGTGAGGACGGGTCCTCGTACTCGGTGCGGAGCTCGCGCTTGAGCACCTTGCCCGACATGCCACGCGGGAGCGGCTCGTCCCGAAAGACGACGAACCGGGGGCGCTTGTAGTCGGCGAGTTGCTCGCGACACACCTCGGCCACCGCGGATGCGTCGAGCTCGCTCCCCGGGAGCAGCCCGATCAGGGCGAGCGGCGTCTCACCCCACCGCTCGTCGGGCACACCGATGACGGCCGACTCGGCCACGCCGTCGATGCCGGCGAGGACCGCCTCGATCTCGGCGGGATACACGTTGAGTCCGCCCGAGATCAACATGTCCTTCGACCGGTCCACGATGAACACGTAGCCCTCGTCGTCGATGCGGGCGAGATCGCCGGTGCGCAGCCAGCCGTCCACGAGCGTCGAGGCGGTGGCCTCCGGGTTGTTCCAGTAGCCCACCATGATCTCGGGGCCCTTGATGATCAGCTCCCCGACCTCACCGGCCGGAACGTCGACCAGGTCGGCCTCGTTCTCGGGGTCGACGGTGCGCATCCGAGTGTGCATCATCGGGCGGCCACACGAGCCGAGCTTTCGTGTGGCGTCCTCGGCCCGCAACCACGAGTTCATGCCGGCCCCTTCGGTGAGGCCGTACCCCTGACTCATCGGCAGGCCGGCGTCCTGGAGTCGCAACAGCAGCGCCTCGGGCACGGCGGCGCCTCCTGACCCGATCACGGTCAGCGCCGAGAGGTCGTAGTCGGCGAATTCCGGGTGCTGGACGATCATCTCCCAGATCACCGGGACGGCACTGAAGTTGGTGATCGCCTGATCCTGCATGACCTCGAGCGCTCTGGTCGGGTCGACGGCCGGATCGAGCACGAGGGTCGCGCCACCCACGTACGTCGGCGCCCACATCGAGACCAGGCCGCCGGTGAAGCTCAGCGGGAACGGCAGGTACACCCGCGAGGCCGACGTCAGGTCATCCGCCAGGATGCGGTTGTAGCTCATCGCGAGGACGTTGGCGTGGCTCATCATCGCGCCCTTGGGGGCACCGGTGGTCCCGCTGGTGTACAGGATGTAGACGAGGTCGTCGGCCGCAACATCGGCATCTGGATCGGTCGCGTCCGCGGAGCGAAGCTCGTCGATGTGCACTCCGAACCCGGCCTCCAGGCCGACGGCGGCGATGTCGCCGGC
Organism: Acidimicrobiales bacterium; assembly: GCA_965262315.1. Classification (GTDB taxonomy): domain Bacteria; phylum Actinomycetota; class Acidimicrobiia; order Acidimicrobiales; family UBA8592; genus JBCCFK01. Next base: position 3,318 of record CBDHFJ010000060.1, read on the forward strand.
CGCTCGCTCGATCGCACCCTCGCCCAGTTCGGCGAGGTCGCCATCGGCGACGACGATCGAGCACCCGGCGTCGTCGAGGATGAACGACAGCTCGTGCGGGGTCAGCCGCACATTGAGCGGCACGAGGATCGAACCGAGCTTGTAGCCGGCGATCGCGAGCTCCAGGTACTCGAGGCGGTTGCCCGAGAGCATCCCGACCCGGTCCCCGAACCCGACACCGAGGCCTCGAAGTCCGTTGGCCAGGCGACTGGTCGACTCGTGGAGTTCGGCCCAACTGACGGCTTGGCCGTCGATCACCACGGCCTCACCGTCGGGGTTCCACGTGCTCCAGAACCGGATGACGTTTCCGAGATTCACGAACCCAGCGTGGCACGTCGTCCGCCGCTCCGCTGAACTCGGAACCCGGGAGCGAGTGGGACCGGCGGAGCCTCAGCCGTGGCCGGCCACCGCGAGCCCGGAGAGCTCGGCCGCCACCTCGCGGACCGCTCCGACCACCGAGCCCATCTCGCCGGAGGCGAGCGACACCCGTTGCATGACCTCATCGAGCTCTGCCACGGCACTCAGCAGGTCCGACGCGAGCGACTCGATCGAGTCGACCGACTGCTTGGTCGTGCCGGCCAACACCTTCACCTCGTCTGCCACCACACTGAACCCGCGGCCCTGATCGCCTGCACGCGCGGCCTCGATGCTCGCGTTGAGCGCCAGGAGGTTGGTCTGGTCGGCCACCTTGCCGATGCTCTCGGACAGCACCGAGATCTGCTGCATGCGCTGCGACAGATCCGTCGTCAGGTCGGCCGCCGCCGCCATCGACGCGACCAGGCTCGAGTGGTCCTCCGTGTCGGTGAGCTGCCACAGCGCATCCGACCGGCCGACCAGCGTGGCCGCCTGATCGTCGATCGCGAGCGCGACGTCTCGCCGGGCGGAGATGTCCAGACCGACGGTGACGATGGACTCGACCCTGCCATCGGACCCGAAGCACGCACGATCGAGCCAGTGATGCCAGATCTCGACACCGGTGCGGTCGGCGGCCGGGAACTCCTGGGCCATCACCGGATCGTCGGGCGTCAGAGCCCGGAGCCGACGGAGCTTCTCGCGGACGGCCTGCTTGTTCGGGCCCGGGACGAAGTCCAGGACGTTCGCCCCGACGAAGTCGTCCGGCGTCCGTCCGTAGAAGTCGGCATACGCCCGATTCACCGAGATGAACGTGCCGTCGGGCTCGATGTGACAGATCAGTTGGGGAATCGCATCGAGCACCACGCGGTCGGGGCATGGCAGCGCGGGTTCTGGTGGCGGCGCAGGGCTGGGCGGCCCTTCCTCCTGCGGCTCGGTGTCGAGCTCGCGGCCCGATTGCTCGGGCTCACGTGGACCGAAGAGGGCGTTCCACAGTCGTTTCACGTGGGCCTATCGACCCATGGTCCACATGCCTGAGGGCTCGTGGCCATTTCCGGACAATCTTCACGGGCCGACCGACCGACCGGCCGCCGGGCGGTCCCAGGAGCCCTGTCGGAACAGGTCGGCGGTCATGGGCATCGGGGTACCCGGCGGCTGCGTGCGATCACCTTCGTGGACGCAGACGCGTTCGATGATGCGCCACTCGTCACCGCGCCTCTCGTAGCGGTCGAGGTACCGCCCGAACCACACGTCGAGCTCACCCGTCGGTCGCTGCAGGTGGGTGATGTTGTGAGCCTCACCCCGAGCGTGCACGCCGTCGTCGTCGAGCTCGACGATGTGATTGAAGATGGAGTGCATCGTCCAGTCCCATCGCTTGTGCGACTCCATGCAGTGGTCGACGAACTCGAACGCGTTGCCCACGAAGGTCCCGTGGTCGTCGGTGGCATCGGGCCAGTACGCCGACTTCATACAGTCCGCGTCCAGCCGGTCGACGCCCCGGCAGTAGCGGCGCGCGGCCTCACGGCAGGCTTCGACGTGACACAGGTCTTCTGGTGTCAGCGGCACAGGCATGACGTCTCCCTCGACTCGCTCCCCCAGCAGCGTCCCACGCGCGTCAACGCAATGCAGCCCCGATGGCATCGATCCACTCGACCGTACGGGCCGGCGGGCCATCGCCCGGCCCGGTGACCGCCACGGCGGTGACCCCGGCATCGGCGAGCCGGCCGACGGCATCGATGTGCCGGCCGAGGTCCGCGGGGACACCCAACTCGAGCTCGGGATCCTTGTACGGGAACAGGACGTCGAGCGGCTCGCCGTTGCGCGCCGCTGCGATCTCGGCGACGCGAGCGGCCACGTCCTCGACACCGGCCAACGTGGGAGTTCGGGTGAAGGCGGCGACCTCGGGCGCAGCGACCAGTGGCATCCATCCCTGTGCGCGCTCGGCCACCCGACGACGAGTCACCGCCGCGTTGCCGCCGATCCACACGGGGATCGGATCCTGAACGGGAGCCGGCAGGCCGATGGCATCGCGCACCGAGAACCCGGTGCCCTCGTAGCTGTAGGACTCGCCCGACCAGTGCAGCGGGAGGACGTCGAGCAACTCGTCGAAGCCGGCATTGCGGCCGTCGAAGTCGGCGCCGACCGCCCGGAACTCGCCCTTCAGGTAGCCGGTGCCCAGACCCAGCGTGAGGCGCCCCTCGGACACCACATCGAGCGTCGCCGCGGTCTTGGCCAACATGACCGGGTTCCGGTACGGCGCGACCGCGAGGTAGGTCAGCAGACGAAGCGACGTGGTCGCCGTGGCCGCAGCCGCCAGCGCCACGAAGGGGTCGAGGCTCTGGTGCCCCCCACCGTCGAGCCAGGCGGCAGGCGGCGCCGGATGCTCGGTGAACGCCACCATGTCCCACCCTGCGGCCTCGAGCGCCGCGGCGACGTTCCCGATCGTCCCCGAAGCGAAGAGGTCCGTGTTCCGGCCGTGCCCGACCGGCCAGTCGTAGACGAGGCGCACGCTCAGCCCTGGCGGACCAGATCGAGGATCTCGTCCTCGAACCTGAAGTCGTGCTCGACGTGGGACTGGTCCGTGCTCGACCACCAGCGGTAGGTGTCCTCGACGGCCGACTCGAAGGTGTGTGCCGGCGCCCAGCCGGTCACCTCTTTCATCGCGTCCACGGCGAAGATGCAGTCCACGTCCCAGCGGTGGATCGAGGGCTGCAGGCGCTGGGTGAGACTGGCGATCGGCATCTTGTGGACGTGCGGCAGCACGCGGTCCCGGGCGTCCGCGGTGGGCCGGATGTCCAGGCTGGAGCCGGTACCGCCCAGCGGCGTGAGTCGGATCTGGCCGTCCCACAGCCGGTCCATCAGCTCGGCGGGAACCGACACGATCTCGGGATCGGCACCAACCACCTCGGCGAACGTACGGACGTAGCGCTCGTTGGTGTGCGGATCGTCACCCGTCAGGTTGAAGCGTCGCCCGAACGATGCCTCGACTCCCATGATCGCCTCGAATGCACGGGCCTGGTCGTCCACGTGGCCCACCACGGTGACTGCGGATCCGTCGCCGGGCAACAGAATCGTACGACCGGTCGTCATGCGCTGGAACATGCGCTGCTCGCGAGTGGGCAGCGCGTTGTGGGGTCCGAAGGACATGCCGAGTGGCACCGACGTCGCCGGAAACCCGTTCTCGGCGTATCGGGCGAACAGGAGGTCCTCGCACGCCAGCTTGTCGAGGCCGTACTCGAACTGATCCGGCCCGCGATCGTCGGGGTGGGCCTCGCCGATCGGCCCCGGGTGCTCGTCGTCGACCGTGGCGTAGGTGACGGTCGAGCTGACGAAGACGTAGTGGCCGACGTTGCCCTCGAACAGGTCCGCCATGAGCTGGACGTCCTCGGGGTGGTACGCCGTCATGTCGATCACGCAGTCCCATTCGGTGCCGCCCAGCACGGACCCGACCTGGTCGTGGTCGGTGCGGTCGGCGACCAGGGTGTCCACCCCGGCCGGATGGTCGACCCTGGTGCGACCGCGGTTGCACACGGTGACCTGATGCCCGGCCTCGACCAGCACCGGCACCAGGGCCCTCCCGTTGAACGCCGATCCCCCCATGACGAGCACTCGCATGGCAGCGGACACTACCCGGCCAGGATCTGTTGTCCCCGCTCCCGGGCGATCGGCATGATCCCGGCGTTCCCGCGGCGCCACCAGACGGTCAACGTCACCGCGGTCACCCGCCAACCAGCCGAGGTGCGCACGAGGCGATCGTCGTAGTAGCCGCCGATCGTGAACTCGGGCGCGGGATCGTCGACGAGGAAGTGCGCGGCCTGCATGTACATGCGGCACCGCGCCTCGTCGCCGATGACGTCGACCAGCGGGTTCGACATGGAGTGCTGGGTGGCATCCAGGCCGGTGAACAGGGGCCGGAGGCCGGCCACCCAGTCGTCTGCGGTCATGGCCTGCGGACCACCGCTGCCGTTGTAGGACGAGAAGTCGGTCGTGATCTCGTCGGCGAAGATGCTCCGGTACAGATCCCAGTCACGGGTGTCGATGCCGTAGGCGTACTCGTACACCCGGCGTGTGATCTCGGTGAAGTCGTCCATCGCCGGCGAGTCTGCCAGGCCGGGCCCGGACGCGCCGAAGCCCCCGTCGCACCGCCAGCAGGATGTGGTGGGGGACGGCGGGGCTCCGGAGCCAGGCTGGGCTACGGCCGGGCAGGCGTCACTGACCCTCGAAGCGGGCGGGGCGCTTCTCTATGAAGCTGTGGAGGCCCTCCTGGAAGTCCTTCGACTGGAAGAGCAGCAGGAGCTCCAGGTACTGCCGCTGGACGTGTTCCTCGTGGTCTTCACTCATGGCCGAACGCATGAGGCGCTTGGCGGCGCGAATCGCCAGCGGCGCGTTCGCCGCGACCTGGCTGGCGAGATCCCGGGCCGCCTCGGACAACTCGTCGGGGGCCACCACCTTGCTGACCAGTCCGAAGTCCAGCGCCTCGTCGGCGGTGAGGGTCTTCGCGGTGAACAGCAGCTCGGCGGCCTTGGACCAGCCGACGATTCGTGGCAGCAGCCACGTGCCGCCGCTCTCGGGCACCAGGCCACGCGCCGTGTAGGCCGCGGAGAGCTTCGCCTTCTCAGACGCGATGCGCAGGTCGCAACCGAGCGCGATGTCCATGCCGTAACCCGCCGCGCCGCCATTGAGCGCGGCGATGGTGGGCGTGTCGATCTTGTGGAGCACCACTGGCGGGGCGTCCCGCAGGTTGAAGTCGCCGGTGGCACCGGCACCACCCGACCCACCGATCCCGTCGCCGGACGCGGCTGCCGCCACGTCGAGTCCGGCACACCAGGCCCGCCCGTTGCCCGTGACGACGATCACGCGCACGTCGCGGTCCGCGTCGGCCTCGAGGAGCCGAACCGACAGGTCGTTCAGCATCCGCGGGGTGATCGTGTTCATCCGGTCGGGCCGGTTGAAGGTGATGGTGGCCACCTGGTCGGTGACGTCGTAGAGCAGCTCTTCGCTCATGGTGTTCTCCGTTCGTCGATCAGCGCGAGCTCTGCCCGTCGTCGACGCGGATGACCGTCCCGGTCACCGCATCGGAGGCGGGCGAGCACAGATAGAGCAGGGTCGAGTCGAGTTGGGCCGGCACGCCGAGGCGCTTGCGGGGCATCCCCGCGCTGATGTCGCCCATGCGCTCGATCATCCCGTCCATCATCTCGGACTCGAACGCCCCCGGGCGATTCCGTTGACGTTGATGTGGTAGCGGGACCACTCGACGGCGAGCACCTCGGTCATGCGGGCGATGGCGGCCTTGGTGATCGAGTAGAGCGCGGCGCCGTGGCCGTCGTAGTTGAAGCCGGACTGCGACCCGATGTTGACCATGCGCCCAGGCAGCTCGGCGGCGATCAGCCGGCGGGCGACCTCGCACGACAGGATGTAGGGGGCGCGGAGATTGGTGCCGAGTACCCGGTCGATCAAGTCGATCGACATCTTGTGCGCCCGCTGCGCGTCGGGGATGCCGGCGTTGTTCACCAGAATGGTGACGGTGCCGGCCACCGACTCGGCGTGGTCGACCGCCGCGACGAGGTTCTCGTCGTCGTTGACGTCGAGCACCACGGGATGGCTCGTCCCCCCGTCGTCGCTGATGACCGCCGCCAGTTCGTCGAGCCGTTCCTGGCGGCGTCCCGCGGGAACGACCGTGGCACCGGCAGCGGCGAGCACTCGAGCGAACCGCCACCCCAGGCCCGATGTGGCGCCGGTGACGAGCGCGACCTGCCCGCTGAGGTCGTGCGAGTCGTTCGGCAAGGGCAGGTCGGTCATCGCCAGATCTTTCCCGCCTCCCGCCGAACGGGCAAGCGCAACCCGCAACCGTCGCC
>CBDHFJ010000061.1:0-17877 GCA_965262315.1 Acidimicrobiales bacterium
AGCTCCTGTGGCCAGTCGGCCGGAGTGTGGCCTATGGCAAGGTCGACGAGATGGACCTCGACCTCCCACCAGCGATGAAACGGGAGTCGCGCGACGGGATGCTCGTCGCCTCGGCCGGAGCGGACAGGTCGGTTCCAGGAGTCGTCGGGCAGTGATACGAAGGTGGCGTCAAGCCGCTGTGACCAACTGACGACGTCGTTGATGAGCAGTGCTTGCTGGTCGTCCTGCGCCCGACTCGATCACCGAGGCGCGACCCTCGGCGCCACCCACGTACTGATCGATGACCTCACCACGTGTGGTGGCTTCGATCCGGCGGACCATCGTCTCTGCATTGCGCGCCAGGTGCGTGAGCACGTGTCCGACACTCCAGGCAGGCAACAACGACGGTTCTCGGACAGCCTCATCGGTCAGGCCCGCGATTCTGGCGGCTAGCCGAGCGTGCGAGGCCCGGCAACCTTCGATCTCGACAGTGAGCATCTCCACTACGGGGCACGCTACAGCCCTGACGTTGTTCGCAGACCGCTGCCCCCAAGGTGCGGTTCGGGGACGGCCATATCGCTCAGCGATGGCTTTGGACGGACCGCTCAGGATCGGCACGTATGAGCGGTCAGACCGAACGCTGCGGGATGCGTGTGACGGCGCGTCACACACCGGTAGTACGGTGTTGTCATGGCCGCTGATCGAGTGTGGACCGCACAGGAAATGGAAGCGATGACGCCCGATGAGCGCGCCCGGATCGTCGCAGCGGGTTTCCGTGACTCCCTCGACGGTCTCGATCCTGAATTCCGTGCTCGGGTCGAGGCCAAGAGTCGCCGCATCGCGGAAGAGTACGGATTGCTCGACCCCGAAGCTTCGTGAGCAGCCGACGCGAGGTTCGCGTCGCAGAGTCGTTCTTCGAGGAGCTGGACGCCCAGCTCGGATCCGAGCGAGGTCCGAATGGCGAGCCGTCGGCCACTGACTTCATCGTCATCGATCTACCACGGATCGTCGACGAGTACGCCGTGCGATTCGACGAACTACCTGAAGCGGTGGTCGGGGTGAGCGCGGTGCGGATGCTCATTGGTGTCGGCGCATTGGCAACCGCCTACGTCGTGCACGGCGCCGAGACGACGACCGGGGCCGTTGAGCTCATCGGCGTCGAAGTCGATCGCTGACCGCCCGGGCGAGTCGTTCGGGGTTTGAAAGCCGTCCTACAAGGACCACCGCTCCCTTCGCTCCGCTCGGGCCGGTCAAATGCCACGAAGGCTTCCGTTCTCAGCCGAACGGGTTCCAGCCCGGCACGAAGCGACTCCCGGCGGCCCAGTGATCCGGCCCCTCTACCCGCAGCTTGTTCGAAGCACGCAACGCCGCCAGCCGCTCAGACACGCGCTTCGGCGCGTCGAGCCTCGATCAATCTGCGGATGAGCGAGTCCGGCGGTGGCTGGTCGATCGAGAACCTGAGCGCTCCCTTCGATGCCGAGAGCCCGCCAAGATCCTCGTCCGACATCGTGCCGAGAATCGCACCGCTGTGTGGTAGGTAGCTGAGCCAGTTCTTCGCAGCAGAGAAGCCGGCGACGGGTTTGCCGGCGATCCTGAAGACCGGAACGCCGTACGAGAGTCCCTGTTCCGCCTCCGGGATCACATCGGCGATGGATTGTCGGAGGCGTTCAAGCGTCGACCTCTTCGGCTCGTCGAGCTGAGCCAGGTACTCGTCGACTTCATCGGCACTCATCTGTGCCTCCTCCGTCCATGACCGACGCCCATACTCGCGGCTCCGGGCGTTGGCGTCGACCCGCTCGAGATCGGCACATCTGCGTGGTCAGACAGCGCGCAGGTCCGACGATCTCGCGGCCTACCCGAGCAGCTCGGCAGCCTCGACGGCGAAGTAGGTCAGCACACCGGCCGCGCCTGCCCGCTTGAACGCCATCAGGCTCTCGAGGACGACGCGGTCGCGCTCGAGCCAGCCCTGGTCGGCAGCACCGGCGAGCATCGCGTACTCGCCACTGACCTGGTACGCGAACGTCGGGACCCCAAAGGTGGAGCTGACCCGCTGAACGATGTCGAGATAGGGCATACCGGGCTTGACCATGACCATGTCGGCGCCCTCCTGGAGGTCGAGCGCCACCTCCCGCATCGCCTCGTCACCGTTGGCGGGGTTCATCTGGTACGTCTTCTTGTCGCCCGAACCCAGGTTCGACGACGAGCCGACGGCGTCGCGGAACGGACCGTAGAACGCCGAGGCGTACTTGGCGGCATAGGACATGATCATCACGTCGTCACGGCCGGCGCCGTCCAGGGCCTGCCGGATGGCGCCGATGCGGCCGTCCATCATGTCCGACGGCGCCGCGACGTCGCAGCCCGCCTCGGCCTGGACCACCGCCTGCCGGCAGAGCACTTCCAGGGTCTCGTCGTTCACGACGTAGTCATCGCGCACGAGGCCGTCCTGGCCGTGACTCGAGTAGGGATCGAGGGCCACATCGGCGATGAGCCCCACGTCGGTCCCGAACGCCTCCTTGAGCCGGCGGAGCGCCTGGCACACCAGGTTGTCGGGGTTGACGGCCTCCTCGGCCTCCGGCGTCTTCTTCTCGGGATCGGTCGCCGGGAACACGGCGACAGCGGGGATCCCCAGCTCGACGGCATGCCCGACGGCATCGACGATGGCGTCGAGGGAGTACCGGACGACACCGGGCATCGACGGGACAGCGACCTGGGCCTCGTCGCCACCGTGGACGAAGACGGGCCAGATCAGATCACTGGCATCGAGCCGCTGTTCGCCGACGAGCTCGCGAGTCCACTGGTAGCGACGGTTGCGCCGCATGCGGACGCCTGGAAACTGTCCGGCCTTCGGCAGATCGAGCTCGGTCATGTGGGCCACCTCTCACTCGGGGCGCGCGGTTCGCTCGGGCCACCGTAGCCAGCACCTCCTGTACGTTGTCGCTCCATGACCAGGACCGGGTTCGTCTGGCACGAACGATTCATGTGGCACTTCAACGGACCGGCGTCGGGCACCTATCAGGTGGCGGGTGACCTGGAGCCGGGCGTCCACGTCGAGAACGCCGAGACCAAGCGCAAGCTGAAGAACCTGCTCGACGCCTACGAGGTGACGCCACGGCTGCAGGCGCTCGACGTCGCCGAGGCCACCGACGAGGACCTGCTGCGGTTCCACACACCCGAGTACGTGGCACGGGTGCACCAGCTCAGCGACGGCCAGGGTGGCGACGCGGGCGAGTACGCCCCGGTCGGCCGCGGATCAGCCGAGATCGCGCGCCTCGGGGTCGGCGGCACGTCCGCCGCGATCCTCGCCGTCGCGGGCGGCGACGTCGACAACGCGTATTCGCTCGTCCGACCTCCGGGCCATCACGCCGAGCGCGACCGGGGGCGCGGGTTCTGCATCTTCAACAACGTGGGTCTCGGCGTGATGAAGGCGATCGATGCCGGGCTGGTCCAACGGGTGGCGATCGTCGACTGGGACGTCCACCACGGCAACGGAACCCAACAGGCCTTCTTCGATCGACCCGACGTGCTGACCATCTCGCTGCATCAGGACATGCTCTACCCCGTCGATCTGGGCGGCCACGACGAGATCGGCGACGGCGACGGCCGCGGTTTCAACATCAACGTCCCCCTGCCCGCCGGGTCCGGCGGTGGGGCTTACACCGCGGCGATCGACCAGGTCGTGGTCCCGGCGCTGCAGGCGTTCCGGCCGGACATGATCGTGGTGGCCTGCGGGTTCGACGCCGCATACTTCGACCCCATGAGCCACATGTTGCTCATGGCCAGCCACTTCCGACAGTTCACCAAGACGATGCTCCAACTGGCCGACGAGCTGTGTGGCGGCCGGCTGATGATGAATCACGAGGGCGGCTACTCGGACTTCTACGTGCCGTTCTGCGGCGTGGCCGTCATCGAGGAGTTGAGCGGCATCAGCGCCGGCGTTCGTGACCCGTATGCCCGCACCGCGGACGTCGCGAACCAGCTGCTGATGCCCCACCAGCAGGACTTCATCGACCGAGCCGTGAGCGGTCCGCTCGCCGCACTGCTGGCCAGTTCGTAGCCGGGCCGAGCGCTGGCCATCGCGGTCGTCAGGCGTCGCCGACGGTGATGACGACAAGATCGGTGGGACGCTGGCGCTCGTTGGCGAACAGCGGCGTGACCTCGGCGCGCGGCCCGACCACCTGCACGAGGACCTGTTCCCCGTCGTCCAGAACGTCGAACACACCCTTCGCCCGAGCGATCCGCCGGCCGGGAAAGCGCGTGGGGAGGCCGACGACCAGCGCGTCGATCGCCGCCCGCTGCATCGGGCCGTCGATGGCGACGGTGTGGGTGTGGTGCAGATCGAACAGGGTCGGCCCGGGGACCCCGCCCGCGTCGCGGTTGCGGTGCCCGCCCAGGGCCAGGAAGCGGCCGAGCGTGCCGGGCTCGCGGCGGCCGAGGCTGCCGTCGACCACCGGCGTGTCGGGCGCCAACTCGGCCAGCCGATCCCACGCCGTGGCGACCGCGGCGGGATCGGCGAGGTCGGTCTTCGTCAGGACCAGCAGGTCCGCCACGGCGATCTGGGCCTCGATGTGGGGGCGGATCCACGGCGGCAGGTCGGGGTCGCCCAGCTGGTCCGCCGCCACCACGATCACGACCCCATCCAGCATGAACCCCGCCGATCGACCCCACGGGATGACGTTCCTGGGCTCGGCGATGCCCGAGAGCTCGATCACCATGTGGTCGGGGGGCTCGGGGCGGCTGCGGATGGTGTCGAATGCGGCACCCATGTCGTCGATGTTCGTGCAGCACACGCAGCCGTCGGTGAGCTCGATCGAGTCGCCGTCGCACCCCTTGATCAGGGCGGCGTCCACGTTGATCGCGCCGGCGTCGTTGACGACGACGGCGATCGGTCGGTCGGCGTTGGCGAGGACCTCGTTGATGGCCGTGGTCTTGCCCGCGCCCAGGTAGCCGCCCACGAAGGTGATCGGCACCCGACGCCCGTCCCACGGCAGGTACTCCGGTTCCAGGTACGGCATACGACCACCCTACGCCCCCTGTGTGAGAACGGTTCTCACCCGAATGAGGACAGACCGACGGGCTCGCCCCAGGTAGTCTCGGCCGCCATGAGCAGCAATGACCAGACCCCCGAGTCCGCCGTCGACATCAAGCCCCGCTCCCGCGACGTGACCGACGGCATTCAGAAGGCCGCCTCCCGAGCGATGCTGCGCGCCGTGGGCCTGGGCGAGGACGACTGGGACAAGCCCCAGGTGGGCGTGGCATCGGCGTGGAACGAGATCACGCCGTGCAATCTGTCGATCCATCGCCTCACCGCCGCGGCCAAGGAAGGCGTGCGCGGCGCAGGCGGTGTCCCGCTGGAGTTCGGGACCATCACGGTGTCCGATGGCATCTCCATGGGCCACGAGGGCATGCGCGCATCGCTGGTCAGCCGCGAGATCATCGCCGACTCGGTCGAGGCCGTGATGCACGGCGAACGCCTCGATGGCCTGGTGGCCACGGGCGGCTGCGACAAGTCGATGCCGGGGATGATGATGGCGATCGCCCGCGTCGACCTGCCGGCGGTGTTCGTCTACAACGGCTCGACGCTGCCGGGCTATCTGAACGGCAAGGCACTGGACATCACCTCGGTCTTCGAGGCCGTGGGTGCCTGCGCCGCCGGCGCGATCTCCGAGGACGAGTTGTTGGCGATCGAGAAGAACGCCTGCCCGGGCGAGGGCGCCTGCGGCGGCATGTTCACCGCCAACACCATGAGCTCCATCGGCGAGGCCCTGGGCCTGTCACTGCCCGGATCCGCGTCGCCGCCGGCGGTCGATCGCCGCCGAGACGACGATGCGCGGCGCGCCGGCGCCGCCGTGGTCGAGATGCTGCGCACGGGCCTCCGCCCCCACGACATCCTGACGAAGGGCGCGTTCGAGAACGCCATGGCGCTGGCCAATGCCCTCGGCGGTTCGACCAACGCGGTCCTGCATCTGCTGGCCATCGCCAACGAAGCCGGCGTCGACCTCCACCTCGACGACTTCAACAAGATCGCGGCCCGGGTCCCCCACATCGCGGACACCAAGCCCGGCGGCAAGTTCCACATGACCGACGTGGACCGGATCGGCGGCGTGCCCGTCGTCCTGCGGCATCTGCTCGAGGAGGGCCTGCTGCACGGCGACGAGGTCACCGTGACCGGTAAGACGATGGCCGAGAACCTGGCCGAGATCGACCCGCCCGGGCCCGACGGCACCGTGGTCTATCCGGTGTCGACCCCGATCAACGCCGAAGGCGGCCTGAACGTCCTCACGGGCTCCCTCGCGCCGAACGGCTCGGTGGTGAAGGTCGCCGGCCTCACCAAGGAGCAGCGCTCGTTCGAGGGGCCGGCGCGGGTGTTCGACGGCGAGGACGGGGCCATGGCCGCCGTGCTCGGTGGCGAGATCAACCCCGGCGACGTGATCGTGATCCGCTACGAGGGCCCCAAGGGTGGCCCCGGCATGCGCGAGATGCTGGCGATCACCGGCGCACTGAAGGGTGCCGGCCGGGGTGCGGACGTGGCGCTGATCACCGACGGTCGGTTCTCCGGTGGCACCTGGGGCTTCTGCATCGGCCACGTGGCCCCAGAGGCGGTCGACGGCGGCCCCATCGCGTTCGTGCAGGACGGCGACCGCATCCGCATCGACGTGCCGACGTTCTCGCTGGACCTCCTGGTCGACGACGACGAGCTCGCACGCCGGCGGGACGGCTGGTCCCCGATCGAGCCCCGCTACAAGTCCGGTGTGCTGGCCAAGTACGCCAAGCTCGCCCAGGGCGCCGAGAAGGGCGCCATCACCAACGTCGTGTAGCGACGTGTTCGGGACCTTGGCCCCGGTCTCGGTGCGGGGGCGCTTCTTAGCATCGGGCGGGTGAACGTCCCCACCAACGAGGTCACGATGACGACTCCCGCCTACGTCGAACACGAAGGGCTCAAGACCTGGGTCGCCGAGATGGTGGCGTTGTGCAGACCCGCGCACGTCCACTGGTGTGATGGCTCCGACGAGGAGTACGACCGGCTGTGCCAGGAGCTGGTGGACGCGGGCACGTTCATCCGGCTGAACCAGGAGAAGCGCCCGAACAGCTTCCTCGCTCGCTCCGACCCCAGCGACGTCGCTCGCGTCGAGGACCGGACCTTCATCTGTGCTCGAACAGAAGAGGACGCCGGGCCCACCAACAACTGGATGGACCCGAACGAGATGCGTGGCATTCTCGACGGCCTGTTCGACGGCTGTATGGCCGGCCGCACGATGTACGTGATCCCGTTCAGCATGGGACCGCTGGGGTCCGACATCGCACAGCTCGGTGTCGAGATCTCGGACTCGGCGTATGTCGCCGTCAACATGAAGCTGATGACCCGGATGGGGCGCGGCGCGGTCGAGGTCCTCGGCACCGACGGCGAGTTCGTGCCGTGCATGCACACCGTCGGCGCCCCCCTGGCCGATGGCGACCAGGACGTGGCGTGGCCCTGCAACCCCGACGAGAAGTACATCGTGCACTTCCCCGAGGACCGCGAGATCTGGTCCTACGGCAGCGGCTACGGCGGCAACGCGTTGTTGGGCAAGAAGTGCCTGGCGCTGCGGATCGCGTCGACCATGGCCCGCGACGAGGGCTGGCTCGCCGAGCACATGCTGATCATGGGGGTGACCGATCCCGAGGGCGAGAAGACCTTCGTGGCCGCGGCCTTCCCCAGCCAGTGCGGCAAGACCAACTTCGCCATGCTCGTCCCGCCCGACGCCTTCGCTGACGAGGGCTGGAAGGTGACCACCGTCGGCGACGACATCGCCTGGATCAAGCCCGGGGCCGACGGCAAGCTCTACGCCATCAACCCCGAGGCGGGCTACTTCGGCGTGGCGCCCGGCACGTCGTGGGACACCAACCCGTCGGCGATGGAGTCGATCAAGGCGAACACGATCTACACCAACGTCGCCCTGACCGACGACGGCGACGTCTGGTGGGAAGGCCTGGACGGGGAGCCGCCGGTCCCACGCCATCGACTGGCAGGGCAACGACTGGACGCCCGAGTCCGACGCCAAAGCCTCGCATCCGAACGCCCGGTTCACCGCACCGGCGGCCCAGAACCCGGTGATCGACCCCGACTGGGACGACCCGAAGGGGGTGCCGATCAGCGCCTTCATGTTCGGTGGCCGACGTTCGGGCACCATCCCGCTGGTGGTCCAGAGCTTCAACTGGGCGTACGGCGTGTACATGGCGGCGACCATGGGCTCGGAGACGACGGCGGCTGCGTTCGGCAAGCAGGGTGTCGTCCGCCGGGACCCCTTCGCCATGCTGCCGTTTGCGGGCTACCACATGGGCAGCTACATCAACCACTGGCTGTCGTTCGGCCGCAGTGTCCCCAATCCTCCCCGGATCTTCTCGGTCAACTGGTTCCGCCGTGACACCGAGGGCAACTTCGTGTGGCCGGGGTTCGGCGAGAACATGCGGGTGCTCCAGTGGATCGTGGAGCGGGCCAAGGGTCGGGCTGTCGGCGTCGAGAGCCCGCTGGGTTGGATGCCCCGCCACCAGGACCTGAACTGGAAGGGTCTGGAGACGTTCTCCGAGGCCGAGTTCAACGAGTGCATGTCCATCGACCGGTCCGACTGGGACGCCGAACTCCTGGAAGTGGAGGAGCTCTTCATGCGACTCCACACCCGCCTCCCCAACGAGATGCGGTGGACCAGGGCCCTCACCGCCGGCGCGTTGTGGCGCTCGCCCGAACACTGGGAGATGAACCCCGACCCGACCTGAAGATCCCGTCGAACGCTCGACTCCGGGACCTTGGCCCCGGTCGCTCGCGGGGGCGCGTCACTAGCGTCGGCCCCGTGAACGTCGACATCAACGAAATCATGCACACGCCGGTCATGACCGTGCGCCCACACCACACGGTGGGCCATGTGCGGGACCTGATGACCAAGCACAAGATCTCCGCCCTCCCCGTGGTGGGCACCGAAGACGAGCCGGTCGGAATGATCACGTCGTCGGACCTGCTGGAGAGTCCCCCCGAAGGTGCGCCGATCAGCGGGCTCATGTCCGAACCCGTCTACACCGTTCCTCGCTACGACGGCCCCC
This sequence comes from Acidimicrobiales bacterium, assembly GCA_965262315.1. Lineage (GTDB taxonomy): Bacteria > Actinomycetota > Acidimicrobiia > Acidimicrobiales > UBA8592 > JBCCFK01. Next base: position 9,052 of record CBDHFJ010000061.1, read on the forward strand.
ACATCGCCGCTCGCATCATGCGCAACCATCACCTCCATCACGTGGTGGTGACCGAGGGCCAGAAGGCGGTCGGCATCGTGAGCGCCTACGACCTCCTGCGCCTCGTCGAGGATCACCGTTTCACCGCCAAGCAGGGCCCGACCCCGTCGAAGAAGGCCAAGAGCCGGACCTGACCCGAACCCAAAAGGAGGGGCAATGTCGATCTACGACGAGATCGGTGGGAGCAGACTGGTCACGGCCGCGGTGGAGCGGTTCTACGGTCGACTTCAAGCCGACCCGATCCTCGCCGGGTACTTCGCCGAGACCGACGCCGGCCGGCTCGAGACGCACCAGCGCATGTTCATGACCGCCGTCCTCGGTGGGCCTGACGCCTACGAGGGGCGCGACATGCGGGCCGCCCATGCGCATCTCCCGGTCACCGACCAGGACTTCGACCTCTTCCTCGAGCACCTCGCGGAGGCGCTTCGTGAACTCGGCGCCCAGCGCGATCGGATCGAGCGCGTGCTCGGTGCGCTCGCCCCCTTGCGAGTCGAGATCGTCAGTGCGGCACAGGCCGGTCCCGACGAGTGGGGTTCCCAGGACCCCACCGGCGGTGGCGACTGACCGACGGCACCGGGACGACCCAGTCCCGCCGGTCTCCTACAGTCCAGCCGTGATGGCACTCGACGACACCGACTGGGCGCTGCGCGAGGCGATCTACCACGGCCTCGCGGACACGGGCACGGTCCCCGACCGTGCGGCGCTGGAAGCGGTCGCCGGCCCGGGTGAGCTCGATCGTCGGCTCCGGGCCCTGCACGACCACCACCAGGTGGTGCTCGACGGAGACACCACGGTGCGGATGGCGCTGCCGTGGTCGGCCGTCCCGACCACGCACATCGTCCACGCCGGCGATCGCCACTGGTTCGCGAACTGTGCGTGGGACTCGTTGGCCATCCCGGCCGCGCTCGGGATCGACGCCACCATCGAAGCACCGTGGCTGGACGACGACTCGCCCGTCGACCTCCGGATCGTCGATGGAGAGCTGGTTGGTGACGTCGATGCACACGTCCACTTCGTGGTGTCGGCCCGCCACTGGTGGGACGACATCGTCGAGACCTGACGACAGATCCGATTCCTCCGGTCGGAGGACGATGCTCCCGAGGGCGGCATGGCCAGCCTCGCGGTGATGTGGCCGCTCACCCAGGCCTGGTACGGGAACCGGATCGAGGCCGGCTATCGGCCGGCCTCGATCGAGCATCTGCAGGGTCTGCTGAGGGCTGCCGGACTGACGGCGCCCTTCTGGTCCCTGACCTGAGGGTCAGACCGTCACGGTGGCGCCGACGAACTCGACGCTGAAGGCCTCACACCAGACCAGGACCGTGTAGGTCCCGGGCGGGAGTTCGGTGCCGGGCGGCAGCTCGTAGTTCTGGTCGCCGATGTTGCCCTTGAGCGCACCGAGGTGGATCGAGCCGGGGGCGAGATCGACCTGATCGGCGCCGGGCACGAGGTACACCTCGAGGTCGGGGCCGTTCTCGATGTCGAAGTTCTCGAACCGCAGCGTGAACGTGCCGTCGGGGTTCTGGAAGATGCCGGCGTCACCAGTGCCGTCGTGGCCGGCGAGGCCGACGAACTGGCCGGCGCCGAGCAGGACCGGCCCGGTGGGGGCCGGCGGCGGTTCCTCGGCGACCGGTGCGGCCGGCTCCTCGGCCTCGACCGGGGCTTCGGCCTCAGCAGCAGGCTCGGCGTCGGTTGCCGGCGCCTCGCTCTCGGCGGGCGCCGGGGCCGCGGCCTCGGCCGCAGGCTCGGTGGGGGCCGGCGCCGCCGGTGCATCGGTGGCGGCAAGCTGCTCGGAGATCGACGTGGAGAAGGTCTCGTCGACCACGTCGTCGATGAAGTAGGGCGACAGCAGCCACCAGTTGACCAGGGCGAACGGCACGACCAGCACGATCACCCGCACGACGGCGGGAACGCGCAACCACAGCATGGCGATGAAGGCGACGGCGGCGATTGCGGTGCCACCGAGCGTGAACAGGACGGTGTTGCTGTTCTCGAACGGCGCTTCGAGGATGTCGGGCTCGATCACGACCAACACCAACAGGAGAGCGGCGATCGCGGCCCCGACGAGAATCTCGAGGCGGGTGACGCGGCCCAGCAGGCGACGGCCGAGCGACTGGGGCTCGGGGCTGGCGTCAGGACCGGAGGTGGGGGGAGGCATCGTCTCGGTGAGCATGCAGGGAGAACCGCGCGGGGACTCGAATAGTTCCCGGAATCTCATTCTCGCTCGCCGGGACGAGGCAGACTCGGACCGTGACACCACGCTCGCCCCAGTAGCGTCGGCGCCATGCGAGTCGAACGCCTGGTGGACGAACCGATCATCCATCCGGGGAGCCATCCGAGCATCGGGGACAACATCCAGGGGCCGTCGCTGGTCCGGGTGCCGCAGCGCGTCGAGGACCGTCTCGGCGACTACTACCTGTACTTCGCCGACCACAAGGGCGCCTACATCCGGTTGGCCTACGCGGACCACCTCACCGGGCCATGGACCGTGCATCCGCCAGGGAGTCTGCAGCTGGCCGACTCGCACTTCCTCACCGACGCTCCGGTCGTGTCCGACGATCTGTTGCGGCGGACGCAGGAGCGGATGGACGCCCAAGGCATCCGGCTGCACCACGACCTGGCCGAGGAGTTGGCCACACCACACATCGCGTCGCCGGACGTGCATGTCCGCGACGACACCTTCGTCATGTACTTCCACGGTCTGGAGGCGGCCGGCCGCCAGGTCACGCGGGTGGCGACGTCGGCTGACGGCATCCGCTTCAGAGCCCAGCCCCAGGTCCTGGGCAAGACCTACCTGCGGACGTTCGCGCATCAGGGCATGACCTACGGGATGGCGATGCCGGGCCAGTTCTCGCGCTCGGCCGACGGGTTCACGGAATTCGAGGAGGGCCCGCTGCTGTTCGAGCCGACCATGCGTCACGCGGCGTTGCTCCCCCGAGACGACGTCCTGCACGTCTTCTGGACCCGAGTGGGCGACGCTCCGGAACGGATCCTCCACTCGACGATCGACATCGCCGCCGACTGGCGATCGTGGCAGGCGACCGACCCCGTCGAGATCCTGCGACCCGAACGCGACTGGGAGGGCGCGGACGCACCCGTCGAGCCCTCGGTGCGCAGCGTGGCGTACGGCCACGTGAACCAGCTCCGTGACCCGGCCGTGTTCGAGGAGGACGGGCGGGCGTTCCTGCTCTACGCGGTGGCCGGTGAACGCGGGATCGCCATCGCCGAGCTGCACCTCGACTGACACGGACCGATTCAGCCGACGGCGGGCACCTCGAGGCGCACCACCCAGCGGTGCTTGCCGATCATGCGGTCCCGCTCGAACCCCAAGTCCTCGTAGCTCGACAGGGCACCGTTGAAGAGGAATCCCGCCGGGACCGCTCCGGCGGGCTCGGGGTAGCCCTCGACCAGCCCACCTCCGGCCGCGGCGATCAGGTCGACAGCCCCGCGCAACGCCGCAGCGGAGACTCCCGACCGCCGGTGCCCCTTCCGGACGTAGAAGCACGTGATGCGCCAGTCGGGTGGCTCGCCGTGGGCTGTCTTTCGGTACGCCGCCCGGCTCTTGATCCTGGGCAGCTCGTCGGGCGGTCCGAACTGGCACCAGCCCACGCAGGTGTCACCCTCGACGACGAGGGCAGCATGCGCGGTTCCCGCGCACACGCGTGCCAGCTTGCGATCACGGTTGACCTCGGCGGTGGTGTCCTTTCCCACGCCTTCGGCATGGAAGGCCATGCACCAGCAGCCGCTGGGGAAGCCATCGCTGTTCTCAGCGAGCTCGGCGAACAGGGGCCACGTGTCTGCGTCGAGGGCGACCACCCGCCGGTCGGCGGTCATCGGTCCCGCAGCCCTTTGCCCGCGAGCACCCGGGGCATGATCTTGTCGACACGCGAGCGCCGGGTGGTGGCCTGCTTCGCGCCGGAGACGTGGAGGTGGTATTCGCGCTGCCGCCCGGGGGTGAGCGCACCGAACGCCTCCGCGAACATCGGATCCGCCTCGAGCCGGGCCTGGAGCTCCTCCGCCAGCTCCAGCTCGGGTGCCGGCGGGGCCACGAGCCCGGCGCGCTCGGCCTCGACGGCGCGCTGCACACAGCCGGCGACCGCGGGTGCCAGGCGCTCGACGTCATCGACCGACCGAAAACGGATTCGCATGGCCGACCGAGAGTTCGGGCCCTGTGGCTCCAACACGCCGTCGGGATCGTCGATCAGCGCCCCCTTGAAGAACATCAGGGCCAGAGCGTCCTTCATCTCCTGCATGATTGCGACGTTGGCTCCGTCGACGCCGAAACACGGCTGTCGCCACTTGATGCCCTCGTCGAGACCCGCGGCCAGCAGGACGGGCCGCAGGGCACGCATCTCGTCAGGCCACTGCTCGGATGCGGCGATGTACTGCTCGACCTCGTTGCTCATCTCGGACGCCTCCCTCACTGCCGAGCGTAGATCGATGCGGTGACACCGTCAGTCGCCCAGCGTCCAGCCCTGGAGGAGCAGGTCCAGCGCCTGATCGATCATCTGGTCGAGCGACAGCGCACCGTCGGGGTCGAACGTCCGGCACAGGGTGTTGAGGGCACCGAAGAGCACGGTCGACGCCACGACCGGAGTGACGGGCCGTAGCTGGCCGTGCTCGACCGCGCGTTCGACGATGCCCCGGGCGTGCAGCTCGTGGTCGTGCAACAGCTCGGCGGTCCGGGCGTGCGCGGCCAGGTAGTCGACGTTGCTGACGATCAGCGGACCGACCGAGCGCATGACCGCACCCGTGACGTGCGCTCGGGCGAAGGCGCGCAACTCGTCGAGTGGCGTGGCGTCGGCGGGCATCGCAGCCGCGGCATCCACCCGGATCGACTCCAGCGCGTCGTCCAGCACCAGGGCCAGGAGGTCGTCGCGGCTGTCCACGTAGTAGTACAGCGCACCCTTGGAGAGGCCGACCCGTTCACCGACGCTGGCCAACGTGGTCCCTGCCAGGCCCGTCTCGTGGAGCTGCTGCTCGCACGCCGTGATGATGAGCGATCGCCGCTGGGCGCGGCGACGGTCCGCTCGAGATCGCTGCTCAGACGGCACGTCCTTGACGCTTTCGACCATGGGTCGAATAATAGACCACCATGCGAGGAGCAGTTGAGACCGAGATCGAGGACAACCTCCGGGCGCTGATCGACCAAGGCCCGGAACCGGCCACGGTCGCGGCCACGGACCTGAGTACCGAGGTGTACCGATCCGCCGCCATCCACGCCGCCGAGGTCGCCGCGGTCGCGGCGCACCCGGTCGCAGCAGTGGCGTCCAGCGAGATCCCGTCCCCAGGCGACTTCGTGACCTCGACGCTCAGCGGTGTGCCGTTGATCGTGGCCCGCGACGCCGACGGCATCGCCCATGCCATGCACAACGTCTGCGCCCACCGGGGTGCCACGGTCGAGACACGCCAACGCGGCTCGGCCCGACTCTTCTCCTGCGGGTTCCACGGGTGGTCCTACCGGCCCGACGGTGCGCTGCGCGCCGTCGCCGACGCTCCCCTGTTCTCGACCGAACCCTGCGACCGGGGCCTGACGACGGTGCCGTGCGAGGAACGGCACGGCGTGGTGTGGGTGACCCCACGCCCGCAGACGCTTCACCCGCCGTGGCGGACTGGCTGGGGGCCGACACCGACGCCGTCCTCGACGAACTGGGCCTCGCGTCGATGGTGCATCACGCCGCCATCGACTACGACCTCGCCTGCAACTGGAAGCTGCTCACCGACGGCTTCCTCGAGATCTACCACCTGAAGTATCTGCACCGGGACTCGATCGCCCCGTACTTCCCGGCGAACCTGACCCATGTCGGCCGCAAGGGCGACCACTTCGTCAACCTGCTGCCGAAGAACCGACTCATGCGGGTCATGGAAGAGCGCCCGCGCGAGGAATGGCAGGTGCTCGCCGATCTGACCGCGGCCATCGTGCTGGTCCCGGGCACGGTGGTGCAGTGGCAGGCCGGCCACGTCGAACTGTTCTCGTTGCGACCACACCCCACCGACGCCGGCCGATCGACGGTCCGCTTGACCATGTTGGTGCCCGCCGATCGGGCAGACGAGACCGCGTTGTGGGATCGCAACTGGGAGCGGGTCAACGTCACCATCCCCGACGAGGACTTCGCCGCTGCGGTCGACGTGCAGACGAACATCGACGCCGGCCTGGCCACCACGCTGCAGATCGGCGCCAACGAGCGCGAGCTCATCGAGCACCTCGCCGCGGTCAGCCGTCTCTGCGACTGACGAGCCCCCGACTGCTGAGCCGACAGCTCAACAGGGGACGTGTCGTCCGCCGAGCCAGGTGGCCGTCACGTCGATGTGTTCCAGATCGGTGGGGCCGCTCCGCAGCGGGTCGGCGTCGAGGACGGTGAAGTCGGCCCGCTTGCCGACTTCGATCGACCCGACCTCGTCGTCCATCCGCAGCTGCCACGCGGCGTCGATGGTGATCGCCCGCAGCGCCTCCTCCACCGAGATCGCCTGATCCGGTGCCAGCTGGTCACCCAGCCGGGTTCGACGTGACGCCGCGGTCCCGGCGAGGCGCAACGGCCCCGGTGGATACATCGGCGAGTCGGCGTGCAGGCTGGGCCGGTGGCCGTGATCGATCGAGCATCGAACCGGCATCAGCCCTGCGGCCCGCTCGGGGCCGATGATGTCCGAGGCGAGCTCGGGCCCGTAGTACCGCACGTGGTCCACGTGGAAGCTGGGCGACACGCCCAGCCCGGCCGCCCTGGCCAGATCGGCGTCGGTGATGAGCGCGCAGTGCTCGAGGCGCCACCGGTGATCCCCGGCATCGGGAGGCAGGACGGCGCCGTAGAGGTCGATGATCTCGCGGCAGGCCCGGTCTCCCTGCGCGTGGGTCAGCACCTGCCAGCCGCGGCCGTGGAGCTCGCGCAGCAGGTCGGTCAACTCGTCCGGGTCGAAGTTGGCCGCACCGGTGCTGCCGGGTTCGATCCCGAGCGTGCAGCAACACAGGTCGGTCTCCAGGTACGGCTCGTCGAGGAGCATCGAGCCCGTGTAGGGCGAGCCGTCGTACCAGAGCTTGACGCCCGCGATCCGGAATCCCTCGCTGGTGACGCTCGGGCCGCCGCCCGCCCGGAGCGCCTGTTGGTGCCGGAGATACGCCACGACACGAAGAGGTACGTCGTCGCGCTCGGCCAGGGCCGGGAACACGCCGAACTGCTCCGGGCCGCCGAACGCGCCGGCGAGACCCAGCGTGGTGATGCCGACCCGCGCATACCGCTCGTACTGGTCCCAGATGCGATCCTGGACGTCGTTGGGGTCCGGCAGGCCGTGGCGGAGGAACGGGCCCATCGCGGCCTGCTCCTCGATCTTGCCCGTGAGCCGGCCGTCGTGGTCCTTGGCGTAGTGGCCGCCGCGCTGGGGCTGAGGCGAGTCCTCGTCGATCCCCGCAGCGGCGAAGGCGGCCGAGTTCACGAACAGGGTGTGCATCGACTGGATCATGATGACGAGTGGGTTCGCGGGTGCCATGGCATCGAGGCGACCCCGGTCCCAGACCCCGAGACCCTCGGTGAGCATGAAGTCGAGCCCGAAGGCGTAGACCCACTCCCCCGGCTCGGCGGCCGCGATCGCGCCGGCGAGCGCCCGCTCCACGCCGTCGACGTGTGCATGGGTGAAGCCGGAGACATCGGCCCAGGCGTAGACCTGCGCACACAGGTCCGGGTGGGTGTGGGGCTCGATCAGCCCCGGGAGCAGCGCGCCGCCACGGAGGTCGACCATCTCGGTCCCTCGGCCTCGATGCCGCAACACGTCGGGCTCGGCGCCCACCGCGACGATGTGGCCATCGGTGACCGCGACGGCCTCGGCGACCTCGCCCACGATCGGCTCGATGACGCCACCCACGAAGATCAGATCGGCCTGGTCCATCGCCGCAGTCTGGCACGCACCGGCAGCTCGCCAGACCACTGAGCGTGACAGTGCCAGCCCGGTCTGTCACGCTTTCGCCGGGACGAGGACCGGCCGACCACCTCATGCTCGGCCGACTTCTGACGACGGGATGGGAATGAGCGGCGAGATCGACCTCGGGATCGACGGCATCGGGCCCGCGACCCTGATCGGCCAGGGCGGATCCGGGAAGGTCTACCGCGCGCGCCAGCCCCACCTCGACCGAGACGTCGCCGTCAAGATCGTGCCCACGGGCGACGACCCCGCCATCCTCCGTCGCTTCGACCGCGAGCAGCGCGCCATGGGTCGGCTCTCGTCGGTCGACGGCATCCTGCCGGTGCACGAGGCCGGCCAGACCACCGACGGCGACCTCTACCTCATCACGCCGTACATGCCGGCCGGATCGCTCCAGCACTGGATCCACCAGTACGGCAACATCCCCTGGGAGACCGCGGTCGAAGCATCGCTTCACGTCGCCAACGCGCTGGAGGGCGCACACCGCCTGGGCATCGTGCACCGGGACATCAAACCCGGCAACGTGTTGCTCGATTCGAGCAGCCGACCCCTCATCGCCGACTTCGGGATCGCCCGCCTGCACGGTGGCCACACCGCGACCAGCGCCGAACTCAGCCTGACCCCGGCGTACGCCGCGCCGGAGACCTTCGACACCAACGAGGGCACCGTCGCCACCGACATCTACTCGTTGGGGGCGACCCTGTGGGCACTGATCGCGGGAAGAACCCCGTTCACCGACGCCGACGACGCAACCCCGCTCTCGGTCCTGATCGGCAGGGTGATCAGCCAGCCCATCGGCGACCTCCGCCAACTGGCGCCCCCTGCGGTGTGCGACGTGATCGAGACGGCCACCGCGAAAGACCCCGAGCAGCGGTACCAGTC
>CBDHFJ010000062.1:0-9478 GCA_965262315.1 Acidimicrobiales bacterium
GCGGACAGCGTCGGTGCTGTGGGCCAGGAGCTCGTGAACGGGGCCGTCGAACACGAGCCGGCCCCGCTGGATGATCACCAGCCGGTCAGACGCGGCCTGGATCTCCGCGAGCAGGTGGCTGGAGACCACCACGGTTCGGCCCTGGCGGCCGAGGCTGACCAGCAGGTCGCGGATCTCCACGATGCCCGCCGGGTCGAGTCCGTTGGTCGGCTCGTCGAGGATCAACAGTTCTGGGTCGCGCAGCAGGGCCGCCGCGATCCCGAGACGCTGCTTCATGCCGAGGCTGTAGTCCCCGAAGGGGTCCTGCTCGCGGCCGGTGAGGCCGACGATGTGGAGGACCTCGGCGACGCGCCCGTCGCTCACGCCGGCCAGGCGGGCCAGGCTGCGCAGGTTCCGTTCCCCCGACAGCTTCGGGTACATGGTGGGCGCCTCGATGAGCGCGCCGACACGGGGCAGGAACGCCGCCGGGTCGGTGATCGGGTGGCCCAGTACGGTCGCCGAACCCGAGCTGGGTCGGACGAGGCCGAGGAGCATACGTATCGTGACGGACTTCCCGGCGCCGTTGGGCCCGAGCAGACCGACAACTCCGCCGGTGGGGATGTCGACGGTGAGGTCATCGACAGCGGTGAGGGATCCGAACCGTTTGGTCAGCCCCGAGATCGTGATCGCGTCGACAGCGGATTCGTTCGGCATGGGTCCAAGCATCGGGTCCGACTCTCGGGATCTCTTTGGTGAACCCTTTGGGTTTGCTGGGGATCTCGGCTGCGTCCTCAGGAACTCTTCAGGTTCCGCCCAGGAGAAACACGGACACGGGCGTCATGCTCTAGGGGTGGATCGCCCGAAGGTGCTCGTTGTCGACGACGAGGAGAACATCCGCTTCCTCGTGACCTCGGCACTGTCGTTCCAGAACCTGGACGTCACTGCGGTCGACACCGGCACCGACGCACTCCACCACCTGCGAACCGATCACGTCGACGTCGTCGTGCTCGACATCAATCTGCCCGACATCGACGGATTCGAGATCCAGCGACGGCTTCGCGCCGAGCGGTGGGCGGGCTCAGTGCTGTTCCTCACCGCCCGTGGAGCCACCGAGGACCGCGTCCGGGGCTTGACCAGCGGCGGCGACGACTACATCACCAAACCGTTCGCGCTGGAAGAACTGGTGGCCCGGGTGCAGGTGGCGCTGCGACGGGCCGGCAAGCTCGACCAGCGGGAGCTGCGCGCCGGCGCCGTGGTGCTCGACGAGGACGCTCACGAGGTGCGCGTCGGTGGCGAGCCCGTCCATCTCACCCCCACCGAGTTCAAGCTCCTGAGGCTGCTGCTGGCCAATGTCGGGCGCGTCGTGACCCGGGCCCAGATCCTCGACCACGTCTGGGAGTACGACTTCGACGGCGAGTCGGCCATCGTGGAGACCTTCATCTCCGGACTCCGCCGGAAGGTCGACCGGGGCGAGACGCCACTGATCCACACGGTGCGCGGCGTCGGCTACTCGATCCGGGAGCCCAGATGACGCTCCGGGCCCGCCTGGTGGTCGCCGCAGGCGCATGCCTTCTCGTGGTCATTGCCGCATTCTTCGGAGTGCAACAGCGCCAGGAGCAGGTCTTGGTCGATCAGCTCGACAGCCAACTGACCCTTGTCGCAGATCGCGGCTCGAGCGTGGTCTCCGGACTGACAACGCTCGAACCCGGACCACCCACCGACACCGGCGAGCTCTACGTCGGTGCCGTCATCAACGGCGCCCTGATCACGTCCGCCACCCCAGCCTCGAACCCCGGGCTCGTGCCCGAGATCGACGACATCCGGCGCGCCTTGCGCGAGGAGCCGGTCACCGTCGGGACCTCCGACAGCGGCATCGGCATGCGCGTCATCGTCCAGGACATCGACGGCCTCACGCTCGTCGTCGGCCAGTCCACCGCGCCCATCGACGACGCGATCCGCAGCCTCCAGGTCTCCGGCCTCATCGCTGTCGCCGCGATCGGTGCCTTCGCCCTCATCGTCGGGTCGTGGGTGAACCGACTCAGCATCCAGCCGATTCGGGCCGCCACAGAGGTTGCCCGCGCCATCACGGCCGGCCGACGCGACGAACGGGTCCCCCAGAGCCGGGCCAACACTGAAGCCGCCACCCTCGGCACGGCCATGAACCTCATGCTCGACACCACCGCCAAGACCGAGGCTCGCATCCGCTCGTTCGTGGCCGACGCCTCCCACGAACTGCGCACACCGCTCACCACCCTCATGGGCTACGCCGACCTGCACCGCCAGGGCCTGCTCACCTCGGACGAGGCGGTTGATGATGCCATGCGCCGCATCCGGGGTGAAGCCAAGCGGATGTCGAGCATCGTCGAGCACCTCTTCCTGCTCGCCAACCTCGACGAAGGCGCGATCCTCATCGAGCCGGGCACCGTGGACATCCGCCAGCTCCTCGACGACGTCGCTGCCGATGCCCGAGTCGTCCAACCCGACCGCACGATCACCGTCGACGTCCTTGGGCCCGTCGCGATCGTTGCTGACTCCGAACGAGTGCTCCAGGCAGTCTCGATCCTGGTCACCAACGCCCTCACTCACACGCCCACCTCCGCCAGACTGTCCCTCGGAGCGGAGGCGGACAGCGATGGGGTCGCAATCCGGGTCACCGACAACGGACCAGGCATCGCCCCCGAACATCTCGACCGGCTGTTCGACCGCTTCTACCGGGTCGACAGCGCACGCGACCGCGAACAAGCAGGCAGCGGACTCGGCCTCGCCATCGCCCGATCGATCGCCGAAGCCCACGGCGGCACACTCGACGTCGAATCGACCCTCGGCCACGGCTCCACCTTCACCCTCCGCATCCCCGACACCGCTCGTGCCCGCACCGAGATCGAGGAGGGGTCCCAGCCGAACGCCCACATCGGGACGAGACGCGGCGACGATGCCTGAGAACCCGCCCCTGGCAGTAACCCTCGGTGCGACCGGAGGCCCCGGCAGAAGACCGTCCATCGGTTCGGCAGCAGCCGTGAACGCGCGGTTCAGCGGTGTGTGGCGCCGGAGGGGTGTCGTTCTGCAAGTGGTTTCGAACGTGCCGGGCTCGACCCCGCCCCCTCGGTCGTGTGGCGGAGGTGGAGCCGTGGCTGTGGGTGCCAGGTGTGGTTGATGTCGCGCATGAGGAGTCCGTGGTCGAGGGTGATCGAGCCGTCGGGGAACCGGTCGGAGTTGTCGAAGTAGCTGGAGTCGACCTGGTCGACGGCGAGCGGTGTCGCTGACCAGTTGGTGGTCTCGAGGGTGAGGGCGTCGAGGCAGTCGATGCGGGTGGTGTCGGAGTAGCCGGTGTCGGCGTGTTCGAAGAACGCCGATGCCGCCGCTGGGTCGGTGAAGACGCTGGTCGTGGGGAGGCGATCGGTGGCGTGGGTCTTGACCGCGACGTGGACCAGATCGTCGTAGCTGTCGAGCGTGACCCTGAGGTGGTGCTCGTCCTCAGTGGCGGTGATGCGGGCTCGGTGCTGGCTGCCGGGGAAGAGCCTCCCGCCGGCGAGTGAGGCAAGGGTCGAGTTGGTGTCTCGGCGGGGGATGTAGACGGCGGGTTGCTCCTCGGGGTCGATGACGGCGTAGCGGTGCGCACCGTTGAACGACCGGAGTCCGACTCGTCGGGGCAGGCCAGCGGGGCGGATGCGGACTTCGATGAGGCAGATGCCGACGATGGCGTGGCCCTCGACGATGTGTGGCGTGAAGCCGATGGGGAGGTGGGTTCGGACGACGTCGGGGTCTGCGCGGTAGTTGATGAGGAGGCGGCGTTCGATGGTGCCTTCGAGGGTGGGTGGTCTCATTCTCGGTTCGTTTCTCGTCGGGGTCGGAGGTGTGCGGGGATCTGACCGGGGTGTCGGAGGGGGATGTGTTCGATGGTGAAGCTGCCCTCGTGGCCGAAGGTGTGGCCGATGATCGGCTTGGTCACCTCGACGTCGATGCGGAAGCAGTCCGCGGTGTGGTCGAACCATTCGCGGACTCGGGCGTTGCCGGTGAGCCGGCGAGGGAATCGGAAGCGGAGGCCGCGCTCGTGGAACCGTCGTCCGCCGCTGGTGAAGTTGATGCCCCGGTGTCGACGTGGCAGGCGAGGTCGGTGCCGAGGTGTCGGTGGTTGCCGAGGTAGTCGACGATGGTCGCGACGTAGATCGTCCTCACCGAACCCGCTCCCGTTCGGTCTCGGGCATCGAGGTGGCGAGGCCGGTCAGGTATCGGCCGATCGCCCGCCGTTGCAGGAACCGAGTCAGTGGTGGAAGGACGCGAGATGCGTAGGTGCCGGTGCGCCAGACGGCGGTGACGGTGTAGCGGGCGTCGCCGTCACTGCTGCGGGTGATGATGAAGGACTCCTCGCCGTCTTCGGGGTGGTGGGGGAGCGTTGCATAGGTGAAGCCGTAGCGGTCGGGTTCGTCAACGACGTCGACGATGCGGGCGGCAGCGGTCACCGAGATCGGCCCGACCGGAATCGCCATGGCAACCGTCTCACCCACAGCGATTGGTGGTGGGTCCGCGATGGTGATTCCGGCGGCGCCGTGTCCGATCCATCGCTGGAGCGCGAGTCGGGCGGGTTCGAAGCCATGGGGGAGTGGCCCGGTCCACTCGTCGTGGCGGTAGCCGTCAGGGACGGGCCGATGCAGCAGGCCGACGGGGCTCGTCGGCTCGGTGCCGCCAGCGGCCTCGCCGATCGCCGACAAGAGGGTTCGGGGTGGGCGGCCGACGTGGAGCGCGAGGTGCTCGACGGGAGCGCCCTCGGCGGGCCTGGTGAGGTTGAGAGCGGTGAGGGCAGCGAACCCGAAGCCGATGGCGTTGAGGGTTCCGTGCCAGCGGGCCATCTCGCTGAGGTCGAGATAGCTCCAACCGAACCGGATCGACCACGCCCATCCGAGCGCCAACACCATGCCAGCGGTGAGCGAGACGGCGGCGACGAGCAGGAGGCTGCGGGTTGCGCCGCGCTGGGTGAGGGCGGTTCGGGCGACGAGAACTGCGGTCGCCAGTCCGCCGGCGGCCATCACGGTCGCGGCGACCCATTCGAGTGCGCCGCCGAAGGTGATGCCCGCTGCAGTGAGCGGCACCCCGACGATCACCCAGGCGGGGACGAGCAGGCCCCGATCGCTTTGGCGGGCCGCCAGTCCGGCGACGAGGGGGAGGGCGAATCCGGCGTAGTGGAAGTGCACAGCGGTCAGCTGCACGATCGCGTCGCTGAACCCCAACGGGTTGGCGCCGGCGCGGCTGATCGTCAGCCACCCGGCTCCGACCGCGAGGAACACGAGCGCTGCGTCGATGCCGAGGGTGGGATCGAGCCGACGTCGGGAGAGGAACCTGCCGGCCCCGATGACGCCGGCAGTGAGGCCGACAGCGAGCCACGGGACCGTCATCGCTGCGGCGAGGGCGCCGCGATCGGGAAGGAACGCCAACGCGCTCAAGACCGCAGCCGGACCTGCAGCGAGACGGAGGCGAGTGAGGAGCGGCGTCGTCGGGCCTGCGTCGGGTCGACCTGCGAGCCCCAAGCCGAGCGGGACGAGGACGAACGGCGACAGCATCAACAGGCAGCTCGTCCACGAAGGCCGTGCCGCGAGCGCCCATGCCGCCCACATCGCGATGCCCGCCGCTGCTTGGACCTGGGGACTCCGAACTCCACTCATGCCGCCAACGATAACCTCGCTAGTATTTACTGACAAGATGCATGATGGCAGAATGAGGATCGTGACCCAGACGCACCCCTCATCGGAGACGCCAACTGACCCCGCCGAGATCGGCGTGACGATCGACGAGATCGCCCGCGAGGCCGGCATCCCTGCATCGACGGTGCGCCTCTACCAGAACAAGGGCCTGCTCCCGCCCCCCGAACGTCGCGGCCGAGTCGGCTACTACGGCCAGGGCCACCGAGACCGGCTCCGCCTCATCGCCCACCTCCAGGATCGTGGCTTCTCCCTCGCCGCGATCAAGGAGGCCCTCGACGCTTGGGCGACCGGTCGGTCCCTCGACCACCTCCTCGGCGTTGGCGATGTTGCCCCCACCCTCAGCCGCGAACCCCTCCGCCTGACCCCGTCCGAACTGGCCGAACGCTTCGAAGGCATCGGCCTCAGCCAGGCCGACATCGTGCGGGCCGTCGAGGTCGGTCTCGTCGAACTCGACGGCACCGACATCGTGATCTCCAACGCCGCGTTCGCCGACATCGGCCCTGCCGTCGCCCGCATCGGCGTACCCGTCGCCGAGATCCTCGACGAGTACGACGCCCTGCGCGGCGCCGTCGAAGTCATCGCCGAACGGTTCCGAGCCGTGTTCGAGCGGCATGTCTGGCAGCCCTTCGAAGCCGACGGCATGCCACCCGATCGCATCCCCGGTCTGACCAACGATGTCACCCAGCTCACCGAGTTGGCCACCACCGTTGTCGTCACCGAGCTTCGGGAACGCTTCGCAAGGTTCGCTGCCGACTACCTCGACCGAGCCGAACGGCCGGCAAGCGGCGACACGGAGTAGTCGAGGGTTCCACCCCACAGGTTGCCCCTGGAACAGGGCGCTCGCTGAGGGCTGTTGGGCGCCGAGAATCTCTCGTGACTGCGACCGCGGAGTGTGGGCGGCGACGGCATCGAGGTCGCCTCGACGCCGCAGTCGCGGCGTCGGAGCAGTCGGTTGCAGAGGTTGGTCCCGAGGATCGGCTGCTGCCCGGTCGCCGTCAGTCGTCGTCGTCGATGGTCAGCACGGCTGTACCGTCGGTGATTGTGGCTCCGTCGGCGTTGGACAACTCGATGGTGAACTGTTCGGAGCCTTCCGCCACGTCGTCACCCAGCAACTCCAGCGAGAACACATAGCTGGTCATGCCCACCGGGATGGTGACGGTCTCCCGTCGGGAGGTGTAGTCGAGACCGGCTTGGGCACTACCGTCTACCGTGGCGTAGTCGACGGTGATCGGTGACGTGGGTGTGCCGGCAACGGTGATCGTCAAGTTCACTTGTCTTCGGGAGTCGCCTTCGGCGAAGGAGGCGTCACGGACGAAGACGGCCGGCCCCGCTCCTCCGGTCTCTCCCTCGTCGTCGTCCGTGATGGTCACCTCGCCCAACCCGTCGGAGATCGCGGCTCCGACGGCCTCGATCACCTGGAGGCTGAAGCGCTCGACACCCTCGTCCGCGTTGTCGCCGAGGATCGTGACCGTGACCGTGCCGCGAGTCGACCCGGCCGGGATGGTGAGCGTTCCGTTCGCTGGGAGGTAGTCGATACCTTCTAGCGCGTTGCCGTTCGCGGTCGTGTAGTCGATGGTGACGTCGGAGTCGCTCACTCCCGACAACGAGATCGGGATTGCCACCGACGTGTTGTCGTCGGCTTCGACCAACGACACATCGCCGACCGAGAGCGACGGCAACGTTGGGAGAAGCGTCGGTGCGGTCGGTCCCGTCGTCGTCAGGGATGGTGGTGAACCGGGCTCGGGGTCGGTGGTCGGGCCGGGCTCGGGGTCGGTGGTCGGGCCGGTGGTTGCGAGGTCGGTGGTCGGGCCGGTGGTTGCGGGGTCGGTGGTCGGGCCGGGTTCGGGGTCGGTGGTCGGGTCGGTGGTCGGGTCGGTGGTTGCGAGGTCGGTGGGCCCGGTCGCGTCCGCGGCCTCGATCGAGGAGTCCGAGGGCGCACGTACGACGCTCACGACGACGGCCGACACGGCGATGAGCGCAAGTGCGAGGGCGGAGGCCACCAATGCCGGTGCCCATCTGATCGTCGTCGAGGGTTCTCGCATCGGGATCGGCACATGCCTGAGCTCTGCGCGGAGCTCGTCAACCGCCCGAGACAGCTCCTCGTCAACCTCGATCTCGTCCACGTCAGCCTCGCCCCTGCTCGAGCGAGGCAAGCGACTCGGCGAGGGAAGCCCGACCCCGCTTGAGATGTGTCTTGGCTGTCTCGGGTGCTATCTCGAGAATGTCTGCGATCTCCACCAGCGGACGACCATCCCAATAGTAGAGCGCCACGACCTGGGCCTGACGTCTCGGGAGCGCGCGTACCGCAGTCCAGACCTCGACCGAACGCTCCGTCGGGGCGATGGCCACGGTGGCTTGGCTCTTCATCCGCACCAAACCTCTCGCCTCGGTTCGCAGGCGACGCAACCGGCTTCGGTGCTTGTTGAGCATGACCCGACGGACCCATGCGGAAGGCTGGTCGTAGTACGCGATCTCGGCCCAACGGCGGTGAGTTTCGAGGAGGGCCTCCTGAACCAGGTCTTCCGCGGCGCTCGGCCCTGCGATCACGTACGCCAGGCCGAGCAACGAGCGGTAGTCGCGCCGGTAGTACTCCTCGAATGACTCCGCCTGTCGATCCACCGTGCCGCCTCGGCCCCGACCACTCCCAAGCTCGCAGCGAGGAGGCTAGCCCCGACTGGCCCATGCATTGAGTCGCGCCTGCGTCAGCGCGATGGGTTGTGGACCAGCCAGACGATACCGGCGGCCTCGCTGGTCCGAGGAGTCGGAGGTCCGAGTCCAAGCCGCCAGCTACGGCCAACGCCCGCCCGAACCGCTCCGAGATCCGCCAGTGCCGAGCGGCCGCCCCGGGGGGTGCGGCGATCGGTGATCAGATCGCGATGACGTCGACCAAGCCGTCCAGGGCTTCGAAGTCGTCGGGGTTTCGTGGTCACTCCGCGTCTTGGTCTGCTCGGAAGAGGTAGGGCTCGAGGGTGTCTTGGGCCCAGGTGCGGCGTCGTCCCGCTTCTCGACCTCCGTAGTAGGCGAGGGAGCCGGGTTCGGCTCGGCCGTAGTGGTTGAAGTTGGACAGGCAGTCGCGTAGGGGGGCGGTGGCTTCGTCGGCTTCGGCGCAGTGTTGGGCGAAGCTGATCTCGTCCTCTTCGCGGATGTCGACGACGCCGTGGCCGAGATCGCGCATGGTGGATAGGAGCCAGACGAGGTAGTCGCTGTGCTCTTCGATGGCGTCGGTGAAGTTGAAGCTGCCGCCGGTGCCTTGGGGGCCGGCCACGATGAAAAGGTTGGGAAAGCCGTGGGTGTGTAGGCCGAGAAAGGTGCGGGTGCCCTCCTGTTCCCACTTGTCGGCGATTGTGCGTCCGTCGATGCCGGTGACCAGTCCCATGGTTTCGCGCGACATGAAGTCGAAACCGGTGGCGTAGATCAGAACGTCGACATGGTACTGCTGGCTGTCGCAGACCGGGCCGTGTTCGGTGATCTGCTGGACGCCGAGGGGGGCGGTGTCGACGAGCGTGACGTTGGGCTGGTTGAAGGTGGGCAGGTATTCGTCGTGGAAGGTGGGGCGTTTGCAGCCGTAAGGGTAGTAGGGCTTGAGGGCTTCGGCCGTGGCGGGGTCCTCGATGATGGCGTCGATGCGGTCGCGGATCTGCTCCATGACCCGGAAGCTGGTCTCGAGGTCCCGGCGTATCAGTTCCTCCCTGCTGGGGCGGGGTCCGTCGCCGCGGCTGCGGCGCTTGGGCTTTTCGGCTTTGCCGGCCAGGAAGTCGTCATTGGCCTGCAGGGCGCGGCGGCCCACCAGTTGCTTGTAGCGG
>CBDHFJ010000063.1:0-28974 GCA_965262315.1 Acidimicrobiales bacterium
AGGCCGATGACCAGCTGGTTGCGGCCGGCCAGGTCCTCGAGCCACGCCGCGCCACCGGTGCTGTCACACACGGCGTCGATCAAGGGCCCGGACAGCTCGTCGAGCACCGAGGTGGCCAGGAGGCGGTCTCGCTCTTCCGGGTCGGTCTGAGCCAGGAACTCGTCGGTCAGGTAGTCGACCACCAGCCGGTCGTCGCCCCGGAAATCCTCGATGAACGCAGCCTGGTCGCCGGCAGCGGCCAGGGACAGGCGGGCGAGCACCAGCCCGGCGGCCCACCCCTCGGTGCGCTCACAGAGCAGGCGGACCTGCTCGTTCTCGACGTCTGCCTGGACGTTGGCGGCTGCGGAACCGAGCAGCCCGGCCGCCTCGTCCTCGAGGAAGCGCAGGTCACTGGCCCGGATCTCGACCAGCCCGCCGGTGACCCGCAGACGCGAGAGGCGGATGGCCGGGTCCAGGCGGGTGAGCACCACCAGCGTGAACGTCGCCGGCGAGAGCTGGACGAGGCGCTCGACTGCGTCGTCGATGGCGGGACTGGTGACCAGGTGGAAGTCGTCGATGATCAGCGTCACGGGGTCTGCGTCGGCGAGCGCGTTGACGAGGCGATCGATCAGTGGGTCGGGGTCGATGGCCGCATGCGCCACATGCGGCTGCAGGGCATCGTTGAGCCCGGGCATCGGCTGGTCGAGGGCAGCGACGACGTGCGCCCAGAACCGTGCGGCATCGCGATCGGCAGGGTCGGCCTGGAGCCAGGCCCCGCCCGAGCCGGCGTGCTGCCAGGACGCCACCAGGGTGGACTTCCCGGAGCCGGCGGGAGCGCTGACCAGGACCACCCGCACGGCCGGGTCGGCCACCGCAGCCTCGAGCGCTTCTCGCAGCCGGGGACGTTCGACCAGGCCACCGGGCAGGGTCGGTGGCGTCAGCTTGGTCGCCACAAGAGCCATGTCTCCGCCGCTCTCCACACCCTGATGCTACTGGCGGAGGTTCTCGCTGCCCGCTGGTGTTTCGCCCACCTCACCCGGGTGAGATCGGCGATCGAGCGAGGACAACGGGGCCGGATTCCTCGACGGTGGAGCCATGAACGAGCTGGTCATCTACGAGATCGTCATCCGCGGTTCCGCCGGCGAGCACATCCTCGCCCGGATCGCCGATGACTTCGAGATCGGCGCCACCGACGACGGCAACACCCGTCTTCTCGGCACCATCCGGGACGCTGCGCACCTGCACGGCGTCATCACGTACCTGACCTCGCTCGCCATCGACCTCATCAGCATCACACCCGCCGACGAGGTCGTCTCACCGAATCATCCATGCGGCAATGCGCCCGAGAGCGAAAGGCAACCATGACCACCACTCACACCCCCGCCGTACCCACGGACACCTCGTCGCGAGCAGGCGCCATCGGCGCGCTGATCGCCGCAGCCACCTGGATCTTCGGCATCGCCCTGTTCGTGACCAGTCTCAGTGACTACACCGATCCGGACGCAACGCCGGCAGCGTCCGTCGACTTCCTGGTCGGACACCAGACCACCCTGTTCGCCTGGTACCTCGTCATCTTCCTGGTGTTCGGCGTCGCGATCATCCCGCTGGCCCGAGCGCTCCACCGCCGGCTGGTCGACGTGAACCCACAGCTGGCCGACATCGGCGCCGTGTTCGCCTACGTGTGGGCGGGGCTGATGTTCGCCACCGGCATGATCTCCAACATCGGGATCGCGGCGGTCGCAGACTTGGAGGAGACCGATGCCGAAGCAGCGGCCGGGCTCTGGTCTGCCATCGACACCGTCACCGAAGGCCTCGGCGGAGGCAACGAGCTCGTCGGCGGCATGTGGATCCTCCTCGTCAGCCTCGCCGCCTGGGGCACCGGCCGGCTCCCGAAGGGCCTCAACGTCCTCGGCATCGTCAGCGCACTCGCCGGCCTCGTCACCCTGATCCCCGGGCTCAGCGATGTGGGGGGCATGGTCTTCGGCATCGGCTCGATCGCCTGGTTCGCCTGGACCGGCATCGTCCTGTTCCGCACCGACGACGTCACCAACCGAGTCGAGGTGACCCGATGATCACCGTCGACCAGCTCACCAAGACCTACGGCGACCGCCGCGCCGTCGACGACCTCAGCTTCACGGTCCAGCCCGGCCGGGTCACCGGCTTCGTCGGACCCAACGGCTCGGGCAAGTCCACCACCATGCGGATGATGGTCGGCCTCACCCGACCCGACACCGGCAACGTCTTCTACGACGGCGTCCCCTACGACCGCCTCGCCCAGCCGGCAACGACCATCGGTGTCGCCCTCGATGCGTCGGCGCATCCGGGCCGCACCGCCCGCAACCACCTGCGAACCATGTGCGCCGCCAGCGGACTGCCGGAGTCCCGGGTCGAGGCGGTGATGGCCGACGTCGGGATCACCTCGGTCGCCGACAAGCGCGTCGGCAGCTTCTCGCTCGGCATGCGGCAACGCCTCGCCCTCGCCGGTGCCCTGCTCGGCGAACCCGAAACACTGCTGCTGGACGAGCCGGCAAACGGCCTCGACCCCGACGGCATCCGCTGGCTCCGCAGCTACCTGCGTGGCTACGCGGACCAAGGAGGCGCCGTCCTCGTTTCCAGCCACCTGATCGCCGAACTCGCCCTGTTCGCCGACGACCTCGTCGTCATCGGCGCCGGTCGCCTGCTCGCCGCCGCGACCGTCGACGAGATCACCAGCCAGGCCGCCTCCTCGGTGGTCGTCGAGACCCCGACGCCGGCCGAGCTGACGGTGCTCCTCCGTGAACACGGCGCCGACGTCACCGACCTCCCCGCCGGGCCTCGGCTCAGCGTCAACGGAGCCACCCGCTCCCAGATCGCCCAGCTCGCCCTCGACCATCACATCCGCCTCGATGAACTCACCGACCAGCGAGCCTCCCTCGAGGACCTGCTCGTCGACCTCACCCACGACGCCGCCGAATTCACCGCGGCCTGAACGGAGCGACCTCCCATGACCACCACCCTCGACCACCCGACCAGCATCGAACCCACCCGACCCGCGGCGACCACCACACCCGGTGCGGTCAACCGACCGGCACGGTTCGCGTCGTCGCTCCGGAGCGAATGGATCAAGCTCACGACCGTTCGCGCACCTCGAGCCATCCTGGCTCTGACCATCGCTGTCGGCGGGACGGCCGCATTCATGGTCGCCCGATTCGTCGACGAGACCGACGTGAACGTCGCCACCGTCTTCGGCTTCTCGGCAGTGTTCACCGCTGTGTTCGCCGCCGTCAGCGGAATCCTGACCTACACCACCGAGGCCGAACACCACACGGCACACCAGACCTTCGCGGCACAACCGCGGCGCGGCGTCGTCGTGGCCGCCAAGACCCTCGTCACCGCGGCCTACGCCTCGGTCCTGGGCCTCGCCGGGCTCGCCGCCGGCGCGGCCGGCGCCGCACTGGGTGGCGTGGAAGCCGGCGACACGTCGACGATGCCGGCCACCGTCGCTTGGGCCACGGGCTTCGCTGTCCTCGCCGGAGTCCTCGGCCTCGGCATCGGGCTCATCGCCCGCCACAGCGCCGCCGCGATCTCCGGCGTGCTCGTGTGGTGGCTCGTCGTGGAGAACCTCGTCAGCGTGTTCGCCCCCGAGCGGGTCGTGCGTCTCATGCCCTTCTTCGCCGGCAACGGGATGCTCGAAATCGTCGAAGAAGGCGAACGCATCGCCTTCGACCGACCCCTCACCACCGTGATCTTCGCCGCCTACGCCATAGGTGCCCTGCTCATCGGGCTCGCCGTCACCGCCCGCACCGACCCCTGACCCGACCTGCCAAACGGAGACGTTATGCTCCCCATCCTCCTCCCCGTCGGCGCTGCGCTCGGCCTCGCTGGCATCGCTGTCGGCACGCTCTTCACCAGAGCGCGAGGCGATTACACCGTGCTCCCCACCGTCGCCGACGACCCGTCGCTCCCCGCAGTGGAGATCGACGGCTACCGGTTCCACGCCGAAACCCACGGCGACCCCAACCATCCAACCGTGATTGTGCTGCACGGCGGACCCGGCGCCGACTACCGCTCCCTGCTCGGGCTCGAGGGGTTGGCCGACACTCACCACGTCGTCTTCTACGACCAGCGCGGCGCCGGACTCTCCCAACGGGTACCCGCCGATGCGATCACGGCCGAGGTGATGCTCGAGGACCTCGACCGCATCGCCAACCGGTACAGCTCCGACGCCCCAGTCGCCCTCATCGGTCACTCCTGGGGCGCCACCTTGGCTGCCGGCTACATCCGCCGCCACCCAGCACGGGTCAGCGCCGCCGTACTGGCCGAACCCGGTTACCTCGACTGGGCCGAGTACGTGCTGTGGCAGCAACGTTACGACGACCTCATGAAGGGGTGGGCCACCACCAAACTCATGATTCGAGCCGGATTCGAGGCCCAACACGTCGACGGCCCCGACGATCATGCCGCCGACGATTACCTCGTCGGTCAACGCATGATCCCCGCCTTCGTGAACCACCCCGACAACCCGTACCACCGCCCCGGCCAGCCCTACACCGCCCCGTCCTGGCGATTCGGCAAGGCTGCGTCCGACGTTCTGAGCGGCGAGACCTTCGGCGACGCCACCGACTTCGCCGGCCCGATCCTGTTCGTCGCCGGCGCCGACAACGACTGGATCGGCGAACCTCTCCAGCGCCGCCACGCCGAGTGCTACCCGAACGCCGAACTCGCCGTCATCCCCCATGCCGCCCACGACATGGTCTGGGACAACCCAACCCACACCGTCGCCATCATCCGCGACTTCCTCACCCGCGGCACCGACAGCTCCTCGCCATCACTCGCCGAACGAACCGAGGCCTGACATGACCGCCACCGAGACACCAACAACCGCCTTGAGTAGCAGGCCTGCCCAGGTCGACCCGTACCGCTCACACTTCGCCACGCCGCTCTCACCAGCCGAGTTGGGAGGGCACCAACAGCGCATCCTCGACACCCCCGCCTACCGCTACGGCGTGCCGGCCAGGTTGCTGTTCTGGACGGCAGGTAAGGCGTTCCCTCAGGGACGGAGCTTCGAGTTCTTTGCTTTCGTCGAACTCGTGGCCCGTGTGCCCTACATGGCGTGGGAACATGTCGGCCACATCGCCCAGACCCAGAACCACAGAGACCACGCCTTCGATCGCAAGATCCAGGACCGCGTCGTGCTCGCACGCGACGAACAAGACAACGAGTTCTGGCACCTGCTGATCATGGAGGAGTTCCTCGAACGCCAGGGCTACAAGCGGCGCTGGTTCCGCGACCGGGTCTTCCCCCAGATCCTGTCGATCGTCTACTACCAGTTGTCGTGGCTGCTCTACGTCGTGTCTCCCGCGTGGTCGTACCGCCTCAACCGCGACTTCGAGGACCACGCGATGCGCCAATACGCCGCGTTCGTCGCCGAGCATCCCGAGTTCGACGAGATGACCTGGGAGTCGGCCTACAAGGACGACTACGGCCACCACGCCACCGTCGGCGACCTCCTCCGCCAGGTCGCACTGGACGAAGAACTCCACAAGCAGCACTCCGAGGCCTCCCTACGACGAGGCGCCCGCTTCTCCCGCGGCCGCTGCTGAGCACTGGCGACAACTGGCCGACGACGACTCCCAGTCCATGCCCAACAGAGAGAGCAGTCCCATGTCAAGCAGTGCCGACCAACCAACCGCCGAGGACATCGCCAGATATCGGCAAGGCGTGCGAGTCTTCCAGGCGCACGCCCTCGTCGCCGCAGGATCGATCGCACTCATGGTCGCCGTGAACCTGCTCACGAACCTCTCCGCCGGCACCGCAGGTGAGATATCCGCGTGGTGGTCGCTCTGGGCGATCCTCGGCTGGAGCGCAGGTCTCGGGGTGCACGGGCTGGTTGTCTGGCTGGCGAGACCCATGAGCGACGCGGCCGATGGACCGGAAGCGCAATGAGGCCGAGCACCCGCGCCGTCTCCGGCATCCTGCCGTGGTTGTGGCTCGGCCTGTCCGTGGTGTGGGCCGTCGTCATCATCGTCACCGAGCAGCTGGCGTGGCCGTTGGCCCTGTGGATCGCCACCACCCTCGGCCCCCTCGCCGCAATCGGTGCCCGACGCGACGCAAGTGGGTGAGGCGCTGCCTCGGTCACACACCAACCGGTTGATCGCAGAACCAACCACCTGGTCGATGTGCTGCTCGCCGCTCTCCTTCACGATCAGTGATGTCAACACCATCACATCTGGAGAACCCGCAATGAAGCGTCTCAATCGCCTCCTCACCATCGCTCTCGGTCTGTTCCTCATCTCGGCCGGCGTGGCCAAGTTCACGACCGGGCACGTGTTTCAGTACATCGAGTTCAAGTCCGGGATCGATCTCTTCTACCCGTTCGTCAACAACCTGACCGGCATCGCCGAGATCCTCGCCGGGGCAGCGATCCTCTACCGGCCGACTCGGTTGCTGGGAGCGGTCGCTGCTGCCGGTCTGATGGTCGGCGCGGTCGGGTTCCATCTGTCGCCGTGGCTGGGGACCTCGATCCCGACCGGGCTCACCGACGGCGCTGCGTCGCCATGGGACGTGGCCGACTTCGCGACGACGACCAGCTCGACGACGTTCATGCTGGCCATCGTGTCGGCCGTGCGCGCGGGGTCGATCGTGCGTACCGAACTGCGCGGCCGCCGAGCCTCCCGCATCGCAAACCCCCGCGGTGACCGGACCGATGATCTCGTTGGGGCCTGAGCCGCTTCGCCCGAGCCCACTAGCGTCGTCTGCGATGAGCGAACCACCCACCGGTCCCGACTCGGCGGCCTACCAGTCACCGCTGTCGACGCTCACGAAGGTCTGGATCGGTGTTGCCGTCGCCTCTTGGGCGGTGTCGCTGGCACTCACGGTGACGCCGCCGCTGTCGGATCGGTCCACGCTCGGCTGGATCGCCGTGGCGCTCGTGGTGCTGGTGGCGATGGTGTTCGCCTTGAGTGAGCGGCTCCGGAACTGGCCCACCGTCACGGTGTACGCCGGCATCGTGGTGGCCATCGGCGGGTGGACGGCGCTGATGTTTCACGATGACCGCTGGTCGGTGGTCACGTTCGCTCTCTTCGCGATGTGTTTCACCAAGGGCCGAGAGGTCGGTGTTGCGCTGGCGGCGTCGGTCTCGGGCATCTGGCTCGTCGCAGAGATCGTCGGTGACAGTCCGCGCTGGACGCTGCTCATGCCGTTCACGGCGTTTGCGATGGGCGCCATCATCTCGATCGTGATCTACCGGGTCGGCGACGAGAACGAAGAACAGGCCGCGCTGATCGCTGAGCTGGAGGAGACCCGTGATGAGCTCGCCGCCTCCGAGGCCGAACGGGCGACGTTGGCCGAGCGGGCCCGGTTCGCCGGGGAGGTGCACGACACCTTGGCCCAGGGCTTCACCTCGATCGTGCTCCTCAGCCGAGCGACGCAGCGAAACGAGGACTGGCGTGCGGGCCTGTCCAGCATCGAGACGACTGCCGAGGAGAACCTGGCTGCGGCCCGACGTCTGGTGGCGGCAATGCGCCCGGCCGAACTCGACCGCAGCTCCCTGCCCGACGCGTTGCAGCGCCAACTCGACACGCTCGGCGACGAGATCGACGCCACCCTCACCGTCGAAGGCGCACCGACCGAACTGGACAACGCCACCGAGGTCGCGCTGTTGCGAGCCGCGCAGGAAGCGCTCCTGAACGTCCGGACCCACGCTGCTGCTTCGACGGTGCATGTGACGCTCAGCTACGTCGGCTCGACGGTGCTGCTCGATGTCGTCGACGACGGCGTCGGCCTGACGCCTGGCTCGGTCACCGATCGAGGCAGCCTCACCGGGGGGCAGGGCCTGGCGTCACTCCGCCAACGCGCGGAAACGCTCGGTGGTGCGGTGGAGATCGAAGCCGGCCACGACGGCGGCACCGCCGTCTCGGTCCGGCTCCCTGCGAGGCAACCATGACGATCACCCTTGTCGTCGCTGACGATCACCCGATCGTGCGAGGTGGCATCGTCGCGCTCCTGGCAGCCGAGCCGGACATCCGGGTCGTCGCCGAGGCGGCCGACGGTCATGAGGCCGTCGCAGCGGCACTCGACCATCGCCCGTCGGTCGTGCTCACCGATTTGCGAATGCCGGGTCTCGACGGCGTCGGTGCCATCGAAGCGATCCGGTCGGATTGGCCAGAGGCTGCAATCGTCGTGCTCACCACCTACGACACCGACGAGGCCATCGTGCGAGCGATCGAGGCCGGAGCGACCGGCTACCTCCTCAAGGACGCACCATCGGAGGACTTGCTCGACGCCGTGCGTCGGGCCGCGGCGGGCGAGACGGTCCTGGCCCCGCCGGTCGCCAAGCGCCTCGTGGAACGCGTCCGTGATCCACAGGCGGGCGCCTTGTCGCTTCGCGAGATCGAGGTGCTTCGCGGGGTTGCGTCCGGGAACACCAACGCCGCCATCGCAGCCGAGCTGCACATCAGCCAGGCCACGGTCAAGACCCATCTGCTCCACATCTACGACAAACTCGGCGTCTCGGACCGGGCGGCCGCCGTCGCTGTCGCGTACGAGAACGGGGTGCTCTCCTGAAGCCTCCTCCCTCGAGGGGGAGCGGTGGCCGAGCGGGCTCGATCGAGGACGCCACGACGTGAAGCTGGTGCGCCGGACCGATCCCACCTCGATCCGGCGCACCGAGCTGTTGCGTTGATGCGCCTGGGCGCCGTCAGCGCGTCATGTGGCCGGCGTACCAGCGGGCGAAGGTCTGGTTGTGGCGTTCGAGGTGGCAGAGCATTCCGCGTCTGGCGGCTGTCGAGCGCGAGACCTCGCTGGACGCCTTCGCAGACCTCGATGTCTTGCTGGTGGACCACTTCGAGGGTCTGCACGTGACCGGCGATGCGTTCCTCGAGGCCCGGCGCGTCGGCCAGGTGGGGTGGGAGGAGGATGTGGGTGGTGAGGTCGAGGCGTCCGGGGCCGAGGGGGTGGACCTCGAACCAGATGGCCGACTGGGGCGTCAGCGCGATCACGTAGTTCGGGAACGGGTGCGCGAGCGTCAAGCTGGTGCGCTGGAGGTCCGTGAGGCCGGGCACGCCGGGTTCGTCGCTGGGGTAGTCGCGGCCGCCGTCGGGGTTCTCGACCAGGAGCTCCGGTGCCACTCGGGCGTAGGTGAGCGTGTACCTCCCGTTGCCGTTCGTGTCCACGGCGAGCCGAGCGGGCATGAGATCTTCGAGGGTGTCGTGGTGGATGCCGAGGTGGTGGTAGCACTCGCCGTTGTCGAGGAAGACCTTCCAGTCCCAAGCGGACTCGCCCCAGTGCGATCGAGTGGGCACGACCGTCCAGTCGCTCAGGCCGTAGGGAGCGAGTTCGGCGCTCAGTGGCCCCCAGATGTCGCCGGTCGCGGGTGCCTTGCCGTCCATGTTGACGAACACGAAGCCTTCCCAGATCTCGTGGCGGAACGGGTGGAGGCCGAAGTCGGCTTTGTCGAAACCCGGGGTCTCGTTCATCTCGGGCGCGGCGCGCAGGCCACCTTCGAGACCGAAGGTCCACTTGTGGTAGGGGCATTGGAGCGAGGGTGTGGATCCGGTGCCGGGCCCGCCGCAGATGTCCATCCATCGGTGGGTGCACACTCGGGACACGACGTGGATGTCGCCGTTGCGGTCGCGGGTCATGATCATGGGTTCGCCGAGCACGTCGACCGCCTTGTAGTCGCCCGGCGAGGGGATCTCCGAGACGTGTCCGACGTTGACCCAGCCCGGCCGGAAGATGCGGTCGAGTTCCAGCTGCCAGATCTCGTCGGAGCGGTACACGGCGGGTGGCAACGTGTCCCAGCAGTCGGAGGTGGCGTGGGCAGTGAGCTCCTCGAGGAGTTGCTCTGTGGCGGGGGCGTCGGACATGTCGTCTCCAATTTCTACAAGCGTAGAAAGTATGGACGGTTGTCGCTTGATCGTCAATACCTACGTTCGTAGAAATCCTGGGCTAGGCTGGTGCCGTGACCACACCCAAGGCGCGCCGCGGTCGACCCAGGCTGCAGCCGAGCGACAGCGACGAGGATCCGGCCGAGCAGATCCTGAGCGTGGCCGGCGCGTTGTTTGTGAAGCAGGGGTACGCGGCGACATCACTCGCGGCGATCGCGGCGGAGGCAGGGCTGCAGCGGGCGTCGCTCTACCACCACTTTCCGAGCAAGGACGCGATGTTGGCCGAGATCGCGCGGCGCTACCTGGCCCCGCTGCTCGACGTGCTGGAGCGTTTCGTGTCCGAGGATCGGGCGCCGGAGCTGCAGCTCTATCGGTACCTGCGCATCGACGTGGCGCACGTGCTGGCTGCGCCCCACGACCTCGGCGCCCTCTTCCACCTTCCCGAGGTTCGGGACCGATCCCGGTTCGACGCGCTGTGGGATGCCGTCGACGCGATCAAGGATGCGTGGACCGGTTGGGTCGAACAAGGCGCCGCCACTGGCGCGTTCGATGTCACTGACCCCCGCCAGGCAGGTCTGCTCGTCGAGAGCAGCTACCTCGGTGTGCTGGGCACCCCTCGACAGGGGCTCCGTGACGACCCGGGGGCAACGGCGCACGCGTTCGCCGCGTTCGTGCTGCGATCCTTGCTCGCGGACCCAGCAGTTCTCGGTGACCTGGAACGTCAAGCCGTCGAGCTGGACGGCAACTCGCCGACGGTCGGCTGAAGTCAGTCGCCGGAGCGGATGATCACGCTGCCGGTGCCGTTGGCCACCATCCAGATCCGTTCCCGGCCCGTCGCCACGTTGATCTGGGGGATGTTCTTCAGTAGCCACTTGACGCCCCGCATGGCGGCCCGGCGCTCGTAGTCGCTCGGGGCACTGAGCTCGACGCCGGCGGTGTACGCCAGGAGGCCCTCGGCCTCGACGACGACCGGGTCGCCTTCGGTGACGTCGAGCACGATCGTCTCGCCCGGCGTGGCTGTGGCCAGGTGGCCGGTGCCGTGCATGACCCAGGCGTAGGTGGTGTCGCGGACGATCGCCATCTCCTTCGGGACGCAGCGCTCGAGGCTGACGGTGAGTGCGTCGTCGTGCGCGAGCACCTCTCGCTGTGACAGGACGACCAGGTCGTCGTCTGCGAGGTGGAGCACCGAGATGTCACCACCTTCGTAGCCGAGCCACATCTCGCCCGTCCCCGAGGCTCGATGCATCTTCAGGTTCCCGGTGAGTGCCACATCGCCGGCCACGTCCATCTCGACCCGCGTCTTCGCGGAGGTGGTGAATCCCGGGTCGCGCAGTGCCGCACGCCAGCCCTCCTGTTGCGCCTGGTCCCGAAGCTCGTCGTCGAGGTCGTTGGACTCGTGCCAGAACTCGAGGTCACCCCGAGAGGCCAGGATGCGACTTCGGCGGACCCGCACCGGTCGTCCGGGTTCGACCACGGCACCGAGGATGTGGGACGCGGCGTGGAAGAGATGCGGAGGGTCCGGATCGAGCTTCGTCAGTGTCATGGTGGCAGTTCCTCGCGATCGGGTTGCCGGGTCAGCCGCTGGGCTGACCCTCGTCGGTCGGGGTGGATGCGGTGGTGACAACGATGAACGACTCGCCGACCGTGCCTGGTCCGGGGTCCCCAGGGTCACCTGCGAAGGCCGTGATCGAGATCTGGTGGCCATCGTTGAGCGTCGGGTCGCACGGCACCTGGATGTTCCCGGGTCCGCTCGGGTCGCGAACGAGGTTGGCCGGACGGAGGTCGCCATCGACGGTGAATGCGACGTGGTCGGCGCCTGCTGTCGTCCACGACGCGGGGAGGACGGCCTCGCCGCCGGGTGATCCCGGAAGGTCGCTCGGCTCGCACGCCATGTCGTCGACGTCGAGTTGCCAGCTCGTGATCGTCGGGCCTGAGGGCGTCGGCGTGGGGCTCGGCGGAGGAGTCGCCGTCGCATGGACGTCGGGCGCCGGGGTCGGCGTTGGCTCGGTCGGTCGCGATGTGGAGTCGGTGACGGCACTGGACCCGCAAGCGGTGCACGCCAGGCTCACGAGGATGAGGGGGATGAGTCGCACGAGTTGGGCCTCCGGGCGTGTTTTCTACGGTTGTAGAAATTATCGCAGCCCACCTGTTCGTCGTCAATATCAACGCGCGCAGAAATCCCGTACCGATGCACCACGTCCTTGTCGGCGGTCGCCCGGCCCTCGATCTCGTCACCTGGGGCATGGTGCCGGTCATCGCCCGATGGGGCGAGAGGCGGTCCGCCGGCGACACCGCGCAACGGATCATCGTTGCGGCGAGAGAAGACCGTGCCCCCGACAGGAATCGAACCTGTGGCCTACCGCTTAGGAGGCGGTCGCTCTATCCAACTGAGCTACGAGGGCTGGGTCGTCGGCTCGAGACCCTGACGACGCCGTCGAGGGTACCGGCCGCGGTGGGTGGCGGTGTCGTGGGTCCGGGGGCTCGATGATCCGGCCCGGGCACCGGGCCGGTTTACGCTGGTGGGCTCATGGGCGTCACGGCACCGCCGCTCCGGCGGGGAACTCTGGGACGACACGTGGCGGCGGCCTGTGGTGTGGCCGCGCTCGTGCTCGGCGGCTGCTCGTCGACCGTGCGCGACCTCGATGCTGCCGAGGTCCTCGGCCGGGTCGAGCAGCCGACGGTCGCCGTGGTGGTCGCCGAGCCGTCGCCGGGGCCGACGGCCACGCCGGCTCCGACGCCATCGCCGGCGCCGGCTGCCAGCCCCACACCGCTGCCGACGCCGACACCCGTCCCCGAGCCACTCATCCCCACCGATGTCATCCGTCTGGCGATCGACGAGAACTTCGCCGCGCTCGACGACCTCGGGGCGCGCTACACGTACGCGGTCCACGTCGACGGTGTCGGCTACATCGAGGAACGCCGTCCGGTTCTCGAGCTGCGACCTGCCAGCAACCAGAAGGTGATCACCGCGTTCGGTGCGCTGGAGTTGTTGCCGACCGACTTCCGCTTCCACACCGAGATGCGCCTCGACCGCGAACGTCGGCTGCATGTCGTCGCCGGGGGCGACCCGACGCTCACCCGCGCCGACGTGGAAGCGATGGTGGCCGAGGTGGCCGCCCACCTGGCCACGCTGCCGCCGTTGCCGGGCGCAGGCGAGGGGTCGACGGATCCGCTGCAGGCTGGCCCACCCGACGCGACGAGCGAGGCCACGCCGACCCCCGAGCCGGCCCTCGAGATCACGGGCCTGGTGGTGGACGTGTCCTACTTCGACGGCACCAGGATGGGCCCGGGTTGGCCCGAGCGGTACGTGCCGGTCGACGTCGGCCCGATGTCGGCCCTGATGATCGACGACAACCAGCACCGCGGTGACGCGGCCTTCGTTGCCGACCCCGACGTCGGCAACGGTGAGCTGATCGTCGAGCTGCTCGAGGAGGCCGGTGTGACGGTGACCGGCGAGATCGTGGTGGGGACGGCCCGGCCGCGAGCACCGGTGGTGGCCGAGCATCGTTCACCGTCGCTGCGCACCCTCGTGAGCGTCATCCTCGGCGTCAGCGACAACGAGATCGCGGACGCGCTCGTCCGCCAGGTCGCGCTCGACCACGCCGACAGTTCCTCGATCCTCGATGGCAAGCAGGTGATCCATGACCACCTCGCCGCACTCGGACTCGATCTGGGCCCGGTCGACGGCGACGGATCGGGCCTGTCCCGGCTGAATCGGCTGTCGGCGCGACAGCTCGTCGAGGTCCTGTTGCTCGCACGCGATCGGCCGTGGTGGCCCACCATGGAGAACGGCCTCGCCAACGCCGGCGTGGCGGGCACGCTGCGCGAGCGGCTCGAACTCGACACCACCATCGGAAACGTTCGGGCCAAGACCGGAACGCTGGTCGACGTGGTGGCCCTGAGTGGCTATCTCACGACGATCGACGGCGGCGCGGTCACCTTCAGTCTCGTCATCGAGGCCGATGAACGCGACGAGGCCCGCGATGCACTGGACCAGATCGTCGTGGCATTGGCCAGCGCCACCCTGCCCCAGCTCACCGGCGACGAGATCGCAGCACGGTCCGGTGGTGGTTGAGCGGCGACGGGGTCACACGGTCCGGGCGGCGTCGAGACCGATGGCGACGGCGACCGTGGCTGCGCCTGCGCCCGTGAGCTGAGCTGCCCACACCGCAACCGGATCGGTGAGTCGCCGACCCAGCACCGCGACGGCCACGAGGACGCCCGCCACGCCGACCGAGACCAGACCCGCAACGGTGCCGCCGTCACCGTTGGCCGCCATGGCCGTGAACACCGGGCCGGGCGTCAGCACCATGGTGGCGCCGAGCGTCGTCCAGGCGTCGCCGTCGCCGAGCTCGGTCACCGGACGTCCGGGTCGGATCATCCACAGCAAGCCCGTGACGCCCATGACGAGCGCGGCCGACAGCCGGAAGGTCGGGGTCGTCACGTCGATCAGATCGAGCACCGGCGCCGTGAGCAGCCCCAGCCCGGCGAGCACCGCGAACGCAGCGGCCAGGATCGGCGCAGTCGACCGCCGCCAGGCGGCGTCGCGAGGCGCCCAGGCCGCGGCGCGGCCCACGCCGATCGGGTTGCACACCAGCGTCACGCTCACCAGCGCTGCGGCCCAGCCGTTCATGGTCCCTCCTCACGAAGCAGGCGCTCGGCGAAGATGAGCCCGCTCAGGGTGTGTTGCTGTCCGTCGACCCGGGTGGTGCCGCCGACGAAGAACCCGCCGTCGACCTCCGGTTGGCCGGTGTCGACGCGTTGTTTCACGATCATTCGTCCGCTTCCGCACAGCAGCCGTTCGCCCAGGGGCTCGCGGAGGTCGGCCATCCGATCGTCTCGGCCGGCGAGCTCGTACAGCATGGCGAGTCCCTCGAGCCAGGTTCCCTGGCCGGCGGCGATCGTCTCCGGCGCATGGACGAGCCCGTCGATGCCGCCGTTTCGTTGGCTCTCCCAGCGGACGGCGATGCCCCATTGGCCGGCCAGCAGGCGGGCGTACTCGATGTGGTGGTCCTCGAGTCCCCAGTCGCCCATCTCGTTGAGGCTGTAGGCAGCCCACTGGTCGGCCCACGGCCGGGGCCACACGTCCTCGTCCTCGTCTCGGTCGGTGGCCATGTACTCCAGCGTCCGCCACGCAGGCTCGTCCCAACCCTCGTCGGGCCAGGTGTTGTGCAGCAGCGCGAGCGCCCACAGGGCTTCGCCGGTGGAGAACAGCGAGGTCTCCTCCGGGATCGGCTGCTCGGTGACGGGGCTCCAGAAGTTCAGCATGCTGCCGTCGGGGCGCTGCTGGCCGACCATCAGCCGGCCCATCTCCCGGAGCAGGTCGTCGTAGCGGGTGTCGCCCGTCGCCTGGCGGCGGTGCACCAGACCCACCGTCACCAGGGCGGTGGTGCCCAGCTTGGCGCGGATCGTGGGCCCGGGAGCGACCGCGGTCACCTCGTCGGTGCCGACCCGGCGGTCGAGCAACCACTGCAGCGCCTCGTCGGCCGGCGCGAGATAGTCGGCCTCGCCCGCGAGGACGAACTGATACAGCGACATCGTGGTGCCCGCGTGGCGGACGAGGTTGTACGGAGCGTCGGTGGGGCCGTCGATACGCAGGTCCCACTCGTAGAGGTAACGGCCGTCGTCGAACTGATTCGAGACGATCCAGTCGGCGGCGGCCACCGCCGACGCGTTGATCGAGTCCACCGAGACGGGGGGACAGATCTCGGCCGCGAGGGTGGTCAGCCGGAGCCCGGAGATCGTGAGCGCCCAGATGACGACCCAGACCACGAGGCGGCGCGACGGGCGACGCGAGGAGGGGAGCCGGGACAGCAGCGAACGCACCATGGCGCGCCGAGGATAGGAGCCATGCCGCCGGTCCGGGTAAGCGTTCGTGCTGGCGGGGTGACCGGGACGTCAGCCGGTGGCGGAGTCCTGGTCGAACAGCAGCGGGGAGCGTTCGTGCTGGCGGGGTGACCGGGACGTCAGCCGGTGGCGGAGTCCTGGTCGAACAGCAGCGGGGAGCGTTCGTGCTGGCGGGCCGAGGGGGTGTCTTCCCCGGTCGCTCGCTCGCCCACGAGCACCGACAGTCGATCGCCGAGCGACATCGAGGAGCTGGCTGGTTCCTCGTCGGGCTCCGGAGGCGGTTCCGGCTCGATGCCCACCCAGCGCCCGAAGTCCTCTGCCGGTAGGGGGCGGGAGTGGTAGTAGCCCTGCGAGTACTCGCAGCCCAGTCGGCGGAGCTCCCGGAGCTGGGTCTCGTTCTCCACACCCTCGGCCACGATCGCCAGGTCGAGTGCCGACGCCAGGCCGACGATGCCGGTCACCAGCGAGGTGTCCGCGGTGCTGATGCCCAGCCCGTCCACGAACGCCTTGTCGACCTTGAGCGAGTTCGCGGGCATGTTCTTGAGGTAGGCGAGTGACGAGTAGCCGGTGCCGAAGTCGTCGATCGCGATCCGCACGCCGAGGGCCCGGAAGCGGTGAAGGATGTCCATGGTCTCGTCCGCGTCGGACATGAGCGTGCTCTCGGTGACCTCGAGCGTCAGCTTCGACGGATCGAGGCCGGTTCGACTGAGGCAGGAGCGGACCAGTTGTTCCAGGCCGGGGTCGGCGAGCTGGTGGCCGGACAGGTTGACGCTGATCGAGAGGGCTCGACGGGTGAGTCGCTGCTGGTTCCAGGCGGCCGTCTGCGCAACGGCGGTCTCCAGGACCCAGGCGCCGAGCGGGATGATCAGCCCGGTCGACTCGGCGATGGGGATGAACTTGTCGGGCGGCACCATGCCCCGCTCGGGGTGGATCCACCGGACGAGTGCTTCGCTGCCGATCGGCCGACCGCTGATGACGTCCATGATCGGCTGGTAGTGGAGGATGAACTGCTGCTCTTCGATCGCCCGCCGGAGGTCCGATTCGATCTCCACTCGAGCGGTGGCCTGGTGCGCCAGCGTCTCGTCGTACACGGCGACACAGTTCTTGCCGCGTCGCTTCGCTTCGTACATGGCCAGGTCGGCGGCCTTCAGCATCGCCTCGGGGCGCATCGCCGCGGGGTCGCTGGTGGAGACGATCCCGGCGCTGGCCGTGATCGTGAACTGCTTGCCGTCGACCTCGACCGGTTCGGTCAGGGCCAGGCCGAGCAGGTACTCGAGCTCTGCGTGGCCCGTGCCTGGCTGGGACGTGGTGGCCACCACGAACTCGTCCCCACCGAAGCGAGCCACCAGGCCCTGGCCGCCACCGAGGGCATGGTCGAGTCGCTTCGCGATGGTCTGGAGGACCAGGTCGCCCGTGTCGTGGCCGAGCAGGTCGTTGATCGGCTTGAAGTTGTCCAGGTCGAGAAACGCCACGGTGAGCTCGGTGGGCGTGGCCGAGGCGGCGATCAGGTGGATGCGTTCGGCGAAGGCCTGTCGGTTGGCCAGCCCGGTCAGGCCGTCCACCGCTGACAGTCCTGCGAGCTCCTGCTCGTGCCGCTGCTGCGCCGTCAGGTCTCGCACGGAGATCACGGCGCCGTCGCCGGCACCGTCCAGGGCTGCGACCGAGAGCTCGGCCGGGACGCGTCGTCCGCCGCCGGCGATCAGAGCCACCCGGAGGTCCGTGGCGGTGCCGGACGCGATCGCATCGACCACGTCAGCGGCGGAGTCCGAGCTCAGCAGTGTGCGGAAGTCCGTGCCCACGAGGCTGCGGCCCGACTCCGCGAGCAGCTGCGTCGCGGCGGGGTTGGCGTACGCCACGACCAGGTCCGCGCCCACGGCGAGGAAGGGGGCGCTGGTGCGATCGACCATCGATCGGAACGGGCCGGCTTCGGTGCCCGTGCTGCCCCGAGCGTGGACCAGCAGGAACTGCTGGTGGGGGTCGGCGGCCGTGCCCACCAACACGACGTCGGCGACCTCGCTGCCGACGAGGTGATCGGCCCGGGCATCGATCGGCAGCGGGTGCGCGGGCAGGCCGTCTCGGACCTGACGGTGGATGGCCTCGACCAGCTCGGGTGACATGCAGCTGCCGGCGCTGCGACGCATGAGGTCTCGGATGGGGGAGCCGCACAGCTCGGACCAGCGCTCGTTGCCACCGACCACGGTGAGCTCGTCGTTGGCGTGCCGTAGCACGAGCGTCGCGGTGTGCGAGGCGTGCAGGAGGCTGGGAAGGTGGTCGGCCGGGATGGCCGCTGTCCCTGGTGCGGTCACCTCGCCACCATCGGCGACGGCGGCGGTGAGTTGACCCGGCGGCCCGCTACTGGAGCGAAAGACCCAGGAGGTCCCAGATGCCGGGTCCGCCGAGCAGGTCCCCGGCCTGGCTGCGGCCCGGCAGGTTCTTGCGTTGGGTGTGGTTCGTCGTGCCGTTGGGGCCGTTGGTGGAGCCGTACACCACGACGACGCGGCCGGCGTCGTCTCGACTGCCGATCGCTTCGCCGGGTACGCCGATGGCGAGGTCGTCGCACCCGTCACCGTTCAGGTCACCGGCGGCGAGGCTGCTGCCGGCCATGTCCCCGGCCTGGTTGCCGCCCGGCAGGCCGCTGCGTTGCGCGAGCGACGAGATGCTGGGACCGAGTCCGCTGCTGGTGCCCCGGAGCACGCCGACCCAGCCGGCGTCGGTCGCGTCGCCGAGATCCTCGCCGGGCGCACCGACGGCGAGGTCGTCTCGTCCGTCGCAGTTGATGTCGACCGCGGTCAGCGAGGCGCCCACGGCGTCGCCCGGTTCGCCGGTCTCGCCGAGGCCCCCGTTGGACTGGAAGTACACCGCGCCGTCGTCTCCCTGGGCGAGGCCGGCCTCGGAGCCGAAGGCGACGCTCACGACACCGGCGTCCTCGCCGCCGTCGGTGAGATCCTCGCCCGGGGCGCCGACCGCGAGGTCGTCGCAGCCGTCGCCGTCGAAGTCGCCGGCAGCCAGGGCCATGCCCACACGGTCGCCGCCCTCGAGGAAGCCGGTGAGTCCCTCGGACTGGTAGATCGTGGTGGGGCGGGCTCCGACACCATCGGGTGCGCCGTGGATGATGGACACGGCACCTGCGGTGGGGGCGGCGTCGATCGACTCGCCCGGGGCGCCGATGGCGAGATCGTCGTAGCCGTCGCAGTCGAAGTCGCCCGAGGCCAGGGCGGCGCCCAGCAGGTCGCCGGCCTCGGTGAAGCCGTCCAGCACGTTGCCCTGGTACAGCACGTCGCTGTGGCGCAGGCTGGGGCTGAAGCCGCCCGGCTGTCCGTAGACCACCATGACGGCCCCGGCGTCGCCCAGCAGGCCCACGTCCTCGCCAGGTGCACCGATGGCGAGGTCGTCGCAGCCGTCGGCGTCGAAGTCGCCGACGGCCAGGGCCGCCCCGACCAGGTCGCCACTCTCCAGGAGGCCGGGCAGACCCCATCGGCCTTGGTGGAGGATCTTCTTGCGGTTGTTGACGTCGGCACGGGAGCCGTGGCTGATCGAGACTGCGCCCGCGTCCTCGAAACCGCCGATGCCCTCGCCAGGCGCCCCGACGGCCACGTCGTCGCGCCCGTCGCAGTCGAAGTCGCCGGTGGCGACTGCGGCCCCGGCCATGTCGCCCGCCTCGGGCCTGCCCCTGAGACCCTTGCCCTGGCGGACCTGTTCGGTCTCGCCGTCGCCGTAGGTCACCACCACCGTGCCCGCCTGAGTCTTCCCTCGAACGCCCTCGCCGGGTGCACCGATGGCGAGGTCGTCGCGGCCGTCGCCGTCGAAGTCACCGAACGCGAGGCCGGTGGAGCCGCCTGGCACCTCGGCCATGCGGCCGCCGTCGTCGCCCGGCTGCGTCGGGGTCTGGCTCGGGTGCCGGGCTCGATGGGGTCGGGGGTGACCCCGCCCAGACACTCGTAGCCGTCGTTGCGAATCGGCGAACCCCATGGCGACTTCCTGCCAGTCGGTGGTGCCCAGCACGTCGGGGTACTGGACGGCGGTGTCGCCGTGGCAGGCCAGGAAGGGGCCGAAGAAGATGCGCGAGCCCCCGTTGAACGCGGTGTTCATCTCGTCGTAGTGGAGGTGCGAGTCGATGGGGGGCGGGTTGTCGGTGCCGCTGGTGCCGGAGTTGCCCGAGTAGCCGATGAGTTGGCCTGCCTGCGATGGTCGGCGCCGACCTCGATGCCGTCGGCGAACGAGGCCAGGTGGATGTAGCGGCTGTAGTGGTCGCCGTGGTCGATGGCCACGTAGTTGCCGGCTCGGCTGTTGCAGCCGCCGTCGCCGCCGTTGGGGGCACACCCGCCCTCGACCAACCGGGCGACCCCGGGGCCGGTGGCGTAGATGGGCGAGTTGTACGGCATGTTGATGTCGATGGCCCAGCCGTTGTGGTGCCCCGAGCAGAAGCCGTCCGAGGGGTTGCCGGTGGCCTTGGTGCAGCCGATCTGGAACTCACCGACGATGGGCGCCCAGTCCGAGTGCCCGACCTCTTGGGCCTGCGCCCGCGAATCCTGCGCCACCGGGGAGAAGACCGCGATGGCCAGCGCGATCGCCACAGCGAAGGCGAGCGAGAGGCCGGTGCCGGGTCGACGGTTGCGCATGGGGTGGGGGAGAGCTCCCGATCGGGGACGCGTCGCGGTACGACGCCGGTCGCCACCCCATCGGCGTACCGTGGGGAACCTGAAGCTCGCTCCTGGTGTCATCGCCATGCCGGGTCGCTCGGCCCATTCGAGTCGGGGGTCGGTGTTGCGGAACGGTGAGGTTCGTCACGCGATCGCAACACGTGAACCTAGCGAGTGCGGCGCGGAAACACCAAGCGACGGGTGGGTCGCTCGACCCACCCGAACCCGGCGGCCGGTCGGTCTCGGACCCGGGGTGGTCGCCTCTGCGTCTCGCCGGTAAGCTTCCGGGGTTCGAGATTTCCGGTCCGGCGCGTCCGGCCAGCCCGCCCGAAGCGGCGGTGCCCCTACCCCAGAGGCAGCCATGTCCAAGCATTGTCAGGTCACCGGTCGCAAGCCGGCGTTCGGCAACAACGTGTCGCACTCGCATCGCAAGACGCGTCGCCGTTGGGACCCCAACATCCAGACCCACCGCTTCTACATCCCCAGCGAGAAGCGCTGGGTGAAGCTGACCGTGAGCGCCAAGGGTCTCAAGACCATCAACAAGCACGGAATCGAGCGTGTGCTCGCCGACATGCGCAAGCGTGGGGAGAAGGTCTGATGCCGGCAGGAAGCGACAAGCGTCCCAACATCAAGCTGAAGTCCACCGCGGGCACCGGCTACACGTACATCACCAACAAGAACAAGGTGAACAACCGCGAGCGCATCGAGCTGCGGAAGTACGACCCCATCGCGCGCAAGCACGTCATCTTCAAGGAAGAGAAGTAGCGGGGAACCCCGGCGTCCGCCGTCGCCTCGCTCAGGGCCGATGAGCCCGCTCACCGCTGAAGACAAACGAGAGCGCCTTTCCCACGCGCTCATGGACGACGACGTCGCCACGGCGTTGTGGGATCTGGTCGACACCGGGCTCGCCGACCAGATCGTCCCCGAGCTTCCCGCGCTCAGACTCGAGCAGGACCCGATCCACAAGCACAAGGACGTCCTGTCGCACACGATCGCGGTCACGGCGAAGACGCCGGCCGACCTGCGGCTGCGGCTCGCCGCGCTCTTCCACGACATCGGCAAGCCCCGGACCCGGTCGTTCGAGCACGGTGGCGTCACCTTCCGTCATCACGAAGCCGTCGGGGCCAAGATGACGAAGAAGCGCCTGCGGGAACTCGAGTACCCCGCCGACATCGTCAAGGATGTCGCCGAACTGGTCCGGTTGTCGGGCCGCTTCAAGGGCTACGCCGACGGCTGGAGCGACTCGGCCGTGCGCCGGTACGCACGCGACGCCGGCCACCTGCTCGGGCATCTCAACGCCCTGGTCCGCAGTGACTGCACCACCCGCAACCAGCGCAAGCGGATGGAGCTCCACCATCACGTCGACGAGCTCGAACGCCGCATCGCGGACCTCGCCGAGGCGGACCGCCAGGCCGCCGAGCGTCCGCTGCTCGACGGCCAGGCGGTCATGGATCGCCTCGGCCTGGAGCCCGGCCCGATCGTGGGCCAGGCGATGAAGTTCCTCCTCGAACTCAAGCGGGAAGAACCCGACCTCGACGCCGAAGAGACCGGCGTACGGCTCGATCGCTGGTACGCCGAACGACCCTCTGCTTGATGTCCAGGGCCGGGTCGGTGGATCGGACGAGCCGACGTCGGTCGGCTCGCTCGAGGTGTTCACGTTGGATCTCGCGCGCGATGTCGCGAGTCATGAGTGGATGAATCATTGGTCTGCTCCATGGGTGCGCGTCAGGTGACGCGGTTGGGGTGAGACCCACGCCCTGCCCTCGCGACTGCGGCTCAGGAGTGTGGGATGGTCGGTGCGGCGACCGTGACGCGAGCGGTCACGTGGTCGCCAGGTCCTGCTCGGACCCGATCGGTCTGCGCGAGCGCGTCAGCCGAGGATCAGCAGGAGCCGGGGTACACGGCGGCGCCGGCGAGAATGGCCGACTGGTTGGTCGTGAAGATCATCATCTCGGGGGCTCCTTTCCGTGCGTGGTGCTCGTGGACGAGCCGGGAGCCGGCTGCTCCCGTGCGGTCAGGATCGCAGACCTGACGAGGAGGTCAAACGAATTACGCGCACAGGCACCCATGTCGGACGGGTCCTCAGGCGTCGTCGGACCACCAGCTGGTGGTCGGCGCGTCCGGGATCGGTTGCCGGTAGCTGCGTTTCAGCCACAGCTCGTGGCGGCGGTGCCGCCGGCTCACGTTCCAGCCGTGGAGGAGCACCCCGGCGATCGCACCCCGGAGGAGATGGTCGCCCAGTCGTGCGTCGGGGTGGGTGAGCACGATCCAGGAGCACACCGCGTGGAGCACCCCGAACCAGGCGAAGGAGAAGAATGCGAAGCTCGGAGCGAGGTACGGGATCAGGGCGATCCCGGTCATCACCGCCATGACGAGCCCGGCGTCGCTCAACAGCTCGGCCCCCTCGAACACGTCGAGCGGCACCAGGAAGGGGAGCCACTGCACCAGTGCCAGCCCGAGCAACCACCGACGAGGGCGCAGCAGGTCCAGGGGCGCCGGTGCTCGCTCGCCCACGCGCCGAAGCGACCGGCCGTCGTGGGTCGCGCTGAGGTTCCCCACGTAGTCCATGCTCACGCCGATCGTGCCCGGGGCGTTCGGG
This sequence comes from Acidimicrobiales bacterium, assembly GCA_965262315.1. GTDB lineage: Bacteria > Actinomycetota > Acidimicrobiia > Acidimicrobiales > UBA8592 > JBCCFK01. The sequence goes on from CBDHFJ010000063.1 coordinate 22,932, forward strand.
AGCGGCACGATCACCTGCGGATCCAGGAGCCGGCGATCGACCCCTTCGGCCACTGGGACGTCGTCGCGCCAGATGCCCACGGCATCGCCGGTGACCTGCACGTGCAGCCAGCTGCCGTCGTTCAGCACGAAGCTCGCCGTCTCGTCCGCCCGCGGATGGTCCACATCACCAGTGTGTGCGCCGCCGCCGCACACCTCATGAGGACGCCAGCGCAAATCGGCCACACTCCCGGCGTCCGACCGGTCACCGGCGGTGACGGGAACCCATCACGGATCCGTTCCGGACCGAGCGCCGAGGCTGATCGATCTGCGGCGTCGCCTGGTCACCAGAGTTGGTCGGTGTAGGTGTCGGTGCCGACGACGGTGGGAATGAATGGCGCTGCCAGCACGACCCGGCCCAGGCCCGAGGCGTCGACCGCGTCGGCATATGACCGGAATCGGTCCCAGCACTCGCGCGGGTCGGTCTCGAGGAAGAACATCTGCATGGTCCGTTCCTCGCCGCCCGTCGGACTCCCCAGGTCCATCGGGGCATTGCCGTCGGTGGCATCGTTGCGCTCGATCGGCTTCCAGCTCACGCACGACGCAACGGGCGAGTCGGCGGCCATCAGCGCGGGCAGCGCGGTCTCGGTCAGGAACGCGACGAGGTCGTTCTCGGCCGCCGCCTCCGATCGCTCGATGAACACGCTCGCCATGCCGAGGTAGTGATGGTCGAGGGCGAGCTCGATGGGGACCGGATCAGCGTCGCGGTAGTGGGACCACGGGGCCCGGCACAGCACGGTGTGGGCATGGTGGCGCTCGGAGAAGCCCCGGTCGTTGGCGTAGAGCTCCCACACCTGCTCCGACGCCCACGTGAAGTGCTCGTCGTGCTTGCCTTCGTGCACCCAGTACGTCGCCAGGTACGAGCCCTTGTCGAGGGGCACGGTCACCGGCGAGTCGGCGGGGAACCGGAGGTCCTTGAGTTCGCGGGTGGCGACCCAACGCTTCCCTGCGAAGAGCCAGGGCCCGATCATGCACCCGGCGTAGAAGTGATCGCGCTCGTACCACCGGTTGTAGGCGACCTCGTGGCCACGGCTGGGATCGACGAGCGTGTACAGCATGCTGCCGACTCGAACAGGATGATCGTTCACGCTGGCTCCTTGGCCTCGGGTCGCCGGGCACCTGCGCAGCCGGCCGTCGAGGGAGTTGCTAGCACAGTGGAGTTCGGTGGCCCGAATGGCTCATGCTTGGGAAATCCGGGCCGATTGGAAGATCATGGTTGCCATGCGTCCACGCGTCGCTCGCCCGACCCTCGGCCTCCTGGCCGTGGCGCTGCTGTTCCTGCTGTCCGCGGGGTCGCCCGCGGCGGCGCAGGGCCAGATCGAGGTCCCGCGAGCCACCACCTTCACCCTCGAGAACGGCCGCGAATGCGCGCCCAACGTCGATGTCAACGTCTTCTTCGGGCTGCCCGAGGAGGGTGCGAACCGCATCGGCGTCACGGTCAGCGACGACAACGGTCACTTCTCGATCCCGCTCACCCTCCCGGGGAGCGCACCGCTCGGCGCCGGCGTGGTCACCGTCGAGTGCGGCATCGAGGGCAGTGTCCTGGTCTACGACGTCGTGGTCACCGAACCGGAGACGTTCGAGGTCATGGACTACGCACCCGTGGGTGCGGCAGCGCTCGGAGCCCTGGCGGTGGTCGGGCTGCTGGTCGCGGTGGTCAAGCGGCGCTCCGGCTCGTCAACCGACGCTGGAGACGATGTCGAAGCACGTGTCGAGCCGGCGGACTTCGGCCTGCCGGTCCCCGATGACGAGGACGACGACCCCGAGTACTGGTTCTGGGACGCCGACACCGACCGAGGACCCGCCAAGCGGCTCGCGTGCCTGACCGACACCACCTTCTTCCTCCACGAGGTGCCCGCAGCGTCCTTCTCGCCACTCCTCGAGAAGCTGGCGGCCATGGGCCCCGACGCCGCCCTCGAGCGGGCCTTCTTCCGTGTCGCCGTCGACGACATCGACGAGGTCCGCCATCATCGCACCGAGATCCGGATCTCGTACCGGACCCCGCATGGGTTCGTGGCGAAGACCATCGATCTCGCCACCGAGGTCGGTGAGGTCGTGAACTTCCTCTCCCGGCGGGTCCCGGTGATCGCCGAGGGGCCGGTCCCGAGCCACTGACCGTCGCTCGGAACCGCTCGGTCGCAGGCCTCGCCATGGCGCGCAATAGGAAGTTCGACCCATGGGTCGCACCCCTCGATCGCGGGCAGACTTGTCCTGCGGACGCGGCGGCGTTCGAGGCGACGGTGAGGACCCGACGATGAGCTCGACCGAAGAGCGAATGGCTGGTATCGGCACCGCTCGCCGGACTAGCATGCCGCCGGGAACGTTGGACCAGGGCGGGTCTGACGAGAAGGGCACTTCTGTGACGGCGACACAGACAGACGAGGCGCTGTCGACGCCTGTACGGACTCCTGGGCGAACCCCGGGTGCGCCGGCAAACCCCGGGCGATTCAACACCCCCAGGGTCATGCTCGTCTCCCTGGACATCGCTGCGGTCACCCTGGCCTGGGTGGCAGCGTTGTTCTCGCCGTTCGACTGGGAGTTCGGGCAGCGCTCGACCGCCGTGGTCGCCCTGGGCGTCGGCCTCACCGGCGCGCTGCTCGTGCTGTTCGACCTCTACAAGTCTCGGGTCTCCAGCGTCCGCTCGGCCGAGCTCGCAGCCATCTCGCGGGTCGCCGCCCTGCTCATCCCGTCGATCCTGTTCTTCGACCTGCTGGCCACCCAGGAACTGCACCTCGGGACCGACCTGGTGGCGGGGATCGCGACGTTCCTGTTCCTGATCATCGGGCGCAGCGTCTTCGACGGCTGGATCCGATCGGCCCGTCAGCAGGGTCGCTACACGCGCTCGGTCGTGGTGCTCGGCGCCGGGCCGGGGACCGACGATCTGATCGAGCTGCTCGAGGATCACCAGGAAGCCGGCTACCGCATCAAGGGTGTGGTGGCTCCCCGCGAGTCCGTCGATCATCTGAACGCCGACTGGCTCGGTGTCCCCGCCGACGTGATCGAGATCATGGAGACGGTGGGCGCCAACGGCGCCTTCGTGGTGGTCGACGAGCTGTCGGCCGCCGATCGCTCCTACGTCGTCGAGCAGCTTGCGGCGGCGGGCCATCACGTGCACCTGACGATGGGCATCGCCGGTATCGCCTCCCAGCGAGTGCAGCTCGCACCGATCGTGCACGAGCCCCTTCTCTACGTCGACCGACCGTCGCTGAAGCGATGGCAGCTCTGGGCCAAGCGGGTGCTGGACGTCACGGTCGCATCGGCGCTGTTGCTGGTGACGCTGCCGATCACCTTGTTCGCCGCGGCCCTCATCAAGCTCGAAGACCGCGGACCGGTCCTGTTCCGTCAGGACCGGGTCGGTCAGGGCGGTCGGAGTTTCCGGCTCTGGAAGTTGCGCACCATGAGCGTCGACGCCGAGGCCCGGTTGCAGGAGCTCAAGGAGCAGAACGCCCGCGGCGGCCCGCTGACCAAGATCGAGAGCGATCCGCGCATCACCCGGGTGGGCAAGTTCCTGCGCTTCAGCAGCATCGACGAGCTGCCGCAGCTCGTGAACGTGCTCTCCGGCCAGATGAGCCTCATCGGGCCGCGCCCGGCGCTGCCCAGCGAGGTCGAGGCGTTCGACGAGGAGCTGCTGGAGCGGCACAACGTGCTTCCGGGCATCACCGGCCTCTGGCAGGTCGAAGCCCGTGACAACCCCTCATTCGCCTCGTACCGGCGCCTCGACCTCTTCTACGTGAAGAACTGGTCGATCACGCTGGATCTGGTCATCCTGATCCTGACCGCGCAGACGGTCCTGGTTCGGGCAGCCAAGGGCGTGTTGAACCGGGGCGAGGGCGCCGAACTCGCCTGAGTCCCCGCCGGTGCCGGCCCTCGTGGTCCGGCCCCGGCAAAGCCAGAATTCGTGGTGTGGTCCTCAGCCTTCTCCGGCCCCCGCCGATGGGGGAAGCTGGGGGACCGCTGCTGTGGTCACCACCGTTCGTTCGTCGCACCCGCCGCCCGATGGAAGTCACCATGACCTACTCGACGCTCGTGTTCGTGGGAGATCATCCCTTGCTGGTCGCCTGTGCCGGTCGAGCCAGGGAAGCGGGGTTGACCGTTGCCGCGGTCAGCACCGATGACCCCTCCATCGCCGCGTGGGCGTCTGGCGAATCCATCGAGGTCGTGCCGTGGGCCGAGCTGGGCGACCACGTCCGGGCCACCCGTCCCGATGCGCTGCTGTCGGTCGGCAATCTCCGAATCCTGCCCGACGACATGGTCGACGCCACCCGGGTGACGATCAACTTCCACGACGGCCCGTTGCCCACCTACGCCGGCCTCCACACGCCGATGTGGGCACTGCTCGACGATGCCACCGACTATCGGGTGACCTGGCACGTGGTCGAGGGCGGGGTCGACGAGGGCGATGTCCTCGCCACCAGCAGCTTCGAGATCGCTCCCGACGAGACCACCAGGTCGATGAACATCAAGTGCTTCGGGGCTGCGGGCGAAGCGTTCGAAGCGGTCCTCGATCAGCTCCGGTCCGGAGCGCTGGACCGAACGGTCCAGGAGGGCGAGGGCCGGTACTGCGGGCGCTACGACCGGCCCATTCCGGCCGGGGCGCTGGTGCCTCACCACATGAGCGCCGACGAGATCGCCCGCTACGTCCGGGCGCTCGACTTCGGCCCCACGATCAACCGGGTCGGCCGGGCGTTGCTCCAGGTCGACGATCGCCACCTCCTGGTCGTGCACGGGACGGGCCCCAGCGACCTGCCGGGCGGTGCCACGCCGGGCACCGTGCTGGCCGCATCGGCCCGCGACGGCGACGTGACCCTGACGGTCGCCACCACCACCGAGCCCATCGAGCTCCGCGGCTGGGCCGAGCCGGGCGCCACCATCCAAGGGCTGACCGACACCGTTCTGCCCGACCCCACACCGCTGCTCGGCGAGATCGAGGAACGCCATCAGGCGTCGGTGCGGTCGGAGGTCTGGTGGTCCAAGCGGGTCGCGGCCGCAGCCGATCCCGACCTGTCGCACTTCGGTGCGAAGGAGGGCGCGAGCGAAGCGGTCGCGCCCCTGCGCTGCTCCTCGGTCGAGGAGGCCATGGCCATCGCGGCCGCCTTCGTCCTGTCCTACGCCGGCACTGACGCGGCCACGATCGGCGTGGACGTGGCCCCCGAGATCTCCACCGCGCTGCGCTCGTGGTTCACCACCGTGGTGCCCGTCCCGCTCGAGGTCGATGCCGGAGCTTCCAGCGCCGACGCCGTGGCCGAGATCGCGACCGCCATCGGCGCCGCCCGGGATCGCGGTCCGTTCCTTCGAGACGTGCCCATCCGGATGCCCGAGCAGGTCGATGGACCGATCGACACGCCGGGATCGGCGGTCGCCATCGTGGACGGTGCCACCAGCACCGATGCCCGACTGGAGATCGGCATCGTCGAGGGTGGTGCCGCCTGTCGTGTCCTCGCCCGTTCCGAGAGCGTCGGGCTCGCGGGACGGATCGCCGCCGGTCTCGAGGTGTTCGCCGTCGCCTACCACGCTGGATCGACCGGTCTGCTCGTCGACCTGCCCGTGTTGGGTCCCGACGAGACCGAGGCACTGTTCCGCAAGGGCGGTGTGCCCGACGAGGCCCCGTTCGCCGGCGCGCTGCATGCGCAGTTCCTGGCCGCCGCCGCGGCCACGCCCGATGCCACTGCCGTCGTGCACCGGGGGCGTGAGATCTCCTACGCCGACCTCGAGCAGCGGGCCCGCCGTGTGGCCACCGCGCTCGAGCGGCACGGGGTCAAGCCCGGTGGCTTCGTCGGGGTGTCCACGGCTCCCGGCCTCGACATGGTCGTCGGCATCCTGGGGGTGCTGATGGCCGGCGCGGCGTACGTGCCGCTGGACCCGCGATTCCCTGCGGACCGGCTCACCTTCATGGTTGGCGACGCCGCCATGGACTTGGTGCTCACCGACGATCTGGCCTCGGTGCCCGAGGGCGCTCCGGCCGCGTTGGACATCGGCGCCACCGCCGCCGACGGTTCGATCCCGCC
>CBDHFJ010000064.1:0-8183 GCA_965262315.1 Acidimicrobiales bacterium
TTGAGGGCCCGATGGCACAGAACACCAACCGCCGAGAAGACCTGTTGGATGCCGCCCTCCACGCCTTCGTCGACCGGGGCTACGAGGGGACCTCCGTTGCCGACCTCGCCGAGGCGACGGGACTCAGCAAGGCCGCGTTCGTCTACCACTTCTCGTCGAAGGAAGCCCTTCTCTTCGAGCTCGCCGAACCACTGCTGGACGCACTCGACCACATCGTCGACCACCACGACCAGCACGATCCCGACACCGTCCGGATTCCTCGAGGCCTACCTGGACACGCTCTGTGCGCATCGCGCCACCGCCGAGTGGATCGACGCCGACAAGTCGATCCTGAACCATGGCGAGCTCGGCCGACGCCTCGACGACAACAACCGTCGGGTCCACCGCATCATCGCCGGCGCGCGCCCGTCGAAGGCGGAGCGAGCTCAGGCCTCGGCAATCCTCGGCATGCTCTGGCGCCCGGTCCGCAACGGGTATCTCGGCGACGACGCCGCATCTCGTCTGACCCGGGCGACCGGAGCCGGCGGCGCCAGCGCTCTACCCTGGTGTGATGACGCGGCGGCGACGGGGAACGCTGACACTGGCTGCTTGTGCAGCCGTCACGGTCTTGACCGCGGCCTGTGGCGCGAGCGCCACCGAAACCACGACAGCCGGACTCCCGGCAGCCGCGCCGACTGTGAACGTCGAGCCGACCCCGACGAACGGACCGCTGACATCCACCGTGTCCGATCTGTCGGACGAGGCCGCCGCTGCCGATGCAGGCGACGTGGGCGAAGGCTCCCCACAGGAGCGCTACGACCAGGAAGGCTCACACCTGGAGCGCTACGACCAGTACGTGGCCTCGGTGGATCCGCTGCCTCCAGATGGCGGCACCCTGGTGGACTGCGCTGACGTTCCCGTCATCGAGCCCGCCATCGAGGGGACTCCGGGCAGCCTTCCCCGCATCGACGCCGACGTCGACGGCGTCCTCACCACCTACTGGATGGAGCACCTCGAGACGTTCGGTGGCTGGTGGCGCGACCTCGACCACGGCGTCATCGTCCTCGCCTTCACCGATGACCCGGCCGGGCACCGCGAGGCCATCCTGGCCCGCTCGCCGTCCGAGGACGACCTCGGGCGGTCGACGCCGATCACCGATCCGCGTCCGCTGGGCGAGCGCGACGACGTCTTCGTCGACGTGGTCCAGGTGCAGCACACCGAGGCAGCACTTCGGGCCACGATGACCCGGGGCCTCGCCGACGTGGCGTGGGCGGACTACGGCATGAGCGCGCTGGCCAACGGGCTCGACCGCAATCGCCTCGAGCTCGCCCTCATCGACCCACCCGAGGGGGCGCTGGACGAACTGGCGCTCCTCCTCCCCACCGCAGCCATGTGTGTCGACGTGACGCGATCGCCCGAGCGTCCGACCGGCCCGCTCGACGTCATCCCTGATCTGGCGGTCGACGACCCGCTGGTCATCTGTGCCGGCGCCGGGCCGTTCCCCTACTCGGCATTCACCGACCCCGTGCCCGTGGACGAGGTGGACCATCCAGCGATCGACGCACTCCGCCGCCACATCGACGAGGGGCTCCGACCCCGCCTACGGGACCGAGCGTGGGCGGTGCTGTCGATCGAGGGCGACGTCGCCTTGTTCGCCGAGTTCCGACCCCGACGCTTCGAGCACACGACGTTCGTGCACAACGGGGACCGGTGGGTCGTCGATGGCTGGGGCAGTTCCGGTGGTGCGTGCAAGCCCGAGGTCGCGCTGCCCGAGGGCCTCAACCTCGTGGCGGCCCGCCTGGACCCGGCTGCCCTCCCCTCCCCGGCAGACACCACGATCTCGCTGCTGGTGACCGAGTGGGCCTGCGCCAGTGGCCGCGAGATGGGCGACGACCTGCTCGACCCACAGATCGTCGAGACCGAGACCAGCGTGCTCGTCGCCTTCGCAGCGGTGGCGTCGCCACTCCTGGACGAGTGCCCGGGCAACCCGTCGACCGCCGTCACCATCGAGCTCCAGACACCGCTCGGCGACCGAGAGCTCCTCGACGGCCTGCACCTCCCGCCGCGACCGATCACCGAGCGTGAACACTGACGCGGTCTTCACCCAGCCCTACCGCGGAGTGTGACGAAACTCGTCCGCGGACGAGTCTCACCGACGCTGGGTGACCGGCAGCACCACCCCACGCGTCCAACACCCGTCCGCGGACGACTGCTCTCGACGCAGCGTGGTGACGCCTGTTCGTTGCAGGGGGTCAGGGTTTGGAGCCGGGTCAATCCTCGGTCTCGAGCACGGCGTCCAGGGCGACCGGTTCCACGCGTATGCCGTCGGGGACGGCGGCGATCACGTCAGCGGCGAAGCCCGCGGTGCCGCCGAGGTAGAGCGACCAGAAGTCCACGTCGGTGGCCACGAACCAGGCTCGGTCCTCGGGCCACCACAGGTCCGGGTTCAGCCACGAGTCACCGCCCGGCTCCCGCAGATCGGAGACGGCACGGACCGGCCCCGACACCACGTGGTATCGACGGTGCGGGCGATCGATGGTCGGGATGCCGGCGAGCGCGGCCCGAACCAACGCGTGGCGTTCGCGGTCCTCCTGCCGAAGTCGCTCGCCGTATGCGACGCGTGCACGCCGCTCCTCCTCGTCCGCCGCAGGACGGGCCCACGCAACGTGCGTGGTGGTGTTGAGCCACCCGTGGCCGTCCCAGATGGCGAACCACGCGCCGTCAGGCGTGGAGGTGTGGCGCTCGGCCGCCGAGGCCACCCGCCGGTACAGCTCGGCGAGCTCCTCCCAGAACTCGTCGGTGTCGGGCGGCGGCCAGATCCGCAGGTGCGCCTCGAACTGGCACGACACCAGGGAGCCCACCGTGCCCGGATCGCCGTCGCAGGCCGCGTCGATCCAGTCGGTCGGCAGTGCCGCGTCGGGCACGCGCAGGCCCTCACCGAAGATCATCAGCCGAGCTTCGCGCATGCTCCCTCGCTGCCGAGCAGATTTCAGCCCGACGAGCGCTCAGCAACGTGGAGCTCGGCGATGCGACGACCGATGCCGGCCATGGTCTCGCGCAACTCGACCGGCAACAGCACCTCGACCTCCGAACCCAGCGTCATCAGCTCGCGCACCGCGGCATCGTAGGAGTCGAACCGGAACGAGCCCTCGATCCAGTCGGGCCGATCCGGGGCCGGGTCGGGGTTCGGACGGGGCCGCCAGCCTTCGGGACGCCCCGACAGCAACGCCATCTGCAGCGCCGACGGCGCCACGCGCACCCGGACCCTGCGGAGCTGTCCGGTGCCCGACGTGAGGCCGGGAGGCACCGCCGGGACCTCCTGCTGGAAGGTGTCGAGCAGCTCGAAGCCACCGCCGGGCCCACGGGTGCCGTAGACCGGGACGCCCGAACCCGACAGGACCTCGATGTCGCGCAAGACCGTTCGTTCGGACACACCGAGCCGGTCGGCGAGGTCGGCTGCGGTGAAGCGGCCTCCGTTCTGGAGCACCAGCAACAAGCTCAGCAACCGACCTGCGCGCACACGACCTCCGATCTCGACTCCACGACATCATCGTATTCATGACACATGGTGTCATGAAGGCTCCACCACCATCGCAACGACCAGACGCTCGGGTTCCGCCCGACGCCATCACCGAAGGGAAGTCCAATGCCTGATCATGTCGAGGGAGCCGGCACCGCCGAGGACCCGTGGATCCTCACCACCCCGCCCGGCAAGTCCGAGTTCGACGCCTGGCGCAACGAGACGGCCGACCCACCTGTACTCGAGATCCAGGTCGGATCCACCAAGCTCAGCTACCAACTCCGTTGCATCGAAGACCTCCACGCCATGCTGGTCGACCGCGGAGACTGGATGCTCCTCGGCAACGCGGACGAGGGCAAGGAGGCCAAGCCGGACACGGTCGAGGCCTGGGCCCGATCGGCCGACAATCCCGTCGGCGGCTGGTACGGACTGCGGAAGGGGTATCGCGGCCGCTTCGGCAACTACGTCCCCCCGGTGCTCGAACACCTGGGCCTCGCCGAGGTGGAGCACAACGCCCGCAACAACCGCATGCGGGCCATCTGATGGGTGCCCGCCGCTACGAGATCCGCCGGAACATCGACGCTCCCGCCACGACCGTGTGGGGACTGCTGACCAACGCCGACAGCTACGCCCACTGGAACGAGGCCGTCGTCTCGATCGAGGGCCCCATCCGCCAGGGCCGGCGCATCCGGCTCGTGTCGGTCGCCGACCCGAAACGCACGTTCAAGCTCCACGTCGACGAGATGGTGGAGCCCACCCGAATGGTCTGGTCCGACGGCATGCCCCTGGGCCTGTTCACCGGCCGCCGCACCTACACGATCACCGATGCCGGAGCAGGCCGCTCCGAGTTCTCGATGACCGAAGAGTTCACCGGCCTCCTGGCCGCCCTGATCACCAAGGCCATCCCCGACCTCACCGAGTCCTTCGAGCTCTTCGCCGACAGCCTCAAAGCCGTCGCGGAAAGGACCAACGGCGTCGACCAGACCTGACCATCGCGGCCCCTGCCACGAGGCCCGCCCGACGCACCTGCGCCTCTCGGACAGCCGCCCCGGCAGCGCGAACACCGTTGGTACCGTACGCAGGTGGACCCCCTGGACCTCTTCGGTCGCTCCCGCGAGTGGGGCGAGCTCGGTGACCGACTCGCTCGACTCCTCGACGGCCAGGGCGCAACCGTCGGAGTGGTCGGCGTTGCGGGCTCCGGCAAGAGCGCGTTGCTGGCGGCCCTGGTCGAGGGGCTCTGTGACACCATGCCCCGCCACACGGTGCCCAGCTACCTCCGCTTCGTCGACGAGCTCCCCAAGACACCATCGCAGCGGATCCAGAATCTCAAGCTCCGGGGAGACGGCATCACCCACGACACCCACGACCGCGAAGCCATGGAGATCTTCCCACCCCGCACCTGACCCCCGACGGTGGTCGCCGCCGGGATCACCGGATCCCAATGACCGCCGATCACCATCCAGGCGGACAGCCCGAACCTTCAGCCGAACAGACAACAAGAGCGGACGAGCAACTTGACGCTCAACCGATCGCACAGGCGCACCGTCAACACGGGCCCAAGCGGCGAGACGATCCGGCGGCTCGAGTCAGCGCCGACGAGATGTCTGACCAGGCCATCCCAACACATCCCATCCCCTGTACCGTCGCCACGGCCCCTGGAACGACAACAGGTCACGGTCGGAAACCGACCGTGACCTGCACGCTTGTCTGGAGCGGATGACCGGCCTCGAACCGGCGACCTCAACCTTGGCAAGAGCCCAAACATCGTCCAGCCCAGCTAATGCCTGCGTTCCCGTGCGCCTCAGTCCACCGAATCCGGCCCTGTCCGTACAGCAGATGGGATGGCGGATGGGATGGTCGGACCTCGATGCAACGCGACAGTTGCCGGTGACCCTGCCACCGCACACCCGTACACTCGAGCCATGTCCAGCATCGAACTGCCCGATGACGTCGCCGCCGCACTCGCGGCCGCTGCGGCCGAACGCGGCCTGAGCGAAGCGGAGCTGATCGCCGAGATGGTGGCCGCCGACGCCGACCACGTCGCCGGCAGCGCCGACGAGGCGAGGCGTGCCGAAGCGCTCGAAGCCTTCATCGGCTGCGCGGACTCCGGTGACGAGAGCTGGGCAGCTACCGACACCAAGGTGCTTCGCGCCCAGGCAGCCGCCCGCAAAGCCACCGATCGCATCTGAGTGCTCGTCGACACCAACATCTGGTTGATCGCCGCAGACCGACGCGCAGCCCGCCATCGCGAGATCATCGATCTCATCGGTACCGAGGTCTGGGCGGCGCCGTCGCCGGTGATCGCAGAATCTGCGTGGCTGATCCTGGACAGGCTCGGGAGCGGACCTCACCAGCGATTCCTCCGCCTGATCACCTCTGGACAGCTCGAGCCGATCGACCTCAACGCCGATGACTGGCAGCGTTGCGAAGAACTCTGCGCCACCTACGCCGACCTGCGACTCGACCTCGTCGACGCGAGTCTGATCGCGATCGCCGAGCGGCTCGGCGAGACCCAATTGGCGACGCTCAACCACCGCGATTTCGCGGTCGTCCGTCCCGCTCACACGGACGCGTTCGAGCTGCTCCCCCGTTCCAGTTGAGCGAACCGTCGACAGCCAGGCACCCCACCGCCGCAACGACGGTGCCTCGAGTGAGCGCCGATCCAGGGTCTGACCCGAGCTGACTAGAGATTTTGCCCCGCCGTTCGTTGTCACGCTCGGCGTGATGTTCAGCGACGGAGTGTGGACGCAACGCAGCCGCGGATGCGTTGGACGGCCACCTCTCCGACCGCGGCTGCACCACGTCCCAGATGGCGTCGTCGGCGTCGGCGTCGGCGACCCCATGTCGTACGAAACCCTCGCGCTCCGATGTCCGAGCGCTCAGCGCAGCTCGATTATCTCGACGTCGACACCCGCCGATTCGCCGGGTAGCGGGTTCGCCGTCCGGAACCGGAGGATGCTCTCGACCGGCACTGACGGGCAGTCCCCGGTGGCCTCGTACGTCACCGCGACGCCGATGTCTGCGTTGGCGGTCCCCATGAACTGCGCATCGACCTCGAACGGACAACCGCTCGGGACCCAACGGACAGTGACCATCGACCCTGCTGCTGTGACAACTGGAGCGTCATCGGCCGTGCGGTCGGTGAGGGCGTCGAGCACCAGCTCGTACTCCCACTCCTCGACCACCCCGCGGAGTGGAGGCGCGTCGCCGCACGACGACGCCAGAGCCACCACGAGGAGTGTCAGCAGCGTGCGATGGACCACTGCATGAGTATCGCGGAGACGATCACACATCGTGAGCGCTGCGTCCTCCCGGCCATCACGGGACCCGAGTCAGCTGCCGAGCCGTTGGACGCTGATGATCTCGGGGTCAGGGAGCTCATCCTCGCGGTACTGCCCCTCGACGAGGAAGGCGAACACTTGGAACTCTCCCCCCGGCGTCTCCCAGAGCTCCGGCGCGACCTGCCGATCGCCGACCTGCAACCGGAGCCCGCTCACGTCAGGCAGCGCCACTCCGAAGACCGACCCGACGTAGTCGACGAGTGGCTGCCCCGCAGGCTGTTGCCCGCCCCTGAAGCGCCCAAGGCGACGGGGAACTCGTCGGTGGGCTCCGAACCGCAGAAGGCACCCAGCTGTGGACCGGAGACGACCTCGCCGGGCTCGAGGTTGTCAGTCCGGGTGCCCAGTGCCGTGCAGAACTGTCCGTCCCGCTCGTACAGCTCGTATTGCACTCGCTCGCCGTCGACCTCGAGCTCACCCTGCACCGGTGTCATCGACGAGCCACACGCACCGACGATGCAGAGAACGCCGAACGCAGTGGCAAGGCACGACCCCCTCCCCAAACCAGCGCCGCCATTCGCCACGGCCCCATCATCGCGCGAGCCCCAACCGCGTCGGAGGCGGCCAGGCACACGAGCAGACGCTCGATCGCTTCGGCAGATCCAGGCTGCCGTCTGGGCGGTCCCGCGATGGATGGGCACAGGTCAGCTGGGCCATGCGTCGTCACGAGCGTGAGCGTCGACATCTGCCGGAGTTGCCGGGGATGGGGATCGAACGGGATCCCCTCCGGCACACCCTCCACCCGAAGCCGGGCATCGATCGAACGCAGCGCCGCAGCCAGATGCTCCAAGTTCTCCATCACCAGCAACGGACAGATATCGATGTCCACGGTCGCATGCCCGGTGTCGTGAAGCCGTGCCGCAACCCCACCGATCACCACGAAATCCACCCCGTGATCGCCAAGCACCTGGCAGAAACCGGCAATGCGGTCGTCGTCGATCTCGCGGTCAGCCACGGGCGCTGAGCAACCGGTAGCCCTGTGACTCCAGGCGGGAACGTTCCGCTTCGCTCAACTACGCCTCCCACTCGGCAAGGGTCGCGTCGTGCCGATCCTGTTCCACCACCTCCATCCGCAGTTCCAGGCCCGCCCGAGCCAACAACCGCAACAGCGTTGGCACCGTGGGCTGACGTCGACCCGATTCATACGCCGACAGTGTCGGCTGCGCGATCCCGAGCAGATCAGCAAACGCCGTCTGCGACAGCCCGAGCCTCAGCCGAGCCGACAGCAATAGCGCACCAGCGACTTGTTCCTCTACCGACTCCACAACCCATAGCGTATCGTCTATTGCATTGCTGGCCAAGGGCAGGTTAGGGAACCGCGAGGCTGTCAATCAGTTCTCTGACCA
>CBDHFJ010000065.1:0-45711 GCA_965262315.1 Acidimicrobiales bacterium
GCCAGTGAGGGCCTGCTCCGGTTCTACGAGTTCGTGCGCAAGGCGGCGGACGGGTGGACCGGCGACGACCCCGTCCGCGAACTCCGCTGAGCCCTCAACGCAGATCGTCGGTCGACCGGACCGGGTCGGCGCCGTCCCAGTCCACCGACGCCGCGGCGATGGCACCGAACAGGGCTTCGATCCTGGGCTGGTGCTCCACGACTTCGAGCATGCAGCCGAGCAGCGGCCGCGTGTCGTAGTACGCGAATCGGGCGCCGCTTCGCCCCATGGTGGCTGCCGGATACCCGAGCGAGGCGAAGTACTCGGTGTCGGCGTCGATGTCGTGGGTCCACACGCACATGTGATGGAAGCCCATGTCGCCCGCAGGGACCGAGTCCCGATAGGCGGACGGCCCATCGCTGGTCTGGTCGATGAGCTCGATCTGGACCGGGCCCGCCTGGGCGAGCGCAACCCGCATGGCCAGCTCCGCCGGCTCACCTCGGTACGTGACGTCGACGAGGCGGTCCTGGACCATCACGAAGAACGGGCCGACGCCGAGCTCGGTCACCCAGCGGTCGACAGCGGCCTCGAGATCCGGCACCACCCACGCGTTCTGGAAGACGGTTCGATCGGTGGGTCGGGTGTTGCGTGCCATCCCCGGACGCTACCCCAGGCGCTCCCCCGGTCTCGGCGCGGGACTGCGCACGGCGACTGGCGCATGCCTTCGCCGCGGCCGGGGCTGGCGTGGACACGGACGGCGAGGTGGGCGGCGGCCCGGATCAACCACGTCATACACCTCCGATGAAGCAACCAACAGTATTGACCTATTACAGAAGGTCTATTAGGTTGAGTGCATGCCATACCAACAGACCGCCCCGCTGCTCACCGCCGACGAGGAGGTCGAGCTCGCCCGGGCCATCGAAGCGGGCCGCGAAGCCCAGGATCGGCTCGATCGAGGCACCCCTGCGCCGAACGACGCCCGCATCCTCGCCGAGGGGCGCC
Organism: Acidimicrobiales bacterium; assembly: GCA_965262315.1. Classification (GTDB taxonomy): domain Bacteria; phylum Actinomycetota; class Acidimicrobiia; order Acidimicrobiales; family UBA8592; genus JBCCFK01. The sequence continues at coordinate 982 of CBDHFJ010000065.1, forward strand.
GCGCGAAGGACGCGTTCGTCGAAGCCAACGTTCGCCTGGTGCTGTCGATCGCGTCACGAACCCGCATCCCCGCCCACGTCGATCGCCAGGACGTGATCCAGGACGGCATGATCGGCCTCAACACCGCAGTCGAGCGCTTCGACTGGCGCCGCGGATACAAGTTCTCGACCTACGGCACCTGGTGGATCCGTCAGGGCATTCAACGCGGGCTCGAGAACACCGCGACCGCCGTGCGAATCCCGAGCCACAAGGCCAGTGAACTCCGATCGACGCTGGCGGTCGACCCCGAGAGCGCGACGCTCTCGGCCAGCCTGCGGAGCGCCGCCCGATTCTCCAGCGTCGACTCACTGGAACGGGTCGTCGTGGACGCCTTGACCGTGGGCGACGGCATCGCCGGCGAGGAGCCGAGCCCCGACGACGCGATCGATGCGGGCAACGACCAGCGGGCGGCCCATCGGCTGGTGACCCACCTCGATCCGACGACCCGAGCCATGGTGATCGAACGCTTCGGACTCGATGGCGCGGAACCTCGCACGTACACCGCGATGGCCGAGGACCGGGGCGTCACTCCTGAGGCGGTCCGCCGCAGGGTGCTGCGAGCACTGCAGGCGCTCCGACCGAAGGCCGTCGAGATGACCGCAGCCGACTCCACCCTGCCCGCCGCCGCCTGACACGGCGGGAGCGGCCAGCCCGCCGACCGCTCCCCGAGCAACGCACGAGGAGATTCGCGTGACCAACACAGCCGACACCATCGAACGACTCGACCTCGAAGCCCGCCGGCTCTGGGCCCATCCCCGCGCCGTGCGGGGTGACGAACGGCAGTCCCTCCTCATCGAACTCCTCGACGTCGAGCTGGAGCTCGAGCGTCTCAGCCTGCGAGCCGATGCCCCTCCGTCCTCCTACGCCGACGATCTCTCGAGGTGTGCCGAGGCACTGGATCGGCTCCACCACCGGTGGGAAGCCCTTGCGTCACCACCGGAGCGGGGCACCGCCGACCGGTGGCGGTGACCCCGCACCCATCCGACCAGCCCTGCCGACCACGACCAGACTCGAGGAACGCCATGATCCACGCCATCGCCGCGGTGGCCGCGACGAAACGATCGGCCCAGTCCGACCGCCGCTCCAGAGCGGGCCGCCCGTCGCAGAACCACCTGCCCCCTCGCGCCCGTCGAACGACGCAGGCGCGGAGCAGCTCGATGACCCCCTCGATCGCGGTCTCGTCGCGGACCCCGGGCCTCCTCGAGCAGCGAGGCGTCCGTCGATGAGCCAGAGCCTCGAACCCGACCTCGCCACCGCGGGGACAGACCGACCCCCGGAACAACCCGCTCGGTACAATCCGGCCATGAATCTGGTGGAGCCCGAGCCGGACATCCCGTCCTGGACGTTCCTGACCAACCATGCGCACGTGCTCATCGCGATCGACCGCAACCCCGATCTGCGGCAGCGAGACATCGCCCACGCCGTCGGCATCACGGTCGGCGCGGTCCAGAAGATCATCGGCGAGCTCGAGGCCGCCGGCTACGTCACCCACGAGAAGGTGGGTCGCCGCAACCGCTACCACGTGAGCGCCGACCATCCTCTGCGTCACCCTCTCGAGGCCAACCACACCGTGCTCGACCTCCTCCGCTGCCTGCGCCCCGAGGCCTGAGGGGTTCAGGGCGAGCCGCGCTCGACCCCGAGAACGAAGGCTTCGAAGGCGGCCAGCTCCACCGGGGTCGGCTCCACGCCCGTCATCGCTCGGAGATAGTGGGGCACGAATCCGATCCGGACGGCCATCTCCTCGCGTACCCCGACCGCGTGATACCCGACCTGGCCGTGGTACAGCATGCGGGCCCGGACCAGGGCCTCGGCGTCGCCGTAGCCGTGCTCGCGGAACATGGCCGCGACCGCCTCGGTCCGGCGGTCGTCCGCCGCTCGCACCCGCTCGGCCACGAGTGCGTCCCGCCGACCCCAGTCGCGCACGGCGAGATCCAGCCGAGCGTCGTACAGGGTCTCGTCGGCCCAACACTCGAAGACGCCGAGGCATGCGGCGTTGATGCCCGGCGCAGGACGTTCGGTCCGCTCCACGATCGACTCGGTGTTGTGCGCCCACCGAGCGAGCAACTCGTCGCGCAGCTCGGCCAGATCCGAGAAGTACCAGTAGAAGCTCGACCTCGAGATCGACAGCGACTCCGCCATGCCGAGCACCTTGAGCTCGTCGATGGCGACGTCATCCAGCGCAGCGAGGGCCGCGACCACCCAGTCGTCGCGGGTCACCCTGGTGTGGGGCTGGCCGGCCATCAGTCCGGCGCCGCTCCGCCCTCGGTCGTGCGGCGAGCCACGAACGCATCCAGTTCGGCCACGACGTCGGGCGCGAGCGGCGGCGCCTCGTATCCGTCGAGGGCGGAGCGCCACACGTCTGCAGCGCGCTCATCGGTGCGCCGACTCCCTTCCTCGACCCACTGCTCGTAGGTCGCGCGACTGAAGACCAAGGGTTGGTAGAACGCGGTCTCGAACCGCTCGAGGGTGTGCGGGGTGCCGAAGAAGTGGCCACCAGGGCCGACCTCGGTGATGGCATCGAGCGCGAGCTGGGCGTCGTCGACGAGGAGCGGCTGGAGCGTCTCCGCGATCATCTGACACATCTCCACGTCCACGACGAACTTCTCGAAGCTCGCCGCCAGCCCACCCTCCTGCCAACCCGCGGCGTGCTGGATCCAGTTGGCCCCTGCCAGGAGTGCCCCGAAGGTGTTCATCATCGTCTCGTAGCCGGCCTGGGCGTCGACCGCCGTGGACGCCGACGAACCCGACGAGCGCCACGGGACACCGATGTGTCGAGCGAGCTGCCCGCTGGCCAGCGCTCCCTTGATGGCCTCTGGCGTCCCGAACGCGGGCGAGCCGGACTTCATGTCGACGTTCGAGGTGAAGGCCCCGTACATGACCGGCGCTCCCGGGCGCGTGAGCTGCGCCAGGGTGATGGCAGCCACCGCTTCCATGTGCTGGAGGATCAGCGCGCCCGCCAGGGTGACCGGTGCCATGGCGCCGGCCAGGGTGAAGGGCGTCATGATGCACGGCTGACCCCACCGGGCGAAGTCGATGATCCCCATGGCCATCGGGATGTCGAGCTGCCGCGGCGAGTTGGTGTTGATGTTCGTCCAGCACCTCGGCGTGGTGGCGAACTCCTCGTCGGTCTCGATGCCATAGCGGATCTTGATCAGGTCGATGCTGTCCCGGCAGCGGGCGCGCCCACGGGAATAGACGAACGGCGCCTTGTCGGTGAGCGTCACCGTGGCCCGGCCCGAGACGAGGTGCCGCACGTTGATGGGCACATCGTCGGGCTCGACCGCGGGCGAGGTGACCGCCAGGACGTCGTAGGTCTGCATCAGCCGAAGGAAGTTCTCCTGATCGGCCATCGTGCCGGCGCGGCGACCATCGAGCCCCGACACGAACGGAGGTCCGCCGACCGGTACCAGGGCCACGCTTCGGCCACCGACGGGCACCGCCCTGTCCGGGTTCGGCGCCTGGATCACGAACGACTCCGGAGCCGCCGTCAGCGCTTCGGCGACGGCTTCGGGGTCGAGGCGGACCATGGCGGTCTCGTCGTCGACGACAGCCCCGCCAGCGGCGTAGATCGCCCGCGCCTCGGGGAGCAGCACCCTGATGCCCTCGTCGGCCAGGTACCGGAGCGTCTCGGCGTGGAGATGCGAGACCTCGTCCTCGGACAGGACTTCGAGCGGCCGATACGGGTTCTCGAGGCGGCGGTACCGCGTGGTGTCGGCCGGCGGACGATCGCGCTCCGCCCGGTCGCGACGTCGACGGACCATGTCAGCCGTGGACCGACATCGACGAGTTCGGATTGATCTCGCGGTTCCGGCTGTAGGCCGACATGTCGATCGCTCGACCGGTGTGGCGACCGACGAGCTGCAGCGGCTCGGCGTCGTGATCGTGGCCCGCCTCCACGGCCTCGATCAGGTCCGCCATCACCTGACCGGCCACGCCTGCGTTCTTGTACTGGTTGCCGCTGGTACCGACCGCCACGTAGAAGCCGTCGAGATCGGTCCGGTCGTAGATCGGGAGCCAGTCGTCACTGACGTCGTAGAGGTCGACGACCCCTCGTCGGTCGTGGGGGACGCCGAGCGTGGGGATCCGACGGTTCGCTCGCAACACCTGCGCCTGCCACTGGTCCTCGGTCAGGCTGGTGTCGTAGTCGTCGGGGTCGACGTACTCCCGGGGGTCGCACTCGGGGTCGACGCTGCCGACCAGCACGTTGTTGCCGACCTCGGGGCGGAAGTAGAACCCCACGTCGTCATCGGCGCCGACGACGCCCCCGCTCATGAAGTCGACGCCAGGGGGTGCCGGAACGTGGTGCACCTCGTGACGCAACGCGGCCGTCTTGATGTTCATGGTGTCGTACACGCCGGCCATCTTGTTGATCACCGACGAGTGCGGACCCGCGACGTTGACCACGACCGGGGCGGACAGGATTCGACCATCGGCCAGCGACACGCCCGCCACCCGGCCCTGGTCCTGCACGATGGCGGTCACCTCGGCGCCGAACTCGAAGCGGGCGCCGTGCGCTTCCGCTCCACGCTGGAGGTTGTGGCAGGAGAGCTGGGGGTCCGACACGTAGCCGGCGTCGGGCGAGAAGATCGCTCCGGTGAGCTGACCGTCGGCGTCCTTCCAGAAGTCGGGGTCGTCGGGTCGCTTCGGCGGGCCGTAGAGGCCGAGGTCCATCCAGGGGAAGCGCTCCTGGACGTCGGCGACCGACAGATCCTCGAACGGGATGTCGAGCTGCTCCCAGAGCTGACGCACGCGGGCGGAGTGGTTCTCCTCGGCGGTGGTCATGACCAACTGGCCGACCTGGTGGTACTGGATGAGGCCGAGTTCGTCCTCGGCGGCGATGTGGTCGGCCCAGTTCTTCCAGTACTGGGCGCCCTCCCACGAGAAGTTGACCCCGTCCACGGTGGAGTAGCTGAACCGGACGATCGCACACGAGTTGATCGTGGACCCCGCGCCGGCGGCCGACGCCTTGTCGACGTTCACGGTCCGGTGACCGCGCCGGGCCAGCTCGAGCGCCAGCGCGCAGCCGATGACCCCGGCCCCGACGATGACCACGTCCGCTGATGTCGGTTCCTGGGATTCCATCGTGACCTCGGGTTGCTGGACAGGCCGGAGCGCGGAACATACCGTCTCTGGACACTTGTGTCTAGAGACGGGTCCTGGGTCGAGAGACGGACGGGCCACCGGGAGGCCGCGTGAGTACGGACGCCAACATCGTGGTGATCGGAGCCGGGATCATCGGCACCAGCGTTGCCCACCATCTGACCGACATGGGGGTGGACGGTGTCATCGTCGTCGACAAGGGCGATCTGGACCACAACGACGGCTCGACGTCACACGCACCCGGCGGGCTGCGCACGCTGACCGGGTCGCACTTCTTCACCACCCTCGGGCGCCGCAGTCGAGACCTCTACGACCGGCTCCCGCTCGCCGACCCCGACCGGGAGCAGTTCTGGCGGGTCGGGATGGTCGCGGTCGCCAACACCACCGAACGACTGGACGCACACCGCCGCCTGGTCGAGCTGGGCTTGAGCGAGAACCTCGAAGCGCACCTCCTCGACCCCAACGGGGTGGCCGAGCTCCTGCCCATCGTCGACCCCGAGACCATCGTCGGCGGCATGACCGTGCCGTCGTCAGGCGTGGTGCGGACGAGCGCCCTCGCGACCTCGATGCGACGGCTGAGCGAGGCCACCGGGCGAGCCCGCTTCTTCGGCCACAGCGCGGTGACCGACATCGAGATCCGGGATGGCCGCGTGATCGCCGTGACCACCGATGGCGAACCGGGCCGCATCACCTGCAACCAGGCGATCGTCTGCACCAACATCTGGGCCCCGCTCCTCGCCGACAAGACGGGCACCCCCATGCCCTTGTTCCCCGGCGAACACCAGTACATCCACACCACCCCCGTGCCCGCCCTCGACTCGCTCGGCGATGCCGAGGTGTCGATGCCGATCACCGCGTTCGACGACCTCTCCCTGTACTTCCGCCAGCACGGTGACCACATCGGCATCGGCAGCTACGCCCACGAGGCCCGTCTGGTGGACCCCCGTGCGCTCCCGGCGACGGCGAAGATGCCGTTCACCCCCGACGACTTCACCGACGCCTGGGCCCGTATGCAGCATCACATGCCACCGCTGCGCCAGGCCGGGGTGGCCGATGGCTTCAACGGCATGTTCTCGTTCACGGTCGACAACCACCCGATCATGGGCGAGACCAACGTGACGGGCCTGTGGGCGTCGGTCGGTGCGTGGCTCTCGTTCGCCAGCGAGGTCGGAGCGGTCATGGCCCGGTGGATGACCACGGGCGACCCAGGCATGGACGTGACCCCGGCACACATCGGCCGCTTCCATCCGCACCAGTCGAACCGACAGTTCCTCTCGCGGCAGTCGAAGTACTTCTACGAGATCGGCTTCGAGGACCTACATCCGAGCGCGGTCGCCAGCGCGGTGCGAGGGCTCCGCCACGCGCCGTACCACCAACGTCTGGAAGCCCTGGGCGCGGAGTTCGTGCCGATCGCGGGGCAGGAGACCCCGCTCTGGTACCGCACCAACGAGAACCTGGTCACCAAGCATCGAGACGCGATCCCGGAGCGATCGGGCTACGACGCCGTCGGCTGGACCCCGATCATGGGCGCCGAACATCTCGAGCTGCGGGCGAACGTCGGTCTCGTCGACTGGTCGGCCGGTATCGGCCCCATCGAGGTCTCGGGCCCCGGCGCACTCGAACATCTGCAGTGGCTGTGCACGGCGGACATCGACCTCCCCGTCGGCGGCATCGCGTACTCCCTCGTGTTGACTCCGTCGGGCGGGGTCGCCCGCGACGTGACCGTGGCCCGCATGGCGCCTGACACCTGGTGGATCCTCACGGGCAAGGGCAATCTGCCGGCCGAGCTCGACCTGTTCCGGTCCCTCGCCCCTGCCGGTGTCCGGTACCGGGACATCACCGAGTCGATGGTCGCCATCGGCTTGTGGGGCCCGAACAGTCGCCGCGTCCTCGAGGCCACCACCGACGACGACATCACCAACGAGGCGTTCCCCTGGTACACGTGGCAGCGGATCGACGTCGGCATGGCGCCGGTCACCGCACTGCGCATCTCGTATCTGGGCGAGCTGGGTTGGGAACTGTACGTGCCGTCGTCGCTGGCCCTCCACGTGTGGGACACCCTCTGGGAGGCCGGCCGCCCGTTCGCCATGCCCGCGGTCGGAGCACAGGCGGTCTTCTCGACCCGGATCGAGAAGGGCTACCGACTCTGGGGATCAGACCTGACCCCCGAGTACTCCCCGGCGGAGTGCGGCCTGTCCTGGGCGCTCGACCGGTCGAAGGACTTCCGGGGCAAGGAGGCCGCCGCGTCCCGACCACGCACGACCACCGTGGCCACGATCAGGTTCGAGGACCGGTCGTCGGTCGTCTACGGATGGGAGCCCGTGCTCGTCGACGAGCGCGTGGTGGGGCGCATCGCCGGCGGCGAGTATGGCTACGACGTCGGGGCGTTCCTGGCCCATGCGTTCGTGGATCCCGACCTCGAAGTGGGCACATCGGTCGAGGTGCTCCGGACCGGCGTCCGCCATCGGGGCGAGCTGGTTCACGGACCGCTCTTCGATCCCACGTCGGCGCGCCTGAAGGCGTAGCGCTCAGGCGGCGCCGATCACCAGGTAACCGTCGAGGCTCGAGAGCAGCGGGGACGCCGGCTCGGGCGGGAGCTCCAGACCGTGGACGTCCGAGCGGACCTCGCCGATCCACTTGTCGTGTTGGTACTCGTGGTTGATCACCGCCGTCAGCAGCGTGTGGGCGATGAGACGGAGCTGCGCGGGCGCCCCGACCGCACCGTCGTCGATCTGGCGAACCCGGAATCGGACCCGGTCGGCCACGGTGTCGCGGTACGTCCACAGGCGGTCGAGATCGGGGAGATCACCACGATCGGCCTCGGCCGTGGCCGAGTCCATCAGCCGATCGAGCTCGGGGTCGATCTCGGGTTCGGCCGCCGTCAGATTCCGGATCATGAAGTGGGCGACGGCCGGCTGGTGTCCGAGATGCCAGCCGATCCCCGACGCATCCGCACCGGCGCGCCACACGAGCTGCTCGTGTGTGAGCCCGGACGCCAGGTCGGCGGTGTACGCCAGTGCCCGCTCGTACTCGGCGAGCAGGTCGGCAAGGGTGGGAATGGTCATCTGGTGCTCCGGGTGCCGGGGGTCAGTCGTCGAAACCGACGTAGGTGACGATCTCTTCCGTCGGGCGCCGCTCGGACTCCACCTCGTTGGCCGGGAAGTCGTCGGCCGGCCAGCCCATCGCGACCGTGATCACGATGATCTGGTCCTCGGGGATGTTCGCGAACTCGCGCACGACGGACGACTGGCTGATGCCCTGGCCGTTGATGACGCAGCCGAGGCCCCGTTCCCAGGCCGCGAGCACCATGCCGTAGACCATCTGGCCGAGGTCGAAGTAGGCCACGTGGGAGTGGGCGAGGTTGCGGTCGATGCAGCCGATCACCGAGACGGGCGCCTCGAACTGGCGGAAGCCGCGCATGGCCCAGTCCGTCCGACGTTCCTTGTCGTCCCAGTCGATGCCCATGGCCTCGAAGAGCTGGCCGGCGACGCGCTTCTGGCGTTCACGGTGATCGCCGGTGTAGCCGCCGTGGCTCTGGATCTCCCGGTCCGGCGCGGCGCCCGCCATCATCCGTTCCATGTTCCCCTGCCGGATCCGGTCGAGCGGATCACCGGTGACCACATGGAGGTGCCAGGGCTGGGAGTTCATCGACGACGGGCTCTGCTTGGCCACCGAGACGATCTCGTCGATCAGCTCCTTGGGGACCGGGTCCGGCCGGTACCCCCGAATGCTCCGGCGACCGAAGGCGATCTCCTGGTATTCCACTGATCTACTCCACGAGCGGAGGCGGGTCATCGGGGTCGACCGCGCCGATCCAGCCAACATAGGGCGATTCCTTGGCCTCCTCGACCAGGGCGGAGGTCGAGCGCACGATGGCCCGCCAGCCCGCCCAGACCAGCAGGGGCAGCGCGATCACGTGGCTGACGGTGACGATCCGGGCCGCCCACGGGCCGAGATCCCACCGGTCGGTCACCATCACCCCCATGTCCGCGCCGAAGACCTGCAGGTAGCCGCGCTGGGCGTCGTCGCCGGGGACCTGGCCGTCGAGCCGCACGACGTTGAACCGGGTCAAGGCGCCAGTGACATGGCTGACGATGACCACCACGAGGGCGATGGCGGTCACCGGGGGCACGGCGAACACCACCCGATACACGAACCAGCCTCCGCCGATCAGGGCGATCACGCCGGCGGCATCGGCGAAGTGGCCGTGCATCGCCTCCAGGCCGGTGGAGGGTGAGGTCTGCGGACGGATGTCGCTGTACGCGACGTAGTCGAGCCAGTTGGGGTCCGGTTCGTGGCCGAAGAACAGCATCGTCCCGGTCACCATCAGCCCGACCAGCGTGATGACCGTGACCCAGAGCAGGATCCAGGTCCCCCGCTGTTGCGTCTCGTCCAGGGTCGCCGTGAGCACGTAGCGGATGTTCCGCAGCGCCGTCTCCACCGCGCCAACGTAGTGCGGCTCCGCTCCGCCGACGCGCGGATTGCGTCAGCCGACGCGGACGAGCGGGATCTGGAGCTGGTGCGGGCGGCGCTCTGGCAGGTCGAAGGGGGTGCCATCGACGTGCTTGGCGCCCATGAAGAGCAGACCGCTGTGGAACCAGATCAGGTCGTAGTCGGTGACGATCTGCCCCTCCTCGAGGTGGAACATCGGGAACGCTCGGCCGAGGATGTCCTGCTGCACCCCGGCGGCGAACGGCTGCATGCCGTCGGGGAGATCGGCGTTGAGCATCATCGCCGCGTCGGCGTGGAGGGGCGTGACGCCGAAGCCGAGGTCGAGCACGTAGTCGATCTCGAATGCGCCCTCGGCGATCGGGTGCGGACCACCCCAGACCAGGTGACCCTTGAACTCGAAGGCCATCAACGGGGCCTGCGCGTAGTCGTCGACGTACATGGTGATCGTGCCGGTGAAGGTGTCGTCGTCGTGGTAGACGAAGTCGCGCCGGAGCCGGGTGGGCTCGACGACGCCGGCACCCGAGCGGTCCTCGGTGGGGCGGAGCTCGGCGCTGAGGCTGGTCCAGGCGCCCACGGCGAAGGCGCGGACGTCGTCGAGCGTGCGGGGGTCGGTGGCGGTTGCGGTGCTCATGGGTACTCCTCCAGAGATTGAAGATACGTTTCGTATCATTATCTAGATGATACACATCGTCTCGTCAATACCTCGTCCGCTCGACCACGGGACGTTCGCCCCTGGCCCCACAACCGGCGTCGTCGCCACGATCGAGTCACGGGAGGTTGCCGTGGACACGATCCGATGGTTCAACGAGACGTCGATGGCGGATGTGGGGGTGGTCGGAGGCAAGAACGCGTCCCTCGGGGAGATGTACCGCGAGCTCGCGGCCGGCGGGATCCGGGTTCCCAACGGGTTCGCGACCACCGCCGAGGCGTTCCGATCGTTCCTCGCCGCGAACGACCTGGGCGGACTGATCCGCGACACCCTGGCCGGCTGGGACGGCAGCGACGTCGACGACCTGACAGAACGGGCGCGGACCATCCGCGCCGCGATCACCTCGGCGCCCCTTCCCGAAGACCTCGTCGAGGGTGTCGTCGACGCCTACCGACGGCTGAGCGCCGAGGCCGGCGTTCCCGCTGCTGACGTGGCCGTCCGCTCCAGCGCGACCGCCGAGGACCTGCCGGAGGCCTCCTTCGCCGGACAGCAGGAGACGTACCTCATGGTGCACGGGACCGGCGACGTCTGTGCCGCCGTCCGCCGCTGCTTCGCGAGCCTCTACACCGCCCGAGCCATCAGCTACCGGCGCCACATGGACATCGACGAGGCGAACGTGGCGCTGTGTGTCGGCATCCAGCGCATGGTGCGGTCCGACCTGGCGTCGAGCGGAGTGCTGTTCACCCTCGACACCGAGTCCGGCCTCCGCGACGTGGTCTACATCACGTCCACCTGGGGTCTGGGGGAGGCGATCGTCCAGGGACGGGTGATCCCCGACGGCTTCCACGTCCACAAGGACCGACTTCGGGCCGGGTTCGAGCCGCTGGTGGGCAGAACCCTGGGACCCAAGGAGCTGCGCATGGGCTACGACGAGGCCTCGCATCGCCTCGTCACCGAGCCGACCCTCGCCGAGGAGCGGCGGCGCTTCTCGATCACCGACGACGAGGCGCTGCACCTGGCCCAGTGGGCCGTCACCATCGAGGACCACTACAGCGAGGTGCGCGGCGAGCCCACCCCGATGGACATCGAATGGGCGAAGGACGGCATCTCGGGCGAGCTGTTCATCGTGCAGGCCCGACCCGAGACGGTGCACAGCCGGCGGTCGGCCACGGCCATGGCCGCCACCTACCACCTCGACGAGACGTCAGAGCTGCTGGTGTCGGGGCTGGCCGTCGGCGAGCGGGTGGCTGCGGGAACGGTTCGACGAGTGCTCGACCCCCGGGACATGAACCGGGTCGAGCGCGGCGATGTGATCGTCACCACCATCACCGATCCCGACTGGGAGCCGGTGCTCGAGCTGGCCGCCGCGATCGTGACCGAGTCCGGTGGCCGCACCTCCCATGCCGCGATCGTGGCCCGCGAGCTGGGCATCCCCGCGGTGGTCGGCACGGGCCCGATCGGCGGGGCGCTGGTCGAGGGCGCCGCGGTGACGGTCAGCTGTGCGGAAGGGGCCGAGGGCCACGTGTGGTCCGGGGCCTTGCCGTTCCACGTCGACGAGGTCGACCTGGCGACCCTGCCGGCGACCGAGACCCGGGTGATGCTGAACGTCGGGAACCCGTCGATGGCGTTCTCCCAAGCGCAACTGCCCGCTGCGGGCGTCGGGCTGGCCCGCATGGAGTTCGTCTTCGCGAGCCACGTCGGCGTCCACCCCCTCGCGCTGACCCGGATGGACGAGCTGGATGCGGATCTGCGACATCGGGTGCAGGACCACATCGGCGACACCGAACCGACCGAGTTCTTCGTCGATCGGCTCGCCCAGGGCGTCGGGCAGATCGCGGCCGCGTTCTGGCCCCGACCGGTCATCGTGCGGTTCAGCGACTTCAAGACCAACGAGTACGCCGGGCTGCTCGGCGGCGCTCCCTTCGAGCCGGTCGAACCCAACCCGATGATGGGGTGGCGTGGCGCCAGTCGGTACTACCACCCCGACTTCCGCGAGGGCTTCGATCTGGAGGTGGCCGCCATCAAGCGGGTGCGGGAGACGTTCGGCTTCACCAACGTGAAGGTGATGGTGCCCTTCTGTCGCACCCCGGCCGAGGGGCGCGAGGTCCTTGCCGTGCTGGCGGAGGGCGGCCTGGTGCGCGGGGAGGACGGACTCGAGGTGTACGTGATGGTCGAGATCCCGGCGAACGTGCTGCGGGCGGACGAGTTCGCCGAGCTCTTCGACGGCTTCTCGATCGGCTCCAACGACCTGACGCAGCTGGTGCTCGGGGTGGACCGCGACTCCGAGACGATCTCGGACCTCTTCGACGAACGGGATCCATCGGTCCTGCGGGCCTGCACGATGGCAATCGAGGCCGCGAAGGCAGCGGGGATCGAGATCGGCATCTGTGGCCAGGCGCCGTCGGATCACCCGGACTTCGCCGAGTTCCTGGTGGCGAACGGTGTCGACTCGATCTCGGTCACGCCGGATGCGTTGGTCCGCACCCTCGGCATCGTCGCGGCGGCCGAAGCGGCACGGACACCCTGAACGCCGCCACGTCGGGTGGGAACGTGGAACGGGCTCGGAGCCATGGCGGCCCGGACGCGTCGAAGGCCGGCCCCAGGGGCCGGCCTTCGTGCGGGAGCGCTCGCGCCGATCAGGCGCTCGGGTCGTCCACGTAGCGGAGGTAGGGCTTCACCTCTTCGAGGTTGTCGAACTTCTCGCGGGCGTCCTCGGTGGACATCGCGGGCGAGGCGATGACCCGGTCGCCCTTGACCCAGTCGACCGGCGTGGCCACCGAGTGGCTGTCGGTCAGCTGGAGACTGTCGATCACCCGCATGATCTCGTCGAAGTTGCGGCCGGTCGACTTCGGGTAGGTCAGCGTGAGCCGCACCTTGTTGGCGGGGTCGATGACGAAGACCGAGCGCACGGTCGAGGTGTCGCCCTCGCCCGGGTGGATCATGTCGTAGAGCTCGGACACGGTCCGATCGGGGTCGGCGATGATCGGGAAGTTCAGCTCCGAGCCGGTGACCTCACCGATGTCGGGGGCCCAGCCGTGGTGGTCCTCGATCGGGTCGACCGAGACCGCGATGGCCTTGGTGTTGCGCTCGTCGAAGCCGGATTTGAGGGCAGCGGTCCGCCCGAGTTCGGTGGTGCAGACCGGGGTGTAGTCCGCCGGGTGGCTGAAGAGCACGGCCCACGAGTCCTGCTTCCAGTCGTGGAACGTGATCTCGCCGTCGGTGGTGTCCGCGGTGAAGTTCGGGGCCTCGTCTCCGAGTCGCAGCGCCATGAGTGTCTCCTTGGTTCGACCGGATCGGAATTGTCCGGACATTCATACAATAACGGTCCAGGCCGGGACCGGCAACCCCCGCCTGAGCACCGGTCTACTCCCCGACCGGACGGCTGCCCAGGGGCATCGGTCACAGTCCCGCGTCGGCGCGGGTCACGACGGGTTCACCCCGCGTTCGTCGCCCGACCTCGTAGCGGCGGACTAGGTTTCCGCACATCGAACGACCCATCCGCATCATCCAACTCTCCGACACCCACTTCCTCGAGGCCGGCGACGCCGCTCAGGGCGGCGGGGCCTACGACACTTCCGTCGCCTTCGACCACGTGTTCGGCCACATCGGCGACCACGACCACATCGACTACGTGGTGGTCACGGGCGACGTGGCCGATCACGGCCGTCCCGAGCAGTACGAGATCGCGGCAGAAGCCCTCAGCCGGTTCTCCGTCGACGTGAAGATCTGTCCCGGCAACCACGACTTCGACCAGCCGCTGCGCACCGGGCTGAACGACAGCAACCTGTCGACACCACGAGTGCTCGAGCTGGGCTCGTGGGCGTTCCTGTTCGCCGACTCGAACGCCGGTGCCATGGTTCCCGGCGACGACGGCGAGCTCGTCGACCCGCCCGGCGAGGACCGTCTCCACAACGACGGCGTGCTGGGCCACGCCGAGGCCGAGTGGATCCGAGATGCGTGCGCCACCACCGACGCCGAGCACGTCTTCATCTGGTTGCACCACCCACCCAGCGCCGACGTCCCGGCCTTGTCACGGAATCTGCCGTACGCCGAGGCCTGGACCGAGCTGCTGGAGGACCTGCCGACCGTGCGGGGCCTCGGGGGCGGACACACGCACGTGCCGGCAAGCTACGAGACCGCCGGCAAGCCGGTCATCGTCGCCCCGTCGCTCAAGAACAACTTCGACCTCGACGCCATGACCTGGCTCCCGCCCGGCTATCGGACCTACGAGTTCGGCCAGGACGGTTCGATCTCGAGCGACGTACATCTCGTCGACCACGACGACCTCTGGCCACGACGACCGATGGGTCGGGCGATCCGGTCGCTGTTCTCCGGCGAGCTGACCTACGCCGAGCTCGCCGAGATCGTGGCCCGACGCCAGGCTGCAGCGGACTGAAGGCTCAGCGGACAGCCGGTAGCATCGGCGCTCGTGAAGCTCGATCCCAAGACCCTCACCCTCGTCGCTCCGGTCATGTCGGTCCTCGGCGCGCTGATCGGCTTCGGGTCCGCGCTGCGCGCGGGTCCCAAGCGGAGCGCGGCGGTCATGTCGTCGTTTCTGGGGTTGATCGGCTCGACCCTCTGGCTGGTCGCCGCCTATCAGGACCAGCTCGACCAGGACGACGTCGAACTCGCCTGACACGGCCTCGGGAGGACAGCCATGTCGAACCCCATCATCCTCGTCGTCGAGTCCGCGGTGACGCCGGGCAAGCTCGACGACCTGCGCGCGCTGACCGCCGAGGTGGCGGCCCACTGCGCCGCCACCGAAGCGGGGCTGCAGCGTTACGACTGGTTCGTCAGCGACGACGGAACCCAGATCCGGGTGTTCGAACAGTACGCCGACTCCGACGCCATCCGCTTCCACGCCGGCAACTACGCGTCGTATCTGCCGGCGCTGGCCGAGTGTCGCACCGTCGAGCGCATGACCATCCTCGGGGCGCCCGACGCCGAACTCCGCGAGATGCTCGAGGCACGCGGTGCCGCGGTGTTCGGTCACTTCGCGACGCTGCCCGACTGATCAAGACACACGGCAAGGTGCCACCCGGTGGTGGCTGGCGTGTCCATGGCCGACCCGCCCGATTGGGCGGTCCATCCAAGCGAGACAACGGCCCCTGCTACCGATCCCGGGTCTTCAACGACTGATCCGTCGCTCCGGCGCGGCGTCTCTTACGAGGTTTTCAGCGAGCGCTCACGTTTCTCGCATCCGCACGCGGTCTCCTGACGACACGCGGCCCCAGCGCCCGATCGTCAGGAGCACCCATGCCTCACCACGCCCGGATCCCGTCCCGGCATCTTCCCAGCGTCGTCACTGGTCTCGCCGTGCTGGCGCTGGTTGCCGGAGCCTGCGCATCGAGCGGCGCCGAAGCGTCCACTTCCGTGGCCAGCCTCGGGGAGACGCCCGCAGCCGACGTGAGCGACGCCACCAGCGCCGACACCGACGACCTGGCAACGGCGGAGGACGCGGCCCTCGCCTTCAGTGCCTGCATGCGCGACGAGGGCCTCGACTTCCCCGACATCGGCGTGGACGCCAACGGGAACCCCGACATCCGGGATGCGTTCGAGAGCGCCGGCCTCAATCCCGGCAACGACGAGTTCCGGAGCGCCATGGAGACGTGCGGCGAGCTCTTGGCCGGAGCCGGCTTTGGTGGCGGCCGCGGCGCCGGGGGCGACGACACCGAACTCCAGGACGCGTTCGTGGCGTTCTCCGAGTGCCTCCGCGACGAGGGCCTCGACGTCGGCGACTTCCAGCCGGGCGGCGGTGGCGCAGGCGGTGGCGGCGAGGACGGGCCCCAGCGCGGTCAGGGCGGCGGCTCGGGCAATCCCGGCGATCGCCTCGCCCAGGCGCTCGGCATCGACCCCGACGACCCGCAGGTGGCCGCCGCACTCGAGGTGTGCCAGCCGATGCTGACCGACGCCCTCGGCGACCGCCCTGGCGGCGGAACCCCGCCCGACTGAGACCCGACCCGATCCGATGGCGGCAGGAGATCACGCTGCGAGGACGGTTCGGCGGCGCCGGCGACCCTTGGTCGCCGGCGCTGCCCTTGCCGCTGCGACCGCCCTCACCCTGCCCGCGATCGGCACGTCCGAACCCTCGGAGTTCGTGCGAGCCTGGTCGGCCGACGCCTGGATCGTGGGCACGGTGTTGTCAGCGCCGAGGGTGACCGCGCCGGCCCCGACGGCGACGACCCCGGTGCCGACGCCCACCCCCAGCCCCATCGCCGGTCAGCCGAGCAGCGCGTTCGCGCCGGATCGCTTGCCCGAGGCGGCCGACGTCGTCTCGGCGAGCATCCCCGGCCTCGCGCTCGACGATCTGCTGGAGGACCTGGCCGCTGCGGCCGACACCGCCAGCCCCGGGGTCGACGCGGCCATCAGCGTGGTGGTCGACGGCCAGCAGCACGGCGTCTGGGTCGGAGCCGATCCGGTCGTGCACTCGGCCAGCACCGCGAAGATGTACTGGGTGGTCGCAGCCGTGGCTGCGGTCGGCCTCGATCCGGTCGCCCCGTCTGCGCCGGCGATCTTCGCCTGGTCGGACAACAGCGCCGCTGGGCGGGTGATCGACCTCGTCGGCATCGACGAGATCAACGCCTGGACCCGCTCGCTCGGTCTCGACGACACCTACCTGTCGGCCTGGGCCTACGACCGCGGGCGGTTCGCCTCGGACCGGGCAGAGCTCGGCACGGCCAACACCACCTCCGCGTCGGACGCGGCGCAGTTCCTCGACCTGCTCGTCGGTGGCGAGCTGCTCTCCCCCGCCGAGACGGAGCAGGTCCTCGAGTGGATGCGCCTCGCCCCCGAGGCGGATGCGGATCCGACGGTGTACGGCAGCGTGCTCGTGACGGACCTCGACCCGAGCGTGGCGAGCCAGGTCGCACACAAGGCCGGCTGGCTGCCACCGGGCTGTTGCACGTCGGTCGACAACGTCCTCCTGAGCGCCGGCGTCATCCCCCTCCCGGACGGCTCCTCGTACACCATCGCCGTCACCACCACCGACGGCTCCTCCTACACCGGCCAGGCCGCCTGGATCGCCTCCACCGTCGCCGCCATCGACGCGCTGTTGCGCCACGGCACCTGAGGCCGGCACCACCGGCGCAGTGGTCCTCGGGCTGCCCTTGGGCAGCCTCGGTAGTAGCGTCGGCCAGATGCAGGGCGACGCACCGACCGGCGAGCAGTGGTGCGTGTGACGTTCGGCCGGCGAGCAGCGCGCGTGGGCGCCGTGCTGGCGGTGGTGGCCGTCGTCGGCGGGTGTACCGGGAACGATGGCGCCGACGACGCCTTCGTGGCCCACTGCATCGGCGGCACACCAGGCAGCGAGCCCGCGCCCAGCGTGGTGTGCCAGGTGTCCCGCGACGGGAGCCGGAACTCCGTCAGCGACATCGAGCTCGGCGGCGGGGATTCGCCTTCGTCGTCGACCCTCGGAGCGGCCGATTGGCAGGTCAGCTGGCGACCGGAGAGCTCGCGGTGGTGTGGGGAGGTGACCTCACCACGCTGATTGCCGACACCCGAGACCGAGCGTTCGCGTTCGATACGACGGGGACGTTGCTGTTCGTCGACACGTCAGGCTCCATTCGAACCGCGGACGGCGCCGAGATCGTCGACCTCGAGGTCGCAGGATCGGTGGACACGCAGTCCGGGTTCGAGATCGCCGGGGGAGCTGCGACCCTCACGATCGTTCGTTCCGGACGGTTTCGCCGTCGTCGTCGCCGACCTGGCTTCGGGGTCGATCGTCCAGAGGCAGGACAGCATCGCAGGACTACATCGGCCAGGCGCGGTTCTCCCCCGATGGCACGCAGCTCGCGTTCGTGGGAGCGGACTACGAGTCCATCGAGGTGACCGACACCTCCGGGGCGGCGATCGCCACGGTCACGGTGTCAGACCCGTCCCTGAGCGGGAAGCTGGCCGCACCTCGCTGGCTCGAGGCACCACGGTCGTGTTCCAGGACGCGGCGCCGGCACTCCTGGTCGCCGACGTGACAACGGGCGACACGGAGACCGTCGCCAGATACGACCTGCGTGACGACCGGTTTCCCGTCCTTCACGTCCCACGGGCCCGTCCGGCCAACTGAACCGAGCAGAGGCATGGCAGGCAACCCGGCGCGGCCACCTGAGCCGTCGTCCTCGAACCTGCCCCAGCCCTGTGTGCCAACGGCCTGGCGACACAACCCGCTCCAGAAGCCAGGGGGCGGGCGGTGGTCATGGGGAGACGATGGTCATCCCGGCGTCGAGATCGGGGCTCGTGACCTCGGCGTACTGGCCGTCGATGATGCCGACCTCCACGGGCACGTAGGTGGTCGTGCCGTCGGCGGCGACGACCTCGACGGCGTGGCCGATGCCCTCGACGCGGAAGATCGCCGAGGCCAGGACGCTGGCCACGCCGTCTGCGGTGTCCGTGGCCCACAGCACATCCACTGTGCTTCCGGGCTGGCCCGTGATGGCACCCGACGTCGCCGTGGCGCTCACCAGCACCGCGCCCCCGTCGGCGGGTTCGACGGTGTCGACCACGGCAGCGACTTCGGAGCGGTCGGCGAGGCGGACGGTCACCTGATCGCCGGCCGAGATCGTGGCCACCTCCTCGGCGGGCACGGTGAACTCGACCACCCGGTCGACCGAGGTGGTCTGCACCACCTCGCTGCGGTCGGTGACGGTGGTCCGGACGTCGGCGCTGATGCCGGCGACCCGAACCTCCGAGGGCACGACGGTCACCGCACCGAGCTCGACCTCGCCGGTGACCTCGACGCCGAGATCCTCCTGCCAGGCCTCGACCACAGCCGCCGTGGCGTCGGTGAAGGTCTCGTCCACGGTCATGGTCTCGTCGGGGTCGTAGCCGAGCGCCACCAGGTTCTCCTCGAGGATCTGCACATCGGTGCCGTCGTCGACACCGACCTCCAGCGTCCGGTTGAGCGGTTCGTCACCGATGAACAGCACCACCGGCTCGTCGTTGACCCGGTAGAGCTCGTCCCCGGCTCCGAGGGTCGCCTCCAGCTCCGGCACTGCGGTCACGACCCCGGTCTGGCCGAGACCCGCGCGATGCACGATCGTCACGGGGTCGGCGTAGGCCACCGTCCCCTCGACCTCGACATCGAGCGCCAGGTCGCGGACCTCGACGCTCTCGGTCCCGCGCACGGCGGCCTCCGTGGCGACCTCGTCGGCCTCGAACGCGTCAGGCAGGAACAGGACGCCGGCGGCGACCAGGCCACCGACGACACCGACACCGATGAGGCGCTTGGCCAGCAGTCGCCGGTCGATGCGCTTCGTCGGGGTCTGCACCCCAGCTTCGGCGGCACCCGGGAGGTTCATCGTTCCGATGCTCATCTCGATCTCCAATCAGGCCCGGAGGGCCTCGGTCGGGGCGAGCCGGGCCGCTCGCATGGCGGGATACAGACCGGCGACCGCGCCGATCAGGAGCGCGGCCCCGAACCCGCCGGCGGCTGCAGCGACGGGGAGGACCACGGCCCAGCCCTGGATGTTGGCGTAGGTGGCGGTGACCGCTGCGCCGATGGCGACGCCGGCCAGCCCGCCCAGGACCGAGAGCACCAGCGACTCGGTGAGGAACTGCCGGCGGATGTGGGCCGGGGTGGCGCCCAGCGCCCGCCGGAGACCGATCTCGTTGCGGCGCTCGATCACCGCGATCACCATCACGTTGGCGATGCCGATGCCGCCAACCAGCAGGGCCACGGCACCGAGGCCGAGGAACAGCGAGGTGAACGCCGAGTCGGCGGCGGCCTGGGCCTCCAGCACGTCGGAGGGTCGTGACACCGACACCTCTTCCGGACTCTCGGGATCGACGGTTGCGGGCAGGACGGCCCGCACGTCGTCGATCTGGTCGGGGTCGGTCCTGATGTAGATCGCCTCGGGGTTGGGCTCGGCCTCGAGGATCTCGACGGCGGCCTCCTCGCCGATGATCACGGCGCGGTCCAGATCTGCGGCCAGCGGGAACGAGTCCAGGATGCCGATGACGGTGAACCATTCGTCGCCGATCCACACCTGCACCCCGGCGCCCGCGTCCTCGATGCCGAGACGCTCAGCGGACACCGAGCCCAGCACGGCGTTCGGATAGGCCCCAGTGGCCTCGTCCAGCCAGACGCCGTCGGCGACCGAGCCGTTCAGCGTCTCCAGCAGATCCTCGTCCGCGCCCACGACACTCAAGCCGCCGGTCTGACTGGCGTCCATGACATCGTTGCGGAGCACTGCGTCCTCGACGGGGACGACGGCCGAGGCCTCCTCGACCGGCCCGATCCGGGCGGCGGCCTCGGCGGACCCCTCGGGAAGGGCGCCGTCGCCGGCGCCGAACCCCTCACCGGGCGTGACGGTGAGCAGGTTCGTCCCCAACGCCTCGATCTCGGCGTTGAGATCGGCCCGGCTCGACTCGGACAGACCGAGCACCGCCACCATGGCAGCGATACCGATGCTGATGCCGAGCGCCGACAGCGCGGCCCGCAGCTTGCGGGTCCGCAGGCCGCTGCTGCCGACGGCGAGCACATCGCTCGCACGGAGCCGGGACAACGGGGCGGGACCGGCCGCCTCCGTCTCGGCATGGTGGGGGGATCGGCTGCGACGGATCACGACACGCTCCTTTCGTCGAGCTCCGCCACCGAGGAGTCGGACTCGATGAGGCCGTCTCGCAACAGGACCTGTCTCGGGAGGTCGGCGGCCAGCTCACGATCGTGGGTGATGACCAGGATCGTGGCACCGCCGTCGTGGAGCTCTCGGAGCAGGTCGACGATGCTCGCGCTCGAACGCGAGTCCAAGTTGCCGGTGGGCTCGTCAGCCAGGATGATCGCCGGCTGGTTCACGACCGCTCGGGCGATGGCGACGCGCTGGCGCTCGCCGCCCGACAGCTCGTTGGGGCTGTGGTGGAGGCGGTGGGAGAGGCCGACCCGGAAGAGTGCCTCGGCCGCCATCACCATGCGCTCGTCGGCGGCAACCCCGCTGTAGAGCAAGCCGGTGGCCACGTTGTCCAACACGGTCATGCCGGGGAGGAGGAAGAACTGCTGGAAGACGAAGCCGATCGAGTGGGAGCGCACCCCGGACAGGCGACGCTCGGACAGCGCCGAGGTGGGCTGGCCCGCGATACGGACCTCGCCCTCCGTCGGGCGCTCGAGCGTCCCGATCACGTGCAGGAGCGTCGACTTGCCCGAACCCGACGGGCCGACGATCGCAGCCAGCTCGCCCTGATCGATGCGGAGGTTGACGCCTCGCAGCGCACGCACCGGCGGGTTGCCGGGGTACTCCTTGGTGACGCCCGCCAGCTCGAGCGCTGCCGCGGATGCGACCGCCGACAGCGACGTCCGCAGGCCCGCCTCGGTGGCGTTGGTCAGCTCGGCGCTCATGTCGGCACCACCACGTTCTGACCGGGGCTCACTGCACCGTTCGTGACTTCGACCATCCCGTCCTGGAACGACCCCAGTTCGACGCCGACGAGCGTGGACCCACCGGCGTCATCGGCGATCTCGACGGCGTAGCCGCCCTCGGCCAGCGCCACCAGCGACCGAACCGGAACAACGGTGGCGTCGTCGATGCGTTCGTCGGTGACCCGAACGGTCACGGGCCCTTCGAGCAGGTCGTCCTCGTCGGCGGCCACCGTGAAGGTGACCTGAACCACCGGGTCGGAGGCCTGACCCTGAGCATTGACCGTGGAGGTCGCACTGGCGGCGACCTCTTCGACCGTGCCGGCCACGACGGTCTCGTCGGCCAGCTCGATCTCCACGTCCATGCCGGGCGAGAAGTCGGCCGCGGCGTCGGCGTCGACGTCGACGGTCACCCGCTGCGCCGTCACCTCGCCGCTCAGCACAGGTCGTCCGGTCTCGACTTCGGTGTCGGAGGCGACGTGGTGGGCGGACACGGTCATGCCGACCAGGTCCGAGGTCGGGGAGGCGACCACCTCGTCACCGTCGAGGCGATAGAGCACCGTGTCGGCCTCGATCAGGGTGCCGATCGGCGCCAGGTCGTCCACGACGCCGGCGTCGATGGTGAACACCGAGTCGGACGACGCGAGCAGCGCCAGCTCGACCACCGCCGACCCGGCACGGACCGAGGAACCGTCGGCCACCGTCGACTGGACGGTCACCGGGCCGTCGACGAAGAGCACGGTCCCGAGGGGGAGCTCGCCGGTCTCCTCCATGTCGAGGGTCTCCTGGAGGAGCTCGACCGCCTCGGTCGTGTACGAGGTCCAGTCGCCGTCGACGGTGATCGTCAGGTCGGTGAAGAAGTCGTAGCCGAGGATCGTCAGGTTCTCCTCGGCCTGGAGGACGTCGTTGCCGACGTCGGTGTTGGTGTCCATGTCCTGCCAGGCGGGCAGGTCGCCGTACCAGAGCAGGATGGGTTCACCGTCGATCTCGGCGATGACCTCACCCCGCCGGAGTGTGGTCCCCGCAGGCGCCACCCAGGTCACCGTGCCGTCAGCGGGAGCGGCGACCGAGATCGGATCGCCGAAGCCGAGTGTCCCGCTGTACTCGGTCCACGAGACCAGGTCCATCGTGCCCGCGGCGACGGTCGAGAGCTCGACCACCTCGAGGGCTGCGCCCGTGTCGGCGTCGTCGGATCCGGTGAGCGCGGGGACGGCGATCACCAGCCCGGCGCCGACGACGGCGCCCACCAGTGCGATCGGCCAGCGGCGGCTCCGACGGCCCGCCGCCAGGGCTTGGATCAGCTCGGCGGCTTCTCGGTTCTCCCGACCGTCGTTGGTCGGCACATCGGTGGGCCGTGCCTGGGGTTCTTCGGTGAGGGTCATCGTTCTCGCTCCGTTCGTCTCGTCGCTCAGGCCGAGCCGGGCTGGCCGAGCCCGTCCAGCAGCGGCTCGCAGACGTTGATGGCTTCGTCGACCACGGGGTCGTCGGTGTCCAGCCCGAGCACAGCGCCGAGTACGGCGTTGCGACCGGCGCTGGGGTCCACCTCGCCGCTCTGCACGCCGGCGATGGTGCGTTCGAAGTCGAAGTCGCCGACGTCGATCCCCTCACCGCGGAGGCAGTCGGTGAAGGCGAGCATCGTGTCCTCGATCTCGGTCTGGTCAGCGCCGGGGCCGCCGCCGACGTTCACACCGTCG
This sequence comes from Acidimicrobiales bacterium, assembly GCA_965262315.1. Taxonomy (GTDB): domain Bacteria; phylum Actinomycetota; class Acidimicrobiia; order Acidimicrobiales; family UBA8592; genus JBCCFK01. The sequence goes on from CBDHFJ010000065.1 coordinate 24,257, forward strand.
AGCTCGCCCGAGCACGCCTCGGCAGCTGCGGTGAAGTCATCCGTCCCGATCTCCACGTCGGAGCCGAGAACGTCGAAGGCCGGGTTGCCGTCGGCGTCGGTGGTCGGGTCGGGGAACTCGCCGACGCCGTTGTCGCGCATGCACTGTGCGAAGACCAGCATCGCCTCCTCGTCGGTCCGCTCCTCGGCCACTTCGTCGACCTCGGCGACCGGCTCGGCCGCGCCGTCCACCGTTGTCTCGTCGTCACCGATCGCCAGCTCGGGGTCGGCCACGACCTCTGCGGTGGCGGTGTCCAGCGAAGCGACCCCGGCGTCGGCCTCGTCGTCGGATCCTCCGCAGGCGGCGGCGATCAGGGCAACGGCGAGCAGCAGCGGCGGCAAGAGCGCACGCGTGGTGGGGGGCGGGGTGGTGTCGGTGGTCATCGGTGGCCCTTTCGCCGGTGATGGGGAATACCGACGAGCGTGCGGGGCCACCGTGAGATCGCCCTGAGCGCCACCTGAAAGTCAGGTGAGAACCGGTCCAGGGGCGGGGTGGAGCGAGGCAGACTGCTCGGGGAGACCGAGATCAGGGGCGGGGTCCGACCGAGAACCCGACAACGCTGCCGCCACCATCGGCGTCGTGGATCCAGACCTCCCCGTCGTGGAGGTCGGCGACCTGCTTGACGATCGCCAGTCCGATCCCGCTCCCGGGCGAGGTCTGCGCGTCCGGCGCCCGGTAGAAGCGGTCGAAGGCACGGCCACGGACCACCTCGGACATGCCCGGGCCGTGGTCACGCACCTCGATGCATCCCGCGACCTGACGGACCTCGACCTCCGCGTCGACGGGGCTGTACTTGTGTGCGTTGTCGACCAGGTTGGATATCGCCCGCCGAACCATCGCCGGCCTGGCCTCGATCTGTGTGGAGTCGGTGGTCACGGTGATCGTCCGGTGGGTGGTCAGGCGGGTCCGCGCCGCGACGTCCTGGACCAGGTCGCCCAGCGCCAACAGCTGGGATGCCTCGTCGACGGCACCGCTCGAGGCCAGCTCGACCAACTCGGCGACCAGCGCGGTGAGCGACTCGAGCTCCACGGCGGCGCCCGCCACGACGGACTCCCGCTGCGCCGCGGGCATGTCGCTCTCGGCGGCGAGGAAGTCGATCTTCATCCGCAGGCTGGTCAACGGCGTCCGCAGTTCGTGGGATGCGTCGGCGACCAGCCGATCCTGCTGTTCCCGGCTGAGCCGCAAGGCATCGACCAGCTCGTTGAACGTGCCGGCCAGCTGTCCGACCTCGTCGGTGCGATCGGTCTCGATCCGGTTGGGCAACAACTGGTCGTGCACGAGCCGACTGGCCGCCTCGGTGACGTCGACGATGGGTCGAGTGAACCGGCGGGCGATCGCCCATCCGATGAGGCCCGCCAGAGCCACGCCGGTCAGCCCCACGATCACCAACCCTTGTTGGAGGTCGCCGAGGCCGTCCTCCAACGACTCGACGGTCGTGGCGTACTGGGTGACCGAGCCATCGGGCAGCGTTCGGGTCAGCACCCGGAACGGCGTGCCGTCGAGGTCCGCGGTGTGGAACACGTCTCCACCGGCCGCGGCACCCGCGATCACCGCCTCGTCGATGGGAATCGGCGCCGACTCGAAGACGACATCGAGCTCGTCGGTGAGGATCTGCAACCGGGTCGCCGACGCGTTGAGCGGCGATGCCTGGGTCGCGGCCGGCGGGGGTGTCAACACGCCGGTGCTGATGATCGCTTCGGCGACGCGGCCGGCCAACCCGTCCGCTTGGCTCTCCAAGAGGTCGTCGACCGACCCTTCGAGGCTGGCCCGAGCGAGGACGGCGCTGAGGACCGCGGACACCACCACGACGACCGCGACGAGACCGCCGAGCACCAGCGCCAACCGCCGACCCAGGCTCATGGCAAACGGGCCACGTACCCGACGCCGCGCACGGTGTGGATCAGCCGATCGCCCCCGTGGTGCTCGGTCTTTCGTCGGAGCGACGAGATGAAGACCTCCAGCGAGTTCGAGCCCAGGTCGTCGTCGTGGCCCCAGATCCGCTCCTGGATCAGATCTCGGGGCAGGACGGTCTCGGCGTTGCCCACCAGGAGGGCGAGCAGGTCGAACTCGATCTTGGTCAGCTCGATCCGCTGTCCACCTCGCGCCGTCGACCGAGCCGCCGGGTCGAGCACCAGGTCGCCGAGTTCGATGAGCGGGCTCGCGTCGGATCCACGTCCCGATCGGCGCAGCAGCGATCGAACGCGGGCCAGCAGCTCGTCCAGCGCGAAGGGTTTCGGCAGGTAGTCGTCGGCGCCGGCGTCGAGACCGACGACGCGGTCACCGACCTCGTGACGGGCGGTGAGCATCAGGATCGAGTAGGCGAAGCGGCGCTTCCGGAGGAGCCGACACACTTCCATGCCGTCGACACCCGGGAGGTTCACGTCGAGCACGACCAGGTCCGGCTGGTCGCGTTCGGCGATGCGCAGCCCATCCTCGCCGGTGACGGCCTGGACGACGTCGTAGTCCTGGTACTCGAGCACCATGCTCAGTGACTCGCGGACCCCCTGGTCGTCCTCGACGACCAGGATCAGCGGACGGGAGCGCTCCCGTGTCTCCTGCATGCGTCGAGTGTGGCAGCCTCCTCGAAGACGCGGCTGAATCGGACCTGAGCGAAGCCTGAAGATCGGCCAGATCGACGGACGGCCTGCGCTCGCCTCCGAACCGGGCCAAGATGGGGTCCGACCGAGGGCATGCCCGTCCGGAGGGTCAGCGCGTGGACAGGCGCCGAGCGGTGACCTTCGGTCCAGGATCGATCGTGGGACGCAGAGCCAGCAGCGGCCTTGAACGTCCGTCTGGAGGACAGTGATGCGCGAAGTGGACGGGGCAGACTCGGAACGTGCGACCGCCACGTCCGTTGAGGCTCCGGACACCGGGAAGCGCAGCTATCACCAGGAGCGCAATGCCGCGCCCCCAGCGCCCACGGGGTGCCCGGTGCACGCGACCTGGAGTCCGCTGAACGAGGACTACCTGGCCGAGCCCTATGCCATCGCCAACGCGCTGCGGGACGAGTACGGGATCTTCTACGCGGAGTCGCTCGGCTACCTCGTCGTCACCGAGATGGCCGAGATCGAGCGCATCTTCACCGACCACGAGACCTTCGCGTCGGTGAACGTGCAGGACCCGGTCTTTCCCCTCGCCCCGGAAGCCCAGGCGGTGCTGGCGGCCGACGACTTCGACCCGGTGGCGGTCATGTCGAACCGACCCGAGCCGGAGCACGGCCATATCCGCGTGTACACCCGGGCCGGATTCTCCAACAAGCGCATCAAGACCCTCGAGCCCTACATCCGTCGTCGGAGCCACGAGCTGATCGACGACATGTTGGCCGGCGCCTCACCAACCGAGTTCGTCGAGGCCTTCGCGTTCCCGCTGCCGGGCGAGACCGTCTTCCGGTTCATCGGTTTCCCCGAGGCCGACGACGAGATGCTCAAGCACTGGTGCGGTGACCGCAAGGCGTTCTCGTGGGGGCAGCCGACGCCCACCGAACAGGCCGAGATCGCCGAGCAGATGCTCGCCTACTGGCGGTACTGCCGGGACTTCACGGCCTCCAAACGGGACCACCGCGGCGACGACTTCGCGTCCGAGCTCATCGACGCCCACGAGGCCAACCCCGACGACATGAGCTACCGAGAGGTCGAGTCGATCGTGTACGGCCTGTCGTTCGCGGGCCACGAGGCGGTCACCGCGCTGATCTGCAACACGCTGCGGTGCCTGCTCCCCCGCCGAGACGTCTGGGCCGAGATCTGCGCCGACCCTGCGCTGATCCCCAACGCGATCGAGGAGGTGCTGCGCTACGACTCGAGCCAGATCTCGTGGCGACGCCTCACCACGACCGACACCACCGTCGGGCCGTACGAGGTTCCCGCCGGCACCTCGATCTTCCTGAACTTCGCCTCGGCCAACCGCCAGGGCGACCTGTGGGACGATCCCGACACCTTCGACATCCATCGCCCGAACGCCAACCGGCACATCTCGTTCGGCAAGGGCGTGCACTATTGCCTGGGTGCCCGCTTCGCGAAGGTCGAGACCCAGCTCGTCATCGAGGCCCTGGCCGAGCGGATCCCGAGCCTGCGTCTGGTCGAGGACCAGGACTACGGCTACTTCCCGAACATCACGTTCCGTGGGCCCACCCGCCTCCAGGTCGCCTGGGACTGACCGCGGTCGACCAGAACCGATGCCCTACCCTCCGGGCGTGGGTCACTCGCTCAGTCCGACGCGGCGGTTGCTCGCCGGGATCGTGGTCGGGATCCTCGTCGCCTCGTGCGGCAGCGAGTCGGACACGCCGACCGGTTCGACGCGGGTCGATCGCGTGAGGGTCGAGGTGCTGGTGTCGGGGCTGGACGGACCGACCCAATTGAGCATCGGCGACGACGGCCGGTGGTACGTCGCGCAGCTCGCAGGCGACGAGAACGAGGGCTCGGGCCAGGTGCTCCGCCTCGATCCGGACGACCTCGACGCCGAGCCCGCCGTGCTCCTCGATGGCCTCGACAAGCCCACCGGCGTCGCCGTCTTCGCCGGCGAGCTCTGGGTGATGGAGCGACGCCGACTCAGCCGGGGACCGCTGGACGGGTCAGAGCGGATCGTGGTGTTCGACGAGATGGCGCACAACGGCAGGTCCCAGGGGGCGCTGACGGTCGACGGCGACCGGCTGCTGTTCAACACCTCGGGCTCGTCTCGGACTCCGACGGGTCCCGGCGGCGATCCGGTCACCACCTCGGGCGCGTTGTGGGCCGTCGATGCCGCCGGTTCGGTCACACCGTTGGGGCACGGGTTCAAGCACGCGTACGTCCAGGCCATCGAGAGCGACGGCACGATCTGGACCACCGAGCTCGCCGACGGCCGCCACGACGGACAACCGGCAGTGGACGAGGTGGTTGCGGTCGCTCGTGGCGCGGACCACGGCTGGCCGGACTGCGTCGGTGACAATCGACCAGTCGCCGAGCGCGGCGCGACCGAGGCAACCTGTGCCGACGTACCGGCGTCCCACGCCGTGTTCGAGCCGGGCGCCACGCCGACCGGTCTGGCGGTCGCACCGTGGGATCCCGAGCAGCTGATCGTGGCGCTGTGGGTGCAGCGTCGGATCGTCGCCATCCCGACCGACCCGGCGGGCGCTCCGGTCGGCGTGACCCTGCTGACCGATGACGTCGGACGGCCGCAGCACCTGACGCCTGACGGCGCTCGTCTGCTCGTGACCGACCACGAGCGAGGTCAGATCATCGCCCTCCAGCCGCGCTAGGACGGACGAGCATCCGGGGCCACGGCGGCGACCGCCTCTGAGACAGCCTGGGTCAGGCGCCGCCGTAGCGGTACTGGCGCAGGCGGATCCGCCACCCGCCGTCGGTGCGGACGACCTCGTCCTCGTAGCGGCCGTAGAACACGCCCGTGGGTGCCTTCGAGTCGGACGGACCGACCGGGTAGATGCCCCGCGTCTTCAGATGCACCACCGCGTCCGCGCCGGATCCGTCGACACCCGAGATGAACGGGTTGGCCATGATGTGGGCGCCGGGGTGGACGTCGGGCCGACCCATGAACTCCATGATCTCGGCCAGGCCGGTGAGCTTGAACCGGCCTTCGACCTCCCAGACCGCGTCGTCGGTGAACACGTCGCTGAGCTGGTCCGGGTGCAGGGTGTCGAGGGCCTCGGCGTAGCGCCCCGGCAACTCGAGGATGTCCAAACGGTCGTCGGCTGTCAGCTCCATGACGGCACCGTAGCGCTGCGGCCCGGGTCGGTGCCGTGGCTCCGCTCAGGCGTCGGACACCGGCCGGTCGGTGAGCTCAGAGGCGATCGTCTCGACGAGCACCTCGGTCGCGTCCGCCATGTCTCCCGGCACGGACCGCACGACGTGGTACGCCGCGGGCAGCGGGCCGAGCGCGGCGCCTCGCTCCCACTCGACGACGTCGTCGGTCAGCAGGCGCTCGGCCAGCACCGCCACGCCGAGCCCGGCGGCCACGGCCGCCTGCACCCCTGCCGACGAAGGGGACGTCACCGCGTAGCGATATTGAATGCGATTCCGTTCGAGAATCGGCTCGAGCACGGGCCGGTAGAAGCCGTTCTCGCCGTAGGTGATGAGCGGCACCACGTCCTCGTCGAAGGGCAGATCCTGATGCGTCGCCCACACCAGGCGGTCCTCCCACAGGATCCGATCACCCGGGCGAACTTCGGCCTCCACGACCTGGATCACCGCGACGTCGATGCGGCCGCCTTCGATCAACGGTCGGAGCAGACGGCTCTGGTTGACCTCGAACTGCACGCGCGAGCCCGGGAACGTCTGCTGGAATCGTCCGAGGATGGCTGCGATGCGGTCGGCACCCACCTCCTCGTTCGAGCCGACCTTGATGAGGCCCGTGAACTCGGGGTACGCGAGCCGCGACACCATCCGGTCGTGGGCCTGGATGATCTCGGGTGCGTCCTCGAGCACGATCCGGCCCTCGTGGGTGGGTCGAAGGGCATGGCCGTCACGAATCAACAGGGGTTTGCCGACCCGTGCCTCGAGCCGCTTGATCTTCCAACTCACGGCCGACGGCGTGAGATCCAACTGCTCGGCGGCCCTGCTGATACCGCCAAAATCCGTGACCGCGACGAAGGCGCGCATGGACTCGATGTCGATCCGGAGCATGATGACATCATGTCACGATAAGAGTTGATATTCGTAGCTTGTGTCACGGGCGCCGGAAGCCGACACTCATGGCATGACCACGATCACCGCCCCCCTCCGGCGCTCCCCCCGCGCCTTCCGGACCGCTTCGGCGCCGGCCCCGGCGCGGATGCGCCGTGCCTTCACGCACCTCCGTCGAGTCGGCGAAGGTCTCAACAGCGACCATCGCGCCACGCTCTGCGACCTGACGCTGCGGCCCTACACCGACACCGGCTCGCTTCGCTGACACCGATCGCCTGTGCAGTCACCGCCAGGTGACTGCACAGGCGAGACGGTCACGTCTGATCGTCCGCCCGCGGGTCGCCGGGCCGCGATCGCAGCACGACCACGTTCACCGGGCCGCGCCGGACCACCCCGTCGGTCGCATGCCGGTGGCCGCAGAACCAGACCGCAGTGTCACCGTCGGCCTCGACGTTGCGCAGCCACTGTGAGCGCTCGCGGACGGTGGAGACGAGCACCCTGTCTCCGAGCCGCAAGCCGAGCAACGGCACCTCGCGGGTGACGCCGGTGACCCGGCCCGTGGCCTCGAGCACCACCGCGCCGAGCCCGACCGGAAGCGGCGAGCCCACACCCGCCTTCACCAGCGGACGGACGACCCGGTTGAGTGACCGGAAGAGGAGCTGGGTGGGGTCCGACGGCGCTGCCGGCGCCGGGCTTCTGTTGGGTCATCGGTTCATTGAACCAGGGTGCGTGCGGGTTGCGACTCGCCATGCGACCCAGCACCTCGACGACCGAATTGGCCCTGTCCGGCGGGTTCATAGGATGACGGTGGCGTCCCATGACGCCGCCCCCCCCCGAAAGGAACCTCCGATGACCGCCGTCGCTGTGGTCTGCCGCGTGGGCCGGGCTGCGCCGTGATCCGACGCACCGAACACGCACTCTCCTCGACCCCGATCGCCGATCTGGCGACCTATCGGGCGGCGGGAGGGTTGACAGGCCTCACCACCGCCCGCGCCATGGCACCGGACGAGACGATCGACCTGATCGATGCCGCAGGCGTCCGAGGGCGCGGTGGGGCGGGATTCCCGACCGGACGCAAGTGGCGCAGCGTCGCCCACTCGACCAGCGAGTCGGACCGAGCGTTCGTGGTCGTCAACGCCGCCGAGGGCGAACCCGGGACGTTCAAGGACCGCGCCCTGTTGCGCGCCAACCCGTACGCGGTCGTCGAGGGTGCACTCATCGCCGCCCACTGCATCGGCGCGACCCGGCTGGTCATCGCCACCAAGGCGAAGTACGAGCGTGAGCTGGTACGGATCCGGAGCGCAGTCGCCGAATTCGCAGACGCAGGTCTGGTCGACGAGGTCCACATCGAGCTCGTCGAAGGCCCGGACCACTACCTGTACGGCGAGGAGACGGCACTGCTCGAGGTGGTGGAGGGCGAGGAACCCCTCCCCCGACACCTCCCGCCCTACCTCTACGGCCTGTTCACCACCCTGCCCCACCTCGGATGGTCCGCAGGATCCGACGAGTCGCCCTCCGGCCCGCTCGTACACAGCGACAACCCGGCCCTGGTCAACAACGCCGAGACCTGTGCCCACGCCGCGCTCGTGTGCCGCCACGGCGCGGATTGGTACCGGTCGATGGGCACCGAAGACTCGCCCGGGCCCACCATCGTGACCATCACCGGTGACGTGCAACGAGCGGTCGTGGCGGAGATCGAGCTGGGCCAGCCACTCGGGCAGGTGATCGAGGAGCTTGCCGGCGGCGTCCTCCCGGGCCGGCAGATCAAGGGTGTGCTGTCGGGAGTCTCGAACCCCGTGCTCCTGCCCGACCACCTCCACCGACCGATGACCTACGAGGCGTTGGCCGCCGCGGGATCGGGGCTGGGCTCGGCGGGGTTCATCGTCTACGACGACACACGCAACCTGGTGGACGTGGCCTACCAGGTGTCGCGGTTTCTCCATGTCGAGTCGTGTGGCCAGTGCAACCCGTGCAAGACCGGCACCCAGGCGATCACCACGGCGCTGGAGGAGATCGTCTCGGGGACCGGCCTCGACGAGGACCTCGAAGCCATCGAACGGCGGCTCCTGACCGTGACGGACGGCAGCCGCTGCTACCTCCCGACCCAGGAGCAGCGACTGGTCACCAGCCTCCTCCAGGCGTACCCCGGCGACCTCCCCGCACGTCTCTCGGGAGCCCACGGTGACCTCGCGACCCCGTTGCCGAAGCTGCTGGACATCGTCGACGGCGAGGCGATCCTCGATCCGACGGCGCTGTTGAAGCTGCCGGATTGGACCTATGCAGAGACGCCGGTCCGCCTTTCGAACCGCTGAGCATCGGCAGCCGCACGACCCGGGTTGTCCGACCCGCCGCGGCCAATATGGTCTTCAGACCCACGTGACTCGCCGTTGAGGTGTGTCCCGGAAGGGAGCCACGATGTCGCTCAACCCACCCACCGAACATCAACTCCTGGTCTTCTGGGTCGCGCTGCTCGTCATCGTGGCGTCCGCACGCGTGCTGGGTGCACTGGCACAGCGGATCGGCCAGCCGGCGGTGGTCGGTGAGCTGGCTGCCGGCCTGCTCCTGGGACCCTCACTGCTCGGGAAGGTGGCGCCCGACGTCACCGACTGGCTCTTCCCCGCCGACGATGCGCAGACCGCCATGCTCTTCACCGTGGGCTGGCTCGGGGTCCTGCTTCTGCTGGTCAGCACCGGCTTCGAGACCGACCTCGGACTCATCCGGCGGCTCGGGCGCGCCTCGGCGCTGGTCTCCACCGGCTCGCTGGTCGTGCCTGCCGCCGCGGGGTTCGCGGTCGGCTGGTTCATCCCGCTGTCGTTCGTGGGAGTGGAGACCGAGCGCTACATCTTCGCCCTGTTCTTCGCCGCGGCGCTGTCGATCTCGTCGTTGCCGGTGATCGCCAAGATCCTGTCCGAGATGGGGTTGATGCGCCGCAACTTCGGCCAGCTCACCCTCGCCGCCGGCATGGCCAACGACGTGATCGGCTGGATCGGGCTGGGCTTCATCGCCGGCCTTGCTCAGGCCGGCGGCGTCAAGCTGGACAAGCTGGCCTTCACCGTCATCGGGGTGACCGTCTTCTTCATCGCCGCCTTCACGATCGGCCAGCGGGCCGTGGACGGGGCGCTGCGACGCGTGCGGGCGAACGGCAACGATCCGCTGGCGGGTCTGTCGGTGGTGCTCATCACCGCGCTGACGTTCGGCGTGATCACCCAGTGGCTGCACGTCGAGGCCGTCCTGGGAGCCTTCGTCGCCGGTGTCATCCTGGCCCGGTCGCGTTTCGCCGACCACGATCTCATCCGCCCGGTCGAGACCATGACCGCAGCCATCTTCGCCCCGGTCTTCTTCGCGACGGCCGGGCTGCGGGTCGACCTCGGGTTGCTCGGCGACACCGAGACCCTCCTCTGGGCCGGCATCGTCCTGGCTGCGGCGTCGGCATCGAAGTTCCTGGGCTCGGTGCTCGGCGCCCGACTGTCGCTCCTGCCGATGCGCGAGGGCGCCGCGCTCGGTATCGGCCTCAACGCTCGAGGTGCACTGGAGATCGTCATCGCCACCGTCGGCCTGTCACTGGGCGTGCTCAACGACCGCTCCTACACCGTCATCGTCCTCATGGCGATGGCGACCTCGATGGCTGCGCCGCCGATGCTGCGGAGCGTGCTCCGCAACTGGAGCGGGACGCCCGAGGAACGCAAGCGTCTCGACCTCGAGGCCCAACTCGCCAGCAACTCGCTGGTGACCGCCGGTCGAGTGCTCATCCCCACCCGTGGTGGCTCGTCGTCGCTCGTCGCGGCCCAGATCACGGCGCTGGCCTGGCCCCGCTCCGCCCAGATCACGATCCTGTCGGTCGGAACGGGCCTGGGCAGCGAGGAGACAGCGTTCGGCAACGTCCTGGCTGATCACGACGTGGACTACCGGATGGTCGAGGGCGACGACGTCGCCCGAGCGATCCTCGACGAAGCCCGGCTCGGGTACGACGCGATCCTCATGGGGACTCGTGCCGGGTCCCCGTCGCCGATCACCGACGCGGTGCTGCGCGAGAGCACGGTCCCCGTCGTGCTCGTCCGACCGCCGGCCGGCTCGGCCCGCCAGCTCCCGTGGGCGTTCAGCCGAGCCATCATCCCGGTCAACGGCGCCAGCAGCTCGCGGCCGGCGCAGGAGATCGGCGCGTACCTGTCCGCCGGCATCGGCACCCGCCTCCATCACCTTCACGTCGCACCAGAACCGTCCACGCCGCTGGAGTTGTTCCTGAGCGACCGGGCGCCACACACCGCGGCCACACGAGGCATCCTCGACGAGGCGGCGGCGCTGGCGACCACCGCCGGCGCCAGCTTCACCCCGCTGGTCGAACACGGCGACCGGCCGGCCGAACGCATCGTGCAGACCGCCGACGAGCTCGACGCCGACCTGATCGTGGTCTCGGGGACCAGCCGCACCCAGACCGACGAGCTCTTCCTCGGCCACACCCTGGACCACGTGATGAGCCAGGCCACCGACGTCACCCTGGTGGTCGCCCTCATGCCCGAATCCCGGCACGCACCCGTCCCCGCCAGCACCTGACCCGAGCGGCGGTCCCGGAGCCTCTTCTGCACGCAGCGGCAGGAGGGGCTCCGAGGCCACCGATTCGTCGACCAGCACGGCCGGTGTCAGAGCCATCCCCGTCGGTGCCGAATCAGCGCGAGTCTGGGCATGCCGCCCGACGAACCGAACGAGACGATCGTGAACCATCCAGACGCGCTGACCGACAACACCGAGCTGGAGGACGTGGACGAACGCGTCCGCTTCGATCTCTCGCTGGTGGACGCTCGGTTGCTCCGAAGTCCGGTCGTGGTCCGGGCGGTGGCAGGCATCGCCGCGGCATCAATGGTCCTCGCCTGGCCAGGGCGGACCGACCGGGTGCTCGCCAGGCTCATCGGCCTCGCGATCCTCGCCCTCGCGGTCACGGGCCTGTGGGCGTCGCTGCGACAACGACCGCGCCGCCTGATCGACCTGGCATCGGGGCTGGTGGGCCTGGCTGCGGCCGGCGCCCTCCTGCTGTCGCCCAACCAGTCCGAGGTGGCATTGGCGCGTCTGGTGGCGATCGGCATCGGCATCGTGGCCTTGCGAGACCTCGCCCGACTGCGCACCGATCATCGCCCGAAGATCGACGGCGACTCGACTGCCTGGATCGTCTCGCGCTCCCTCGCCCTCCTCGGGATCGCGGCGCTCCTGCTGAGCTTCCCCGCCGAGGTCTTCGCTGCCGTCACGACCATCGCGGCGCTGGGCTGGATCGGCCTTTCCCTGCTGGTGATCGTCGCCTCCCTGGATGCGCGCACGAGCGGCACCACGAACTACGCGGCGTCGCTGCAGTTGGTGGCAGCGTGGCTGGCCGAACGCCACAAGTCCGTCGACGACCGCCAGGCGCTCTACAGCAAGCTCCTGTACGAAGGGCCGGCCGCGGCCCGCCGCGCGGTCCGGTTCTTCACCCTGATGACCTTCGCCGCCGTGATCGCCTCCATGGGGGTCATCACCGACTCGACCGCCGTCGTCATCGGCGCGATGTTGATCGCACCCCTGATGACGCCCCTCATGGGCATGGCCATCTCGCTGGTGATGGGCTGGCCGCGCCGGCTCGGCCAGAGCGCACTGATCGCCGCGGCCGGGATCCTGTTGGCCATCGCGGTCGGCGCGGTCTTGGGCCTGGTCTCGCCCGGGGTCATCGACACCGCGAGCAACTCCCAGGTGATCGCCCGCTCGTCGCCGACCATCCTCGACCTGATCACCGCGCTGGCCGCGGGCGCCGCCGGCGCGTACGGCCTGTCCCGGCCAGACGTCTCCGACTCGTTGCCCGGCGTGGCCATCGCCATCTCCCTGGTGCCCCCGCTCAGCGTGGTCGGCATCGCCTACTCCCAGGGCGACTGGAACGCCGGCAATGGCTCCCTGCTGCTGTTCGCCACCAACATGCTGGCCATCCTCATCATGGGCGGGCTGACCTTCATCGCCACCGGCGTGACCCCACTGGCCCGGGTGACCGAGAACCAACGCCGCGTTCGCACGGCGGTGGCCGCCGTGGGCGGCGTCGGGGCTCTGGTGATCGGAGCCCTGTTCCTGAACGGTGCCCAGATCGCCGAGGACCTCTTCGACCGCTCGACCACCGAGGACACCGTCGAGGAGTGGCTCGACGACCACCCCGCGCACTCGCTCGTTCGGGTCAACCTCGACGGCGAGGTGATCACCGCAACGATCGTCGGCCCCTCGGCAGGTGCGCCGACCGCGAGCTCGCTCGCCGACCGACTCTCGGAGCGTCTCGACCGGCCGGTCACCGCCGACCTACGGCTGATCATCGAGGAGCGGGACCGCGCCAGCGGCCCAGCGGGTCGTGAGCCCGGCCCGGGGCCCGGCGGAGGAGGGGGGCGAGGGTGTCGCCGCTGGCCCCAACGTGAGACCCGGACCTCCTCGGTGGCAATGACCGCCGCTCGGACCCTGGCTCGCCGCCGCGCCGGAACAGGGATCGGCGGCACCCTACGATGCGGGTCCGTCGCGATCGACCACCGCCACAGGAGACGCACCGATGACCGAGCAGCTGCAGTCGATGACCGAAACGCAGAAGGGCCCAGCGGCCCCGGCGACCTACGACGATCTCAGGGTGCTGATGCTGAACTGCACGCTGACGCGGTCGCCGAACCTGTCCCACACCGAGGGCTTGATGAACGTGGCGCGGGGCATCTTCGAGGCCAACGGGGTCGAGGTGGAGTATCTGCGGCCGGTGGACTACGAGATCCCGGCCGGGCTCAAGCACGACTACGCGGGCCGTGACGGCTATGAGCGTGATGACTGGCCCGAGATCCAGGCGAAGATCGACGCCTGCGACATCTTGATCCTGGGCACATCGGTCTGGCTCGGCGAGAAGAGCTCGGTCTGCAATCGGGTGCTCGAGCGCATGTACGGCTACACCCATGACCTCAACGACAAGGGCCAGTACCGCGACTACGGCAAGGTCGGCGCGGCGTTGATCACGGGCAACGAGGACGGCGTGAAGCATTGCGCGATGAACATGCTGTTCTCGCTGTCACACATCGGCTACACGGTGCCGCCGCAGGCCGACGCCGGGTGGATGGGTGAGGCCGGCCCGGGCCCGTCCTACATGGACGAAGGGTCGGGTGGGCCCGAGAACGACTTCACCAACCGCAACACCACGTTCCTGGTCTGGAACTGCCTGCACCTGGCCCGGATGTTGAAGGACGCCGGCGGCATCCCTGCCCACGGCAACCAACCCGACGTGTGGAAGGCCGGCTGCCACACCGACTTCCACAGCCCTGAGCACCGCCGCTGACCTCGCCGCCGGCGCCGTTGTCGACGGACCGTCACAGAGGCGACCGGTACGATTCGGCCATGACAGCGCAGCGAGTGAACGGCGAGCGGTTGTGGTCCCGGCTGATGGCGATGGCCGAGGTGGGACCTGGGGTCGCGGGCGGCAACAACCGTCAGGCGATCTCCGACGAGGACAAGGCCGGCCGCGACCTGTTCATGTCGTGGGCGGCCGATGCCGGCTGCACCTTCGAGTGCGACGAGATCGGCAACCTCTTCGCCACGCGCGCCGGCACCGACCCCGACAAGCCGCCGGTCCTGACCGGCTCCCACCTCGACACCCAACCCACGGGCGGGCGCTTCGACGGCGTCTACGGCGTGCTCGGCGGGCTCGAGGTCATCGAGACCCTGAACGACCACGACATCGTCACCGAAGCTCCGATCCAGCTCGCGGTCTGGACCAACGAGGAGGGCTCGCGGTTCCCGCCGTCGATGATGGGCTCGGCCGTCTGGGCGGGCGCGCTTCCCCTCGCTCATGCGCTCAAGACCCAGGACTTCGACGGCAAGAGTGTGGAAGAGGAGCTCCAGCGGCTCGGTTGGGACGGCGACCTACCGGCTCGACCCCGACCGCTCACCGCAGCCTTCGAACTCCACATCGAGCAGGGCCCGATCCTCGAGGGTGCCGACCTCGAGATCGGTGTCGTGACCGGCGTGCAGGGCTACCGCTGGTACACGGTCGAGCTCGGTGGTGTGCCCGCCCATGCGGGGCCCACACCGATGGACATGCGCCACGATCCGGCCCGCGCGCTGGGCGACATCGTCGCCGGCGTCTACGCGATGGCGGCCGAGCATGCGCCGTGGTCCCGGGCGACGTTCGCGCAGTTCCGGAGCATGCCGATCTCGCCCAACACGATCCCCGAGACCATCACGTTCTCCCTGGACATGCGGAACCCCGACGGCGACGTCCTGCGGTCGATGGAGGAAGCGATGCGCACGATGGTCGACGAGGCGTGCACCCGGCACGGGGTCACCTCGTCGATCCAGATCGATGCCGACTCGCCCCCGGTGAAGTTCGACGACGGCTGCGTCGCCGCCGTCGAGCAGGCGGCGGACGCGCTGGGGTTGTCGCACCAGCACATGGTCTCGGGCGCAGGCCACGACGCCTGCTACGTGGCCGGGCACAGCCCCACCTCGATGATCTTCGTGCCGTGCGACGACGGCGTCAGCCACAACGAGGCCGAGAACATCTCGCCGGAACAGGCCGAGAAGGGCGCGTCGGTCCTCCTCGGCGCCATTCGGGCAATGGCCTGACTCAGAGCCGTCGGGCGGCGATGACCGTGGCCCAGCCGCCATCGGCCACGACCGCGACGACCCCCGCCACCTGGCCACCAGTGACGAGGACCCGCACGGCGGCATCGGCTGCCGCAGGTTCGCCAATGAAGGGCAGCCGAGCGAACACCCGGTGCGCTTCGTCGATGGCTGCCAGAGGGGAGCCCTCCGGCGTGGCTCGCTGCGCCACGAGGCTCCCGGTCGCGTCCAGCACCGCAACAGCGACACCACCGGAGTCGGAGGCGGCTCGCACGAGATGGGCAGCGATCAGCTGAGCGTCATCGGACGAGAGTGACGGCCCCCCGCCAATGGCGACGGAGCCCGGCGCAAGCCAGTCGGCCGTTCCGTCGACCGCGGTGACCACACCGGCGTCCACGTCCCAGACGCCCAGGCCCAGCGATGCGGCGATCCGCTCGACGTCAGCCACGACCGACGAAGGGCATCCCGGCCGCCATGACCGTCATCGAGAGCACATTGGCGTCGGCCGGGAGTCCCGCCATGTACGCAACGGCTTCGGCGACCGGGTCGACGGGAATGGTCGGCTCTGCCATGGTGGAGCCGTTCGGCTGGAGCACCCCGGCGGCCATCTGGTCGCCCATGTCGGACGAGATGTTGCCCAGGTCGATCTGCCCGCATGTGATCCCGAACGCACGACCATCCAACGCGAGGGACTTGGTCAGGCCGGTCACCGCATGCTTCGTCGCGGTGTATGGGGCCGAGAACGGCCGCGGCGTCGTCGCTGACACCGAGCCGTTGTTGATGATGCGGCCCCCGGAGGGCTCCTGCGCACGCATCACACCGAACGCCGCTCGGGCGCACAAGAAGGAGCCGCGGAGATTGACGGCGACGACGTCGTCCCAGGCCTCGACGGCCAGGTCATCCACCGGCACGGCCGGTGCGGCGATCCCGGCGTTGTTGAAGAGCAGGTCCACACGACCGAAGACCTCGACAGCCCGCTCGAACAGCGCATCCACGTCCTCGGCAACACTGACGTCGGTCTGGACCGCAAGGGCGTCGGAGCCGATCTCGGCTGCCGTCTCCTCGAGCGGTTCGGGGGATCGACCCGCAGCCACGATCGACCAGCCGTCGCTCGCGAGCCGGATCGCGACTGCGCGTCCGATGCCGCGCCCGCCGCCAGTCACCACTGCCACTCGTCTCATGATGAGCTCCCTACATCGGACCGGTACGGCTGGAACCAGTCGAGGCTCGCCTCGGTGCTGCCGGTGGGGTGGTACTCGGCCCCGACCCAGCCGTCGTAGCCGAGGCGGTCGAGTTCGGAGAACAGCCACGGGTAGTGGAGCTCACCGTGGTCTGGGGCGCCCCGATCCGGCACCGCAGCAATCTGGATGTGGCCGACCTCGCCGAGGTGATCCTCGAGACGTTCGGCGATGTTTCCCTGCATCGACTGGACGTGGAAGAAGTCGAAGAGCACTTTCACGTTGTCGGCCCCCACGTCGGCGATCGCCTCGGTGGCGTGTTCGACAAGACTGAGGTGCGCATCGGGCACCATCTTCGAGCTCAGGGGTTCGAGCAACAGCGTGACACCGACGCCGGCCGCACGGCCTGCCCCGTACTCGAGGTTGCGGCGAAGGACCGCCTGTGTACCGGGCCGACGCCGGGTCTTGCCAGGCACGACGTTCACGTTGGCCGCGCCGATCGCCGCCGCATAGTCGATGGCCTGATCGAGCAGCGCCCGGGCTTCGTCCTCGCGACCCATCTGCGCGGCAACACCGAAGTCCTCCTGGCCGTTGGCTCCCAGCTCGGTGTTGATCGAGATCATCTGCACGCCATGGTCGGCGAGCACGGCGGCGATTTCGTCAGCCGGATGCTGGTAGGGGAAGTGGCACTCGACGGCGGAGAAGCCGGCGGCGGCTGCAGCCGCGATGCGACCTGGCAGCTCGAGCTCCTGCCACAGGAAGCCCAGGTTGGCTGAGAAGCGGGGCATGTCAGGCCTCCGGGAGGAAACGGATGTAGTTCGGCGCCGGGACCTCGAAGATCTCATCGGTCGCGCGCAAGCGCCCGGTTTCGATGTCACGGTCGAACACGCGGATGTGGCCCGAATCCTGATTGGCGACGATGACCACGCGGCCGTCGGGCGAGATCGCGAAGTGGCGAGGGAACTTGCCTTGGGTCGGTGTGACCTCCACGCGGCTCAGCGACCCGTCCTCGGCGACGGCGAACACGGCCAGCGAGTTGTCACCACGGTTCGACACGTAGAGGAACCGAGCATCGGCCGACAACTTGATCTCGGAGACGTAGCTCTCCTGGTCGCGGTTCTCGATGGTGGACTCGTACTGCACCGGAACGAGGCGTTCCTTGACGACATCGGGTTCGGAATCGTCGAGGCGAGCGACGCAGACGGTGTTGAAGAGTTCGTTCGAGACGTAGCAGAGGTCGAGCGTGGGGTGCATCGCCATGTGCCGCGGCCCCGATCCCTCCTCGAACTCGATCCAGGTCTCGCGTTCGAGCGTCTTGGCACCGGCGTCCCATCGGTACTGGAAGACGGAGTTCTCACCGAGGTCGGGGATGAACACCCAGTCGCGCCAGAAGTGGGCGCAGTGTGCGTGCGGCCCCACCTGGCGGTTCCCCCAGTGGTCCTCACGGTTGGCGACCTGGCGCCACTCGCCGTCGGCGCGACGGACCTGGACGAAGCTCTGGGTGAGCTCGCCGAGCCCCCCGGACGCGTCCATGCCGACAACGTCGATCACCGCGTCCCAGTAGTTGATGACGACTGCAGCGTCCTGGCTCGGCGCGACCGACAGGTAGCAGGTCGACTTGCCTGAAGCACCCCAGGTGTCGACCTCCGCCAGCGAGCCGTCGGGCCCGACGTCGTAGCGCGCGACCCATCCCTGTTCCCGGATCGTCTCGACGATCGCGTACATCGTTCTGCCGTTCGGGTGCGGGATCAGCACGGCCGGGTTCAGTACCTCGGTGGCGCCGAGCTGTTCGAGCTCGCCATCGCCGGACAAGCGCATGGAGTAGATGCCGGCGCCGGGCACCGGTGCGTGCGGCTGATGAGCGAGAGCGTCGAGGTCGGTGTACGTGCCGACCAGGAATGTGTGTTCAGTGGTCATTGCAGATCCTTCTGGTCGAAGTCCAGTGGGTGTCGATTCAGCCGACGTAGCTTCCCGAGGTGGCGGTACCGCCGGTGGCGGCCCAGTCGGTGTGGAACCACTCGCCACGGGGTCGGTCCACCCGCTCGTACGTGTGGGCACCGAAGTAGTCGCGCTGAGCTTGGATGAGGCTCGCTGGACCGCGTGCGGTCCTGAGCCCGTCGTAGAACGCCAGCGCCGAGGCCATGGCGGGAACGGCGACCCCCCGGCTGATCGCCGCGCCGACAACTGCCCGAAGATCGTCGATGGCATCGCGGAGGCCGGCGCCGAGGACATCGTCGAAGAGGAGACAGGCGAGCGCTGGGTCCGTCTCGTATGCCGCGGAGATCGCATCGAGGAGCGACGAGCGGATGATGCAGCCACCCCGCCAGAGCCGGGCGATCGCGGCGAGGTCGAGGTCCCAGTCGTGCTCAGCCGATGCGGCCGACAGCGTCATGAACCCCTGGGCGTAGGAGATCAGTTTGGCCGCGTGAACAGCCCCCTCGACAGCCGGGGGGTGCACGGGGGCACCGACGACGGGACCGGCCGGCAGCGTGGCGGCACCCTCGCCGCGGAGGTCGACCATCGACGACAGCATCCGAGCGCCGACGGCTTCGGCCACGAGCATCATCGGCTGGCCCAGGCTCAGCGCGGCCTCGACTGTCCACCGGCCGGTGCCCTTCTGGCCGGCGGCGTCGAGGATGCTGTCGACGAGAGGCTGACCGTCATCATCGGCTGTCGAGAGGATCGCGGCCGTGATCTCGACCAGGTAGGACTCGAGGCGACCTCGATTCCACTCGGAGAACAGGTCGGCCTGTTCAGCGGCTGAACGGTCCGCGTCGCTCATCAACGCGTACGCCTCGGCGAGCACCTGCATGTCGCCGTACTCGATGCCGTTGTGGACCATCTTGACGAAGTGGCCGGACCCGCCCGGGCCGATCCAGCTGCAACAGGGCTGGTCATCGGCCCCGGCGATCGCGGCGATCGACGTGAGCACGGGGGCCACACGTTCCCAGGCAGCGATGTCGCCGCCGGGCATGATCGACGGGCCGTGGCGGGCGCCTTCTTCCCCACCGGAGACCCCGGCACCCACGAACCGGATCCGCCGGCGGGCCAGGTGTGTTTGACGCCGCTCGGTGTCGCGGTAGTCGGAGTTCCCCGCGTCGATGACGACGTCGTCGGGGTCGAGAAGCGGCAGCAGTTCCGCCAGCACGTGGTCGACGGCGGACCCGGCTCGCACCATGACGGTGACGACACGAGGGCGACGCAGCGAGGCAACGAACTCGGCCAACGTCGAGTGGCCCTCGATGTGGTGGGCGTCCGACCGTCGAGCCACCAGCTCGTCGACCTTGGCGCCCGTCCGGTTGTAGGCGGCCAGCGCGTAGCCGTGGTCCGCAATGTTGAGGGCCAGGTTCTGGCCCATGACCGCCAGGCCGATCAGCCCGACATCACACGTCGTCATGCGACTTTCCGTTCGTGGGTTCAGGTGGATGCGACGAGCCGGCCACGCCCGGTCCGGGGGAGGGAACCGCACCGTCGGGGCGCAGCCGGCTCGCGTCGCGACACTCAGTGGTGGTCGGATGCGAGATCTGACCGTGCGCCGGTGATGTACGCCACAGAGTCTTCGCTGGTGAAGTCCCCTTCGAGCAGCCCCACCCGCCGACCCTGGCGAAGGACGACGGCCCGCTCACAGAGGTCGGACACATCGCGCATGTTGTGGCTGATCAGCAGGATCGCGGCACCGTGGTCGTACGCAAGGCGTTTGATGAGATCGTTGACCTGCTTGGTTTCGCGCACACCCAGCGCCGCAGTGGGTTCGTCGAGCAGCAGCAGCCGGCTCTGCCAGAACGATGCCCGGGCGATGGCAACTGCCTGGCGCTGACCGCCCGACATCGTCCTGACCTTGCGGCGCACGCCGCCGGGGAGGTTGATCCCCAGGTTGCGCATCGACTCTTCGGCCTGGGCCAGCATCCGGCGTTCGCTGCAGATGCGCAGCGGGCCGAACCCCGAGATCTCCCGACCGAGGAAGAAGTTCTCGGCGACGTCGAACTCCTCGATCAGCGCGAGGTTCTGGTAGACGGTTTCGATGCCGGCGCTGCGGGCATCGAGCGGCGAGTCGAAATCGACCACCTGGCCGTCGAGACGCATCTCGCCGCTCGTTGCCGGGTGGATGCCGGAGATGAGCTTGACCATCGTCGACTTGCCCGCGCCGTTGTCGCCGATGAGGGCGGTGACCGAGCCGGCTTCGATGTCGAAGGACACGTCCTCCAGTGCGGTGACGGCCCCGAATCGTTTGGTGATGTTCTTCAGTTCGAGAACGGGTTGCGCCATGGTCAGGTCCGTCCTTGTGCTGCGGCGCGCTGTCCGGCGAGGACGTAGGCGGCCGCCGACGCGATCACGAGCGCACCGATGAAGATCTCGGTGAGGAACGGTGATGTGCCCGTGTAGTTGAAGCCGTTGCGCAGTACAAACAGCAGCAGCGCGCCGACCATGGTCTTCAAGACGTTCCCGACGCCGCCGGTCAGGGCCACACCACCGATGATGGCCGCGGCGATGACGTCGAGCTCACGAGTCTCGAGGACGGTGGGCGGCACCGAGCCGATCTTCGCGAGCACGATCATGCCGGCGATACCGGCGCAGAAGCCGACGAAGACGAACGGCATGACCACGTAGCGGGAGATGACGACGCCGGCGGCTCGAGCAGCCTCCTTGTTGCCGCCCGTGGCGTACACCCGGCGCCCGGTGACGGTGAAGCGGAGCACGAACCAGGTGGCGAGCAGCAACACCACGGCGTAGATCACGGAGTAGGCGAGCTTGAGTTTGAAGGACCAGAAGAGCGACACCACGAGGCTGACGGGCACCACGACGGCGGCCACGACGGCCGGGCGCTGCATCTTCCGCAGCAGCAACACCCCTGCGGCGATGGCTGCACCACCGGCCACCAGGTAGAGGATGTGCACTCTCGGCAGTTCTTCGGCGGCCCAGCTCCGCATCGTCTCAGCGTCTTCGCGGGTCAGCAGCTTCTCGTTGCCGTCGTTGATGTAGAGCACGACGCCTCGGAAGGCGAACATCGTCCCGAGCGTGACGATGAACGAATTCAGTC
>CBDHFJ010000066.1:0-18105 GCA_965262315.1 Acidimicrobiales bacterium
GCCACCGCGAAAGACCCCGAGCAGCGGTACCAGTCGGCCGCCGACTTCGCCACGGCGCTGCGAGCAGCGCGCGACGGCGCGCCCGCGCCGATGGCGGCGCCCCCGCCGAGCGCGGTACCGACGATCTCCACCGCGCCGACGACCACGTCGCTACCCACCAGCGGTCCGACCGGCCCGACCGCGGCACCTCCGGTGGCCCCACCTGCCTCCGCACCGGCGCCGGGCGGTGGCGGCACCTCGCGCTGGTGGCTGGCCCTGGTCGGCCTGTTCGCGGTGGCCGGTATCGGTGCCGGAGTCTGGTTCGTGACCCAGTCGGGCGACGACGGCGCAGAGGCCGGCGCCGACCCGACGCCCACCGCCGGCGAGGAGGAGGAGCAACCGACCGCCACACCCGACCAGGACGAACCGACGTCCACCCCGGCCGACGAGGACCAACCGACCCCGACCCCCGAGGAAGAAGGCGACGAAGAGGAACCGACGCCGACCGTCGGCGGCCCGCGCATCGAGTCGCCGTTGGTGATCGCCGTGGAGTGGCTGGTCGAAGACCCCGAGACCGTCGCCGTCACCGGTGGGGAGCCGATCGCCGGGCCGTGTCCGACGCCCGCCCCCGATGCGACGCACTGCTACTACCCGGCTGTGTCCGTCCCCATCGGGACCGTCGTGGTGTTCGCCGACCGCCAGGGTACGCCCGAGGTGTCGCTGTTGATCAACGGTCAGGGCGACGGCCTCGGCGTCGGTGAGGTGTACCGCGAGCGCGACCCGCCCAACCCGTTCGACCGACCGCTGTGGCTCAATGACGCGCACGGCGAGGACGACATCGTCGACGAGTACGTGGCAACACGCGGCTTCTCCGATCCGATCCGGCCCTCGGTGCCGTGCCTTCCGACCACGAACGCCGTCGACGGCCGCACCCTGCTGTCGAGCGGAAGCACACTGAACGTGCGCCGGACGCCCGGCAACAGCGACGAGGGCATCATCCTGGAGCTCGGACCCGACGTCGTGGTCACGGTCTACGCCGACGTGACCGAGCAGGCGCTCGACCGGGAGTGGGTCATGGTCGAGTTGCCCATCCCCGACGAGGTGACAGACCCCGCCGAACGAGCGCTGTGGCGGTGCGGATGGGCGGCCGCGGACTTCCTCGAGGTCGAGAGCCCCACCGCCGGTGTTGGCCAGGCGCGCTGCCTCGTCGGCGACACGTTGGTCTTCGGCGGCACCACCGCAGCGGGCCGGTTCGACATCGCCATCTGCAGCACCGCGACCGACGGTGTCCAGTACCGCGGCGTCGAGCGGGGGACGCCCAACAACATCCGTCTCGATGCATGTGTGACCGATCTGGGCCGCTACCGAGCCGACAACGCCTCCACTCGCTACGTCGTCGACGACACCGTCTCCCCACCCACCCTCACCGTGCGGGTGAACGGCGTCGTCGAGTACGAGGACGACATCGTGGGCATCAGCCGCGACGTCGCCGCGCCCTTCGATCCCTGCTGACATACTCGGCCCCGGGCGGCACCGCGCTGCCATCGACCACACCGACCAGAGGGGGCCGTGATGCAGGGAGCGATGACCGGGGCGGAGGCGCTCGTCGCGACGCTCGTCGACTCGGGTGTGGACGTGTGCTTCGCCAATCCCGGCACATCGGAGATGCACTTCGTCGCCGCGCTCGACACGAACCCGGGAATGCGGTGTGTCCTGGGCCTCTTCGAGGGCGTGGTGACCGGCGCCGCCGACGGCTACGGCCGCATGACCGGACGCCCTGCGGCGACGCTGTTGCACCTGGGACCGGGCCTGGCCAACGGGCTCGCCAACGTCCACAACGCCAAGAAGGCCCGGACCCCGATGGTGAACGTGGTCGGCGAACACGCCACCTATCACCGTGAGTACGACGCTCCCCTGTCCTCCGACATCGTCGGGGTCGCCACCCCGATGTCGCACTGGGTGCGGATGGCGGACTCCCCCGACAGTGTCGCCGCGATGGGTGCCGAGGCCATCGAAGCGGCCATGGCTGCCCCCGGCCAGATCTCGACCCTGATCCTGCCGGCCGACACCGCCTGGAGCACCTCCGACACCGCTCCCGTCGTGGCCGGCAGCCCGCCGCCGCCACCGGCGCCCGACGCCTCGGCGGTCGACAGCGCGGCGCGGGCACTCAGCGGCGGCCGCCGCTGCACCTTGTACCTCGGCGGCACGATCACCGAACACCGAGCCCGACAGGCAGGACGCATCGCCGCCGCCACCGGTGCGAACGTGGTCGCCTCCACCTGGGCGCCGCGCCAGGAGATGGGAGCGGGCCGCACCCCGGTGCGTCGCCTCGCATACTTCGGCGAGCAGGCCGCCGAGCAACTCGAGGGCACAGAGGACATGATCATCGTCGGCGGCCGACCTCCGGTCACCTTCTTCGCCTACCCCGACAAGCCGAACGTGTTGACGCCCGAGGACGCCGACGTTCACCACGTGTGCGACGAGAACGGTGATGTCGACGCCGCCCTCGATGCGCTGGTCGACGCGGTCGGTGCCGCCTCCACCACGGCGCCGGTCCTGCCGCTCGATCGTCCGGCGCCCCCGACCGGTGAGCTCAACGCGCTGGCCATCGGCCAGGCAGCCGCCGCGGTCATGCCCGAGGACGCGATCATCGTGAACGAAGCGGGCACCGGCGGGTCCTACCAGGCCGCGATGCGGGGCGCGCCCGCGCACACGCTGCTGTCACTGACCGGCGGATCGATCGGCTACGGCATCCCGGCCAGCGTCGGTGCTGCGGTGGCCTGTCCCGAACGGCGGGTCCTGAACATGCAGGCCGACGGTTCGGGCATGTACACGGTCCAGGGGCTGTGGACCCAAGCACGCGAGGAGCTGGACGTCACCACGGTGATCTTCTCGAACCGGCGGTACGCCATCCTGCAGGTCGAGTTCGATCGGGTCGGCGCCCACGATCCCGGGCCCAAGGCCATGAGCATGCTGGAGCTGGATCGCCCCCATCTCGACTGGGTGGCCCTGGCGACCGGGATGGGCGTGCCGGGCAATCGCGCCACCACTGCCGAAGAGTTCTCCGACCTGTTGGCCGCGGCGGTCAGCCAACCCGGTCCGTCGCTGATCGAAGCGCTGATCTGACGTTCGCGGCTGTCGGTCATCCCTCGATCTCGGCCACCACGTCCCGCCCGATGCGCCGCAGTTCCCGGCGCTGGGCATCATCGAGCCGACGTGGCCGCTGGTCCATGACACAGAGCGTTCCCGCGACGGTCCCATCGCTGAGCTGCAGCGGCACGCCGGCGTAGAACCGCACCCTGGGTTCGCCCACCACGGCCGGATTCTCCGCAAACCGGTCGTCCGCGAGCGCATCGGGGACCTCGAAGATGTCCAGCCCGTGAATCGCATGCGCGCACACCGACATGTCGCGGGGCGTCTCGGTCATGGGCAATCCCAGACACGACTTGAACCACTGCCGGTCGACGTCGACCAGGCTGATCAGGGCGATCGGCACGTGCAGGAGCTCAGCGACCTCCCGGGTGTGGCGGTCGAATCGTTCCTCGGGTGGGGTGTCGAGGATCTCCAAGGCGTGCAACGCGGCGATTCGCCGGTCCTCGTCGGCCGGAACGGGAGGCAACTGCCAGCGGGCGTTGCGGCGGAGATGCCACGCCCGGAGCTTCGTGCGCACGAAGTGCGGCGTGCACGGCCACACCAACCATTCCGAGATCCGGGTCTCGATGGCATCGGATCGCCACCGGTCCTCGCTCCGGCCACAGAGGATCACCGGCACGTCGCGTGCGTAGGCCGTCGGTTCGGAGCGGATGGCGGCCACGATGTCGAAGCCGCCGTCGTCGTCCAGCGCCTCGACCACGACCACGCTGGGCTCGTGGTCGACCGCGTGCCGGAACGCGGCCTCGAGGTCCGCGACGACCTCGACGTCGAAGCCCTCGGCGCGGGCGGCGTCGCGGACCATGTCGGCCATGTCGCCGTCCGGGGCGACCACCAGGACGGCCGCCTCCTCCGTGGCGATGGCGGTGGCCACCTCGGCCGACGGCCTGGCCTCGACCCGCGGCGCGAGCGGCCGAGACGCCACGTCGATCCGCATGCCCTCCTGCGCCCCGACGACCTCGCCGGAGAATCCGATCCGCGCGGCGGTCGTGCGGGCGTCGGCGAGCAGAGCGTCCACCTGGTCGTCGGTCCGCGTGGGGTCGTGATGGAAGAGCGCCAGCGTGCCGACGCCGGCGCGACGGGCGACCTCCAACACGTACTCCACCGTGCTGTGGCCCCAGCCGTGCCGTGCGGGATACTCCTCGGCCAGGTACTGCGCGTCGTGGATCAGCAGGTCGGCACCCTCGGCGAAACCCGCGTGAGCGTCATCGTGACGGTTCGCCTGAACGCCGCCGCCTGCAGCGAGCTCCGGCGCGTGCGGCTCGTGGTCCGACGCATAGACGATCGTGGCACCGTCGGACTCGAACCGGTAGCCCAGGGTGAGCGCCGGATGGTTGAGGTACCGGGTGGTCACCCGCACGCCCCCGAGCGAGAGCGATCCCTCGACCAGGTCGTGGTAGACCACGCCGGCGTCGAGCTGATCGATGGCCACGGGGAAGTACCGGTACTCCATCTGGCCCGCCAGGATGTCGCTCAGCGAGGAGTCCGCCCCGCTGGGGCCGTAGATGTCCCAGCGGGCCCCTTCCTGGAACAGCGGGGCGAAGAACGGGAGGCCCTGGATGTGATCCCAGTGCGTGTGGCTGATCAGAATGTGCCCGGAGACGGGCTCGCCACCGGAGCGCTCGAGCAGGTCGAGTCCCAGGCCGTGCGCGCCCGTGCCGCAGTCGACGACGATCACCTCGCCGTCGGCGGACCCGATCTCGACACACGAGGTGTTGCCTCCGTACCGGACCGTGGAGGGACCTGCCTTTGCGATCGAACCACGAGTTCCCCAGAAGGTCGCGTACACCGTCGTGGCCCTCCACTCCCACCAGCGGGTCTCGGTCACTGGCACGCTAGCGCAGCCCCCCTCACGGAAGGACGCCGCCCCAAGCCGGGTTGACCAGGCGATGCGCACCCGACACCTGACCTTGCTGCTGGCGGCTGCTGCGGCTGTGGCGACACTCGCCGCGGTGGCGCTGACGTCGGGCGAGCCGGCACCGTCCACCGCGGCGTCGACCGTCGACCGGTGCTTCGCAGACTGGCAAGACGTCCGGTCGCGGGGCGCTGCCGACGGCTGGTTCGCGCCAGCCGAGACCGCCGCGCTCGAAGCTCTCTGCGCGGAAGCCGCCGCGGGTGTCGCCCCCGATCGCACCGCGTTGGTGGCCACGCTGGAGGCGCTGGCCTTCGAGACGAGCTTGGCGAATCTGTTGGCGACGCTCGAGCGTTGCGTGGACCGGTGCTACCTCGACCCGGCCGTGGCCGCCGAGTTCCTCGAGATCGAGCGCGCGGTCGCGCCCGGCATCCCCGACGTCTTCTTCGACCCGTCGTCGGGGCCGCCGCCGACCCTCACCGACTTCACCGCCGACGCCGACTGAGGCGTCAGGGACGCGGGAAGCGCGTCACGACGTCGGCCGCGGGAACCACACGCTCGATCATGTCGACCCCCTCGCCGGCCCACACCACCCGGAAGTCGACATCGCCGGTCCTGGTGGCCTCGGCGTGGCGGTCGGCCATCTCCGCTGCGACCGAGCGCAGATCGTCCTCGTGCCCGACCCAGCGGTCGGTCAGCTCGCTCCGCAACGACCGACCGTCGTAGCCCGCGGGCCACTCGGGCCCGCGGACGATGTCGTAGACGACGTTGCGGACCGTGTCGTCGCCGCCGGCATCCACCAGCCGCTGCTTGGCCGCCGGGACGTCGATGGCCTCGTGGGTGGCATAGAAGGCCGTACCGAGCGCCACGCCGGCGGCTCCGAGCGCCACCGCGGCGTCATACCCGCGCCGGTCGGTGATCCCCCCGGCGGCGACCAGCGGCATCGTCGGCAGCACGTCGGCGATCGCCGGAAGGAGGCCGAAGAGCGAGCGCCCGTGACGCCCGTGGCCGCCGTGCTCGGCGCCCTGCACGACGATCACGTCGGCCCCCGCAGCCGCAGCTTCGTGCGCCTCACCGACCGTGGCCGCGAGGCACACCGCGAGCGCACCGGCTTCGTGGACTGCGGGCACGTGGGGGGTGGGGTCCCCGAACGCGAGCCAGACCGCAGCGGGTTCGTGCCCCAGCACGGCGTCCAGTGCGCCAGGCGTGAGCGTCCAGACGACCATGCCGATCCCGACACGAGCCTCCCCGGCCAGCTCGACCTGCTCCGCCAGCCATCCGAGGTCGCCGTAGCCGCCGCCGATGAACCCCATCCCGCCCGCTTCGGACACCGCCGCAGCCAGCACACCGCCCGCGATCTTGGCCATCGGAGCCAGCAGGACCGGTCGGTCGACGCCGAGGACCGCGCACAGTGCGGACGGCGACGAGGGCGAGGACGGTGACGACGACATCGGCGTGGTCTCCACGGGATCGACGGGCGGGAGCGAACCCTAGTGGGGCGCGGCCTTCGCGCTAGCTTCGGAACTCTCATGTCGCCCGCGCACAAGATCGCCTTCATCGGCTCCCATTCGGTCCGCAAGACCAACGCCGTCCACTCGTTCGCGGGGGCGGTGGGGCGCAGCGGCCGGAGCGTCGAGGTCGGCCGCGAGATGGTCCGCTACAACCCGCTCGGACTGAACGAAGGGGCGACGCCCGAGGCCCAGCTCTGGGTGATCATGGCCCAGATCAAAGAGGAGCTCGAGCTGCGGAGCCGAGCCGACGTCCTGGTGCTGGACAGGGCGGTCGTGGACAACTTCGCCTACTTTCTGCGCGCCACCAAGGGTGAGGATCCATTCGACGTCCGCCCACTGGTGGCGCGCTGGTCCGACACCTACGACCTCTACGTTCGGCTGCGGCCAGACGTCCCACTCCGCGCCGACGGTGTCCGGAGCACGAACGAGCGGTTCCGCAACGACATCGAGAAGATCCTCGACGTGATCGTGCCGCAGTACGTCGCCCCGGACCGGCTGGTCGAGCTGAGGGCGTCCGAGGTCACCGAGGAATTCGACTGGGAGTCCCTGCTCGAGCGGCTGTGCGGCCCACCGCCGCAGGGTGCACCGGAACCGAAGCCGGTCTCCTACGCGCCCACCCTCTGGGACTGAGCCAGCGGGTCGAGACTGAGCCAGCGGGTCACGCGGCCTTGGGTTTGGCGTGCAGGATCAGCTGGTAGGCCCGTCGAACAGTGTCGTCGTCCTCGATGGCCAGCCGAGCCCGGATCTCGGCCCGAGTGAGCCGACGCCCGGCCTCTGGGGTGGGCTCGCTGCGGAACAGCACCGGTAGCAGCGCCACGAAGCTGGCGAACTCTCGTTGCTGGGCACCCGACATGCGAGCCAGCAGCGGAATCAGGCGGCGCATGAGGCGTCGTTCTCCTGCCATGGCATCGACGGTAACCGGGGGACGTCCGTGGGTGGTGGCACCCCCGAAGATCGAGACATCGTCCCGAATCCCCACCGAGTCGAGATCGTGTCGCCGAGGGTTCACCGAATGGCCATCCTCAGCGCGGACAGCCCACTCCTCGATTCGACAGAATGACGCCAGGGAGCGGCGTAGGGGTGATGGGCTTGCGGCAGCGGGCGACAACGCGAAACTGGCTGGCAGTTCTCGTCTTGGTGGCGAGCGGCCTGGTGGTGGCCACACAGGCCCCCACCGGAGCCCAGGTCGGGTGCGCCGACCTCGACACCGACGACATCATCGGCTGGTGGAAGGGCGAGAACAACAACCTCGCCCGCGTCGGCCCTGACCTCCAGGGTTCGGTGGCCTTCGACGCGGGCTTGGTGAACCGGGCCTTCGACTTCGTGGGCGGCGAGACCGTGACCGCCCCCGGCCTCCCGACCGTCAGCGATGCGGTCAGCGTGGAGGTGTGGGTGCGCCCACAGCCCACGTCCTTCAGCCAACGGATCATGAGCCGCTGGGACGACGCCACCTCCGCGCAACGGTCGTATGCCCTCGACATCGACGCCTTCGGTCGGGTCGTGGTCTGGATGACCGACGACACCTCGAGTCAGTTCCCCGAGGTGGTCAACGCGAGCGGCACGAACCTCTTCGACGGCCAGTGGCACCACATCGCAGCCACCTGGGGCGGCGGCGAGATCAACGTCTACATCGACGGTGTGGTCGCCCGGATGCAGCCGGCGCAGCTCAACACGCTGAACCCGGCGGCCGAGACCGACTTCGCGTTGGGGGGCGGCACCGGCGTCGGATACGTCGGCGAGATGGACGAGCCCACGGTGTGGCGCCGGGCCCTGACGGCCCCGGAGGTGGCCCAGATCCACGCCGCCGGATCGGCGGGCAAGTGCGCCGAGGTCCTGAACCAGGAAATCACCGTCGATCGGCCGCTCGGCGCCCTGGTCCTGACGCAGCGCTGCGGTGTCCACAACGACCTGCCGGCGTTCTCCGCGGTCGATGCCTTCCCCGGCTATCCGTCGGACATCCCGGCCACGCCCGGCACCACGGACCAGGTGGGCACCTCCCCCGACATCGATGGCCTCACACCGGGGCTGCAAGCCGACCCCGAGTTCGGGAACTACCCCAACCCGTCGCCGGCCACGTACCCGACCACCTGCGGACTGGCCCTCGGCCAGGCCGATCTGGTCACCACCGGTGCCCTCGCCGGCCAGTTCTACGCCGTGTCGGGGTTCCTCCAAGAGGTCTCCGTGCTCGACACGCGTGATGTCGACAGCGGCTGGACGGTGACCGGCACGATGAGCCCGTTCGCCGCCGGCACCGCCACGTTCAGCGGCGACTACCTGGGCTGGACCCCGGTGATGACCGAGGACACCGACGCTCCGTTCCCCGGCGGCTACGACCAGGTGGTCACACCTGGTCCCGAGGTTCTGCCCGGCTCGGGCGTGAACAGCGGCACCGGGCTGGCCACCGGCGGGGTCCTGGCCCAGGCCCTCCCGGGCGAGGGCCTCGGCATTGCCACCCTGGACGCCAACCTGATGCTGCTGATTCCCGTGTCGGCTCCGGCGGGCGACTACCGCGGCATCCTGGCGTTGACCGCGATCTGAGCAACGACAGTCCCCACCGCAGCATCGCCGCGAGGGCCTTGTGTGCTCCTCCTCGTCGCCGCCGTCACCCCACAACGAACGGTGATCAGGACCTACCGTCGTCACACAGCCGTCTCACGTGCATGAGGAGCGGGGGGGGTGTGCCGCTCGCTTCTACACGCCCGCCGCACCCCGAGGCCCGTCATGTCTGCGCCACGGCGGGGCGACACGCCCGTCACATCACGGTGATCGTCATCACGGCTTCGTAGATGCCGGCGTCTACGCGACGCCGGGGCGACACCGTCACATCACGGTGATCGTCATCACGGCTTCGTAGATGCCGGCGTCTACGCGACGCCGGGGCGACACCGTCACATCACGGTGATCGTCATCACGGCTTCGTAGATGCCGGCGTCTACGCGACGCCGGGGCGACACCGTCACATCACGGTGATCGTCATCACGGCTTCGTAGATGCCGGCATCGATGCCGACCGGGGCGAGGAGTCGCACCCGAGCGTCGAGCACCGCCATGCCCAGGCCCTGGCCAGGGAGGGCTGACGCCAGCACCCGGCCACCGCCAGAGGCCAGACCCTGACCGATGTCGACCCCCGTACCCGGCAGGATCTCGGGTCCTGCGGTGACGAGTTGGTCGTAGCCGTCGGCGCTCGTGGGATCGGAATCGGCGGACACGATCGGGGTCCAGCCCAGATGGCTGCCGTCGAAGGCGTCCGATGGCGAGGTGAAGTCGCTGACCGAGCCGGTCACGCTCCAGCCGGCGTCGATCGCCCGGTTGTCCAGCACCGTGATCTCGTTCATGATCCCGCTGGCGGCGAAGTAGCGGCCGGCCAGCGGACCGTCGAGGATCACGTCACCGACACCCAGATCCACACCACAGCGGCTGGGGTTCGTACCGGCGTCGGGATACTGGTCGAACAACGGGTCGGGCTCGATGGTCTCCGACGTCAGGTCGATGTCGGGGGCACGCCCGACCTGATCGGTGGTGCCCGGCACGGCTGGAAGGTCGAAGGGGAAGCCCGGGAAGTCCTGCACCGCGGCGGTCGGCGGGATGTCGTTGTGGACGCCGCACCGCTGGGTGAGGATCAGCGCCCCGGCCGGGCGCTCGAAGATGAAGGTCTGCACCAGGCCACCGCGGCTGGCGTCGACGTTGTAGACCCAGCCCCCGGCGCCGCCGTTGTCGGCGTCGGCCCGAACGGTCACTGGTGCCGCCCAGTAGCCGACCGGCGTTTCACCGACCACGCACGCGATGCCGATCCAGTAGGAACCCTCGCCGAAGCCGTCGTCGGCCGCCGGCGTGAGCTGGTAGCCGGCGCCGGGGACATCGAGGAGCGCCCCCGTCTCGGCGTCCACCGGGCCCCCACCAACCGGCTGACCGCCGGAGTACAGCGGGGAGACGTCGTCGGAGGTCGGCCCGTCCTCGTCGAAGGTGATCCAGGCCGGGTCGAGCCACGACGGCGCCACGAACGTGGACCAGCGCACGGTGGTCGCAGCGCCGTTCTTGCCTTTGTCGGCGCTGGCCAGATCGGGCGAGCAGGCTTCGGGCCCGGGGTTCGGGGCGACCGAGAAGAGAGTCTCGCTGGTGCCGCTCGGCGGCGTCAGCAGCGCCCCGCGGACATACTCCCCATCCTTGTCGTCGTCGTCCTCGTCGTCGTCGTCGTCGTCCTCGTCGTCGTCCTTGTCGTCCTTGTCGTCCTCGTCGTCGTCGTCCTCGTCGTTCTTGTCGTCCTCGTCGTCGTCGTCCTTGTCGCCCTTGTCGTCCTTGTCGTCCTTGTCGCCGTCGTTGGCCTTGCTCTTGGAGCCCGCGTCGGCCTTCGCCTCTGCGTCGTCGAGGTCCTTCCCGCCTGCGCTCTCGTCCTCGCCGGCGTCGGCCTCGGCCACCTGTGTGGCCAGCTCAGCGCCGCCGGGCGTCGCGCTGCCCACCGGTGTGCGGTCCCCCTCCCCGATGACCTTCCAGCGGACGGCCGGCTGCTCGAACTGCGGCCCGGCGGTGGGATCGAGCTCCGAATGGAACACTTCGATCTCGGCCGCCGCCCACTCCGCGACCGCCCGCTGGTCGTCCTCGCCGGAGAGACAGGCGTACCCGAGCACGTACCGCCCGGACGGCAGGAGCGTCGCCGGATCGAGGGAATACACGGCGAGCGAG
Source organism: Acidimicrobiales bacterium (assembly GCA_965262315.1). GTDB lineage: Bacteria > Actinomycetota > Acidimicrobiia > Acidimicrobiales > UBA8592 > JBCCFK01. The sequence goes on from CBDHFJ010000066.1 coordinate 11,172, forward strand.
ACCGGCGGGACGACGGCGTCCTCGCCATCGGTGCTCTGGAGCACCCCGAGCGGCTGGCCCTCCGAGAACAAGGGCTGGAGGAGCCCCACCCCGACCGCTCGCCCCACGAGGCCGTCCTCGTCGAACTCGAGGGCCGAGGGATCGATGCCGGCAACCGCCATGAAGGTCGCCACACCCCCGGCCGGTGCGGGATCGTCCCCGCAGATCACACCGTCGACGCCGCGCAGTTCGAAGACGGTGTCCAGCGTGCCCTCGATCAGCGCCGGACGTTCGTCGACCTGCTCGGAATCGTCATCGTTCCCATCGGCAGCGGTGGCGTCGCCGGCGGAAAGCGCGTCCTCATCCTCGGCGCTGGGCTCGACGTACTCGACGAGCTCCAGGGAGGGCGCGTCCTGAGCACCGGCGAGCGACTCGTTGCCGCCGACCACCTGGAGGGCCGCGATCGTGAACATCGCCGCGAACAGCACGGTCACGATGACGAGAGATCGGAGGGCGTCGTGCGCCACCCGTGTCCGCATTCGCTCACTCCAACAAGCCGGCCGACCCGCCGTCAGGACCGTAGGTGGCTCCGATGAATCGGAGCTTCCAGGTTCGTGAACACAGCCCCAACAGCGCCGCCGACGCCCACGGTTCGTCCGGCAGCGGCCACCAGGAGCGAGATCAGCCGTCCAGCGCGCGATCCAGGCCTTCGGGGTCGTCCGTGCCGATCCGGAAGACCTTCCCCGGCCGGTCGGCGAAGAAGAACGACTCGCTGGCATCGTCGGCCATCCGGAGCTCGACGGCGTCGAGGCCCCAGACGCTCCAGAGGTTGCCGCCGGGGATCAGCCGGATCCCGAGGCCGTACCACCACCGATTCCGCACCTGACCGTGGCCGGCGACGTTGGCCCGTTTGACCGTCCTGCTCGGCCAACCGAAGCGGTACGTCACCTTCACCGTCTCCGCCGTGACCTCGACGGTCATGGTCGACAGCGCGACCACGATGACCATCGCGGGCACGACCCCCGCCGCGACGAACACCAACGTGAGCCAGCCGCCGAGCGACGCCAACGCCAGCACGAGCACACCCAGCGCCGCCACGAACCACGGACCAGGGCCGCGCTGCGTGTGTGAGTAGATCATGCTCCATTGTCGCCCGACCGGAGCCGGCCGGCACGTCGTCCCGTCAGGGATTGGCAACCACCACGAGCGTGCGGCCGACCCGGTCGGTCAAGCTCCTCCGCTCGGAGTCGACGGCGACCAGTCCCAGACTGAGGACCAGGAGCGCGATCACGATGACGGGGCCGATGTTCGGGATCGCTCCCGGCCACAGGGCCAGGGTGCGACGGAACGCAGCTGGGCGACCTGGCGGGAAGTGGCCGAGGTCTGCGGTGATCACCTGGAGGCCCATCACGGCCTTGCCCGGCGTGCGGCCGGTCAGGCCGACGAGTGCCGGGTAGATGAACAGGTGGACCACCCCCATCGCCACCGTCCCGGCGATCAGCTCCAGCCCCTCACCCTCGATGTCGACCCGAGCGGCAGCCGACACGGCCCCGGCGGCGACGGCCAGCGAGATGACCCAGTCGATCAGAGCTGCGGCGGCTCGACGCAGGGCCGAGGGGAACTCGAGGCTCGACCGGTCGAGCCAGGGCACCTCATCGTCGTCGCCGCTCATGGCGTCGGGCGGTCCTCCCGGGCCGGCTTCCAGTAGCCCCGGATCGTGGTCTGCGATCGAGTCATCCCGAGGCCGTCGAAACAGCGTGTCCGGATGGCCTGCATCGCCGCGGCTTCGCCCGCAGCCCACACATGAGCGGTGGCGGCGATGTCGGGCAACCCAGCGGCGACACGGACGAGTGCGGCGCCGGGTGCGTCGGTCGGCGCCAGCACGTGCCACTCGATCGTGGCCCCGCCGCGAGCGGGGAGCTCCTGGGTGGCGGCGCCGTCGACGACCTCGACGTGAGCGGTGATCGCCACCTCGGCCGCGACCAGGTCCCAGAGCTGGGTGATGGCCGGGAGCGCGGTCTCGTCGCCCAGCAACAACAGCTCGGTCGTGCCGTCGGGCAGCGCCCAGCCTCGTCCGGGGCCCGAGATCGCGGCCGGGTCACCCACCTCGGCCTGCTCCGCCCACTCCGACACCGCACCACCCGCGTGCCGCACGATCTCGAGGTCCAGGCGGCCCGCGTCCGGGTCGAACCGCAACGGGGTGAACGTCCGAAGCGCCGGCCGACTCCCATCGGGCAACAGGAACTCGTTGCCGTTCCATTCGGGCATGAGCAGCTCGGTCGTCCCAGGCGACGGCACCAACAGTCTCACGCTCGACGCAGGCTCGGGCGCCACCAACTCACGGAGGCCATGCCCCTCGAACACGAGCCGCAGCATCCGTGGCGTGAGCTCGGTGCTGGCGACGACTCGGACCTCGCGAAGCGGCGGTGGCTCACGGCGAAGGCGCTGGGGCGTGGCGTCGGTCACGGCGTGAAGCTTGGCACCCCCACTGCCCTGGGGACGAATAGGGGGTCGCCCCGATTCCAGGGGCGGCGACGGTCCGTACGTTCGCTCCATGGCAGCGGTGACCTTCAACTCGACATCCGACATCCGGTGTCTCGACCAGTCGGCAATCGCGGCCCATCCGATCTATGGCTCCCGGCCCGTGCTGCGTGGTCGGTTTCATCAGTTGGGCGCGGTCGCCGCCGGCCCCATCGGACTGCACCTGGCTCGGACGACACCGGGTTCGGCCCGAGCCGCCGTGGCGATCTACGCCCTGACGGCCATCGCCATGTTCTCGACCAGTGCCGCCTACCACCGGCTGGCGCAGTCGGTGGAGGCCCGATTCTGGATGCGCCGGGCGGACCACGCCCTGATCTTCGTGCACGTCGCCGGGGCGACGACCCCGATCGCAGTGATCGGCGTCGGCGGCGCCGTGGGGGTGAGCTTGCTGGTGGTGGCCTGGACGGGCGCGGCCGTCGGCGCCGCCGGCAAGCTCACCCGACTCACGGCCGATCACGACCCGTGCCGCTGGCTCTTCCCGGTGCTGGGCGTCCTGCCGCTGGTGTCACTCCCCTGGCTGATCGGGACGGTCGGCACCCAGGGCGGCATGCTGCTGGTGGCGTCGGTGGCCACCTACGCCGTCGGCGCCGTGTGCTTCTTCAAGAAGTCGCCCGACCCGATCCCCATGATCTTCGGCTACCACGAGGTCTGGCACGTGTTCACCCTGGTCGGCGCCGGCTTCCAGCTGGCCCTGACGGTGCAGCTGGTCGCCGTCGCCTGACCAAGGGCCCGAACAGCCCGCCGCGGAGCGGAGCCCCGAACGGTGCTCAGACCAGCGCCGGCTCCCGGTCACGATCGAGGCCGCCCTCGTCCTCGGGCGACTCCATCTCGGGAGCCGGAAGGCCGGCCTCGCCTTCGATGTCGATCGTGGGCAGGAGGCGATCGAGCCAGCCAGGCAGCCACCAGTTGGCGTCGCCCATGAGCTTCATGGTGGCGGGCACGAGGACGAGGCGCACGATGGTGGCGTCGACGAAGATCGCCGTCGCCAGCCCCAGGCCCATCATCTTGATCACCGGATCGTCGCCGAGCACGAAGCCGAGGAACACCGAGATCATGATGAGTGCCGCGGACGTGATGACCCGCGCCGTGCTCGCGATTCCGTGGATCACGGATCGGTCGTTGTCCCCGGTGAGCAAGTACTCCTCACGGACCCGACTCAGGAGGAAGACCTCGTAGTCCATCGAGAGACCGAAGAGGATGGCGAACATGAACATCGGCATGAAGGACACGATCGGCACCGTGGACTCGAGCCCGATCAGGCCGGCCCCCCACCCCCACTGGAACACCGCGACCAGCACGCCGTAGGCGGCGCCGATGCTGAGCAGGTTGAGCAGGGCGGCCTTGAGGGGCACCAGCACCGACCGGAACACCAGCATCAACAGGACGAACGACAACAGGATGACCGCGGCGATGAACCACGGGAGCCGGTCGGTGACCCGCTGGCCCATGTCGCTGAAGATGGCGGTCTGCCCACCGACGTGGGCCCGCGCTTCGCTGTCGTCGAGCACGGGCGGGAACACCTCGGAGCGGATCCGGCGAATGGTGTCGACCGTCTCGGCGTCCTGGGGTGCCGTCGTCGGGAAGGCGACGATGGTGGCCACGCCGGCGGCCTCGTTCACGTCCGCCGGAGCGACGGTGGCGACGCCCGGGTCGGCGCCGATGGCGTCCACGAGGGGTTCGACGACCGAGTCGTCCTCGCTGATGTCGACCGCGATGACCAGCGGCCCGTTCACACCCGGACCGAAGCCATCGGCGACCAGGTCGTAGGCCCGACGCTCGGTCCGGCTCTCGGGCAGGGTGCCCTCGTCGGGGAAGCCCAGCTGGAGGGCGAGCACGGGAGCGGTCAGCGCGAGCAGGAAGGCGACCACGCCGATCATGTAGGCCCAGGCGTGCTTGGAGACGTGCGTTCCCCAACGCTCCCAGGCCGGGCTGACCCCGGCGGGCACACCGGTCCGGGAGCGCCGGAAGCGGACCTTGTCGATCCGGTGGCCGGCGAGCCCGAGGAAGGCCGGCAGCAGGGTCACGGAGGCGGTCACCATGATCAGCACGATCACGGAGGTGGCGATGCCGGCCGCCGTCATGAAGGGGATGCCTGCCACGGCCAGACCGAGGATGGCGACCACCACGGTGCCGCCGGCGAAGATCACCGCCTGGCCGGCCGTGGCGACGGCTCGGCCGGCGGCTTCTGGCACGGTCATGCCCTTGGCCAGGAACTCGCGGTGCCGGGTGACCAGGAACAGCGCGTAGTCGATGCCCACGCCGAGGCCGACCATCGACGCCATCTGGGGAGCCCACGAGGGAATGTCGATCAGATAGGTGAGCAGCGACATGGAGGTGATGCCCAGGGCCAGGCCGAACAGCGCCATACCGATCGGCAGACCCATCGCGATCACCGAGCCGAACGCCACCAGCAGGATGATCACGGCGGCGACGATGCCGATCATCTCGCCGACGCCGGTCTCGGGCTGTTCGAAGGCGAAGAACAGGTCACCGCCCATCTCCACCCGCAGCGGCGAATCCACCCGGGCCTGTTCGCCCCACTCCTTCAGGTTGTCGAGGTCGCCGTGGTCGAGCTCCTCGATCACGGGGTACTGGAGTCGGACGAGCGCGATCGTGCCGTCGGCGGACACGACCCCGCTCGCAACGGCGGCATCAGGCCCGTCGGCGAGTGCCGCCGCGGGATCGGTGGCGCCCAACACGTTCGGCAGACCGAGCACCGAGTCCTGGAGGTCCGCGAGCTCGGTTCGAGCCTCGGGTGAGTCGAAGAACGTGACTCCGGGATCCGACGGGGTCAGGACCACCTGGGCGGTGAGGCCGGCCTGGTCGGACTGGGCCTCGGACAGCAGATCGACGGCGTCCTGGGAGTCCAGGCCCGGCACCTCGAAGGTGTCCTCCAGCTCACGGCCGACGCTGCCGGCCGAACCGATGACGACGACCGCCGCCAGGATCCAGACGCCGATGACAACCACCGGCCGCCGGGCCGCGAACCGGCCCAGGCGATAGAGCGCGTGTGACATGTTTCTCCCAGCCTCCTGGACGGGCCGGCCTCTGGGGTGAGGCGGGGGGTCGACGACCCGTCATCGGTAACGCTACGCTTCCGTAGCGTTATACCACGAGCGTCGGGAACTGCAATCGTTCTTTCGGTCGATACGGCCGTGACACCCGACACGCCCCCTGCTCGAAAGTACGATCTGGCCCGTCATGCCCCGCCCCAGAAGCGAAGCCGCACGAGCGGCGATGCTCGAACACACGGCGGCGCTGGCCCTCGAGGTCGGTGTCGCCAACTTCACGATCGACGAGCTCGCCCGACGGTCAGGCGTGGCCAAGACCACGATCTACCGCCACTTCCCGACCCGCCAGGAGCTCCTGGTCGCCGCGCTCGACGGTCAGATCCCGCGACCGCGGGTCCCCGACACCGGCACCTTCCGCGCCGACCTCATCGAGTTCCTGCACGAGATCCGACCCTTCTTCCGGAACGAGTCGATCCGACGGATCGCACTCGACATCCTCGCCCTGTCCACCCGCGACCCCGAGGCCGGTGCGTGGATGGCCACCCTGGCCGATGGCCGGAGCGAACCCCTGCGGCTCATCATCGAGCGGGCGCAGGCGCGTGGCGAGGTCCGGACCGATCTGGCCCCGCTCATCCTGATGGAGTTGATCGAGGGTCCGCTGTTCATGCGATCGGTGATGTGGCCCCACGAGGTCGACGAACTGGATCTCGAGGCACACGCGGACCGGGTGATCACCGTCCTCGAACCCTGAGGACGGGGCTCACTTGTCGAGGACCGATCCCTCGCCGCTGGCCTGGAAGGCCGCCATCACGGCTTCCATCCCTTCGGGCCCGTAGACGTCCTCGGGGTTCGCCCGGACCACCTGATCCAGGGCCACGGCGTCAGGACCCACGAGGATCCTCCACCGATTGGCGCGCACACCCTCGAGGATGATGGTGGCCGCGTCTGCGGCCGAGGTCAGCGCGTTGTGCTCGAAGTCCGAAGCCGCCAGCTCGACCAGCGCCTTCTCCTCGGATGCCAGGTCGCCCACCACACCGTGGCGCATCGAACTCTCGACGATCTTGGTGCCGATGTGCCCGGGCATGACGACCGAGACACCGACGTGCGGCGCATGCATCCGCAGGTCTGCGATCAGCGCCTCGGTGAACCCCTTGACCGCGAACTTCGCGGCCGAATAGGCGGTGTGGGGTCGCTCGGGCCCGAGGCTCGCCCAGAACCCGTTGACGCTCGAGGTGTTGACCAGATGCCCCTCCTCGGCCGCGGTCAGCAGCGGCAGGAACGCCCGGGTCCCCCAGTAGACCCCACCCCACACGATGTCGAAGCAGCGGTCCCAGGCCTCGCGGGTGGAGTCGAACAGGCTCCCGCCCCCGCTGATGCCGGCGTTGTTGAAGACGAGCTCGACG
>CBDHFJ010000067.1:0-8414 GCA_965262315.1 Acidimicrobiales bacterium
TGTCCGGCCGTCCCGCCGATCGACCCGATCATGGCGTCGAAGCTGATCACCGTCGCCCGCTGTTCGGACGGTGCGACATGGTGGACGTAGGCCTGCCGCACCGGCGTGATCACCCCCATCGACGTGGTCGCGAGCAAGAACGCGGCGACGGCCACCCAGAACGAATCGGTGAGCCCCATCCCGAGCAACCCGATCGCCGTGGCGAGTGAGCCACCGAAGATGATCGTCGAACGTCGGCCACACCGCCGGGTCAGGAGTTCGACCAGTTGGTTCCCGGCGATCGTCGACAGCGACATGAACGCCGTGATCACGCCCACCACCCAGATCTGATCGCTTTCCAAGAGTTCGAGCATGTACGGCTGGACGGCGTAGAACGCGTAGCTGAGCGTCGCACCGCGTGCCATCCCCGACAACATCAGCAGCCGCATCCCCGGGTGACGCCAGCCGAACGTGATCCCGACCTGGGTCTGGTTCCGCAGCTCGGCCCCGATGTGGTTGAGCTCCAGCGCCCGAGGCGTGAAGCCCAGGTCGAACATGTTGCGGAACGCCAGCAGGAACAGACCGGCCAACAGCACGCCGCGGGCGATGAACGGAACCGACAGGTCGACCTGGCCGAGGAACCCACCGGCGGTCGTGCCGAACAACATGGCGAGCCCGGTGACCTGGGCCGAGCGGGCGAACACGTGATCGAGGTCGCCCGACTCGCCCACCGATCGCAACGCGTCGACCAGCCAGGCCTCGAGCGCCCCGGAATAGAAGGTGAACCCGAGGCCCATGAAGACCGACACCGCGCCGAAGACCCACGGACCCTGGCCGGTCTCGGCGCACACCAGGTACAGGATCGTGGTCACCGCCAGCACGGCGATCGCGAGCAGGTAGCTGACCCGACGGCCGAGCGTGTCGGCGATCACCCCGGTCGGGATCTCGAACACCACCATGCCGGCGGAGAACACGGCGTTGACCACGAAGACCGACTCGACCGACAGGCCCGCGTCGAGGAGGAACAGGGTGTTGACCCCCCAGATCAACGAGGCGGCGAGCGTGTAGAGCCCGGCCAACCAGTAGTAGCGACGGATGATGTCAGCCGGGGTCATTGCCGGACTCTAGGTCGGCTCGATGGCCTCGGTGTTGTCGATGATCATCGATCGGTCGACGTATCCTCAGCTGCCGTGACCTCGATTCCGCTCGCCGCGTCCATCGGCTACCTCGGCCCGCGGGGCACCTTCACCGAGCAGGCGTTGTGCGGCCAACCCGACCTCGAAGCGCTCGACCTGCGACCGATCGGATCGATCGTGGAGGTGTTGCGGGCCGCCGAACGGGGCGAGGTCGACTACGGCTTCGCCGCCATCGAGAACATGATCGAGGGATCGGTCAACGCCACCCTCGACACCTTGGCGTTCGAGTCCGAAGCCCTGCTGATCCAGCGCGAGGTCGTGATGAACATCAACCTCAACCTGCTGGTCCACCCCGGCGTCCAACTGGCCGACATCGCCCATGTGCGCTCCTACCCGGTCGCCTACGCCCAGTGCCGCCGTTACCTGGCCGACCACCTCGCCCACGCCGCGATCGAGGCGACCAACTCCACGGCCGACGCCGCGCGTGAGCTCGCCGAGAGCGGCCGCCGGGACACGGCCGCGATCGCCCCCGCCCGAGCCGGCGAGGTCTACGGGCTCGACGTGTTGACGCCCGACATCGAAGACCACCCCGAGAACCAGACCCGGTTCGTTCTGGTCGGCCGTGACGGCATCACGCCGCCGTCGGGGCACGACAAGACCTCGATCCTGATCTACCAGCGCGAGGACGCACCGGGCTCGTTGGTCGGCATCCTCCAGGAGTTCGCGGCCCGATCGATCAACCTGACCCGACTCGAGTCCCGCCCGACCCGCAAGGGCCTCGGCGACTACTGCTTCTTGATCGACTGCGAGGGCCACATCAGCGACGAGGTCGTCGGTGATGCGCTGCGCAACGTCCACATGAAACAGGGCACGGTGAAGTTCCTCGGGTCGTATCCCTCCGCCTACGGGTCCAGCGCGATCCAGGCGGCGAACCGCGACGGTGTCGCGGCCGCCGACGACTGGCTCGCCGATCTGCGAACCCGTATCCGCTAGTGCCGAGGCAGGGGCACTCCGCGCCGACTAGACCGGTGCCCATGGATCGGACCAGCCACGAACCAGAGGGATCACGATGACCTACACCCACCGCCAGATCGGATGGATCTACATCGTTCCGATCGCGGTGATCCTCGTCCCCTTCCTGTTGATCGCGATGATCGCCCAGCGCCAACTGGTGCTCGGCATCGGGTTGACGCTGGTGCTCGCACTCGTCTACGGCTCGTTCGCCACGCTCAACACCCGCATCGACGGCCGCGACCTCAAGGTCGGGTGGACGTTCGGCTGGCCCGGGCGCCGCATTCCCCTCGGTGCGATCGTCTCGCATCAGCCGGTGCGCAACAGATGGTGGTACGGCTGGGGTGTGCGTCCGATTCCCGGCGGGATGCTCCACAGCGTGTGGGGCCTCGACGCCGTCGAGATCCGCTACCGGGACGCGAAGCGGGGCAAGGAGCGCATGTTCCGCGTCGGGTCCGACGACGTCGCCGGGCTCGATTCCGCCCTCACCGCCGCGCGGGACCAGACCCCCCGGCGGCGCTAACGCCAGCCGCCGTAGCCGGCGCGGCCCGACCAGGGGCGGCCGGCGAAACGCCAACGAGGGGGCTCGTCGGGGATCGTCGCTGCCGACGGCCGCGGCCACAACGCCTCGTAGGCGCTGAGGATGGCAGCCGCCTCCTCGTCGGTGGGCTGCGGGTCGACCGAGAGCTCCATCACAGCGGCACGTTCCCGTGCTTGCGGTCGGGGATCTCCTCGCGCTTCGACTCCAGCAGGCGGAGCCCGGCCACGAGCTTGCGACGGGTCTCCGACGGCTCGATCACGTCGTCGATGTAGCCCCGCTCGGCCGCGAGGTAGGGGTTCGCGAGCCGGTTGGTGTAGTCGTCGACCAGCTCCGCCCGACGCGAGTCGGGGTCGGCGGCATCGGCGAGTTCGCGGCGGTGGATGATCTCGACCGCACCCTGAGGTCCCATGACGGCGAGTTCGGCGGTGGGCCAGGCGTAGGAGATGTCGCAGCCGACCCCCTTGGAGTCCATCACGACGTAGGCGCCGCCATAGGCCTTGCGGGTGATGACCTGCATCCGGGGGACGGTGGCCTCGCAGTACGCGTAGAGGAGCTTGGCGCCGTGGCGGATGATGCCGCCGTACTCCTGGTCGACGCCGGGAAGGAAGCCCGGCACGTCGACGAAGGTGATCAGCGGGAGGTTGAACGCATCGCAGGTCCGGACGAAACGCGCCGCCTTCTCCGACGACTCGATGTCGAGTACACCGGCCAGCATCATCGGCTGGTTGCCGACGACACCGACGGCCCGCCCGTCGATCCGCGAGAACCCGCAGACGATGCTCTTGCCCCAGCCGGCGTGGTACTCGAAGAAGTCGCCGTCGTCGACGACCGCGCCGATGACCGCCTTCATGTCGTAGGGAACGTTGGGGCTGTCGGGGAGGATCGAGTCGAGCTCCGGGCACCGCCGTTCGGGATCGTCGCCGGAGTCGAGGCTCGGCGGCGTCTCGAGGTTGTTGGCCGGGAGGAACGACAGCAGATCCTTGACCTGGTCGAGGACCTCCTCCTCGCTGTCGGCGACATAGGTCGCGACACCGGACTTGGTCGAGTGCGAACCCGCGCCGCCCAACTCCTCGAGCGTGACCTCCTCACCGGTGACCGTCTTCACCACATCGGGACCGGTGATGAACATGTGTGACTTCTCGCGCACCATGAAGATGAAGTCGGTCATGGCGGGGCTGTAGACGGCCCCGCCGGCGCACGGGCCGAGGATGACCGAGATCTGCGGGATGACACCCGATGCCTGCACGTTGCGGTAGAAGATGCCGCCGTACCCGTCGAGGCTGACGACACCCTCTTGGATGCGGGCGCCGGCACCGTCGTTGAGCCCGATCATCGGCGCCCCGGTGGCGAGGGCGAGATCCATGACCTTGTGGAGCTTCTCGGCGAACACCTCGCCGAGGGCCCCGCCCATGACGGTGAAATCCTGGCTGAACACGAAGACCTTGCGTCCGTCGACGGTGCCCCAACCGGTGATCACGCCATCGGTGTACGGCCGTTCGTCGAGCCCGGCCTCGTGGGCCCGGTGGCGAGCCAACATGTCGAGCTCGTGGAACGATCCCTCGTCGAGCAGGTACTCGATGCGCTCGCGAGCGAGCATCTTGCCCTTGTCGTGTTGGCGCTGGACCGAACGTTCGGAGCCGGCGTTGCGCGCCGCGTCCTTGCGGGCCCGCAGGTCATCGAGCTTGGCTTGCATGGAGGAATCAACCACGGCGGCGAATCTAGCCCGCCGACCAGCGCGCCAGCGATCTAGGGTGCAGCGCCATGACCAGCCCTCCCCCGCTGCGGTCCGTCTGCGTCTTCTGTGCGTCGTCACCGGGGACCGACCCGGCGATCACCGCCGCCACGGTCGAACTCGGCCGGCTCCTCGTCGCCCGCGACATCGAGCTCGTGTACGGGGGCGGAGCCGTCGGACTCATGGGCCTGATCGCCGACACCGTCATCGAAGCAGGCGGCCGGGTCACCGGTGTGATCCCGACCGGGCTGTTCTCGCGGGAGGTCGGCCACCACGGCCTCACCCGGCTCGAGGAGGTCGAAACGATGCACGAACGCAAGGCCCGGATGTACGAGCTCGCCGACGCCTTCGTCGCCCTCCCCGGCGGGTTCGGCACGCTCGAAGAGCTCGCCGAGACCCTCACCTGGAACCAGATCGGCATCCTGGCCAAACCGGTCGGCGTGCTCAACGTCAACCGGTTCTGGGATCCGCTGCTCGCGCTCGCGGACACGATGGTCGACCGTACGGTGTTGAAGGACACGAACCGAGCGCTGCTCCTCGACGACGACGACCCCGCCGGGCTGCTCGACACCCTGGCGTCGACCGAGGTCCGGTACGAACCGAAGTGGATCGGCGGGGAGACGACATGACCGACACGGCAACACCGATCACCCGAGCCGAGCGCATCACCAATCTCGACACCGTCCGCGGCGTCGCCACCCTCGGCATCCTCGTGATGAACGCCGTGTCGTTCGGGCTGCCGTTTCCGGCGTACTTCAACCTCGACTACGCCGGCTCGAACGACTGGCTGGACTGGGTCGTCGGGATCGCCGGCGAGGTCCTCATCGACCAGAAGACCATGGCGCTCTTCTCGTTGCTGTTCGGCGCCGGGATCGTGGTCTTCGCCGACCGGGCCGCCGCGAAGGGCAAGCGTCCGGTGGTCCTGAGCCTGTGGCGGAACCTGCTGCTCCTGGGGATCGGCATCGCGCACGCGTCGTTCTGGGAGGGCGACGTCCTCACGCTCTACGCGATCTGCGCACCGGTGCTGTTGTTGATGCGGAAACGCTCCGCCCGGGTGCTGTTCATCACCGGTGGCATGGCGATCGTCGCTTCGGCCGTGGCGATGGCGGTCACCCAAGCCGGCCTCGACGATCCGTCGATCGATCTCGGCGAGTACTGGGTCGACGAGAACCGGCCCATGAGCGACGCGGTCGGACTGGCGTTCATCGTCGACTTCGGAGGCCGCGCACTCGGGGCGATGTTGATCGGCGTCGGCCTCTTCCGGGCCGACGTCCTGCAGGGGCGACGGCCCGCCGCGTTCTACCGCCGCATGGCGGTCGTCGGCTTCGCCGTGGGGCTCCCGCTGTCGATCCTCGGTGTGGTGATCCACGCGGCGAGCGGGTGGAGTGCCGAGGTCGCGCTGGTCGGTGCGGTACCGAACACCCTGGCGACCATCCCCCTCGCGCTCGCCTACGTCGCGGTGATCACACTCTGGAACCAACGGCCCGACACCTGGCTGCACGAGCGGTTCCGCGCCGTGGGTCGCATGGCGCTGACCAACTATCTCACCCAGACGATCCTGGGACTGCTCGTGCTCGATCAGCTCATCGGCAAGGGCGAGATCGGACGCGCCGAGATCTTCGTGTTCATCCTGGCGGTGTGGATCCTGCAGGTCGCGTGGTCCAAGCCATGGCTCGAGACGTTCCGGTACGGGCCCTTCGAATGGTTGTGGCGGGTGGCGACCTACCGGCGGCTGCAGCCGATCCGGCGCTGACGACCCGATCGTGGGGGCGACGGTGAGGCGACGATCATCCTCGTGGAGGATGACAGGCACGTCTTGACAACGGCAAGATCTGGGCATGGCGACCACCGACACGTACCTCACCGGCAACTACGCTCCCGTCCTGGACGAGGTGACGGCGACCGACCTCATCGTCACGGGCACGATCCCGGCCGAACTCGACGGACGTCTGATCCGCAACGGGCCCAACCCGGTCGACGGTGGCCACCCGGAGGCCCACTGGTTCACCGGCACCGGCATGGTGCACGGCCTGCGCCTGCGCGACGGCAACGCCGAGTGGTACCGCAACCGCTTCGTGGTCTCCGACCGGGTCAGCGACGCGCTCGGCAAGCCGGTGACCCCCGGCCCGCGTTTCCATGACTCCGAAGGCACGGCCAACACGAACGTCATCGGCCACGCCGGCATGACGCTCGCCATCGTCGAGGCGGGCGGGTCGCCGGTGCTGCTCAGCGAGGACCTGGAGACGGTGGAACGCATCGACTTCAACGGCACCCTCGACGGTTCGTTCTCCGCTCATCCCAAGGTCGATCCCGTCACCGGAGAGCTCCATGTGGCCGCCTACCACTGGACCTGGGATTTCATCCGGTACCTCGTGGTCAACGCCGAAGGCACCGCGGTCACCAAGAAGGTCGACGTGCCGGTCGGCTACAGCCCGATGGTGCACGACATCCACATCACCGAGACGTCGGCGCTGCTGTTCGACTTCCCGGTCCGTTTCGATCTCGACAAGGCGATGGCCGGCCATCAACTCCCGTACTACTGGGTCGACGACGCCCCGGCCCGCGTCGGCGTGCTGCCGCTCGACGGAGCGGCTGACGACGTGCGGTGGTGCGAGGTAGAGCCGTGCTTCGCGTTCCATCCGTGCAACGCGTTCGACCTTCCCGACGGGCGGATCCAGATGGAGATCGCCCGCTACGACACCTTGTTCCGCAACATCATCAACGGGCCGGCCGACTTCGACCCGATGTTCGACCGATGGACCCTCGACCCGGTCGCGGGCACCACGACGGAGGAGCGGCTGGACGACCGGTCCCACGAGTTCCCTCGCCACGACGAACGCCGACTCGGCCGCAAGGCCCGCTACGGCTACACCACGGGTTTCGTGGGCCACGAGGGGCCGGGCTACAAGCACGACTTCGAAGCCGACACGATCGAGGTCCACGACTTCGGGCCGGGTCGTGCCACGCAGGAGATGGTGTTCGTGCCACGCGACCCTGGGGCATCGATCGACGACCCCACGAACGAAGACGACGGCTGGATCATGTCCTACGTGCACGATGCCACCACCGACACCTCCGACGTCGTCATCCTCGACGCCCAGAACTTCACCGGCGAACCGGTCGCCACGATCCACCTCCCCCAGCGGGTCCCGCAGGGCTTCCACGGCAACTGGGTCCCGACCCGCGCCTGACGCCCCCGATCCAGCGCGGAGCGAAACCCGCTCGCCCGCCAACGTTAGAGCCTCTAACGTCAGGCGGGTATGAGCGACGCTGAGACCCACGAAGCCCCCTCCCCTCGCGTCAAGGTCCGCCGCGGCGCGAACCGCGCCGACTACGGGCAGGCGACGATCTTCGAGATCCTCGATGCCGGGATGATCGCCCATGTCGGCGTCCAGACTCCCGACGGCCCCTTGGTGCTGCCGATGGCGTACGGCCGTGACGACGACAGGCTCTACCTCCATGGCGCCGCCGCCAACCATCTGCTCGGGACCGGCGCGGGCCACGAGATCTGTGCCACGGTCACCCTGGTCGACGGCCTCGTGATGGCCCGCACCCCGTTCCACAACTCGATGAACTACCGCTCGGTCGTGGTGCGGGGTCTCGCCACCAAGATCACCGACGACGATGCCAAGCTGCGGGCGTTGAAGATCATCACCGACCACGTCGTGGCGAACTGGGACGCGACCCGGCCGGTGTCCGACATCGACAACCGCAAGACGCTGGTCCTGGAGATGCCGTTGGCCGAAGCGTCCGCAAAGGTCCGGGCCGGCGATCCGGTCGACGATCCGGAGGACATGGACGGACCGTGGTGGGCGGGCGTGATCCCGATCGAGACCCGCTTCCTGGCGCCCTACGCGGCCGGCGACCTGACCGGTACCGACCCGATGCCCGCCCAGTACGGCGCGCTGACCGGGAAGACCCCGGACGAGCGCTGACGCCGGCGCGTCGCCGTCAGGCCTGCTCGCAGACGGTGAACCAGGTCCATCGTCCGTCGACCAGCTTCCAGTGCAGGACC
>CBDHFJ010000068.1:0-11204 GCA_965262315.1 Acidimicrobiales bacterium
CTCTCGCCGTCGGCGACTTCGACGGGGACGGGTTCGACGACCTGGGCGTCGGGGTGCCTGGCAAGGCGCTCGGCGACGCTGCGAACGCGGGCTCGATCGTGGTGCTCTACGGCGATGCTCGGGGCCTGTCCGGTCGCGGCAGCGTGCGGATCGGGCAGGACGGGATCGAGGGCGCCGAGCCCGGGGCCGGCGACTGGTTCGGCCACAGCCTCACCTCCGGCGACTTCAACGGCGACGGCCTCGACGACCTCGCCGTCGGTGCACCCGGTGACGCCGACGCCGGTGCCGAATGGGCCGGGTCGGTCACCGTCCTCTACGGCACCGATGCCGGTCTGACCAGCGCGACCGCCACGTTCCTGCACCAGGCGCTCGAGGAGGTCGACGAGACCGCCGAGTCCGGCGACTCCATGGGTTGGGCGCTCGCCGCCACCGATGCGAACGGCGACGGTTTCGACGACGTGGCCGCTGCGACCCCAGGCGAGTCGGTCGGTGACGCCGCCGAGGCCGGCCTGGTCCACGTGTTCGCGGGCAGCGCCGACGGTGTGCTCGTGGACGGCAACACCACGCTCACCGAGAACACGCCCGGCATCCCGGGCGTGGTCGGTGCCTACGACCGCTTCGGCGGATCGCTGGCCGGCGGCGACTTCGACGGTCGCGGTGTCGGCGACCTCGCGATCGGGGTCGCCGCGCAGTCCAGCGGCGCTCGCACTGCCAGCGGCATCGTGCTGGTCGTCCCGGGTGAGCGCGATGTCGGATTCACCGGCGCCGGGACGAAGCGCCTGAACCAGGCCAAGGGAGTGATCGGGACCCCGCAGGCCGGCGACGAGTTTGGGTACCGCGTGGTCGTGGGCGACTTCAACGGCAACGGACGCGATGACCTCGCCGTGTCCGCTCCCGGCGAGACCATCGACGACGAGGTCGGCGCGGGCGCCGCCCACGTCTTCTTCGGCACCGGCAGCGGCATCAGCAAGAAGCGCGACGAGCAGTGGCAGGCCGGCGAATCCGGCATGGCCGGCAGTCCGCAGGCCAATGCCGGTCTCGGGCGTGCCCTCGCAGCCGGGGACATCGATGGCGACGGGCGCGATGACCTGTTGGTCGCTGCGCCCGGCCGGAGTACCGGAGGTCGCAGCACCGTCGGTTCCTTCGTCGTGCTCTACGGCTGACCCGTCCCGGGCCGTCTGGCCCGGGAGCCATCACAGACTGCTCACACATCGGTCAACGGCTGCTTGCACGTGGTCGCCATCGTGAGTCCTGTTCGCAGACAGCGGACACACGACTCCGAAAGGCAAGCACCATGTTCACCCGGAAGCTCGCCGCTGTTGCCCTCGCATCGGCGGTCATCCTCACCCCCAGCGTCGCCCTCGCCCAGGAGGAAGGCGACGCCGAGATCCCCGTCCCGGACCTCCCCGACACCGAGCTCGACCTCACCGAAGAGGATCCGGTCGAGTCCGAGGGTGACGTGGTCACCTGTCACGGCCTCGAGGCCACGATCGTCGGTACCGACGGCGACGACGAGATCGTCGGAACCCCTGAGCGCGACGTGATCGTCACCTTCGGCGGCGACGACGTGATCTGGGCCAAGGGAGGCAACGACGTGGTGTGTGCCGGTGCCGGCGATGACGTCGTCCGCGGCGGCCGCGGCCACGACGCGATCTTCGGCGGTCTCGGTGCTGACCGCATCTTCGGCGGCGCCCGCGGCGACCTGATCCACGGCGGCGCCGACGACGACCGCCTGTTCGGACGGACCGGCCGAGACCTCGTCATCGGTGGCTCCGGCGACGACGCCCTGTTCGGCAACCGCCAGGCCGACTGGCTCGAAGGTGGCCCGGGCAACGACGCCCTGGCGGGCGGCGCCGGCCGACCCGACACCTGCATCGGCGGCCTCGACGCCGATGTGGCCACACGGGGTTGTGAGATCGTCGTCAGCGCCGGCTGACGACTGCGATCCCCACGCTGGTCCCCGGGTCTCACGGCCCGGATCCCCACGCTGGTCCCCGGGTCTCACGGCCCGGGGACTGCCCCGTTCGACTTGGCATGGGTGGAACCCCCGGGGCACGTTGTGCTGATCCTGTACGGGACTCAGGAGGCCATCCCCCCATGGCGCCAGCGCTCGCCGCTCGACGGGCATCCGACGTGCTCCGGCACCTCGCCCGGAACCCAGATCAGCATCTGACGCTCAGTGAGCTCGCCGCGGAACTCGAGGTGGCGCCGGCTGCGCTGCACGGTGTCCTGTTGGCGTTGACCGACTCGGGGCTCGTCGAGCGCGAGACCGAGGGAAAGCGGTACCGACTCGGCCACGAAGCCGTGCTCATGGGAGCCGCCGCCCGGAGCCAACGGCCCGACTACGCCGAGACCCTGCGGGTGGCCCAGGACATGGCTGCGGATCACGGGGTCGCCGCCATGGCGGTTGCCCGGCGGGGCGAGGAGCTCGTGGCGCTCGACGGCGTCGGAGACCTCTGGGGGGCCCACCTCGGCACGCTGGGGTCGTACCGGCCGTTGGCGGCACCACGCGGAGCCTGCTTCCTGTCCGGCGCCAAGCATCAGCACGTCCTGGCCTGGTTGACCCGGGGCGGAGTCGCTCCCGAGAGTTCGGAAGCCGAGGAGCTGCGACGCGAGCTCGATCGGGTGGCGGATCGTGGTTGGAGCCTCGAACGCCCCGGTACCGATTCGGCCGGAGCCATCGTGATGGCCGCCGCCCCTGGGGTGTCCACGGAGTTGCCGACCGTCGCCGTGGCCTGCGGCCTTCCCGTCGGTGTCGCGTTCGATCCGCATCGGTTGGGTGCGGACCTGGCCACCAAGATGCGGAGGCTCGCCCAGACCTTCGCACGCGCCGGCTGAGCGGCAACCGAACCCCGCACTGCCGGAGTTGCGGACGGCGGCGGTCACCGCAGTGGGTACGGTGACGGCGATGGACGTGGTGCTGCTCGTCGCGGTGGTGGGGCTGTGGGTGGTGCTGGCGGCGTTCTGGATGCAGTGGCGACGCACGCCGGCCTCTGCCGCGGCGGTCGTGCCGGTCGCCCCCGATCCCGGCACCGAGATCGAGATCCGTGACACTGCCGAGGCCGTCGAGCTGTGGTGGCCCGGCGGTGGTCGGCTCGCCACGATCCGTCCGTCGGCGGTCACCGCGGCGGGTCGAGCGCTGCGGTCGCCTCGGGCTCGCCGCGCACTGACGGGCCTGCTCCGGCGAGCACCCGCAGCGGTCAGACCCGGCAGCCGCTACCGCGTGACGTTCCCGCCCGACCTGCTGGCCACCGTCGCCGGGGGCGGGTCGGTCGACCTGGTGCTCAAGGGTGGGCTGGGATCTGCGGTCGGGGGGCCGGTCGGGGCCCTGTCGGTGGGGGCCGTGGCCATGGCGGCGGTCCAGCAGCAGCGGCTCGACCGCACCGTGGCGGTGATCGAGCAACGGATCGACCTGCTCCTCGACCGGGCTCGAGACGACGATCACGGGCGGCTCGACGCCGCCGAGGCGCTGGTGCACCAACTCGAGCATCGGACGACCGACGTCCCCTCAGCGCAGCTGCGGGCGGAGCTGGCGGCAGCCCGACACAGCGTCGAAGCGGTCTTCTTCGCCCGTCGACGGTTCGCCCGTCGACTGGGTGAGGCCATCGGTGAGGCCCAGGAGACGGCCCGGGCCGAGAGCGGTGAGATGCAGGCATGGGCCGACGGGGTCCTCGATGCCGTCGGCGCCCCGGACGACCTGCGGTCCGAACTCCTGGTGTACCTGCGCGCCGTCGTGGTGCGGGCACGGCTCGCCACGGCCACCTCCGAGATCGTGGCGATCGACGGCGACGTCGCCGAGGCCGGCCGGCTCCTCCACGACACTGCGGCCGAGCTGAGGGAGGACATCGCCGATCTCCGTCGCCGGCTCGGGCCGCTGGCTCGATGGGCGCCGCGTCGTGGGCGGCCCTGGAAGCGGCGAGACTGGGAACGGGCCCATGAGATCGTCGTCGAGGTGTACGAGCTGATGGAGGGTGACGTCGAGCCGTTGCTGCCCGAGGCCGAACCGGCGCCCCTGGCCCTCGAAGCCGCCATCGACGACGAGGGAGCCGTGGCCGAGCTGACCGTGCTCGACGAACGATGACGGAGGGCTGTCGTTTCGTCGTGTCCCCGTCCGACGTGTGGTTGACTGCTCGCACACGGTGTGTGAGCCGGACACCGAGGAGCGAGGCATGAGCCGCAAGGGCACCACCGAGACCGACTACTTCTGGGACCTGGTCGAACCGCTGCTGCGTGAGGATGAGATCGACGAAGGGACCCTCATGGGATTCCCCTGCCTCCGGGTCAACGGGGACTTCTTCGGGACGTGCGACCACCGGACCGGTCACCTGATCGTCAAGGTCGACCGGGCCCGCGTCGCCCAGCTCATCGAGGCCGGTGTGGGCCAGCCCTTCGCGCCAGCCGGTCGGGTGTTCAAGGAGTGGGTCCTGGTGGAGGAGCGGAACGAGCAGCGTTGGTTGGCGCTGCTCGATGAAGCGCGAACGTTCGTGGGTGGTCCGTGACCGGCACGCTTCCCACCGTGGACGACGTGGGTCGTGCCGCCGCCCGATTGGCCGGCGTGGCCCATCGCACCCCGGTGCTCACGAGCGCCACCCTGAACGAGGAGGTGGGCGCCGAGCTGTTCCTCAAGGCCGAGAACTTCCAACGAGCGGGGGCCTTCAAGTTCCGAGGGGCCTACAACGCCGTCGCCGCCATGGATCCCGCCGACCGCTCCCGAGGTGTCGCGACGTACTCCTCGGGCAACCACGCGCAGGCCGTGGCGCTCGCCGCGTCTCTGCACGACGTCCCGTCGGTCATCCTCATGCCTGAAGACGCCCCGGTCTCCAAGGTGGAGGCCACGCGGGGCTACGGCGCCGAGGTGGTGTTCTACGACCGCTACACCGAGGAGCGGAGCACGATCGGCGACGCGCTTGCCGCCGATCGCGGTGTGCCACTGGTCCCGCCCTTCGACCACTGGGACGTCATCGCCGGGCAGGGGACCGTGGCGGCCGAGCTGTTCGACGAGGTGGGTGAGCTGGACCTGTTGGTCGTGTGCGTCGGCGGAGGGGGGCTCATCTCGGGCTGCGCGACGGTGGCGGTGGATCGAGGTACCTCGGTCATCGGCGTCGAGCCCGAGGCGGGCGACGACGTGAAGCAGTCGCTGCAGCGTGGCCGGATCGTCACGATTCCGACGCCGCGGACGATCGCCGACGGTCAGCAGACCACGTCCCCCGGCGAGAAGACCTTCGCGGTCATCAGCGAGCGCGTGGACTCGATCGTCACCGTCACCGACCAGGCGATCGTGGACACCATGCGGTTCCTGTTCGAGCGCATGAAGGTCGTCGTCGAGCCGTCCGGAGCGTCAGCGTTGGCCGCCATCCGGTCGGGACAGGTCGACGTCAGCGGGCGCCGCGTGGGCGTGACCATCTCGGGCGGCAACGTGTCGAGCGACCGCTTCGTCGAGCTCGTGCGCTCTTGAGCCCTCATCCGTACCGTTGGGTGATCTTCGCGGCGATGGCCGGGGTCTACTACTCGTTCGGCGTCATCGTGGCGTCGATCCCGCCGATGGTCGGCGTGGTCAGAGAGGACCTGGGCATCAGCCGAACCGCGATGGGCCTGGCGCTGGGCGCGTGGGCGTTGATCTACATCGTCTCGGCGCCGCCTGCGGGCCGGATCATCGACCGCATCGGCCTGCGGTGGTCCCTCGTTCTCGGCGCGGGCTTCGTCGCAGCATCGGGCTTCGCCAGAGCCGCAGCCCAGGGCGCAGGCTCACTGTGGCTGGCGATCGCCATCTTCGGGGTGGGTGGCCCGTTGGTTTCGGCAGCCGCGCCGAAGCTGGTGATGGTCTGGTTCGAGCGCGACGACGAACGTCGGCTGGCGGTGGGCGTCTACACCGCCGCGCCGGCGTTGGGCGGCGTGACCGCGCTGGTGGCGACCAACTCCGTCGTCCTGCCGGCACTGGGCGATTGGCGTGCGGTGGTGGTCGCATACTCCGTGGTTGCGGTCGTTGCCGGCCTGGTGTGGTTGGTGGTGGCCGGTCGAGCCCCGACGCCGCCGCATCCCGACGTCGCCACGGCCGGGGCCGGTGGCGGCGCGTGGCGGCCGATCCTGGCCAGTCGAGGTGTGCGGCTCGCGCTCGCGCTGGGCATCGGGTCGTTCTTCATCAATCACGCGCTGGCGGGATGGCTGCCGAACGTGCTCGAGACCGACTCCGGACTGTCGGCCTCGGCGGCTTCGACCTGGGCCGGCATCTCGATCCTCGTCGGCATCGGCGCGAGCATGGTGCTCCCGCGCCTGGCCGACGCCGACCGGCGAGGATCGGTGATCGGGGGCGCATGTCTGGTGATCGGGATCAGCTTGGCGGTGATGGCGGTGGCGTCGATCCCCGCGGTCGACGTGGTCGCCTCGCTGGTGGTGGGGACGCGCGCGGCGTTGGTCCCGCTGGTGATCGTCGTGCTCATGGAGGCTGACGGCGTGACCCCCGCGAACATGGGCCTCGCGAACGGCTTGTGGTTCTCCGCCGTCGAAATCGGCGGTGCGGCCGGGCCCCTGGTGGTCGGGGCCATCGGCGACAGTGGTGTCGGCTTCACCGGCGCGCTGTGGACGCTGGCCGCGGTCTCGGGCGGCCTCGCCGCGGCCGCCGGTGTCGGGCAGCGGTGGGCCCTCCGGTGACGTTCCTTCCGCCCACCATCGGCTCCCGCCGCCTCGCGGTCCGGGTGACGCGCGACGCCGAACGTCGGATCCGTGCCGGTCATCCCTGGGTCTTCGACCGTTCCATCGAGTCGGTGAGTCACGAGGGCCAGGCGGGCGACCTCGCGGTGATCTTCGACCATCAACGGGACTTCCTGGCCATCGGGCTGTGGGACCCCGACTCGCCGATCCGAGTGCGCGTCGTGCACCAGGGCAAGCCGACGACGATCGACGACGACTTCTGGGCCGGTGCCGTGGTCGACGCCGTGGCGATCAGGGAGGGGCTGCGAGCCGACGTCGGGACCACCGGGATGCGCATCATCAACGGCGAGAACGACGGGTTTGGTGGTCTGGTGGTCGACGTGTACGACACCGTCGGCGTGGTCAAGGTCTATTCGGCGGCCTGGTTCCCGCACCTGCCAGCGATCCTCGACGCGCTGATCGACATGGTGGGCCTCGAGGTCGTGGTCGGCCGGCACAGCCGGCTGCTCGCCGGGCGGGACCGACACGGCTTGGACGACGGCGCCCCGCTGGTCGGTGCCGTCCCCGACGACGGCATCGTGGCGTTCCTCGAGCACGGACTGACCTTTCACGCCGATGTGGTCCGGGGCCAGAAGACGGGGCACTTCCTGGATCAGCGCGACAACCGCGCCATGGTCGGCGGTCTGGCCTCCGACGCCCGGGTCCTGGACGTCTTCTGCCACTCGGGCGGCTTCAGCGTCCACGCAGCCGCCGGGGGCGCCCGGTCGGTCACGAGCGTCGACCAGTCGCCGCACGCGCTCCGCCAGGTGGCGGCACACCTCGAGGCCAATGCGTCGGTGACCTCGGCTGGTCGCTCCGAAACCGTCCAGGGTGATGCGTTCGAGGTGCTGGCCGAGATGGATCGGGCGGGGGAGCGGTTCGACGTGGTCGTGATCGACCCGCCGTCGTTCGCTGGTCGCCAGGCCGCAGTGGCTGGTGCCCTCCGGTCCTACGCACGCCTCACGATCGCTGGCCTGGCGGTGCTGGCGGACGGCGGCACCCTCGTACAGGCATCGTGCTCGGCGAGGGTGAGCAGCGACGACTTCGTGGCGGTCGTCAACGGTGCCGCGGCCGAAGTCGGTGTCGCGCTCGACGACCAGATCGTCACCGGCCACGCGATCGACCACCCGGTCACGTTCTCCGAAGGCGCCTACCTCAAGGCCGTCTTCGCCACCGCCAACCGGCTCTGAGTCGGCGGTTCAGGCGGCCGGGGCCTCGGTGCCCACGATCGACACCCGCCTCGCCGTAGCGGCGGTTGGGGTAGTAGTCCCAGACCGCGTGGTGCTGGGTGCAACGGTTGTCCCAGAAGGTCAAGGTGTTGGGCTCCCACCGCACCCGGCACGCCAGCTTCGGCGTCCGGGCGATGTGACCGAAGAGGAAGTCCAGGAGGGCCCGACTCTCGGCGGGCGCGAGGCCTTTGATGCGGGCGGTGAATCCACTGTTGACGTAGAGGATCTTGCGGCCGGTCTCGGGATGGGTGGTGATGACCGGGTGCTCGTTGCGGGGGTAGCCGCCGTCGGGTGGGGTGCTGCCGTAGGCGCCCACGTAGGGAAGCGCACCGTCGTGGATGGCGGTGAGCCCACCGAGGAACTGCTTCATCGGCTCGGACAGCATCTCGTAGGCCAGGTACATGTCGGCGTAGAGGGTGTCACCGCCGCCGTCGGGTGGGGTCTCGGTGATGTAGAGCATCGATCCGAGGGGCGGCACGGGGTCGCAGGTGACGTCGGTGTGCCAGCCCTCGCCCGCGGTGTACTTGGACTCGGCCGTGGTCTTCACCAGCAGGATCTCGGGGTCGACGACCTCGCGTGCGCCGGCGGCGTTCATCGGGTGGGTGTGGAGGGTGCCCCAGTGTCGTCCCAGCGCCTTGTGTTGGTCTCGTGTGAGGCGTTGGTCGCGGAAGACCAGCACCGACCAGTCGAGGAAGGCCTGTTTGACGTCGGCGATCTGTGCGTCAGTCGGGTCGGCGAGGTCGACACCGTGGACCTCGGCCCCGATGTGCGGCGTGAGCGGTGTGACGTCGATGGTCTGGTAGTCGGCCATGCGGTTCCCCCCGGTTCGGCTGGCTCGATCGTAGTTGGCTGCGGCTCAGCCGTTCCGCGCCGCGAGGTAGGCGGCTGCCCGCTCGCGGGCCACGGGGTCTCGCTGGGCGTTCTCGAGCAGGGGCACGCCGAGCCACGCGTCTGCCGTGGAGGCGACGTTCTCGGCGGCGGTGACGACCTGGCGCTTGGTGACCCGGAGGACCGACGGCGCCTTCTTCAGCAGGGCGCGGGCGAACTCCTCGGTGGCTGCCTCGAGCTCGGCCCGGGGGACGACTCGGTTGACGAAGGCCAGTGACTTGGCCTCGTGGGCGTCGAAGGGGCGACAGGTCATCACCAGTTCGCGGGTCATCGCCGGACCGATCTCGCGCACGAGGCGCGGGATGCCGCCCCAGGCCAGCGGGATGCCCAGGTCGACCTCGGGGATGGCGAAGTTGGTGTTGTCGGCGGCGATCCGCATGTCGCAGGCGGCGGCGAGGACCAGGCCACCACCGATGCAGTGCCCGTGGATGGAGGCGATGGTGACGGCGTTCATCGCCTCCACCGCGGTGGCCATCTCGCCGCCCAACTCGGCCCCGCCCTTCCCGGGCGGCGGGTCGTTGAACTGGCGCAGGTCGAAGCCCGCGGAGAAGGCCCGTTCGCCGGCGCCGGTGACGATCACCACGACGGCATCGCTCGTGTCGAACCATCGGGCGGCCTCGGCGATCTCGGCCAGGCAGTCGACCCCGAGCGGGTTCAGGGCCTCGGGCTGATTCAGGGTCAGGCGGCCGAGACCGTCGTCGTCGACGGACACCGTGAGGGTGGAGAAGTCGGGCATGTCGTCATCCTGCCACGTCACTCCCGCAGCCCTACGCTGCCTCCATGAGCGAACGATGTGAGCGTGGCCGCCCGGCCCGTTGCGCCGGCAACACGAGGGCAGAACGCTGACCGTTTGTCTCGAGCCCCTTCTACACCGACGACGACGAGGCGTTCCGCGAGGTCGTCCGGCAGTTCACCCAGAACGAGGCCACCCCGGCGTGGATCGAGCTGCTGGCCTGGCGTCTCTGCGCGACCTCGCCCCCCCGCCAGCTGGGGATCTGACCGCGTCCCTTGGATTTGTGAAGGGTTCGGGGTGCCGGAACCCTTCACAAATCGTGGAACGTGGGGCTGCGGACACGTGCTGGTCAACAGCGCAGCCGTAGCCTGAGCCGCATGCATGAGCTCTTGCAGGTCACCGACGAGGTCGCCGACGCACTGTCCGGCGGGAACGCCGTGGTGGCGCTGGAGTCCACGATCATCACCCATGGGATGCCGTACCCGGCCAACGTCCAGACGGCCCAGGCCGTCGAGGCGGACGTGCGGGCGGGTGGAGCCGTTCCTGCCACGCTCGCGCTCGTCGACGGCAGGCTCCGGGTCGGGCTCACGGCCGACGAACTGGACCGCCTCGGCCAGGTGGACGACGCCTCCAAGGTCAGCCGGCGCGATCTGCCGTTCGTGCTGCAGTCCGGCGGTGTCGGCGGCACCACCGTGGCCGCCACGATGATCGTCGCCGCAATGGCAGGCATCGACGTGTTCGCCACCGGCGGTATCGGCGGGGTGCACCGAGGTGCGACGCGCACCTACGACGTCTCGGCCGACCTCCAGGAGCTGGCCCAGACCGACGTGACGGTGGTGTCGGCGGGCTTCAAGTCGATCCTCGACCTCGATCTCACCATGGAGTACCTCGAGACCCACGGCGTCCCCGTGGTCGGGTACGGCACCACCACGCTGCCGGCCTTCTACACCCGAGAGTCGGATCTCACCCTCGACCACGCGGTCGACACACCAGAAGCCGTCGCCGAGATCATCCGCCTCCGTCGCACCCTCGGCCTGACCGGCGGGATGGTCGTCGCCAACCCGATTCCTGAGTCCGATGCCATGGACCGCTCCGAGATCGACGCCGCCATCGATCAGGCCGTCGCCGAGGCCGACGAGCAGGGCATCACGGGCAAGGACGTCACGCCGTACCTCCTCGGGCGCATCGTCGAGCTGACCGGCGAGCGCAGCCTCGCGGCCAACGTGGCACTCGTGCGCAACAACGCACGAGTCGCCGCTGGTATCGCGAAGGCGCTCACGGCATAACATCGCAACCATGACGGTCACCCCGGCCACCGACGCCCTGCCGATCGTCGCCTTCGACCGTTGGCGGGGGAGCGACGCCGACCGCGCCGCCATGGCCGACGAGGTGCGCCAGATCTGCCACGACATCGGGTTCTTCCTGCTCGTCGACCACCCGATCCCGCACGACTTCATGGATCGGGTCTTCTCCACCATGCGCGACCTGTTCGCGCTGCCCACCGAGCAGAAGCTGTTGATCGACAAGCGCAACTCCCGCCACTTCCGTGGCTGGGAGGGCGAAGGGGCCGAGTACACGAACAACCGGCCCGACATCCGTGAGCAGGTCGACCTGTGGAGCGAGCATCCGGCCCGCGAGCGTGACGTCGAACCGGCCTACCTGCGGTT
>CBDHFJ010000069.1:0-4686 GCA_965262315.1 Acidimicrobiales bacterium
GATCCGCTCGGCGCCCTCGAACTGGGAGGTCATCTCGTAGTGCTCCCAGTAGTTCTTGTTGATCGGGCGACCGACCGAGGGCTCCTTCGGCACGGTGGCACCCATGAACACCGTGGACATGAGCTCCACCCCACAGCCGACGGCGGCGTCGACGACGCCGGCGGCCACGAGGGAGTAGGCGAGGTTGGTGGCCTGCTGGGACGAGCCGCACTGGGCATCGACGGTGGTGGCGGCGACCTCGAGGGGAAGCCCTGCGGTGAGCCACGCGTTGCGGGTGACGTTCATCGTCTGCATGCCGACCTGGCCGACACAGCCGCCGACGACCTGGCCGACCTCGGACGGGTCGACGCCGGAGCGGTTGAACAGCTCGTTCTGGACGGTGCCCAGCAGGTCGATCGAATGCATGGCGGACAGGCCACCGCCGCGCTTGCCCAAGGGGCTTCGCACGGCCTCGACGATGACGACTTCACGCATGACAGGTTCCTCCTGGACCGGCCATCGGGGCCGATCGCTTCGACGACGCACGAACGGGGGGCACGTGCTGCCGTCATACTGTATGGCGTCATACTATCGACCCCCGAACGGTGGCGTCCAGGTTGCGGGCGCTCCGGATCAGATGCCCAGGATCGCCCGGGCCTCGACGATCGCCGCTTCCGCGTCGGCGACGTGCACCGCGTGCATGCCCAGCGCACGAGCGCCGTCGACCATGTCCTCGAAGTCATCGAGGAACAGCGCTTCGTCGGCCCCGATGCCGAGGAGGTCGAGGGCGTGCTGGTAGATCGCGGGCTCGGGTTTCCGGGCACCGATGACGCACGAGTACACACGGTGCTGGAACGGCAGGTCGAGCGGGATGACCCGCTCCCACACGGGGATCCACTCGGTCACGATGTTCGACACCATCGCCGTCCCGAGGCCCGCCGACGCCACCTCCCGAACGAAGTCCTGCATCTCGAGGTTGGGCGCCCAGGAGTCGCCGAAGAAGGTCGACGACGCCGGATCGATCACCATGCGGACGTGGGGCTGCTCGTCGGGCCCGAGGGTGACGAAGAACTCCTCGAGGGTGATCTCGCCCCGCTCGAGGCGGTTCCCCGGGGACTCGCCGTCGCCCGCGTGGGCAAACATCGGGTAGAGCACGTTCAGCAGCACATCGGGGTCCGCGCCAGCGTCGAGCGCGTGCCCGACCAGTTGCGCCGAGAACGGCGCGGTGAGGACACCTGCCGCGTCGAAGAGGACGCCCCGGATCGTCACCGTGCTGTGGCGCTGGTTGTCGGTCTCACGAAGGCCCGACGATACTCAGCTCCGGATTCAGAGGGGGAACGATGACCGCTGCGAGCAGGCTGACCCGGCGGGTGCCGGCGCTCGCGTACGCGGAGTTCCGCCGCTTCTGGGGCGGCGCCGTCATCTCCAACAGCGGCTCGATGATGTACCTCGCCGCGCTCGGATGGATCACCACCGACGTGACCGACTCCGCCGCGGCGATCGCCGCGGTGCCGTTCATCGGCCTCGTGCCCCTGTTCCTGGTCAGCCCGTTCGCCGGGGCGTGGGCGGACCGCCTCAACCGGAAGCGCATGTTGATCTTCGCCATCGCCGGGCAGGCGATGGTGGGCGCAGGCGTCGCGATCATGGTGACCGCCGACGCCGTGACCTACCCCCGCCTCGTCGTGGCGTCGATCGTCGGCGGCGTCTTCGGTTCCCTGGGCGCACCCGTGTTCCAGGCGCTCATCCCATCGCTGGTTCCCGTGCCGGCACTCCGTTCCGCGGTCATCATGAACTCGCTCCAGTTCAACATCAGCCGCGCGGTCGGTCCGACCGCTGCCGGCCTGCTGATCGACGGCGTCGGCGCCGCTTTCGTGTTCTGGCTCAACGTGGCGACCTTCGCCGCGGTCCTGGTCGCCATCACC
This sequence comes from Acidimicrobiales bacterium, assembly GCA_965262315.1. Lineage (GTDB taxonomy): Bacteria > Actinomycetota > Acidimicrobiia > Acidimicrobiales > UBA8592 > JBCCFK01. Next base: position 1,902 of record CBDHFJ010000069.1, read on the forward strand.
ACGCTGGACGACCGCCCGCCGGCGTTCGACGGTGCGACCGATCGCTCCGTCTTCGGCGACATCGCCGCCGGCACCCGCTACGCCGCCCGCACGCCATCGATCCGAGTGGCGCTCATCGCGGGCACGATCATCGCAGTGCTGATCTTCCCGATCAGCTACGTCGCTCCCATCCTCGCCACCCAGGGCCTCGACCTGGAAGCCTCCGAGTTCGGCATCCTCGTGGGTCTGTTCGGTGCGGGCGCGATCACCGGCGGGGTGCTGATGCTCGCCGAGCAGACCAAGGTCATGGAACGCGCGGTGTCCCTCGGTGTCGTGGGCTGCGCTGCGGGTCTCCTGCTCATCGGCCTGGCACCGGGCCTCGCCGTGGCGCTCATCGGCATGTTCGTGACGGGCATCGCGTTCGTGAACGTCACCAGCAACGTCTTGTCCTCGCTCCAGACCAACGTCGACGACCGGGTCCGGGGTCGGGTCATGTCGCTGTGGATGATGATCTACGGCAGCATGGGCCCGCTCGGGATCATCGCCTACGGCGGGCTCGCCGAGGCGATCGACATCCAGACGGTGTTCGTGATCGGGTCGGCCGCGATGTTGGCGTTCCTCCTGGTGATGTCGGTCCGACGCCGGTTCCGGGTTCTCGACGGCGCCGCCGCCTGAGCGGTCGTGGCAAGATCCGGCCGTGGACCACACCGAGCCGACCCCGTGAGCGACCCGTACCGAGGCATCCGCGTCGTCGACCTGTGCGGCGGCCTGGCCGCGGGCTACGCCGCCAAGCTGCTGACCGACGGCGGCGCCGACGTCGTGCTCGCAGAACCACCCGCAGGCGACCCCCTTCGTGCCTGGCGAGACGAACGTGCGCGCGGCGCGGGCCCGCTCTTCCGCTTCCTGCGCCACGGCCAGCACTCGGTACTCGAAGCCTCCGCCGCGATCGACGGCGCTGACGTGATTCTGGTCGGGCCCGAGGGCCCGGACCCGGCCGAACTCCGTGCCGACGACCCGGGCCTGATCGTCGCGTCGATCACGCCCTACGGACGAACGGGCCCGTTTGCGGGGAGGCCCGCCACCGAGTTCACGATGCAATGCGATGTGGGCAGCACCGCGTTCCGGGGGTTGCGGTGGCAGGAGCCGTTCCAGGCCGGCGGCCGCACCGGCGATTGGTTCGCCGGCGCCTGCGCCGCGGTCGCGATCGCCGGGGCACTCCGGCGCCAGCAGACCACCGGCCACGGTGAGACGATCGACCTCGCCATCGCCGAGTGCATCAACCTGGCCATGACGATGTTCACCGATCTCTGGTCGTCGTTCAACGAACGCAAGCCGATCGGCACGGTGCCGCGCAACCAGGAGACACCGTCGATCGAGCCGACCAAGGACGGCTGGGTGGGCTTCAACACCAACACCCGCCAGCAGCTCGGCGACTTCTGCCTCATGGCGGGTCGACCGGAGGAGGCCGAGCGCTTCGCGACCGCACGGGACCGCATGGTCAACTGGAACGAGTGGAACGAGCTGGTCCACTCGTACACCACGGCCCACACCACCGACGAGATCATCGAGTTCGCCTCGATGCTGCGGATTCCGGTCGCCCCGATCGGCAACGGCCGCGACACCCCGGCGATGGACCAGTTCGTCGAGCGGGGAGTCTTCGTCGACGACCCACTCGGCGAGTTCAAGATGCCCCGGCGCCCCTGGCGCATGAACGGCGAACCTCTGCCCGAACCCGCACCGGCGCCCGCGCTCGGCGCGGGTGCGCCCACAGCGACCACGAGTCGGCCGTCCCCGACAGGGCCGGCCGAGCTCCCGCTCGCCGGACTCCGCGTCGTCGATGCGACCGCGTGGTGGGCGGGCCCGACTGCAGGCGCGGTCCTCGCCGCACTCGGCGCCGACGTCATCCACGTCGAGAGCGCGAGCCGGCCCGACGGCATGCGCATGACCGGAGGCCAGTTCCAGCACCTGGACGACTGGTGGGAGTACAGCCAGCTCTACCAGGGCGCGAACACCAACAAGCGCGGTTTGACCCTCGACCTGGCCTCCGAGCAGGGGCGCGAGCTCTTCGTCCGGCTGGCCGCCACCGCGGACGTGGTGATCGAGAACTTCACTCCCCGGGTCTTCGAGAACTTCGGCTTCGACCGCGACACCCTCGCGGCCGACAACCCGTCGTTGATCCTCGCTCGCATGCCGGCGTTCGGCCTCGACGGCCCGTGGCGCGATCGCCCGGGATTCGCGCAGACGATGGAACAGGTGACCGGCCTGGCCTGGGTCACGGGCCATCGCGACGACCAGCCGCGGATCCAGCGAGGCCCGTGCGACCCCAACGCCGGCATGCATGCGGTCTTCGCCATCCTGGGCGCCCTGATCGAGCGGGACCGAACGGGCGCCGGCGCGTTCCTCGAGCTGACGATGGTCGAGGCCGCGCTCAACATCGCCGCCGAGCAGGTCATCGAGTGGACTGCGCACGGCCATCTCATGGAGCGGGCCGGCAACCGCAGCCGGTACGCCGCACCACAGGGCATCTACCGCACCGAGGCAGAGGAGACCTGGGTGGGGCTCGCCGTCGAGACCGATCGCCAGTGGGTCGCCTTGGTGAGCCTCCTGGGCCGCACCGACCTCACCGGGCTCGACGCCGCCGACCGGCACGCGCGCCACGACGAGATCGACGAACTCATCCGGGCCTGGGCTGCCGGCCGCTCGGACGAGGAGGCCACCGAGGCGCTGGTCGACGCGGGCGTACCCGCCGGGGTCGTGCGGAACCCACAGCGTGGCGACCTGCATCCTCAGCTCGAGCACCGCGGCT
>CBDHFJ010000070.1:0-10491 GCA_965262315.1 Acidimicrobiales bacterium
TGGCCAACGCCTCGCGGTTGCGCTCGAGCCAGCTGCGATCGTGGAGCTGGGCCTCGAGCATGAACGTCACGGCATCGCGGACCTCGACCGGCGCGTCGGGGTTGGCGTCCAGCCAGGCCTCCAGGTCGTTCTCCGACACGTAGCCGTCGGCGTCTCCACCTCGCCACGCGGTGTCGATGTCGAGGCGGTGATCGGCCAGCAGCCCGTTGAGCTGGGCCCGCACCAGGAACGCGTCGATGTCCGCGACCGAGATGATGCGGTCGCCCGGCTCGTGGCTGCCGAACGCGTCGCTGTCGAGGATGTCGACGTTCTCGGAGGCGGTGTCGAGGCGGTTGCGCAGCATCGGCTCGTCCAGCACGGCCTGCGCGGCCAGGACCTGAGCCGGCAGGAAGAGATCCGGGTTGTCGACCACGAATCGAAGATCGGCCACCGAGACTCGATCGTCGATCCCCCCGCCCCGGGCACCGTCGAAGACCTCGAAGTGCTCACGGAGGAGATCGAACGCACGGAGTTCGTCCTCGGTCATGTCGAGCGCCTGCGCCGTGGCCATCCGGCCGAGCACCTCGATGACCGACGAGCCGGAGGCCGCGGCGCGCTCCCGTGCGAGATCCAGGTCGAGATCGAGCTGGTCAGCCAACGCGAACGCCGCCACCCGCCTCCTCGACCGTGGCGCCATCCGCGATCATGGCGGCGATGGCGAGGTCCATCTCCTCGAGGACCCGGATCGCCTCGGCTCGCGACACCTCGTCTGCGGCCATCACCTCGGCGATCCGAGCTTCGTGCGCCGCCTCCGCCGCTGCGACCTCGAACGCCGCACCCGCACCGACGCCCGCGGCGAGCAACTCGAGCATCCTCGCGGCGACGGCGGCGTCGCCCTCGGCCAGCACCTCGAGCAGATACCGGCGATCCAGCAGCAGCGAGTCGAGGACAGGGTCGTTGTCGGAGCCATGCCACGCGCCGATCGCGTCGGTCAACGCATCCGCCAGCACCACTCCCTCGGCGAGGATGGCGGCACGTTCGTCGAGCAGGGCCTCGATGGCAGCCGGCGACGGCCACCCGCCGGCGCGGGCCACCTCGAGCAACCGATCGATCTGGCGGAGCCGAGCCATGGCGTCGGCCGGGTCCATGATCGGCGCCGCTGCCTGCATCGCCCAGGGATGATGCTCGGCCAGGAACCGGCGACGGGCTCGCTCGATCCACGCGTCGTCGGGGCTCCAGTCCCCGGCGAACGGGTCGGCGAGCAACACCTCGGCCTGTGCGAACGCAGCCGCGGTGGCGGCGACACCGGCACCGTCGATGGCCGCGTCCCGACGCAGGACGTGGAGCTGGTCCGGCAGATCGGAGTTCGTGGGACCGAAGGCGGACCCTGAGGCGAAGAAGTCGGCGAGCGCCGTGCGGAGCGCGTCGACCTGATGTCGGCGCCCGTCGTCGAGCGCCGCGATCTGGTCGGCGTGGGCCTGGAGCAGCTCGACGTCGGCGATCACCCTGGGCACGGACGTCCCCCTGCCGACGAGATCAGTGTCACAGCACGATGACTCACGAATACTGAAGTTACATGAAACACACCCGAATGCAAGCGCGTCGAAGACGGGCCGGCCGCGGCGGGCCTCAGTCGGCGCCGAGGTCGGCAGCGGTGAGCGAGAAGCTGTGGATGTCGTGCCGGGCGCCGTGGAGCAGCAGTCGGCTCCGCAACACTCCCTCGTAGACACCACCGGCCCGTTCCGCCACCCGGCGGCTCTCCTCGTTGTGGACCGACATCTGGATGTAGACACACTCGATGTCGTCCGAGGCCAGCCCGTGGGCGGCGATCAGCCTCGTGGCCCGGGTCGCATGGCCTCGGCCGGTCGCCCCCAGGCTCAGCCAGTAGCCGAGGTTCGCGGTTCGGTGGAGTGGGTCGACGCGGTTGAGCCCACACGCCCCGACGAAGTCGTCGCCGTCGACGATGAGGAACCGTTGCTCGGTCTCGTCGTGGATCCCCCGGATCCACTCGAGTGCCCGTTCGGTGCCGTAGTCGGGCGCCGACCACGGCATCCACGGCGCCAGGAGTTCGTGGGTGGATCGGACCATTGCCGCCATCGCCGGGGCGTCGGCCTCGACCGGCGGGCGCAGGGTGGTGATGCCGTCACGCAGTTCCATGCCACAGCATCGCGTGCATCGACCGAGCGTCGACACGGGTTTCGGCCCGGACGCGACACCGCCGCCGGTGAACCGGCGGCGGTGATCAGGCGATGGACGTACTCAGCGGTCGCTCAGGATCCGCAGCACGTACCAGAACATGGTCATGATCGAGCTGAACAGCTGCACGGCCGCAGCCACGTAGGCCTGCTCGGGGTAGCGGCGGAGCGCTTCCTGGGTGGTGTAGAGGATCGCGGCACCGGCCAGGGCGATCATGCCGACCGAGAACCAGGTCCCCAGGTTGAAGCCGAAGATCACCGCACCGACGATGAGCACCAGGGCGGCGACACCACCCCACATGATCAGCGGGCGGATGAACGACAGGTCCTTGCGGGTGAACCAGGCGACAGCGCTGAGGCCGGCGAACCCGATCCCGGTGATGACCGCAGCCGCCCAGACGTCGTTGGCCGAGTCCTGGACGTTGAAGACGTAGTACAGGAACGGGGCGAACAGGACCGAGTAGAGCGCCGCCATCCCGAAGAGGCCGGCGTACTGCCGCCCGGGGTTCGACAGATCCACGACCGCCTGATTGGCGATCCACGAGCCGACCATGAAGCCGCCCAGGAACAGCAGCCAACGGCCACCGCCGCCTCCGGCGAACCAGTCGTAGAACGTCTCGGCCAGCCCACTGCTGAAGAGCAGGAACTCCATGCCCATGAAGGCGGCGAGGGCGAGCCCGATGTGTTGATACACCTTCATCATGAAGGCGACCCGGGCGTCCTCGCCCTGGGTGATGACGGGGGGTGCGTAGGTGGGGGCCGGGTTGGCCATGGCGCAACGGTGTCCTTTCTCGGACCCGGACCGCCATCCGGCAGCCTTTGCGGGGCCGATACCCCAAGAATACTCGGCCTCGGCCGAGTCCAACAGGCCGTCTCATGGAACTCCCCTCGATGTCTCGTGGGACCTTCATCAGTTCTTGACGACCGGGCCGTCATCGTCAGGGCATCAACCGGTGCCCCCCCCCCGGATCGCACCCCGACGAATGGAGACCCCACCATGACCCTCCCCCCGCCCCCGCCGGCTCCTGCCAGCCCCGAACCGTCGTCCCGCTCGCCCCGCTCGGGCCGCCGCACGGCCCTGCTGCTCACCGGCGGCGCCGCTGCCGCTGCCCTCACGTTGGGCTTCGCCGTCCCCGGCGGTGCCGAGTCGGGTGACGAGCCTCGCCTGACCGAAGCCGAGCCCGTCGGCTCGGTGCAGGTGCTGGACGCCGACGAGATGGACGCGATGGGCATCGACGTCGACGAGATCGCCGACATGGCCTTCGACGACATGGCCTTCGTCGACGAGCTCGACGCCGAGGACCTCACCGCCGAGGAGATCGCCGAGATCAACGCCGACACCGACGCCCTCGTCGCCCACCTCGCCGACAACGGCATCACCGTCGACGTCGAAACCGACGACAACGGCATCCGCTTCCCCGCCCTCGACGAGAACACCGACGACGCCACCTGGGACCTCATCGACCAGTACTACGAAGACACCTACGGCCCCTTCGAAGACCTCGACATCGATGACTGGGACGCCGAGGACCTCACCGCCGAGGAGATCGCCGAGATCAACGCCGACAACCGACGCCCTCGTCGCCCACCTCGCCGACAACGGCATCACCGTCGACGTCGAAACCGACGACAACGGCATCCGCTTCCCCGCCCTCGACGAGAACACCGACGACGCCACCTGGGACCTCATCGACCAGTACTACGAAGACACCTACGGCCCCTTCGAAGACCTCGACATCGATGACTGGGACGCCGAGGACCTCACCGCCGAGGAGATCGCCGAGATCAACGCCGACACCGACGCCCTCGTCGCCCACCTCGCCGACAACGGCATCACCGTCGACGTCGAAACCGACGACAACGGCATCCGCTTCCCCGCCCTCGACGAGAACACCGACGACGCCACCTGGGACCTCATCGACCAGTACTACGAAGACACCTACGGCCCCTTCGAAGACCTCGAAGGCTGTGAGTTCGACATGGACGACGAGGACGACGAGGACGACCTCGACGGTGAAGACGAGTCCGACGAGGACGAGTCCGACGAAGACGAGTCCGACGAGGACGATGCCTGATCCCTGCGGCTCTCCCCGCCATCGGTGCCGCCGGCCCAGCGCCGGCGGCACCGCCGCGCCCGCACCACCCCAGCCATCGAGTCGGCGCCGCCGCAGCCGATACTGGAGAAGACGCCGCAGACCGCACCGAAAGGACCCCCAGATGAGCGGGCGCATCCTCGTCGCCGAGGACGACCCCAAACAGGCCGACCTCATCCGCCGCTACCTCGAGCGGGAGGGTCACGCGGTGGCCGTCGTCCACGACGGCCGCAGCGCCATCGACGAGGCCCGTCGCCGGTCGCCGGACCTGGTGGTGCTCGACGTCATGATGCCCCGCGTCGACGGGCTCGACGTGTGCCGGATCCTGCGGTACGAGTCCGACGTCCCCATCGTCATGCTGACGGCACGCTCGACCGAGGACGACATGCTGCTCGGGCTCGACCTCGGCGCCGACGACTACATCACCAAGCCATACAGCCCCCGCGAGCTCGTCGCCCGAGTGCGGACGATCCTGCGCCGATCGGGCCGCGACGAGGCCCAGCAGCGCCTGGTGATCGGCGACGTGGTGGTCGACACCGCTCGCCACGAGGTCACCCGAGCGGGTGCCCCCGTCGAGTGCACCCCGAAGGAGTTCGCCATCCTGGCCGCGCTGGCGGCGCATCCCGGGCGCGCCTTCACCCGGCTCCAGCTGCTCGAGGAAGCGTTCGGGTTCGACTACGACGGCCTCGAACGCACCGTCGACGTCCACGTCGCCAACCTGCGCAAGAAGCTCGAACCCGACCCCGCCGACCCGAGCTACCTGCTCACCGTGTACGGGGTCGGCTACAAGCTCAACGACGACATCGGCGCCTGAATGTTGCGGACCCTGCGCTCGCGCCTGGCGGCCATCGGTGTCCTCGTCGCACTGGTCGCGGTGGTCGTCACTGCGATCTCGGTCCGCCAGCTCACCGAGTCGGACATCCGCGAGGCGATCGCCCGAGACCTCGACGACGACACCCTGATCCGGGACGAGATCGCCTTCCACGGCCTCATCAACGGGAGCTGGGCGGGCGTCGACGAGACCGTGGCGTTCCTCGCGGCCCAGACCGGGGAGCGGATCGCCGTGGCCACCCTCGACGGGACGATCCTGGCCGACTCCGACGAGGAGGCACCACTGCCCACCCAGGCGCTGATCGTGGACCCCGAGAGCACGCTGGTCGACTTCGGGTTCGAGGACCTCAGCGACCAGGAGAACACCCTGGTGGCATCCTGCCTCGACCAGGTCGGCGTGGCCGTCGTCGGGGTGGCCGACACCGAGGGCGGGGTGATCATCGTTCCCGTTCGCGAACTGAGCGTCGAGGAAGCGGACGGTTTCCTCTCCTGCGCGGAGACCGCGGGCGTGTTCGCCCCGGAGTTCTTCCTGGACGAGGTGACGCCCGAAGACGTCATCGTCGACCTGGCCGAGCTCGGCGACGACCTCGACGGGTCGATCCTCGACAACTCGTTCCTCGACGAGGCGATCGACGTCGAGCCGGTCCAGCTGTTCATCGGCGTCGGCGACGACGTGGGCGACGCGGTGCTCGCATCTCTCGGTTCGGTCCGGTTCTGGGCCGCGGTGGGCGCGGTCCTCGCGCTGGTCGCGGGTGGTTCGGCGCTGTTGGCCAGCCGCCTCGCCCGACCGCTGTCGTCGTTGACGGTCGCCGCACGACGAATGCGCCACGGCGACCTGGGTGCGCGGGCCGACGTGGGTGGCGTGGAGGAGATCGCGTCGCTCGGCTCGGCCTTCAACGACATGGCGTCTGCGCTCCAGGCAGAGGACCAGGCACGCAAGACGCTGACCACCGACGTGGCCCACGAGCTCCGCTCGCCGCTGGCCAACCTGCGCGGCTACCTCGAGGGCATCCAGGACGGGGTGGTCGCCCCCGACGCCGCGACCATCGCATCGCTTCACGAGGAGGCGACGGCGATGCAGGGCCTGGTGGACGACCTGCAACAGCTGTCGCTCGCGGAGACCGGGCGTCTCCACCTGTCGCTGACCGATGTCGACGTCGGCGACCTGGTCGAACGCGTCGTCACCGCCCACCACGGCGCGGCGGCGACGGCGGAGGTGCGCCTCTCCGCTGCCACGACGCCCGGAGCGGTCACCGCCCTCGACCCGGACCGCTTTCGTCAGGTGCTCGCCAACCTGATCGGCAACGCGCTGCGACACACACCCGCCGGCGGAGCGGTCCAAGTGAGCTGCGAGCTCGGTCAGACGATCGTGGTCCGCGTCCGTGACACCGGCGCAGGCATCGCTGCACACCATCTCCCGCACCTGTTCGAGCGGTTCTACCGCGCCGACGAGTCGCGCAACCGGGCCACGGGAGGGTCGGGGCTCGGCCTGGCGATCACCCGCGAGCTCGTGCGTGCGCACGGCGGCGAGATCACCGTCGACAGCGTCGAGGGCGAGGGGTCGGTGTTCACCGTGGTGTTGCCCAAGCGGCGCGCCGACCAGGTCTGAGCCCGAAACCGGCCACCCGACGATGACGTCTCGGGTCATCGCCCCGATGACCCGGGTCGTCGTACCTTCGACCCATGAGCACCCGGACGACGGTCGGGCCACTCCTGAAGGAGTGGCGTTCCCATCGCCGCATGTCGCAGCTGGCGCTGGCGACCGCGGCCGACGTGTCGCAACGGCACATCTCCTTCGTCGAGAGCGGGCGATCCTCACCGAGCCGCGAGCTCCTGCTCCATCTCGCCCGCACCATGGACGTACCCCTTCGCGACCAGAATCTCCTGCTCACCGCGGCCGGCTACGCCCGCGTGTTCACCGAGTACGACTACGAGTCGGCGGACCTGGCCCCCCTCCGGGCTGCCGTGGACGCGATGTTGTCGGGCGTCGAGCCCTACCCGGCCATGGCCATCGACCGAGCATGGAACGTGCATCGCATCAACGACGGTGCGGCCGCCCTGTTCGGCGAACTCCTGGGGCCCGGTGTTCCCGTCGACGAGCCACTGAACCTGGCCCGCCTGGTGTTCCACCCCGACGGCGTGCGCCGACACATCGTCAACTTCGAGTCAGTGGCGGCGGTGCTGCTGGACCGCATCGACCGTGACGCGATCCTGTCCCCCGACGACCACCAGCTCGCGGCGCTGCGCGACGATCTGCTCGCCCAACCCGGGGTGGCGTCGATCGACCGTCGAGGCGGCATCGAGGCGCCCCCGGCGTTCTCCCTCGAGGTGGTGCTCGACACCGCACGCGGCCGAATGCGGTTCTTCACCACCCTCGCGTCGGTCGGCGCCCCCACCGATGTCACGGCCGAAGAGCTGTCGGTGGAGTTCTACTTCCCGTCGGACGAGGCCACCGAGACCCTTCTCCGGGGGGAGTGAGCAGGTCTTTCGGCGCTCGGCCCGCGACCAGAAACCTCCGCTGACCAGGCGATTCATCGATCCCATGGGTTGTTCGACCGAATTATTTGAGCAATCGCTTGATTCAGGCGCTCGATCATGCGATAACTACATGGACCGCCACCCCCGGAGAGTTCAACGATGAGCCTCGCAGTCGCACCCGAGCCCCTCGAAGCCGCCCCCCGCATTGCCGGCTGGACCGACTTCGCCCTGTGCAAGGGCAAGACCCACCTGTTCTTCGGCCCCGCGGGCGAACGGCCCTCGAAGCGACGCAAGCGCGAGACCCTGGCCCGCTCCTACTGCAACGTCTGTCCCGTCCAGGAGCCGTGCCGTGAGGCCGGACGCGACGGACGCGAGAACGGCCTCTGGGGCAACGAGAACGAGGAGGAGCGGGCAGCCCTCGGGTACGCCCCTCGGGCCACCGAACGACGCTCCGTCGCCCGAGCCGCCCGCGACCACCGCAACGGCAACCGCCTTCGCGCCACCGCCTGACGCCAGAACCCGCGCCGGACCGATCCGCCCCCTGGGTCCGGCGCATGGACACCCGGCCGGCCGCTCTCCCCCCCGCTGCGGTCGATCACCGGGTCCCCCGCCGACGCAGCCGCTCCCCCCGCGGCTGCGTCGGCGTCTTCCTGCCCCGCCGTCGATGGGCCGAACCGACCCCGGCCCCAGCGTCTCCCAGGGGACTGCTCCTAGGCTCCCGCGATGGCTGCAGTCACCGTTCGTTCCCCCGCCGGCGCCGTGTGTTCGGTCGATCATCACGCATCGACCGCCGGCGCCGACATCCTCCGAGCCGGCGGGTCCGCCGCGGACGCTGCGATCGCCACCAGCGCCGCCCTGGCCGTGACCACCCAGCACATGTGCGGCCTGGGCGGCGACCTGTTCGCTCTCGTCCACCACGACGAACCCACACCCGACTGCCTCAACTCGTCGGGACGCGCCGGGAGCGGCGCCGACCCGGCCGCGCTGCGATCCGAAGGGGCCACCCGTATGCCGTTCCGCGGCGACGTACGCAGCGTCACCGTCCCCGGCTGTGTCGACGGCTGGCTGGCCCTGCACGAGCGACACGGCCGCCTCCCGATCGCGGACGTCCTGGCGCCCGCCATCGCGCTCGCAGCCGACGGGTTCACGGTGCCAGGGCACCTCGCCCGCTCCGCAACCGCCGTCGCCGATGTGCCGGGCGCCGACTCGTACCGAGACCTCGTCGCCGGTCAGACCCTCATCCGACCCGAGATCGCCGACGGTCTCCGCGAGGTCGTGGCCGGTGGTCGAGACGCCTGGTACGGCGGCGCGTTCGGCGACGCGCTCCTCGACATCGGCGACGGACTCTTCACCCCCGACGACCTCGCCCGCAACCAGGCGGACTGGGTGGCCCCGATCAGCATCGCTGCGTGGGGGCACCGCGTGTGGACCGTGCCGCCGAACTCGCAGGGCTACCTGTCGCTGCTGGCCGCCGGCATCCTCCAAGGCGTCGACCTCGGTGAACCGGAGAGTGACGGGTGGGTCCACCTACACGTCGAGGCGGCACGGCTCGCCGGTCACGACCGCCCAGCGGTCTTGTCCGACACGGCCGACGGCGACGCCCTCCTGGCGGCCGAACGCATCGAGGCGAGGCGGGCGCTACTGAACCCGGCGCGCACCGTGGACCTGCCCGGGGCCTATGGCGACGGCGGGACCATCTACCTGTGCGCCACCGACGGCGACGGCATGGGCGTCTCCCTCATCCAGTCCAACGCCGCCGGCTTCGGGGCCCACCTCGTCGCGCCCGGCACCGGGGTCTTCCTCCACAACCGCGGCACCGGCTTCAACCTGATCGACGGCCACCCCGCCGAGTTCCGCCCCGGACGCCGGCCGCCGCACACGCTGTCGCCGGCGCTGATCACCCGCCCGGACGGGTCCCTGCGCACCGTGCTGGGGGACGATGGGTGGCGATGCGCAGCCACAGATCGTGCTCCAGATGCTGAGCCGCCTCCTGCACGCCGGGCAGGCCCCCGGCGACGTCATCGCCAACCCCCGCTGGGTCATCGAGGCCCGCGAGTCCGACGGCTTCAACACCTGGACCGATCCCTCCGGTCAGGTGGTCATCGCCGAGCCCGCCGGCGAAGGCTGGGTGGCCGGACTGGTGAGCCGCGGCCACGACGCGGTCGCGCGCCCCGTCAACGCAGGCCACGCGCACCTCATCGACATCGACGACGACGGGGTCCATCACGGCGCCGCCGAGACGCGGATCGACACCGCCGCGGCCTCTGCTCCGTGACCCGATCGACCGACCCGAGCCACCGCCACGACGGACCCTGATCAGCGGGGGGCCGACCACTACGGTTGGCGGCGTGCCCTGGTGGTCGATCGTCCTCATCTGCATCGGCGCGTTCCTGGTGGTCGTCGCGATCTACGACGTCACCCAGAAGCGCCACGCGATCCTGCGGAACTTCCCGATCGTGGGTCACCTCCGGTACATCCTCGAGTGGGTCGGCCCCGAGCTCCGTCAGTACATCGTCACCGACAACAACGAGGAACGGCCCTTCTCGCGCGACCAGCGTCGGTGGGTGTACGCCACGGCCAAGCAGCAGAACTCCTACTTCGGTTTCGGCACCGACGACCAGATCGACGCCCCCGGCCACATCATCCTCAAACACTCGGCATTCCCGGTCGAGGACAGCCACGACAGCCCGGTACCGGCAGGGAAGACCCTCGGCGAATGGCGCGGCCGGGAGCACGCGTTCCGACCGTCGTCGATCGTCAACATCTCGGCCATGAGCTTCGGATCCCTGTCCGACCGGGCCGTCCAGGCCCTCAACCAGGGCGCCCGCATGGCGAACTGCCTCCACAACACCGGCGAGGGCGGCGTCTCGGACCACCACCGCCACGGCGGCGAGCTGATCTTCCAGGTCGGCACC
>CBDHFJ010000071.1:0-51749 GCA_965262315.1 Acidimicrobiales bacterium
GCTGGTCATCGGCCTGGGACGGTCCGGCGACTGGTACCGGTACCACCACCTGCTCCGCGACGTGCTGCGTTTGAAGGCCGCAGGCACCCAGCCCATGGGCGAGCTGCACCGCCGCGCCGGAGTCTGGCACCGCGACCACGGTGACCTGGACCGCGCCGCCGAGCACCTGCTCGAGGCCGGCGACCTCGAGACCGCGGCCGATGTCGTGGCCGCGCACTCCATGGACCTCCTGAACCTGGGCCAGATCGAGACGGTCAGCGGCTATCTGCACCGGCTCGGCCCGGCCGCAGAGGCCCACCTGCTGTGCTCCGTCATTGCGGGCTGGATCCAGGCCGTGACCGGCCAACTGGACCGAGCGCAGCGCTCGCTGACCCACATTCGAGCCCTCGAGGCCGAGCGCCCGGGCGACGCCCTCACCACCGGGCTCGTCGCCGGGCTGGGCGTCATGATCCACCTGGGCCGCGGCGACGTGACCAACGCCATCGCCGATGCCATCGAGGCGCCCGCCGTCACCGACGCAACGCAGACGCTCGTGCTCGGCCCAGGCGTTCGCATGGGGCGGCCGGTTCGATGACGCCAGGCCCATCCTCGATCGTGTCCGCCTCACTCGCGGTGCAGAACAACGATCGCTTCGCCCTGGCGGGCGCGCCGTCCATGGCTGCAGTCAGCGCCCTGGAATCCGGCGACGCCGACACGGCCCGGCAGCTGGCTGGCCGAGACGATCGACGCCGTCGACAACCTGGGCACCCCCGAGGGCGGCCACGAGGCCCTGGCCCGCAGCGTCCTCGCACGGACGGCCGATGACGACGATGCAGCCCTGGACGAAGCTCGACGGTGCCCCGAAGCGGCCCGGCGAGCCGCCGGCAAGCTCACCACCGCCTACGCCCTCGCCGGAGCCGGCGACGTCCTGTGCGCACTGGGCGAACCGGACGGTCCGGAACTGGTGAACGAGGCCAGGTCCATCGTCGACCAGTCGCCCGACCCCGGCATCGTCGGCCGCTACCTGGCGCGGGTCGAAGCGCGACATCAACTGGGGTCCCAACCGGTCGAGGCTGGGCTGATCGAGGAGCTGACCGACCGTGAGCTCGCCGTGCTCCACTATCTGCCGTCGCCGATGTCGCAGCGCGAGATCGCCAACGAGCTCTATGTCTCCCTCAACACCGTGAAGACGCACTGCAAGGCGATCTATCGCAAGCTCGCCGTGGGCGATCGCAAGGCGGCCGTCCAGGCGGCTCGCGAAGCCGACCTGCTCTGAGCAACGGCCCAGCGCACCAGCCGCGGCACCAGATGATCTCACCCGGGTGAGACGACGCCGCGTGCGATGACGCCTCACACCACCCACCGCGACGGTGGCCTCGTACCGAACACCACCCGGAACGACCGCCACCATGACCTCCACCTCGTCGCACGCCGCCCCGTCGAACACGAACCCGATCTCCCCCACCCACCGAGCCACCCCGGCCCCCTCCCCCACACGCATCGCAATCTTCGTGGTCGCCGTGTTGGGGCTGGGGTGGCTCGGCCCCCTCGTCGACCACACCTTCGGCCACGGCCTCGGCGAAGGTCCCGGCCAGCTCCTGTGGATCCTCCTGCCCGCCGGCGCCGCCACGATGCTGCGGTGGAAGGCAGGCGACGGGTTCGCCGATGCCGGACTCGGGCGTCGGGACCCAGCCAACCGGGCCTGGTACCTGCTGTCCGGCTCCTTGTACCCGATCATCATGGCCACCGCCGCCATCGGCGGGCTCCTCGCCGGGCACTGGGAGACCTACGACGACTGGGCGCCCCTGCGCTTGGCCGCCATCGGTCTCGTTGCCCTCGTGCCCTTCACGCTGACCGCGATCGCCGAGGAGTTCGGCTGGCGCGGCTATCTCACCCCTCGCCTTGACGCCGCCGGGGTCGGCCGGCTCGCCAACCACGTCATCGTCGGCGTGGCCTGGGGTCTCTGGCACCTGCCGTACCTGACGCTGCATTGGGACTTCACCGACGAATCCCTGTGGACCCTCGCTCCCAGGATCGTGCTCGGCACCACCGTCGCCGCCGTCGTCTACGGCGAGATCCGGCTCCGCAGCGGGTCGATCTGGCCGGCAGTGGTGATGCACACCACCAGCAATGCCATCGCCGGCGCACTCCTCGACGGAGACGTGCTCGTCCGGAGCGAACCCACGCCGTGGATCTTCTCCCCCGGCGTCGACGGTCTGGTGGTACTCGCCACCACAGCACTCGTCGCCGGCTTGTTCATGACCCCACACGGGCCGACCCCATCCCCCACCCACCAGGAAGCAACCCCATGAAGCGCACCTCCAACCTCGTCATCGCCGCCGGCCTCGGCGGCGCCCTCCTCGCCGCTGCCTGCGGGAGTGGCACGGAAGTCACCACCGGCGATCCGTCCGGCGTCGACGCCTCATCCGTGTCGACGTCCGCGAGCGAGACCTTCCGCGAGACGTTCGACTCGGTCACCGGCGCCACCATCAGCCTCCCCGACGGCTGGTACGAGATGGCCGGCTACGGCACCGTCCTCCACGTCGACGGCGACGACATCACGTCCCACTACGTCACGACGTCGACCTGCGTCGCAGGCGACACCTTCGACAACGAGCTGCCGGTCGACCACGCCGATGACGACGGGGTCATCACCGTCGACCTCGTCGGCCCGACCACCGACTACCGCCTCATGCCTCTCGCCGGGCCGCTCGCCTGCGACAGCGACGAAGACGACACGCTCACGGCGCTCGACGAGGTCTTCTCCACCCACTACCCGTTCTTCGACCAGCGCAGCGTCGACTGGCCCGACGCCATGAGCGAGCTCAGGACCTCGGTCGACGCCGACCCAGGCAGCTTCGACGAGGCGTTCGCCGAACTGCTCGTCGGCCTCGGTGACGGACACACGACCACCGAGGACCTCGACATCGATCCCGACATCGACGCCTTCGGCCTCACCGGCGTGACCACGCTCGGCGACGCCGAGGCGGCGATCGGCGCCGAGTTCGACCGGGTGCTGGCCTCGGTCGACGACATCACCGCTGACGAGACCGGATCGGTCGCATGGGGCCACCTCGACGCCGACACCGGCTACCTGATCATGGTCGCCTTCGAAGGCATCTCGGGCTCCGAAGGCGACGCAGCGGCCGATCTCGAGGCGCTCCGTGCTGCCCTCGACCAGGCCGTCGCCGATGTGGGCGACGTCGATCGGCTCGTCGTGGACATGCGCTTCAACAGTGGCGGCTACGAAGACCTCGCAGCCGTCGCCGCCGGCTACTTCGTGAACGAAGCGACACCGGGATACCGCAAGTGGGCCCACGCCCAGCCCGACGCCTTCGTCCAGACCGTCGTGATCGAACCCCAGGCAGCCGTCTTCGACGGGCAGGTCGCCGTCGTCACCTCCCCGATCACCGCCAGCGCCGCCGAGGCCTTCACCCTCGCCATGGCCGAGGTCGCCGACGCCGCCGTGATCGGCAATCCGTTCGTTCGGCGAGTTCTCCGACGCCATCGACTGGATCCTGCCCAACGGCACCGAGTTCACCCTCTCGATGGAGAACTACACCGACCTCGACGGCGCCAACCACGAAGCCGACCGGCATCCCGGTCGACGTGCCCGCCCCCTTCGACCAGGCCATCGACGCCGCCATCGCCCATCTCGCCGCCCGCTGAGCGCCAACACCACCACCCGCCCACCACCCACCAACACTGACAACGACCACACCGAAAGGAACAGAGCCATGCTCGACACCGATACCCCACCCCATCGCAACACCCACCGCCGCACCTCCGGCGCAGCCGCTCTCGCCAGCCAGCCCGCAGCGGCCGAACGCAAGGGCCCGGTCTGGCCACGGCGCACACTCGCCGTCGTCATGCTGGTCATCGCAGTCGGCGCCTGGCTGATCGCCCAGGTCTACCAACTGCTGTTGTTCGCCCCTGCTGCGATCGCAGTCGGCAGCGTCGTGCATAGAAGCATCGCTGCCAAACAGGGCCGGCTCAACACGTCGCTCCTGTCGTCCCCGCTGGAGCCGGCGAACCGGCCGGCGATCGTGCAGCTCGGCCTCCGTGTCACGCTCGCCGTGCTCGTCGTTCTTGCGGCCGACATCGCGCTGCTCGACATCCAGGCCGGCGGCTTCCCCAGCCCCACCGCCCAGTGGCTCCTCGTCGTCGGCCCGCTGTTGGTCTTCGTGGCCCTCCAGCTCCTGCCCACGACGACGATCTCGCGGTCCCTCAACGGCGTCGTTGCGGTGATCGTGCTCTTCCTGGCATTCCAGCTCTATCAGGTGCACTACAACTCCAGCGCCGACGATGCGGTCACGATCCAGGCGCCCTTCGATGGTGAGTGGCACGTGCCGTCCGCTGGGAAGAGCTCGCTCGTCACCCACCACTGGACGCCGCTCGCTGACCAGCACTACGCCGTCGACTTCTTCATCGAACGCGACGGGCAGACCTACGAGGGCGACACCGACGACCTCGCGTCCTACTACTGCTGGGATCAGCCATTGCTGGCCCCGGCTGCAGGGACCGTCGTTGCTGCCGAGGACATCTACCCCGACCAGCCCATCGGCTCCCAGGACGGCGACAACCCGGCCGGCAACACCGTGGTCATCGAGTTCGGACCCGACCTCTACGTCCAGCTCTCCCACCTCCGATCCGGCTCCGTCACCGTCGACGTCGGCGACCGAGTCGAGGCCGGCGACCTCATCGGCACTTGCGGCAACTCCGGCTTCAGCCTCGAACCCCACCTGCACATGCAGGTCCAGAACACCCCGCAATCGAACAACAACTACAGCCGCGGCGACGGCGAGTCCCTGCCGTTCCGCTTCGACGACATCACCCACATCCGCAACGGCCACGAGACCGACGGCCAGACCAGCCTCTTCCGCCGCAACGACCGAGTCAGGACGACCTCATGACCACCTCCCACACCTCACGAACCGACGACCTCCGCCACGAGATCGACCGACTCGTCGAGCGAGCCGTCAGGGCACGCCACGTGCACTCGCTCGTGCTGGCCGTCCGCAGCCAAGACGGCCAGATCGACATCGGTTCCGCTGCCGGTGGCGTGGAGCCGGGCGACAGCTACTTCGTCGCCAGCATCGCCAAGATGTTCACCGCCACGATGGTGATGCAGCTCATCGACGAGGGGCGTCTCGACCTCGACGCACCGATCCGGGTTCACCTGCCCGACGTCGACCTCGATGGCATCCACACCCACAAGGGCCGCGACCACAGCGACGCCATCACCATCCGGCACCTGGTGCAGCACACGTCGGGGCTGCCCGACTACTTCGCCGGACAGCTCCAGGACGATCTCGCCAAGAACCGCGACCGGGCCTACACCCTGGATGACGTCCTCGACATCACCCGAGCGAACGACGCCGAGTTCCCACCGGGAGACCGCGACGGAAAACGCTCGTCGTACTGCGACACCAACTACCAGCTCCTCAGCACGATCATCGAGCAGGCCACCAGCATGTCGCTCGCCACGAACCTCGAGACCCGGATCACCGAGCCCCTCAGCCTCGCCGACACGTACCTCTACGGACCCGAACGTGCCGTCGGGCGTCCCGAGCCGCTGCCCCTACGCCACCGCGACCGCCAGCTCTCGATTCCTCTCGTGCTGGCGTCCGAGCGCGGAGCGGGCGGGATCGTGTCGAGCGCCGCCGACCAGGTCCGGTTCCTCCAGGCGTTCCATGCCGGCGAGCTGTTCGACCCGGCCAACCTCGACCGGATGCAGCAGTGGAACCGCATCTTCTTCCCCCTCGAGTACGGCTTTGGCCTCATGCGTTACCGACTCCCCCGCTTCCTGACCCCCTTCGGCGCCCTCCCCGAACTGATCGGCCACTCCGGCGTCACCGGATCGTTCAGCTTCTCCGCCCCCGAGGCGGGCCTCCACATCGCCGGCACCTTCAACCAACTCGACAAGCCCTCGCGGCCCTACGGCTTCATGTCGAAGGTCGCCAAGACCGCCATCGACCATCTCCACGGCTGACATCGGCCTCCCCCGAGCACGAAGAAGGACTCCCCATGGAACCGAACGCAACCTCACCCGACCGCCCGATCGTCGTCGTCTGCGGCGCCACCGGCTACCTCGGCCGCCACGTCGTCGAGGCGCTCCACCGCGACGGCTGGCACGTCCGGGCACTCGCCCGAGACGCTGCCCGCCTCGGCGACGCCGCCCAGCACTGCCACGAGGTCTTCATCGGCCACCCGACCGACCAGACGACCCTCGACGGGCTCTTCGACGGCGCCGACGCCGCGTTCTCCTCGATCGGCGTCCGCTCGTTCAAACGGCGCCCGACGTTCCGTGAGGTCGATCAGGCCGCCAACCTCAACCTGGTCGACGCTGCCGAACGGGCCGGCGTCGGACGGTTCGTGTTCGTCTCGGTGCTCCACGCCGATGAGCTCCGCGATCAGTCGCCGCTGCTCGACGCCCGAGAAGAGGTCGTCGATCGGCTCCGGCGAGGGTCGATGACGACAACCATCATCCGCCCGACCGGCTTCTTCAACGACCTCGGCGCCTTCCTCGACATGGCCAAACGAGGACGGGTCTGGCTCATCGGCGACGACCGGACACGCATCAACCCCATCCACGGCGCCGACCTCGCCGACGTCATCGCCGAAGCCCTCGCCTCCGACGACACCACCGACCGGACCGTCGGGGGACCCGACGTGCTGACCCAGGCCGACATCGCCGCTGCGGCGTTCGATGCAACCGGCGGCGCTGCCCGGGTCACCCGAGTCCCCAGCCGACTCGTGCACGCGGTCGGCCGCCTCGTCAGCCCCGTCAACCCCAACGCCGGCGCCAACCTCCAGATGTTCGCCATCATGGGCACACGCGACATGGTCGGGGACCCCGTCGGCAGCCACCACCTCACCGAGGAGTTCGCGTCGCGGTGTGCGTCGCACGACCCCGTCTCAGCTCCCTCATGAACCAACCTGCGACGAGCATCGAACAGCGGTGGACCACACCGGACGGCGTGCAACTCGCCGGCACGCTCCAGCTGCCCCGCCGGAAGCGACAACAAACGGTTCCCGGCGTGCTGCTGATCAACGGATCCGGACCCCTCGACCGCGACTCGAACACCGAAGGCCAGACGCTCGACATCGCAGCGGCATTCGCCGAGCACCTCGCCTCCCTCGGCATCGCCTCGCTGCGGTTCGACAAGCGGGGCACCGGATCCTCTGAAGGCGACTACGGAACCGTCGGATTCCACGACGAGTACCACGACGCAGGGACTGCGCTGCACCACCTGGCTGACGTCGACGAGATCGACGCCGGCCGCATCGCCGTGGTCGGACACTCGGTCGGCGCCACCGTCGCCATCCGCCTCGCCGCCTCCGAACCCACCGTCGCCGCGGTCGTGCTGCTCGCGGCAGCCTCCTCACCCGGCGAACGCGTGCTCGAATGGCAGAGCGACCGAATCGGCCGGACGCTCCCCGGGCCCGACTGGCTCACCGGGCGCATCTTCCGAGCCATGCAACGGCGGAGCCGGGCCAAGCTCACGAAGCCGGACGCCCAGCAGCGCGCCGCTGCTCAGGCGCCCGTGTCGGGGCGGTGGCTCCGCGAGTACGCGGCGTATGACCCGGCGGACGATCTCGCTCAGGTCGGCTGCCCCGTCCTCGCGATCACCGGCGCCAAGGATCTCCAGGTCGACCCCGCCGAGCTGGCCACCATCGCAGCGCTCGTCACCGGCCCGTGCCGAACCGAAGCCCCCGCAGACCTGACCCACATCCTGCGGAGCACGACCGACGAACCCAGGATCACCGGCTACCGAAAGCTGCTCGACGCCCCGGTCGACCCAGACCTCCTGGCGACCGTCGGCGCGTGGCTGTCGACCACTGTCGACCCCGACGAACCGCACTCCGACCCGGAGAGCAGCCCACCACGGTCTGCGCCCGGCGATCAGCACTGAGGGCCTCAGCGGGTAGGGCATTGTCCGCTGGGGCCCTAGGCGCATCCTCTTCCGCTCTTGCCGCTTCCCGGCGGGCCGCTCGGGCCCCGGGTCCCACACTCGTTCGCCCCGCAGTGTCAGCACCTGGCCCGCGGCGGCTCCGTCCGACCCTGGCGTCCCCGCCCGAAATGGCGCGGCGTCACGGGCCTCGGTCCGTATCCTCGGGGCCATGTTGTTGTTCGACACCCTCACCAACACCAAGCGCGAGCTCGAGCTCCGCGACCCCGGCAAGGTGTCGATCTACGCGTGTGGGCCCACCGTCTACGACTCGCCGCATCTGGGACACGCCCGCAACGCGATGACCTACGACATCCTGCGTCGCTACTTCGAGTGGCGCGGGCTCGACGTGCACCACGTGTCGAACATCACCGACATCGACGACAACATCATCAACCGGGCCAAGCGCGAAGGCAGCACCGAAGCCGAGGTCGCCGCCACCTGGGAGCGGGCCTACATCGACGCCATGGACGCGCTCGACATCCAGCATCCCCACGACCGCCCTCACGCCACCGAGTTCGTCGAGCAGATGGTCAGCTTCATCGCCGACCTGGTCGACAAGGGCGCCGCCTACCAGACACCGTCGGGGGTGTACCTGTCCGTGGCCACGGTGCCCGACTACGGCGGGCTCGTCCACCGCACCCCCGAGGACCTCCGGGAGAGCGCCGGCGCCCGCGTCGAAGTCGACGAGGACAAGGCCGACCCGCTGGACTTCGCGCTCTGGAAGCGGGCCAAGGAAGGCGAGCCCACCTGGCCGTCCCCGTGGGGCGACGGCCGGCCCGGCTGGCACATCGAATGCGTGGCCATGTCGCTGGCCATGAACGGGCCCGACTTCGACATCCACGGAGGCGGCGACGACCTCGCCTTCCCCCACCACGAGAACGAGCGTGCCGAGGCCACCGCCGGCGGCTGCCAGTTCGCCCGCCACTGGGTCCACCACGCCATGGTCAACGTCGCCGGCGAGAAGATGTCCAAGTCGCTGGGCAACTTCACCACCGTCACCGAGCTGGTCGAGCACCACGACCCCCGGGCGTTGCGGCTGCTGATCCTCCAGACGCACTACCGCAAGACGATGGAGGTCAATGCCGCAGCAATGGCCCAGGCCGAGGAAGGCATGGACCGTCTGGACACCCTGTTGCGGCGGGCGACTGCCGCCGGGCTCGACCTCGACACCACTACCCGCGTCGACGACGCCGTCGCCGAGTTCGTCGAGGCCATGGAAGACGACCTGGGCACGCCAAAGGCCATGGCCACGGTGTTCGACCTCGTTCGCCGGGCCAACGCCGCCCTCGATGCCGGCGACACCGAGGCTGCCGCGGTGGCCGCGACCGCCGTGGAGCTGGCCGGGGTGCTCGGGCTGCGACTCGACGCCGGCGCCGACGACGCCGACCCCGAGATCGACGCGCTGGTCGCCCGGCGTACCGACGCTCGTGCTGCGAAGGACTTCGCCGAGGCCGACGCGATCCGTGATCAGCTCCAGGCGATGGGCATCGAGGTCGAGGACACCGCGGCCGGGCCTGTCTGGCGTCGGGTCTGACCCACCGGTCAGGCGCGCCGGCGCACCAGCTCGTAGCAGGCGACCGCGGCGGCCGCGGCCACGTTGAGCGACTCCACGTCGTTGGCCAGCGGCAGCGACACCCGGCGGTCGCAGTACTCGCGAGCGGCCTCGCCGATGCCCTCGGTCTCGTTGCCCAGGACCAGCGCCACCCGCTCGTCCAGGGTCGCATCGAACAACGACTCGCCGCCGGCGTCCACGGCGACGATGTCGAACCGGGCATCGGCCAGCTGGGCCAGGGCGTACTCGGCGCGATCGATCCGCAGGATCGGCGCCTGGAACGCGACCCCGGCCGACGCCTTGATGACGAGCGGGCCGATCTCGGCGGTTCCGGCGTCCGGGACGACGATGCCGTCCACGCCGGCTGCCGTTGCGGTCCGCAGGATCATGCCGAGGTTCGACGGGTTGTGAATGCCGTCGAGCACGAGCACCGAGGTGGCGTGCAGCCGCCCCGTCCGCTGCTCGAGGAACGCCATCAACGACTGCATCCGTGGTGCGGCGACGTCGGCCACCACGCCCTGATCCTGTCGACCGTTGCGCGAGATCTCGTTGATGCGCCGCTCGGGTGCTCGGCGGAGCTGAACCCCCCGTTTGGACGCTGCGGCCACGATCCGTTCGACGGCATCACCCCCGGCGTTGTCGGCGAGATGGATGCGGGCGACCGGCAGGCCGCCCTCGAGGGCCTCGAGCACGGGTTTGCGTCCGTAGACGGTCAGGAATCGGTCCCTGGGTGAGGCCATGGGGCCATTGTGCCGGAGCGTGAGCGGATAGGGCGCGGTCGCAGGCTCCGAGTTTGCCCGCTCCGCTTCACGCATCGCTGTCCTCCGGACCGGGCGTTCAAACGCCACGGAGGCTCGGGCCACGCGGGCGGCCGCGGGAGTGCAGGATCCCGAGAGGTCCCCATCCGTTCACGTCCCAGGACCACTGGGGGCGCGATGTGCCAGGCCGGCGGCTGCACCGTGTACCGTCTCCGGAGTCCGGTTGCCGTCTCTCTCGGAGTCTCCGATGGCCAAGAAATCCCTCGGCGAAACCCTGCGCAAGAAGGAACGCGTCAAGGCCGCGGTCGACCTTCGCGGCGTGCCCGAGGGGACCGAGGGCCGGGTCATCATCTCCAACGGTTTCGACTGGGTTCGTTACTGGGTGGCCTTCGACAACGGCGTGGAGATGGGCTCGCTGCACCGGGACAAGCTGGTCCGCGTCAAGGAGTGGGACCGGTACCTGGTCGACCGTGAGCTCGCGGCCGAGCGCGCGGCTGTCGCCGCCGAGGCCGGTGACGACGCCGATGCGGCCGGGGCCGACGGAGGCGCCGGCGACGGCGCCACTGTCAACGGCGTGCCGGTCCCCCAGCTGTTGCTGGACCGCACCAAGGCTGCGCTGGAACGCTTCGGCGTCTCCCGCTGAGCGTCGAATCCGCGGTGGGCGCCGCCGACCGCCGCTGCGCTCAGCCGATCGCGATCAGGTCGACCACGAACACCAGGGTCTCGCCGGGAGCGATCAGCCCATCACCTGCGCCGGTCTCGCCGTACGCGAGCTCCGGTGGGATCACGAGCTGACGACGTCCACCGGCCTGCATCCCGACCAGGCCCTGATCCCAACCCGGGATCACCTGGCCGACGCCGAGTGCCAGCGGGAACAGCGCTTCGTTGCCACGGTCCCAGGAGGCGTCGAACTGCTCGCCCGTGGACTGGGACACGCCGACGTAGTGCACCCAGAGGGTGTCGCCGGGCTGGGCCCCGTCACCGGTGCCGGTCACCAGGTCCGTCACCTCGACGCTCGGTGACGAGCCGACCGCGATCAGATCGACCACGAAGACCAGCGTCTCGCCCGGACCGATGTTCTCGCCGGACCCCGTGTCGCCGTACGCCTGGTCCGCCGGGATCACCAGCTCGCGCCGACCACCGACCGCCATACCGGCGATGCCGTCGTCCCAGCCCTGGATCACCTGGCGCTGGCCGAGCACGAAGGTGAACGGCTGGTCTCGGTCCCAGGACGAGTCGAACTCGACACCGGTCGATTGCGCCACACCCACGTACTGCATCACCAGCGTCGAGCCGGCGGTGGCCACGGTGCCCTCGCCCTCGACGAGGTCGGTGACCCCCAGCTCGTCGACCGGTGCGTCCGGGACCGTCACGTCGGGCTTGGTCAGGTCTGGCCCTTGCAGCCCCAACAACTCGACCACGTAGACGACCCTGTCCTCCTCCACGGTGGGGGTGGACCCGTCGGCCGTCTCCTGGGCCGGCACCAGGATCTCGCGCAGACCGCCCACGGCCATGCCTTCGACTCCGACCGCGAGCTCGTCGGCAACCAGGCCGTCGGTCTCCCCCACGGTGAACGTGCGTGCCGCACCGGGCCCCCAGACGACCTCACGGTCGGTGCCGTCGGCGGCCACGGCCACGTAGCGGGCGGCCACCAGGTCGCCGGCCTCGGCGACCGCACCGTCGCCGTCGGCGAGATCGGTGATGGCGACCTCACCGTCCGCCGGGTTCTCGGGGACCTCCACCTCGGGGCGGACGCCGACCGCCGCCGGCGGCTCGGCCGGAACGTCGACCTCCGGCTTGGTGGCATCCGCGGGCACGAGGCCCACGAGGTCCACGACGAAGATCAGCGTCTCGTTCGGGCCGACCGCGCCCGTGCCGGAGCCGGTCTCGCCGTACGCCTGGTCGGGCGGGATGACCAGCTCACGCCGGCCACCGACCGCCATGCCTTCGATGCCGTCGTCCCACCCCTGGATGACCCGGCCCTCGCCCAACGTGAAGGTGAGCGGCTGGCCGCGCTCCCAGGAGGCGTCGAACTGCAGGCCCTCGCTGTAGGTGATGCCCACGTACTCCATGACGAGCACGTCGCCGGCCGCGGCCACCGCGCCGTCGCCGGTGACGATGTCGTCGACCACGAGCTCGGCGGGCGGGTCCCCGTCGGGAACGGTGACGAGCGGCTTCTGGGACAGGTCGGTGTTGTCGACCTCCCCGGTGGGCGTGGGTGTGGGGATCGCGTCCTCGCCCGGCTCAGCGGTTGGGGTCTCGACCGCGCCGTCGGCGCCTGCGGCGGCATCGTCGTCATCGCCGCCGCAGGCGGTGGCAACGAGAACGAACGCGGCCAGGACGGCCGCCAGACGGATCAGAAGGTGCTTCGAGTGTGGCATTGAACTTCCCATGTCTCGATCTGGCCGGGCACAGCCTACGGCGGCTGACGGAGTAACCGACCGCGCTCGGCCCCTCTCGTCCCCCGGGGCGGGGCGGTGTCGCCGGCGGTGCAGCCGCATCGCCGCACGCGTGGCGAGTGGGCAAGAAAACAGCACGTACGGGCATCGCACCGACCCAGGAACGTGCGATGCCCGCCGTGCTTTGTGACCGACAGGAGGGGACCGTCGGCGGGCCGGGCAACCCGGCCGCTTGATGGGCCTCAACCTATGCAGAGCAGGTGAATCGGGAAGGCGCAGCACCTTGCAATTTCGTGAGTTCCAGGTGAACTCCAGTCAACGCTCCCGCGCCCCCCGGGAGCCCCGCCCGCGCGCCCCTGA
Organism: Acidimicrobiales bacterium; assembly: GCA_965262315.1. Classification (GTDB taxonomy): domain Bacteria; phylum Actinomycetota; class Acidimicrobiia; order Acidimicrobiales; family UBA8592; genus JBCCFK01. The sequence goes on from CBDHFJ010000071.1 coordinate 13,004, forward strand.
TCTCGGCGTCCCGCACCGCCGATCAGACCGACGGCGCGGGGACGACGCGGCGGGCATCGTCGAGATGGTGGACCGCTTCGTGCCACGCGAACCGACCGAGCCCGGCCACGGTGAACGCCTTGCCCTCGCGAGTCGCAGGACGGTTCCATGCGGCGGCGCCCAAGGGCTGCAGGATGCCCGCGAGTTCGGTGGTGCCGCGATCGATGTCGTCGGCCACGGCGTCGGGATGCTGGGCCAGGTAGTGCTCATCGACGGCTGCCTGCTCGTGATCCCACCAGCCCAACTCGGGGTCGTAGATCACCAGGGTCAGCTCGATGCGCCGGGCGAAGACGGACAACACATCGCGGACGTGGCATGCATACTCGATCGCAGCCCACTCGTCGGTGGTCCGGCGAACACACAGATCGTCGATGCCACCGGGGTGATCGGTGACGGCCACCAGGAACTCCCGCCACCGACGGCCGACGTCGACGACGGCCGCGGCGAGGTCACCCGACGGAATCGCTGACGGGTCGTGACCGCAGTGAGGGCAGGCCTGATGCTGCACTGCCACGTAGTCGAATCCGGCGTCGGCCATTGCGGATGCGCCCCTCCCGTCGCTGCCGAACGGCGGCATCGTACCGGGCGCCGCGAAGCCAGGTCGGCGCGTCGGACCGCCAGGCCCAGCCGAGCGCGGATGAGAGCCACGCCGCGCTCAGCGCCCACCACCGTGGGTGCCGAAGTCAGGACGTGGCGACGGTTCTCGGGTAGAGGAACCGCACCGCGGCGAATCCGATCAGGGCCCCGATCACCTGGAACCCGATGAACGCCGGGGCGTCCGCCGGGTCGATCCCGGCAAAGGTGTCCGACACCGTCCGCCCCAGCGTGACCGCCGGGTTGGCGAAGCTCGTGGACGAGGTGAAGTAGTAGGCGGCCAGGATGTAGGACGCGACCGCGAGGGGGATCCACTCGTCCTTGGCATTGCGCACCATCGAGAAGATCAACAGGATCAGCCCGAAGGTGGCGACCACCTCCCCGAGCCAGATGGGGCCGCCGTCCCGGGCCTTGTCGGACCAGTGGACCGCGTCGAGATCGAACATCAGGTTGGCGAGGATCCCGCCACAGACTGCGCCGGCGACCTGGACCGGCACATACGCGATCAGCGCGCCTCGCGACAGGCCACCGAAGAGATGGTCGACGAGCGACACCACCGGGTTGAAGTGGGCCCCGGACACGGGACCGAAGATCAAGATGAGCGCCACCAGGGCTCCGAAGGTCGCCACCGCGTTCTGGAGCAACACGAGTCCGACGTCGTCGGAGAGCTCGTCGGCCATGATGCCTGAGCCCAGGACGGCGGTGACGAGGAGGCCGGTGCCGATGAACTCGCCGAGGAGGCGACGGGGGAGCTCGTCGGTCATGGGAGTCGGCGACCGTGATCGACCGTCGTGGGCGGTGTTGGCATGGCAGCATTATCGGCGATGACTCCTGCACAGGCGATGAAGGCCCTCGAAGCGGCGGGCACCGAGCAGCACGACGCGCGCATGCTCGCGACCACGGTGGCCGACCCGGTGGCCATGAATCGGCGCGACCTCGACCGCCGGATCGGCGCGGCGGACAACCACGTCCTGAGCGATGCGGTCGCCGAGCTCACGGCCCGGACCGAGCACGCGGCGTCGCGCACCGACAAGGGGATCGGCAACGCCATCCCCTGTCCGGAACGCATGTGGTACCGCAAGCCGGCAGGCTCGTGAGCATGGCCGACCGACCGGCCCCGTCTCGGCGCGGCGACATCCCGCCGTTCTACGTGATGGAGGTGATGCGGGCGACCGCCGAACGCGAAGCCGCGGGCGGTGACGTGCTCCACCTCGAGGTCGGGCAGCCGTCCACCCCAGCCCCCGCAGGCGCCCGCGACGCCGCCCACCACGCCATCGACGTCGACGTCCTCGGCTACACCACCGCACTCGGGGACGACGCGCTTCGCCGTCGGATCACACAGCACTACCGCGACTGGTACGAGGCAGACGTCGCACCGGGGCGGGTCGCGATCACCATGGGGGCGTCCGGAGGCTGCGTGCTCGCCTTCCTGGCATGCTTCGACGTCGGCGACCGGGTGGCCGTCCTGTCGCCCGGCTACCCGTGCTACCGGAACATGCTGCGGGCGTTCGAGGTCGAGGTGGTCGACGTTCCGGTCGGTCCCGAGACCCGCTTCCAGCCCACGCCGGAGCTCCTGGACGCGCATCTCCCGCTCGACGGCCTGGTCGTGGCCTCACCCTCGAACCCCACGGGCACGATGATCGGACCGAGCGAGATGGACACCCTGTTGGGGTGGTGCGCCGCAAACGGCGTGCGCCTGATCTCCGACGAGATCTATCACGGCATCTGTTTCGACCAGCCGGGCGCGACGGCGTGGCGGCCCGATGGCGACGCCGTCGTGGTGAACAGCTTCTCCAAGTACTTCTCGATGACGGGATGGCGCCTGGGGTGGCTGCTCACGCCGGCCTCGTTGGCCGAGCGGGTCGAGCGCCTGGCCCAGAACCTCTTCATCGCGGCCCCGACCGTCAGCCAGCGAGCGGGCCTGGCCGCGTTCGACTGCACGGACGAGCTCGAAGCCAACGTGGCCCGCTACCGCCGCAACCGGGACATCCTGTTGTCCGGCCTGCCCGGCGCGGGCTTGGACCGACTGGCCCCGACCGACGGCGCGTTCTACGTGTGGGCTGCCACTGATCACCTGGCCGACGACAGCCAGGAACTGTGCGCCGAGTGGCTCGCCGACCTGGGCGTCGCGGCCACTCCCGGGATCGATTTCGACCCCAGCCGCGGCCGCGGCTACGTCCGGTTCTCCTTCGCCGGATCCGAGGCGGACATGACCGAGGCGGTCCGCCGGCTCACCGACTGGTATCAGCGCCGCTGATCCTCGACGGTGTCGATGGGAAGCTCGAACCCGACCACCACACCCCCACCCTCGTCGGGGTCACGCACGAAGCAATGGCCGCCGTGGCTCCCGACGATGTCGGCGACGATCGACAACCCCAGCCCCGAGCCGGGCGCCGAACGGGTCTCGACCGCTCGGTAGAAGCGACTGAAGACGTGGTCGCGGTCCGTCGCCGCGATGCCGGGGCCGTGGTCCCTGACCTCGACCGTCCCGCCGGCGACCCGGACCTCGATGGCGGAGGGTTCAGGGCTGAACTTGGCGGCGTTGTCGACCAGGTTCCACAGGGCCCGGTCGAGCAGCGATCGCCGGCCGGCGATCGTCGCCGCTTCGTCGGTCCGGACGTCGACCGGCCGGTCGTAGCGGCGGCGAGCGCGGTCGGCCACGTCGGCGGCGACCGCCGCCAGGTCGACCGGCACGACCGGTTCGTCCGGCCGCCGACTCGCGGTGGACAGCTCGACCAGCTCGCCGACGAGGGCACCGAGCTCGTCGAGCTCTCGACTCACGTCGTCGAGGATCTCCCGTCTCTCCTCGTCGTCGATCGAGCGGGCGCGGCGCAGCAGGTCGACGTTGGTTCGCATGCTGGTGAGCGGAGTCCGCAGCTCGTGGCTGGCGTCGACGACCAGTCGCTGCTGCTGGCGACGACTGGTGTCGAGCGCGCTCAGCATGGTGTCGAAGCTGCGGGCGAGCCGACCCACCTCGTCGTTGCCCCGGTCGGCGCCGATGGACGCGGTCAGCTCCTGGGTGGTGGCGACGTGCTCCGCCGTCCGCGTGAGCTCTCGCACCGGCTGCGACAGCCGGCCGCCGACGATCCAGCCGGCGAGCGCCGCCAGCGCGGCACCCACCAGTCCCGTCCAGACCGCCCGCCGCGTGAGGTCATCGATGGCGCCGGAGACCTCGCTCAGGTCCCGACCGATCATCACCGCGATCCCGAGCCGGTTGACCGGCACGGTCAGGACGCGGTGGTCGACGCCCTCGATGTCCACCGTGCGCAGCGACGGCTCGCCGCTGCGCGTCACCTCGAGATCCTCGTCGGAGACGGGAAGCTCCACGTCGGTCAACGGCACGACCGTGCCGTCGGTGACGATGAGCTGGGCGATGGCATCGTCCTGGGAGAAGCGGCCGCCGACGAACGGCCCTCGACCGAACCCGCCCCGCCGACTCGACCCCGGATCGACCAGCTCGGGGACCGAGGTCAGCTGGTCTGCGCGATCGGTGAGGAACGCGTCCACCTCACCGATGAGCTCGTCCTCGGCATCGTCGACCAGGAGCCAACCGGTCGCCGCGATGGCACCGGCCACGAGCACGGCGGTGCCGAGGGCGAACCGGGTCCGGAGGTTCACGGCGCCCGAACGGTGTAGCCGACGCCACGGACCGTGTGGATCAGGCGGGCGCGACCCTCGGCCTCGGTCTTGCGACGGAGGTAGCCGATGTAGACGTCGAGCGACTTCGACGACGTCTCGAAGTCGTACCCCCAGATGCGCTCGTAGATGGTGTCGCGACTGAGCACGATGTCGACGTTGCGCACCAGGAGCTCGAGCAGGTCGAACTCGGTCTTGGTGAGATCGATCTCGTCGCCTTCACGGGTGACCCGCCGCGAGGCCGTGTCCAAGGTGAGATCCCCCACCGTGACGGGCCCGTCCGCGTTCGGGTCGCCGGTCCGCCGCAGCAGCGCCCGCACCCGGGCCAGGAGCTCATCGAGCGCGAACGGCTTCACGAGGTAGTCGTCGGCCCCGGCGTCGAGGCCGGCGACCCGGTCGGAGACCTCGTGGCGCGCCGTGAGCACCAGGATGGGCGTCCGGTCTCCCCGGTGCCGCAGCGTGCGACAGACCGAGAGTCCGTCCACGTGGGGCATCTGGATGTCGAGGAGGTACAGGTCCGGCGGGTTCGCGGACGCCAGCTCGAGCGCATGAGCACCGTCGGTGGCCAGGTCGACGCGATACCCCTCGAACCGCAGCGCGCGGTCGAGGGCGTCGCGTACTCCCTTGTCGTCCTCGGCCACCAACAATCGTGACACCATGCCCACGGTCATGCCGCAAGCGTATGTGCGCGAGCCGCGCCGCCCGGACCGCTCTTACCGACTTCTTAGGACCACCGCCTCCGGCGCAGCCGCAGCGCCACAAGCGTGGCGATTGCGGGCGCATCTTGTGTCGGACGTCACACATCGGTACCGTGGTGGTGGGTCCATCAACGGAGACGGACCGGACGTGCAGGAACCATTCGAGGTTCCGTCAGCCGACGTCCGGGTACGTCCCGGGCGTCCAGCCCGAACTGGAGGCAGACCCCTCATGCGTGTTGCCGATCTTCTCGCAGGCAAAGGCGACCTCGTCGTCACCATCCACCCCGACACCTCACTCGAACAGGCGGCCAAACAACTCGCCCGGTACGGCTTCGGCGTGCTCGTCGCGTCCGAGGACGGCCGTGTGGTGTCGGGCATCCTCTCCGAGCGCGACATCGTCCGGAAGATCGCCGAGGTCGGGGCCAAGGGTCTCGACATCAAGACTCGATCGATCATGACCAGGCACGTGCAGACGTGCACTGTCGACGACACCCTCGACGATCTCATGCGCCGCATGACCGAGGGCCGCTTCCGTCACATGCCGGTGATCGATGCCGACGAGCACGTGTGCGGCATGGTGTCGATGAGCGACCTGGTGAAGCGCCGGGTGGAGGAACTCGAGCAGGTGCTCGTCTCCTCCGGCCACTGAGCCCTTCGGCGGGGTCACAACCTCGCCGAGGCCGGATAGGGAAAGAACTCCGGCAGCGCCGTCTCGCGATGGCGGTGCTGGAACGCGCGCCAAGCCTCCGCGGTGCACAGGTCGCCGTGGTGCTCGAAGAACGCGTCGCTGACCGCGTCGGGGAAGCGGAAGAACGTGCGGAACTCTTCGGGGAAGACGTCGTCCACCCCGATCGAGAACCACGGTTGGTCCGACATCTCGTCGTCGTAGCTGCGCGCCTGGGGGATCTCTCGGAAGTTCATGTCCTCCAACAGCGCCAGCTCGTCGTAGTCGTAGAACACCACGCTGCCGTGTCGGGTCACACCGAAGTTTTTGGTGAACAGGTCACCCGGGAAGATGTTCGCCGCGCAGAGGTCCTTGATCGCGCGGCCGTAGTCGATCACCGCGGCGCGGGCCTGGTCCGTCGGCATCTCACGCAGATAGAGATCGAGTGGATACATCCGACGCTCGGTGTAGACGTGATCGATGATCACCTGGTCGCCCACCACGTGCACGGTGTCACCGCTCTCGGTCAACAGCTCGTCGAGCAACTCGTCGCTGAAACGATCGAGGGCGAACGCCATGTTCTCGAACACCTGGGCATCGACCATGCGTCCCACCCGGTCGTGCTGGAAGACCAGCTTGTACTTGTCCATGATCTGTTGCCGTGTCGTGCGTTTCGAGGGCGGGAACGTGTCCTTGATCACCTTGAAGACCACACCGAACGACGGCAACGTGAAGACGTTCATGACCATGCCCTTCACTCCTCGGGCGGCCTCGAAGCGGTCCGAGGAGTTGGCCAGATGACGGTAGATGGCCCGGAACAGGCTGGTCTTGCCGTGGCCGCTGTGGCCGATCGACGTGTAGAGCTCCGCGACGGGCTTGAGCGGCAGGATGTTCTTCACGAACGCCACCAGCGCAGCGGGTTCCTCGGTGTCCACGTGGAAGTACGAGCGGGTGAAGCCGAAGATCCGGCTGACCAGGTTCTCGTCCAGGAGCACCGCGTCGACACGGATGCCCTCGAGCGTGGACACCAGCGCCACCACCGCCGGTGACACCCGGTTGAGGTGACGGATCCGGCCCACGAGGTAGGCGCCGCGGTTGCGGTAGAAGACCGGGGCGAGCATGTCGACCTCGACCGGCATCGTGGCCTCCCAGCTCTGCGCCAGGTGCTGCTCGACCGCCTTCGCGATCCTGGCGGCATCGGTCGTGCGGTCGACCCAGCGACCGCCGAGGTCGTAGCTGGACAGGATGGACTCGACCAGCTCCGCGGTGGTCCCCCGCCGCCGGAACGTCATCACCTCGCCCTGGCCCGGGTCGACCACCGGCAGCGCGATCCCGCCGAACCATCGGAACTCGAGGTCGTCGTCCACGCCGACCATGGTGAAGACGCGGCGCGCGACCGAGTTGAAGAACGTCTCGGCCAGTTCGGAGTCGGCTCGCCAGGCGATCGCCTGGCCGTAGTTGTGGCGGGCCTGCACCCAGATGCCACGTCGCTCGTCCTGGGGGTGCAGCGTCACCAGCGGCTTGACGAACTTCACACACGCCTCGACGCACTCCCGGTGCAACAAGAGGCGTTCGGCTGCGTCGCGTTGGTGGAGGTCGAACTCCTGACGCCCGAACCGTCGCGCGGCGCGGCGGGTGATCGACTTGAACTCGTTGTGCCACTCGACGAACCCCTGCTCGATCCGGACGGCGATCTCCGCCGCGAGCTCGGCGTCGTTGGGGCGAGCAGACCGAGCCCAGGACGCGGCGTCGGGAGCTCCCTCCGGTCGGACGCCCTCGGTCCGGCCGCGCGCTCGGCGCCGCAACCAGCTCGGCGACATGCCCGACGGGAGCTGGATCCCGTGCCAGCGGAGGAGCTCGGCATCGGTCAGGATCTCGGCGGGGCGCCCCTGTGCGGCGACATGGCCGTCGTCGAGCACCATGACGCGGCGGCACGCCTCGACCGCGAGCGACAGGTCGGCGCTGAGGATCAGCACCGCACCGGGGAATCGGTCCAGCGCCCTCAGCAGGGCCTGGGTGGACCGCGTGTCGAGGGTGGCCGTCGGAGCGTCCAGCACGAGCAAGGGCGGCCTGCGCGCCAGCTCGATGGCCACGGCCAGGCGGTAGCGCTCGCCGCCGCTGATGTCGCTCAGGCGCCGATCCACGATTGCCGGCGACAGTGAGACCGACCGCACCACTTCGTCCACCCGGTCGCTGGAGAGCTCATGGGTGACCGCATCGCGCACCGTACGGCCCGGCGCGCCGAGTCGTAGATCCAGCGCGGTGCCCACATCGTCCGGGCGGCGACACGAACCACTGATGGTGCCGCCGGTCGGGGTCAGGGAACCGGCGATGACCTTGGCGAGCGTCGACTTGCCCGAGCCGTTCGATCCGACGATGGCGAGCCGGTCGCCGGGGTCGATCCGCAGGCTCACGCCCCGCAGCGAGAAGGAGTCGTCCCATCGGAAGGAGACGTCGTCGAGCACCAGGAGGGGTTCGGCCACAACGGCCATCAAAGCACAGCCGGGCACGGTGCCCGACGTCGCTGCCACCGCGTCACCGCCGGGCTACCGCGAGGTAAGAAAGGCGTCGGACAGCTTGCGCGCCTCCAGACCCGTGGCCACACTACGTCCACCGCTGGGCTCGCCATGGGGCGAGCCCGAACGAGGGGGTTCCGATGGTTGGGAAGCACGCGCTGTTGCGCCTGATGGGAGTGTTGCTCGCGTTCTCGCTGGTTGCCGCGGCCTGCGGTGGCGACGACGACGATGCAGCCGACGACGGGGCGACCGAAGCCACCGACGACGGCGGCACCTCGGCCGACGACGGAGCCTCGGGTGACGATGACGGTGCGGCAGCCGACGACGGAGCCTCGGGTGACGATGACGGTGCGGCGACCGATGACGGTGCGGCGGCCGACGACGCCGGTGACGGGGCCATCCAGACCGAGGAGGAGCAGAGCGACGAGGAGGCCGTCGAGGGCGGCACCCTCCGCTTCGGCCTCCCGGCCGACTCCGACGGCATCAACCCCGTGACCTCGTCCTTCTCGGTCAACGGCCTGTCGATGGCCAACGCGGTCTTCGACACCTACGCGGCCTACGCCGAGGACGGCACCGCCGTGCCGTACCTGGCCGAGTCCTTCGAGCCCAGCGACGATCTCAGGTCGTGGACGATGAGACTGCGGCCGGGTCCGACCGGTCAGGGCGTCGAGTTCCACGACGGCACCTTCCTCAACGCCGAGGCCGTCCGGGTGAACTTCGAGACCGTGATCGCCGACCCGGTGGTGGGCATCGCGGTGCAGCCGTTCTACCCATCGATCGAGGACGGTGCGTTCGAGGTCATCGACGACCTCACGGTCCGCTTCAACCTGCTCGACCCCCACGCCCACTTTCCGACGTACCTGACCGGCCAGCTCGGCATGGCGGCCTCGCCCGCGTGGATCGCGGCCGCGCTCGAGGATCCGACGCTCAACCAGGAGCCGGTCGGCACCGGCCCGTTCGTGTTCGACAGCCGTTCGCAGGACTCGGTCACCCGGTTCGTGCGCAACGAGAACTGGTGGAACGGCCGAGCCAACATCGACGCCATCGAGTTCGTCCCGGTCACCGACCCCGACGTCCGTGTGCAGCTCCTGCTCGAGGGCGAGCTGGACGTGCTGAGCACCACCAACACCCCGTCCATCGAGGTCCTGGCCGAGACCGACGGCGTCCAGAACCTGTTGGACGACACCGGTGAGGAGTCGTTCATCATGATCAACTCCGCCGCGCCGCCCTTCGACGACATCCGGGCCCGCCAGGCCCTGACGTTCGCGACACCTCGGCAGACCTACAACACCTTGTTCGGCCTGGGGATCAACCGCCTGGCCGATCAGCAGTACACACCGGAGAGCCCGTACTACAACCCCGACGTCGTCCAGGAGGCCGACAAGCCGGAGGAAGCCGGTCCGCTGGTGGAGGCCCACTGCGCCGAGTTCCCGGACAACTGCACCGACGGCCGCATCGACATGGAGCTCCAGTACTCGGGTCCGTCGGTGGTGCAGACCCGCATCGCCGAACTGTTCGACGAGGCCTGGTCGCCGTTCTTCAACGTGGAGTTCCAGGAGATCCCCGAGGACCAGCACATCAACGAGGCCGTGTTCGGCACCTACAACGTGGTCACCTGGCGCCAGTTCGGCGCCGTCGACCCGGCCGGCGACAACGTGTGGCTCCTGTGCCGCACCGTCGGCCCGCTGTCGCTGAACTTCGCCCGAGTGTGCGACCCCGAGCGTGACGAGATCCTGCTGGAGGCCCAGGCCACCACCGATCAGGAGCGGCGGGTCGAGCTGTACCAGCAGCTCCAGGAGAAGCTGAACCAGGACTACGTCTACATCTATCTGCAGCACTCGCTGTGGGACATCGCCCGCAACGCCAACGTGAACAACCTGTGCGGGCGGGTCAGCCCCGATGGCGTGCCGCTGCGGTGCTCCATCAACGGGCGCACGTTCTACGACAACGTGTTCCTGAGCGACTCCTGACCAGCCGGCGACCGAGCAACGGGGGACGCCACAGGTGAACTACTGGGTCCAGCGACTGGTGATGATGGTGCTGCTGCTCGTGGCAGTGTCGATGCTCACCTTCGCGGCCATGAGCTTCCTGGGCGATCCCCTGTTCAACATCCTGGGCCCTGCGGCCAACGACACCACCGACCCCGAGCGCATCGCGCTGCAGGAGGAGGCGAAGGAGCAGTACCACCTCGACAAGCCACTCCCCGAGCGGTATGTCCGGTGGGCCGCCGACTTCGTGACGGGCGACTTCGGCGTGCAGTTCAGCACCGACGGTCAGCCGCCGGTGACCGACCTGGTGAAAGAGCGGCTGCCCCGCACCGTGCAGCTGATGGTGCTGGCGCAGATCCTCGCGCTCGCCATCGCGATTCCCTGGGGGGTGATCGCCGCCTCGAGGGCGAACAGCCGCACCGACAAGGCATCGACCTTCACGGCGTTCGGGCTGATATCGCTGCCGAACTTCGCCCTGGCCGTGATCCTGTTCTACGTCTTCGCGGTCCGTCTGGACTGGTTTCCCGACACCTATGACGCCACCGACCCGTTCTGGGGGTTCAGTCACGATCATCGTCTCGTCCAGCTGATCCTCCCGGCGTTCACCCTGGCCCTGCCGTCCGCCGCCGGCTACCAGCGGCTCCTGCGCACCGACCTCATCACCACCCTCCAGGAGGACTTCATCCTCATGGCGAGAGCCAAAGGCATGCCGCGACGCCGGGTGCTCTATGGCCACGCGTTGCGTCCGTCGCTGTTCTCGGTGGTCACCGTGTTCGGCATCAACGCCGGTGCGCTGATCGGCGGCGCGCTCGTGGTCGAGACCTACTTCCGCATCCCGGGTGTGGGCCTCGCCATCGTGGAAGCCGTCCTGCGCGAGGACTTCCCGGTGGTGCTGGCGCTGGTGATGATCATCACCATCGCCTTCGTCGTCCTCAACTTCCTGGTCGACATCTTCTACACGTTCCTGGACCCGAGGGTGCGTCGATGACCATCGATCCGGACGCCGTGGAGATCGCCGACGAGGGCGAGGTCGAACCCGAGCACGTCGAGCGCAAGACGCTCGGCTTCGGCTTCTGGGTCTCGATCGGGTGGCTGGTGTTGCTCGTCCTGGTGGCATTCCTCGCCCCTGTGCTGCCGTTCAAGGACCCGGACACGAACTTCATCCAGTTCGAGACCGCGGAGAACGCGATCACCGGTCGGCTGACCGAGCAACCCGTCCAGCCGCCGTACTCCCCGTCCCGCGAGCACCTGCTCGGCACCGACCGCGACGCCCGCGACGTGCTCAGCCGAACCATCGACGGCGCCCGGGTGTCCCTGGTGGTGGGGTTCTCGGCGGTGGCGTTCGGCTTCATCGTCGGTGGCAGCCTGGGGATGATCGCCGGCTTCGTCCGCGGCTGGTTCGATCGGGTGGTCAGCTTCGTCTTCCTGGTGTTGTTGTCGTTCCCCGGTCTGGTGCTCGCGATCTTGATCACGTCGCTGGTCGACCGGTCCCTGTTCACCATCTCGCTGACGCTGGGCATCCTGTCGATCCCTGCGGTCGGTCGACTGGCGCGGGCCCAGACGCTGGTGTTCGCCGAGCGCGAGTTCGTCATGGCGGCGACCACCATCGGTGCCAAACGGTCCCGGATCCTGTTGCGCGAGCTCCTCCCCAACGTGGCGATCCCCATGGGCGCCCTGGCGTTGCTCGGCATGGCGGTGGCCATCGTGGCCGAGGGTGGCCTGGCGTTCCTGGGGCTGTCGGTCGAGAAGGGCAACACCTGGGGGAAGCTGATCCGGACCTACACGTCCACGATCGCCGACCTGGAGGACGCCCCGTGGATGGCGTTCACCCCCATCGTGTTCCTCTTCCTGACGGTCGTCGCCCTCAACTACGCCGGTGACAAGCTCCGCGACTACTTCGACGTCCGGGAGCTGTCGCTGTGACCATCGACCCGACCCCGGGCCCGGCCCGCGACGTGCTGCTCGAGGTCACCGACTACGAGGTGGGCTTCCGCACCGAACGGGGCCTGGCCCGCGCGGTCGACGGCGTGTCGTTCACGCTGCGCCGCGGCCGGACCCTGGGCATCGTGGGCGAATCGGGCTCGGGCAAGTCGGTACTCAACCGCGGGATCATGGGACTGGTCGCGAGCTCCCGGCAGGTCGAGGCCGGCTCGGTCATCTTCGACGGGCGCCAGATCGTCAACCAGGACCGCCAGGACCTGTGGGGCAAGCACATCGGCATGATCTTCCAGGATCCGATGACGTCGCTGAACCCCGTGATGCGCGTCGGTAAGCAGGTGACCGAACCCCTTCGCCAACACCTCGGCATGTCCAAGGCCGAGGCCACCGCACGCGCCGTCGAGCTGTTCACCGACGTGGGCATCCCCTCCCCCGCCGAACGCCTCCGCCAATACCCCCACGAGCTGTCGGGCGGCATGCGCCAGCGGGTCATGATCGCCATCGCCCTCGCCGCCGAGCCGGACTTCCTGGTGGCCGACGAGCCCACCACCGCGCTCGACGTCACCGTGCAGAAGTACATTCTCGACCTGCTCACCGAGCTCCGCGCAGAACGGGGCATGGCGATGACCCTCATCACCCACGATCTGGGCGTGGCCCGTGGCCGCACCGACGAGATCCTGGTGATGTACGGCGGCCGGGTGATGGAGCACGCACCCACCGAGACGCTCTTCAACGAGATGCGCCACCCGTACACCGAGGCCCTGCTCGCGTCGATCCCCCGGCTCGACGACCCCAAGCACACCCGCCTGACCCCGATCCCCGGCGCACCGCCCGACATCGTGGACCCGCCGCCCGGGTGCCGCTTCGCCCCCCGCTGTCGGTACGCGCAGGAGCAGTGCACCATCGAGACGCCCGAGCTCGAACACGGCGGCGACCATCGGTACGCCTGCTTCTTCCCGGTCGGCACCGACAAGGGCGCCGGTGCGCTGGCCGCCAACGAGGCCCGAGGCCACACCGCCACCGGCCTCCAGATCCGTCGCAAGGAGAACGCCTGATGGCCGGCTCCGGCACCGCACACCTGCGAACGGACGACCCCGACATCGTGTTGCGCGTCGAGCACATGGTCGTGGAGTTCCCCGTGGCCAAGGGGCAGGTCGTCCACGCCGTCTCCGACGTCAGCTTCGACGTACGCGAGGGCGAGACGCTCGGCCTCGTCGGCGAATCGGGGTGTGGCAAGTCCACCACCGCCAAGGCCATCGTGCAGCTCGTCCCGCCCACGTCCGGCGCGATCGACTACCAGGGCACCGACCTGGCCCAGCTCAAGGGTGAGGATCTGCGGCGCATGCGGCCCGAGATCCAGATGATCTTCCAGGACCCGATCTCGTCGTTGAACCCGCGTCGCAAGGTGTTCGACATCGTGTCCGAGGGTGTGGCGGTCTGGGGCGGGACCGACGCCGGCGGCGGCTTCAGCCTCGACCGGGTCACCGAGATCATCGAGGCCGTGGGCCTCGACCCCGAGGTCGCCAAGGAACGGCGCCCCCACGAGTACTCGGGCGGCCAGTGCCAACGCATCTCGGTGGCCCGGGCGCTGGTGCTCGACCCCAAGATCGTGATCTGTGACGAGCCGGTCTCGGCGCTCGACGTGTCGGTCCAGGCGCAGATCCTCAACATGCTCGAGGACATGAAGGCCCGCTACGGCCTCACCCTGGTGTTCATCAGCCACGACCTGTCGGTGGTGAAGAACATCTCGGACCGGGTGGCGGTGATGTACCTGGGCAAGCTGTGCGAGATCGGCGACGGCGACGTCCTCTACGACACGCCTGCACACCCGTACACCCGGCTCCTGCTGGCTGCGGTCCCCGACCCGAGCAACAAGCACGCCGACGCCAACGAGACGCTCAAGGGCGAGCTCCCGTCACCGATCGATCCGCCCAGCGGCTGCCGGTTCCGGACCCGCTGCCCACGCGCGCAGGAGGTGTGCGCGCAGCTCGAACCCGAGATGAAGCGGGCCGGCGACGACAGTGACCACTGGGTCGCCTGCCACTTCCCCATCCTCCCCGAGCAGCTGTAGGGCTCGGCTCAGAGCAACACCTTGAGTTCGTCGATGGTGCGGGCGACGTCGTCGGGGGTGCCGAAGACGCTGGCCACCACGGTGGTGGCACCGGCGTCGTCGTAGGTCTTCAGGCCGGCGGCCACCTGATCGAACGTGCCGATGTGCGCGATGTCCCAGGAGTTCTCGAGGCCTTCGCGGTCGAGCATGGCCCGGTAGGACGGCAGGTCGCCGTAGAAGCCGAAGGCCTGCTTGGCCATCTCGGTGGCACCGGCGACGTCGTCGGTGATGCACACCGGCACGGCGGCCACGACCTGCGGCTGCGGGCGGTCAGCGCCCTCGGCCGCCTCGTTGATGACGGGCACCGTGTGTTCGCCGACGGTGACCGGGCCGGTCATCCAGGTGATCGTGCCGTCGGCCAGGCGGCCGGTGATCTTCAACATCAGCGGGCCGAGCGCCGCCACCAGCACCGGCGGGGCCTCGGCCTTGACCCCGATGCCGCCGCGGCTGGTCAGGTGCTCGCCGCCGTGGGAGATCTGGCCGTCGTGCAGCAGGGCCCCGAGGATGGTCAGGTAGTCCTTCATGTGCCCGACCGGCTTGTCGAAGGAGATGCCCCACATGCCCTCGACCACCGGCTGGTGCGACAGGCCGATGCCCAGGTCCAGGCGGCCCTGCGCCATCTGGTTCACGGTCAGCGCCTGCTGGGCCAGCATCATCGGGTGCCGCGGGTAGGTCGGCACCACCGCGGTACCGAGGCGGATGTCGGGCACGTCGCCGGCGATCACGGCCAACGCCGTCAACGCGTCCAGGTCGAAGATCTGGGGCGTCCAGAACGAGCCGTAGCCCGCCTCGTGTGCCGCCCGAACCTGGTCGCGCAGGCCGTCGATGGTGTTCGCTGATCCGAAGATGCCGAGGTTCATGCCCGGATCCTCGCCGCGTGCGTCGACGGACGCAACCGCGGTCAGCTCGCGTCGGCGGGATCGAGCGAGTCGCGGAGCTCGCGCTTGAGGAACTTGCCGCTGGCGTTGCGCGGCAGGTTCTCGTCGAGGAACCAGATGAAGCGGGGGATCTTGTGCTTGGCGATCAGCGACGACAGGTGGGCCCGCAGCCCCTCGGCGTCCATCGACGCCCCGTCTTTGAGGACCACGGCTGCGCCGACCTCTTCGCCCAGGCGATCGTCGGGCACCCCGAACACCGTGGCCTCGGCCACGTCGGCACACTCGAAGATCGCTGCCTCGACCTCCGCGCAGTACACGTTCTCGCCGCCGCGCAGGACCATGTCCTTCTTGCGGTCGACGATGTAGATGAAGCCGTCCTCGTCCATGCGGGCCACGTCGCCGGTGTGGAGCCACCCGTCGGTGATCGACTCGGCGGTGGCATCCGGACGGTTGATGTAGCCCTTGATCACCTGCGCACCCCGCACCCACAGCTCGCCGACCTCGCCCGGCGGCAGCTCGTTGCCGTCGTCGTCGAAGCACTTGGCCTCGAAACACGGCATGGCGGGCCCGGCGCTGTCGGGCCGGTCGACGAAGAAGTCGGCGGAGATCGACGTGATGATGCCGCAGGTCTCGGTCATGCCGTACCCCGTGGCCGGACGAGCGGTGGCCACTTCGTCGTCGATCTTCTGCACGAGGTCGGGCTGGAGTTGGGCACCGCCACCGCCCAGCGACGTCAGCGACGAGGTGTCGCGGATCGCGAAGTCGGGATGCGCGATGAGCTCGCGGGACATGACGGGCACGCCACTCATCGTGGTGATCTTCTCGGCCTCGATCAGGCGCAGCGCCTCGCTCGGGTCCCACTTGTACATGTGGACGAGCTTGCCGCCGACCAACGTCATGGTCTGGGCGACGCAGTTGTTGGCGGTGACGTGGAACAGGGGGGTGGTGACCAGCGAGGCGGGACGGTTCTTGGCCCCGGCGGCGATGAACCCGGCGTCCTCCCCGCGGTTGGCGAGCTTGGCGGCCTCGGTCGACGCCGTGCTCGCGAAGGCCAGGCTCATCACGTTCGCCACACAACCGCGGTGGGTCAGCTGTGCACCCTTGGGGTGTCCGGTGGTCCCCGACGTGTAGAAGATGCACGCATCGTCGTCGGGGTCGACCACGGCGTCCGGCAGATCGGCCTCACCGACGGTGATCTCGTCCCAGGGGACGACGCCCGGCGGGAGATCGGGCACGCGGACACCCACGAAGGTGCGCTCGCCCAGCTGGTCGCGCATGCTCATCATCGTCGCCAGCCGCTCCTCGTCGGCGATGATGACCTTGGGGTCGGCGTCCTCGATGCCGTAGACGACCTCGGGGCCCACCCACCAGGCGTTCATGCCGACGACCGCGACACCGGTGCTGACACAGGCCCAGTAGGCCAGCATCCACTCGGGATAGTTGCGCATGGCGATGGCGACACGATCGCCCCGCTGGACACCTTGTTCGCGAAGCCACGTGGCCACCTGGGCCACGATGCGGTGCGCTTCGGCGTAGCTGATCCGGTCGTCGCCGTAGACCAGGTAGTCCTTGTCGCCGTGGGCTTCGGACAGCTGCCAGAACTCGCGCAGCGACGGCGGCTGGTTCTTGTAGGTGCGCAGCTGCTGGCCTCGCACCTCCACCTCGGTGATCTCGAACTGCCCGCCGGGGCCCGTGAGGGCATCCCAGACCTGACGCAACTCCTGGTACACGCGTGCTCCCTTGCCTCGCTGATCCGCCGGGCACGGTAGTGGAAGGACCCCCTCCGGGCCGAGCGGGGGTGTCCCGGCCGTAGCATGCAGGATCGTGGTGCCTTCTGGGACTGTGGCCGACGCCGAGCGCGCCGCCGACCTCCGCCGTATGAAGCGGCGAGCGACCGGCCTGTTGCTGTTCGCCACGGCCGTGTTCGTGGTGATGCGCCTCACCACCGACGGCGGCGGCTGGGCCGGCTACGTCGAGGCTGCCGCGGAGGCCGCCATGGTGGGCGGGGTCGCCGACTGGTTCGCCGTCACCGCCCTGTTCCGCCACCCCCTCCGCCTCCCGATCCCCCACACCGCGATCATCCCCACCCGCAAGGACCAGATCGGCGCCAGCCTCGGCACCTTCGTGCAGGAGAACTTCCTCAACGACGAGCTGGTGGGCGAACGGATCCGGCAGTTCGGCCCGGCCGGCCGGCTGGGCACCTGGCTCGAGGAGCCGTCGAACGCCGCTCGCATCGGCGACCAGCTCCCTGCCCTGCTCACCGCACTCACCGAGGTCGTGGACGACGACGACGTGGGCCAGGCGGTGGGCGGCGCGCTCCGAAGCCGCCTCGAGGACGTGGACCTGGCGCCGCTGTTGGCCGGCGGGACTCGACGTCGCGATCGAGAACGGACAACACCAGGCTGCGTTCGACTCGGTCCTGCGCAGCGTCAACCGCATCGTCACCGAGAACGACGACGTGCTGCGCCGCAGACTGTACGAGGAGTCGCCGTGGTGGGTCCCGGAGGCCATCGACGACCGCGTGTTCGACCGGGTCGTGACCGGCGTGCGCCGGCTCGTCGCCGATGTCCTCGCCGACCCGGACCATGAGCTCCGCCGCCTCACCGACGAACGCATCCGACGGTTCGCGACCGAACTCCGGACGTCGCCCGATCTGCACGACCGAGCCGAGTCACTCAAGGGCGAGCTTCTCGACCACCCCGAGGTCCGGGCCTGGCTCGACTCCGCCTGGCGACACATCAAGGACGCCATGGTGGCCGGTGCCCGCGACCCCGACTCCGATCTGCGCCGCCGCCTCGAGACCGCATTGGTCACGGGCGGTCGGAGCCTGCGCGAGGATCCGGCGCTCCAGGGCAAGCTCGATCGGTGGACCGAGAGCGTGGCCCGCTACCTGGTCAACCAGTCACAGGGTGAGGTCGCCGATCTCATCGCCACCACGGTCGCACGCTGGGACGCCCACCAGACCGGTGAGCGCATCGAGCTCCAGGTCGGCCGAGACCTCCAGTTCATCCGCATCAACGGCACCGTGGTCGGCGGCCTGGTCGGCCTGCTCATCCATGCCGTCGCCCAGGTGCTCTGAGCCCGCCCGCGCTCGGCCCCCGCGCCCGAAATTGGGCCGTTTCTGCACGCCCCGGGTGCAGAACGCGCCCCACCTTCCGAAATTGGGCCGCCCCTGCACCTGACACGTGCAGATTGTGCCCAATTTCGCAAGGTGGGGGAACGAGTTCTCAGCCGCCGATGGTGATGTCGATCAGCCCGGTGCCGCAGCGCCCCTCGGCGTCGCAGATCTCGTAGAGGAGGACGTCCACGCCCTCGACGTTCGCGAACGGGACGTAGGAGATCACGCCGTTCTCCGTGCCGGCGATCTCGTCGGCGAGCCAGCCGCCGGCGATCACCCGGAGCGAGGCCAGGTCGAGGTCGCCGTCGGGGTCGTCGTCGTCCGCTGTGGCGAACACGAAGACCTGCTCGTTGGTGGCGGTCGCACCCGAATCGTCACCCAGCACCGGGCGCACACCTTGCGCCTCGCTCACCAGCACCTGCACGGTGGAGGTGCTCTTCTCGGCGATGTCGTCCACGTTCACCGCCACCACCTCGTAGCTGATGACGTCACCCACGGCGGCATCGTCCGGGACCGTCAACGATGTCTCCACGTGCACGATCTCGTCACGTTGCACGCGGATGCTGCGGCTGGACACGCTCACGTCGACATCGGCCTCGGTGGCCACCCGGAGACCGACCGATCGTGCGGTCGCCGCGGTGTTGCGGACGAGGTGATCGACCACGATCTCCTCTCCTGGGGTGGCGAGCACGCCGGTGTCGCCGGCGACGAGCACCGGCGAGGGCTCGTCCGAGAGCGCGAGCTCGGGAGGTGGCTCGGGAGTCGGGGTCGCATCCGTCGCGGTCGGCGTTGCGGGCGCAGCCGGCGCTGCGGTCGACGCGTCGGAGCCGCCGCAGGCCGCGGCGAACAGCACCAGGGCCAGGACGATCGTGGTCACACGCATGCCGAACCATCGGCAGGAGCCGCTGCGGCCTGAGGACCTCGGTGACGGTGGGCACAGCTCTCGCCCGTTCGTCGCGGAACCGGTACGGTGTGGCCTCCCCGGACTGATCCGGCCCCGCCCAGGGCCAGAGGTTCCCGCATGAGCATCGACACGTCCGACCCCGACCTGACCGCGGCCGAGGTCCGGTGGGACATCGAGCCGCTGCTCGACGGCCGCGACATCGACACCCTGTTGACCGAGGCCGACGCGATCGCCGACGAGCTCGAGGCGGCGCGGGGCACGGTGGCCACGATGTCCTCGTCCGACCTCGCCACCTACATGGCGCGCTCCGCCGACCTCCAGACGGTGCTCGGGCGCGCCGGCAACTACGCCTCGCTGCGGTTTGCGGTGGACACCGTCGACCCCGCCAACGGCGCCGTCATGACCCAGGTCCAGGAGCGATCCACGGCGATCGCCACACGGCTGTTGTGGTTCGAGCTCGAGTGGGTCGAGCTCGACGACGACCGAGCCGCCGAGCTGCTCCAGGATCCGGCGCTCGACTTCTGCGCCCACCATCTTCGGGGCCTGCGCCGCTACCGCCCCCATGTGCTGACCGAACCCGAGGAGCGCATCCTCACCGAGAAGGACGTCACCGGCGCCAGCGCCTGGGTCCGTCTGTTCTCCGAGCTCAGCTCCGAGCTCACGGTCGAGCTCCCCGACGCGGACGGCACGACGACGACCGCCACCCTCTCCGACGGGCTCGCCCGCCTGTCCGACCCCGACCGCGAGGTCCGACGGCAGGCCGCACAGGCGATCACCGACGGCCTCGCGCCCGGGATCCGAACCCGCGCCACGATCTTCAACACCATCGTCGCCGACAAGGCCATCGACGATCGGCTTCGCAGCTATCCGAGCTGGATCTCGGCCCGAAACCTCTCCAACGAGGCCTCCGACGAGTCGGTGCAGGCCCTGATCGACGCGGTCGTCGCTCGCTACGACATCGCCCGCCGCTGGTACCGCCTCAAGGCCGAGATCCTGGGCCTCGACCGCCTGGCGGACTACGACCGGCTCGCCTCGCTCGCCGAGTCCGAGACCAGCATCGGCTGGGACGAGGGGTCGCGGGTGGTGCTCGACTCGTACCGTTCGTTCTCGGGCCAGCTCGCCGACGAGGCCCAACGCTTCATCGACGAGGGCTGGATCGACGCTCCCGCGGCACCCGGCAAACGCCCCGGCGCCTTCTGTGCCTACACCGTGCCGGCCCATCATCCGTACGTGATGTTGAACTGGACCGGCCAGCGCCGCGACGTCCTGACGCTGGCGCACGAGCTGGGGCACGGCCTGCACGCCATGCTCGCCCGGCCGCAGGGGATCTATCACCAGTTCACGCCGCTCACGCTGGCCGAGACCGCGTCGGTGTTCGGCGAGACGGTCACCTTCGATCGCCTCCTGGAGATGACCGAGGACCCCGACGAGCGACTGTCGCTCCTCGCCGAGTCGGTCGAGGGTTCGATCGCCACCGTGTTCCGCCAGGTGGCCATGAACCGATTCGAGGACCTGGTCCACAGCGAACGCCGGAACGAGGGCGAGCTGTCCGTCGCCCGCTTCGGGGACCTGTGGGCCCAGTCCCAAGCTGACCTGATGGGCGATGCGGTCGAGATCACCGACAACTACCGGAGCTGGTGGAGCTACGTGCCCCACTTCATCGGCAGTCCCGGCTACGTCTACGCCTACGCGTACGGTCAGCTCCTGGCGTTGTCGGTGTACCGGCGCTACCAGGAGACCGGCGAGAGCTTCATCCCGCAGTACCTGGAGCTCCTCAGCGCCGGCGGGTCGATGCCGCCCGAGGAACTCGGCCGGCTCGTCGACTGCGACCTGAACGACCCCGGCTTCTGGGACGCCGGTCTCGACCTGGTGGAGGCGCAGGTCACCGCGGCCGAAGAAGCCGCTCGCGCCACCGGCCGCCTCGGCTGAACCGCCGCTCCACGCCTGCTTCGGCGCTAGAAGGTGGTGACGGCACCGGTGCCGTGGATGGCGATCGATGCCGCCGCAGCCACCAGCACGATGCGTCGTCGCAGCTCGTCGTCGCCCATCCACGAGCGGACGGCGATCACCAACATGGGTGCCGCCGCCATCAACGCTTCCAGCGGGTAGCGGTAGCCGAAGAAGCCGTCGCCGCCGGAGATGCGGTTGGCTCGGATCTGGATCAGGAGATAGAGGGTCGCCCCGATCGCGGCGCCGGCCGCCCAGTCGGGTGTCGATCGGGCCGCGCGTCTCAGTCCGAGCAGGGCGACGGCCACGACCGGCGAGTAGACCAGGATGCCCACCTGGCCGTCGACGAAGAGCCCGACGGCTCGCCTCAGGAACACGTCGATCGGAGTGTCCGCGAAGTTCTCGGCGAAACCGCTGCTGTAGCCACCGTTGATCGAGGCGCTGCCGAAGACGAACCGGTTGTAGAGCACGACGCCGACGAGGCCGGCCGCCGACGCTGCTCCCACCGCCAGCGCCGGCCGAGCGCTCCTGCGGTTGACCGACATCGCCAACCCCATGGCGGCGGCGATGACCGCGGTGTGGGGACGCACCAGGATCGCGAAGGCGAACCCGAGGCCGGCCAGCGCGTGGCGGTCACGCGAAGCGAACCACAGGCCCGCGGCGATCCCCATCATCGACGGCCCGTGCTGCCACAGCATGTCGGCGGCGATCGACCACGCTCCGGTCCCCAGCGCGGCGACAGCCAGCGCAGCACGAGCGAAGCGGTCGCCGACCAACGGCACCAGCGTCGCGCCGAGGAAGCCCATGGCGATCACGACCGAAGCCACGGCGGCGATGCCGGCCGGCACCAGCGACGGCACGGGGAAGACCAGTGTGTCGTCGGAGATCTCGGAGTCGACCCGGGCGGTCTCGATCTCCACGGAGGTGTCGAACAGGTAGAAGGGTGCGGCCCAGAGGCCCGTCCCCGGCGGGTACTGGGACGTGGCGCCGTCGGTCGCCGGAACCAGCCATGTGAGCTGCCCTCGATAGGGCTTGTCGAGATAGTCGTCGTAGCCGTCGACGGTGACCGACCCCTCGGCGAACGACCGCGCCTGCAGCGCGTTGGTGTAGGCGTCGACGAAGTAGGGGGTCGTCCAGGTCGCGGTCACCGCGTAGAGCGCGGCGAGGCCCGCCAGCATCGGCAGGAGCCACCGGCGCGTGGAGCCGGCGGAAGCCTGCCGGTTGGTCCGCTCGGAGGAGCGGACGCGGTCTCCGGTCTCGGCAGCGTCGGCCGCGGTCGCTCGTCCCGACATCGCGGATCCATCGGCGGCCGCGGAGGTGAATTGAGCGCACCCCGGTCAGGCGGCCCCGGCTCCCCTGACGCCACCCCGCCACCGGCCACACTCGTGGGGTGCGCATCCTGTTCTTCGGCACCTACGACGAGCGAACCCACCCCAGGATCGAAGTGCTCCGCGAGGGCCTGCTCGCGCACGGCTGCGAGATCGAGGTGTGCAACCGTCCTGCCGGCGTGTCGACCGCGGAGCGCATCGAGCTCGCTCGCCGGCCCTGGCGGCTGGTGGGCCGGGCAATCGACCTCGTCCGTCTCCTGTGGCGACTGCGCCGCGACGCCAAGGCCGTCAGGACGCAGCCGGACGCCGTGGTGGTCGGCTACCTCGGTGTGTTCGACGTCCACCTCGCACGTCGCTGGTTCGATGCCCCGGTGGTTCTCGACCACATGGCGCCTGTCGCCGGCACGTTCGAGGACCGCGGGCTCGGGGGCGCGAGGAGCCGGGTCGCCTCCTGGATCGACCGTCGGGCGGTGAACGCCGCCGACATCGTGGTGGTGGACACGCCCGAGCACCTCGGCATCGGGGGCGACGAGCCGGTCGTCGTCCCGGTGGGGGCCGGGCGTCGATGGTTCGAGGCGCGCCGGACCCATGACGATTCGGACCGCCGACGGATCGTGTTCTTCGGCCTCTACACCCCGCTCCAGGGCTGCGAGACGATCGCCCGGGCGATCGTCTCCACCGGCGACAGGTTCGCGTGGACCCTCGTGGGCGATGGCCAGGACCGGGCCGAGGTCGAGCGGATCCTGACCCAGGGCGGTGCCCAGGTCACCATGGTCGACTGGGTCGACGCGGACCAGCTGCCTGCGGCGGTGGCGGACCACGACATCTGCCTGGGGATCTTCGGCACCACCCCCAAGGCCGCACGAGTCGTGCCCAACAAGGTCTTCCAGGGCGCAGCGGCGGGGTGTGTCATCGTCACGGCCGACACCGCACCCCAACGGCGAGCCCTCGGCGACGCCGCCGTCTTCGTCCCCGCGGGCGAGGCCGATGCGCTCGCGCGAGCGCTGACCGACCTCGACGAGGACCAGGTCTTCCAGCCACTGCGGGCCAGGTCGCGGGCGCATGCCGACGACGCGTTCACACCCCACGCCGTGGTGGAGCCGCTGGTCCGGGCCCTCCAGACCCACCCCCGACCCGGCGACACCGAGCAGTAGCATCGACCTGCGATGACCCCCTCCCCGCTGATCCTCATCGTCAACCAGCACGGCGACAACCGCGGCGACGAAGCCGCCATGCAGGGCATGATCAGCGCGCTTCGGGCTCGGGTGCCGGGCGCCCGGTTCACCGTGCTGCACCAGTTCGCGGCACCGGCCAGCAGGATCGACCTCCACGGCGTGGACTATCTCCCGCTGCGGATGCCGATCACCGAGGCCCTGCGGCTCGCGATCTGGGCGGCCCTCCGCGTGGTCGGCATCAGGGCGAAGCGCGTCGCGGGACCGATCGGGCGCGACATGCTCACCGGCTACGAGGACGCGGTGATCGTGGTGTCCGCTCCCGGTGGCCCGTACTTCGGCGACCTCTACGCGAATCACGAGATCGTCCACTGGTTCTTCGTCTGGCTCGCCCGACTCCACGGCAAGCCGCTGGCGCTCTACCAACCGTCGGCCGGCCCGTTCGAGAACCGGCTGCTCGGTCCGGTGCGTAAACGCGGGTACCGGATGTTCGACCATCTGGCGGTTCGCGAGGCGATCTCGGCGGCGAACATCGAGCGCTTCACCGGCCGCCGACCTGCGATCGGGTCGGACTCGGCGCTCCATCGCCGCATCGATGCCCCCGCACGACAGCCCGGTCTGGTCACGGGGACGTTCCGCGACCCCGGCCCCGAGCTGCGCGGGACCCACGACCAGGCCGTCGTGGACGTCATGGTCCGGCTCGGTGAGTCGGGCCGACACGTCCGCCTGCTCCCCCAGCTCCACGGCACTCGACATGCCGACAAGCCCTACCTCGAGACGCTGGCGTCTGCGGCCCGTGCGCGCGGTGCTGACGTCACCGTCGAACCCGACACGCTCTCGGCCGACGAGCAGCGGGAGCTCGTCGGAGCCAGCGACCTGGTGCTCGCCGGGCGCTATCACCCGCTCGTGTTCGCGGTGTCGGCACGGGTGCCGGCGCTCGTGATCCCGTACGAGCACAAGGCCCGAGGCGTCGCCGAGGCCGCCGGCATCGGGGACTACATCGTGGACCTCGACCAGGTCGGCGGCGGGGCGCTGGTGGACCGGCTCGACGTGCTGCTCGGTGCGCTCGACGACGTCCGAGGCACACTCCAGGCGAATGCGGGCACGCTCGAGGCCGCGGCCGAGGCCACCGCCGATGCGGTCGCCGCGCTCGCACCCACCGGGGTCAAGGCATCGTGAACAGCGTGGTGGCGGTCCCGGCGGGTGCCGACGGCGCGGCCGCGCGAGCCGAAGCGTGGATGCGCGACCAGGGCCTCGAGCCCACTCGGGTCCGGGCCGGCGCGCACGAGATCGTGTGTTCGGGCGACGTGGCCTCGACAGAGCCCACCCGTCACTACCTCGGTCCGACGACTGCCACCCCACCGACCCTCGATCGAGTCCCGCCCGGCGGCTACCTGGTCGACGGCGCCGAGATCGCGGCCGGACCGACCCAGCGGCTGTTCGTCCACGTGAGCCCGACCGGTCCGGTGGTGGCCAGCCACCTGGCCGCCGCGGCGGCCGCCGTCGGCACCGACGTGAAGGTCGACCGGTCGTTCGAGGACTTCCTGCTGGGCTTCGGGTTCCTCCCGGATGGCCGCACCGTGTTCGACGGAGTCGTGGCCACCGCACCCGGCGCCCGGGTCCGGCTGACCGATGGGGTCATCTCGGTCCCCGAGGCCCCCACCGCCCAGGTCTGGTCGGGGCCCATCCCCGACATCGCCGAGCTGGTCTGTGAGGTGCTCGACGAACAGGCGGGGGCGGCGCGAACCGTCGGCGTGCTGCTCGGTGGCTTCGATTCGGCTCTCGTCGCCGCGGCGCTCGCCCGCACCGGCCGGGAAGTCCACACCTTCACGTTCGCATTCTCCGAGCCCGGCTACGCCCAGCGCCACGTCGCCGAGACCGTGGCGGCATCGGGATCCACCCATCACGACGTGCTGTTCACGCCCGAGCGCCTGGGGGATGCGCTGGTCGCACTCCCACGCCGCCTCAACCAACCGAGCCCACAGCCGCACTATCAGCTCCAGACCATCATCGCCGCCGAGGAGGCTGCTGCCGCCGGCGCCGAGATGATCTTCACCGGCGACGGCTGCGATGCACTCTTCGCCGCGTATCCCACGATCAACACGCGCGCCGCGGCCGGCGGCGTATTGGGCCGGGTGCCGGGCCCGCTGCGCACCGCGATGCTCCGGGGCGCGTCGGTGGGCGTGGTCGAGCAGCGGCTCGGCCACGTCGCCCGGGTGGCGAGGAGCGCGATCCGGGCCAGCCGTCTCGAGGGCCCGGCAGCCCGGCATCTCCCCACGCAGTACCTCGACGATGTGGCGCTGGATCGTCTCCGCCAGGGGGACCGCCCGACCCAACGCGAGTCGATCGAGGCGGTGAGGTTGCGGCTGGCCGAGCAGTCGGGACTGACGGACCCGGCCCGCCTCGCCGTCCATGGCAACACGCTGACGGGGCAGTCGTCGTCAAAGGTGGAAGGGGCGATGGCACGGACCGGGCTCACCGTGGCGTCGCCGTACACCCACCCCCGCTTCCGGGCCGCCATCGCAGCGCTGCCCGAAGACCAGCAGCGGCCGGAAGGCAACCTGGCACGCGCCGAGGGCAAGCCGGTGCTGCAACGCGCGGCGGTCCAGTCGGGGCTGCTGCCGGAGACCGTCGTCTACCAGGCGAAGCAGTCGCCCACCGAAGCCCCGGTCGACGAGTGGTATCGGGGACCCCTCCGGCCCGTGATCGAGGACCTCTGGCGGGGTCTGCCGTTCGAGCCCGATCCGACCTACCTCGATCTCATCCTGCGCCCCAAGCGGGCCGAGGAGATGTACCGGCGTCGTCTCGCGATCTCCAAGCACGCCTATCAGGCGATCGGTCTGGTGAGCTCGTATGCGTCGTTCACCCGGATGGTGACGTGACCGACTCGGGCCGGACCACCCGCTGGTGGTCGGTCAACGTGATCCTCCCGCTCACGATCATCGCCGTGCTGGGCTGGTACCTCTGGGACCGGCGGTCGTTGTTCGACCAACTCGACGATGTCGCAGCCGACGAACTGCTGCTGGTCGCGGCCTTGACCGCGGTCGCACACTTCCTGAACGCCGCCGAGTTCGGCGTGCTCTACCGGGCGCTCGGGACCCGGATCGGCCTGGTCGAGAACTGGCTGCTGTTCTCGGTGGGCCAGCTCGGCAACTACCTGCCGGGCCAGCTTGGCACGGTCTACCGGTTCCAGTACCTGAAGACGGTCCACGGTGTCAGCTACGGCAGTTCGACTGCGGTGGTCGGGGTCAACCTGGTGGTCAGCGTCGTGGGGACCGGCCTGGCCGGCCTGGTCGGCTGCCTCGTTCTCGGCTTCGGCGGCGGCCCCTGGGCGTGGCCGGTGATCGTCGCCCTGGCGCTCATGGTCTGCGTCGCTGTCGCTGCGTCTCGTGTGTCATTGCCCGGGCGGTCGGACCCCGACGGTGGTGGTCGCCTGGCCCGTGCCTGGCGCAGCGTGGGCACGGGCTGGGACGAGTTGACCGCGCGGCCGCAGGTGGGCGTGCTGGTGCTGGGCCTCGAACTGCTCCGCTTCGCCATCACGGCCTGGCGGCTGCAACTCACGTTCGCGTGGATCGGCGTGGACGAGCCCTACGGACTGTTCCTGGTCGTGGGTCCCGTCGGCGCCCTCGTCACCTTCATCGGAATCACGCCTGCCGGCCTGGGGCTGCGCGAGGTGGCAATCGCGGCGACCGTCGCCTCGCTCGGCAGCACGTTCGATGCAGGCCTGGCCGGATCTGCGACCGACCGGGCCGTCAACCTGGCCGTCGTCGCGATCATCGCGATCGGCGGGTTCGTGATGACCACA
Source organism: Acidimicrobiales bacterium (assembly GCA_965262315.1). Taxonomy (GTDB): domain Bacteria; phylum Actinomycetota; class Acidimicrobiia; order Acidimicrobiales; family UBA8592; genus JBCCFK01. The sequence continues at coordinate 40,339 of CBDHFJ010000071.1, forward strand.
TCGCGCATCCGCCGAGCCTCCGCTGCCACGCCAGTCACCTGACCCCTCAGTTCGAAGCCGCCTCCCGCCACCGCGCCATCGCCGCGAGCCGCTGACGGTTCTGGCGGCGGATGTAGGCGCGTCGTAGCCGGAACGGGGCGAAGGTCGCGAACAGCCACCGCGGGAGGAGCGGCGGAAGACACCTGGCCAGCTGGGTCAGCCGACGCAGCCGGCTGGGCTCGGCGAAGATCAGGTAGTCCGAGCGGAGCCGTCGTTCGATGCCCAGGCCCTGCCGGTGCAGGTGTCGCAGCGTGGTGATCGCCGACGTCCCGCGCTCGCGGTCGCCCCACCAGGAGAGCTCGACGAAGAACACCGCGTCGCCCGACGCCAGCATGCGCTCGGCGCCGCGGAGAACTCGGAGTTCGCCTCCTTCGACGTCGACCTTGACGAACGTCTTCTTGCCCGGCTGCCACAGGTCGTCGAGCTTCACCCGCTCGACCTCGATGGGGGCGTAGTCGTCGGACCGCTCGCCGACGGCGAACAGGCCTCCCGAGATCTGGGTGCCGGTCGTGAAGAACGTCGCGGTCGGGCCTGCCGCCAGGTCCTGGGCATCGGTGACGGCAGCGGAGATGCAACGCACGCGGTTGGTCGCGGCATTGCTGTCGGGATCGGCCGTCCAGGCGGCGACGTTGCGCTGCAGGATCTCGAAGCGCTCGGGGTCGGCTTCGACGGCGACGATGTCGGCGTCGGTCAGGTGGTCGAGCGCGTGCTTGGTGTACACGCCGTGAGACGCACCGATGTCGATGAAGACCTCCACACCGTCGAGGAGCGTCGAGAGACGCTCGAACTCCTCGGCGTCCATCGCCTTGCCGTCGAAGTAGGTCCAGTGCAGGTACTGCTGGTAGTCGAAGGGCTGGGTGTCGGGCATCGCTGGGGTCGTGGTCATGACGAGGCCTTCTGGCGGTCCGGAGTGGTCGTCGACACGGCGACGACCTCGGGCGGATGGTCGGGAACGGTGGGGATCGCATCCGCGAGCCGGTCAGGCGTGTCCGCGGTCGATCGATCCTCTGGCATGGCCAGCCCGGAAGGCGGCACGTTGGTCTCGATCTCGATCCTGCGAACTCGCTCGAGAATGCGCTGGGACACCACTCGCTGGTTGCGCATCATGTCAGCCAGAACCGCCAGCACCGCGACCTGGACACCGGCCACGGCGAGCACCGACGCGATCACCACCGACTGGACGTGACCACTGCGGTCACCGTCGATGAGCCAGCTGGTGAGGAACGGCATGAACCCGGCGATCGACGCCAGGAAGAACAGCGCTGCGATCGTCCCGAAGAACTTGACGGGCTCGTACGCCGCGAACACTCGGGTGATCACGCCCGCGTTGCGACGGATGTAGCCCCAGGTGCTGCCGAAGAGCCGCGACTCCCGCATCTTGGCGTTGGTGGCCACGGGAACGTTGGTGATCGCCGTGCGGCTCCGACCAGCCTGGATGATCGACTCGATGGTGTAGGTGTACGGGCTCACCACGGTGAGCTGGAAGGCCGCGTCGCGGCTGTAGGCACGGAACCCGGAGGTGGCGTCGGCGACTTCCGCGGCCGATGCCTGACGGACCACCCAGCTGCCCATGACCTGGAGCCGCTTCTTCAGGGCCGAGAACTCCTCGACGGACCGGACATCGCGATCACCGACCACCATGTCGGCCTCGCCGCGAACGATCGGTCCGACCAGGGCCGGGATGGCGTCGGCGTCGTACTGGTTGTCGGCATCGGTGTTGACGATCACGTCGGCGCCCAGCTTCAGCGCGGCGTCGAGTCCCGCCTGAAACGCCGCAGCGAGCCCGCGGTTCTGGGGGAACTTCACGACATGGTCCACGCCGTGCGCCCGTGCGACCTCCACGGTGCGGTCGCTCGAGCCGTCGTCGACGATCATCCACTCGACCACGTCGACACCCTCGACCTCGCGAGGGAGTGCCCCGAGCGACACCGGGAGCTGATCCTCCTCGTTGAGGCACGGGATCTGAATGATGAGTTTGTGCAGTTGTCCCACCCTGTACAGATCGGCCGATCGGCGGCCGTCTGTAGTCCTGACGACTCGGCCCCGGCACCCCCGTCAGTCGAAGTGTGGCTCCCAGCCCGGGGGCGCCAGGCGGAACCCCGAGTACTCGAAGCCGGGCGCGACCACACACGAGACCAGTGTCCACGCACCGGTGGACGCGGCCGACTGCCAGGCGCCTGCCGGGACGACGACCTGCGGCTGCTCGCCCGTGGCGATGTCGGGGCCGAGGCGGTGTTCGGCAATGGCGGCACCGCCGCTGGTGCGCAGGATCAGGGGGGCGCCGGCGTGGTGGAGCCAGATCTCGTCGGCGTCCACGGTGTGCCAGTGCGAACGCTCACCTTCCCGCAGAAGGAAGTGGATGGCCGTCGACGTCGGTCGAACGCCCTCTTCGGCGGGAGCCCGGAAGGTCTCGGCGAACCATCCACCCTCGGGGTGGGGCTCGAGCCCGAGTGCCGTGATGATCTCGTCGGCATCCATCGCCGCCGAACCTAGCAGGGTGCTGAAATTCTCCAGCGCCCTCAGAACAGCCATGCATCCGCCCACGCAGCGTCCACCTCATCCGCCATTACGCTCACAAGTAGTGCCGGAATCGGTGTCCTGGCGTGGACGGCGCCTGGCCGCCCTGAGAACACTGCCGAACTTCAGCAACCTGCTAGCGGTGCGCGACGGCTCAGGCGGTGACGAACAATGCGCCGTAGCCGTGAGCGAGGATCGACGCCGCGACCAGCGCCCCGAACAGCGCGCGCCCACGGCGGCCCATGGACGAGACCATCGCCACGGTCGCGAAGGCCAACAGCGGCGCGGCGGCCATCAGGGGTTCCAACGGATACCGATAGCCGAAGATCGCGTTGCCGCCGGAGACGCGGTTGGCCTGCAACTGCACGAGTGTGTAGGCAACCGCCCCGAGTGCGGCGCCGAGTGCCCAATCGGGAACGCCACGGGCTCTGCCCGTCACCACGGCGGCCAGCGCGACGACCAGGAACGACGACGAGATCAGGACCCCGTGGGACGGGTGAAACAGGAACTCGACGATGTGTTCACCCACGACCAGGATGCTCGGCGAACGAAGCCGGTTCGCAAAGGTGTCGCTGTAGCCGCCGGTGATCGACGCTTCGTCCCAGACGACGTGGTTGTACGCGAGCAGCGCCACCAGCCCCAGCGCGCTGGTCGCGCCCATGACCAGCGCCGGCCGGATCGACCGGCGGCGGATCGCCATGGCCAGCCCGATCCCGGCGGCGATGAGGACGGTGTGGGGGCGGATCAACGCCGCGAATGCGAACGCGAGGCCCGACGCGGCGAAGCGCTCCCGCGACGCGGCGAACATCCCCAGCGCGATGGCCATCATCCCCGGACTGTGTTGCCAGAGCTGGTCGGACGCAACCGACCAGGCGCCGGTTCCCAATGCGCCGACGGCCACCACGGACACCACGATGCGGTCGTCGAGATGCGGGCGCAGCGCGCCGGCGAGGAACACGAACGCCAGGGTGGTCGCGGCCACCGCTGCCAGCGCGGCCGGAGCGAACGCGGGCACCGCGATGGTCACCTCCTCGGTGGCGCCGTCGGGGCCCACCTCGGTGGTGACCTCGGCGACCGATCGGTCGAGGAGATAGAAGGGGGCTCCCCAGAGCGCGACCCCGGGCGGGTACTGCGAGGTCGGGCCGTCCGGCGACGGCACCATCCACGAGAGCATGCCCCGGTACTGCCGATCGGTGAAGGGCTCGTACTCGTCGACGATCACCTCGCCGTCCGCGAAGGCGCGTGCCTGGATCATGTTGGTGAACGAGTCGACGTTGTACGGCGGCGACCAGGTGGCGGTGAGGAGGTAGAGCGCGCCGAGGACCGAGAAGACCAGCGCCCACCGGACCGGGGGTGGTCGGTGGGTGGCAGGGCGCGATCGCGTGGTCGCAGTCGGTCGGCTGATGGCGGTCACGTCCGCGGCCCTCTCGTCAGTCCCACCCCAGACCATCGGCGTCGCCGGATGTGACTTGAGTTGCCGAGGTGGCCGCGAGGGATCAGTCGGTGCTGCCGAAGTCGCCGGCTCGCCGACGGAGACCCACGATGTCGTCACGGATGGAGCGGAGCGCCGGCGCCGGCATGTCCCCGAGCCCGAAGTTGATGTCGGCGAGCGCGGCCTGTGCCGCCTCGACACGCTCCCGACCCGCCGCGGTGACCGCAGCCAGGGTGGTCCGACCGTCGGTGGGGTGGGGCACGCGCTCGACGAGTCCGTCCTGTTGGAGGCGGTCGATGGTGTTCGTGATGCTGGTTGGGTGCACCTGGAGTCGATCGCCCATCTTGCCGAGCGGCAGCCTGCCCTCCCGCGTGAAGTGCAGGAGCGCGAGGGCTTCGAACCTGCTGAAGTTCAGGCCCAGGGGGCCGAGCGCGCCGTCGATTCGACCCAGCAGGATCTGGTGGGCCCGGGTGATCGAGGTCGCCGCCTCCATCGCGTCGCCGGCGGGCCAGCCGACGCGATCCCAGTTGCGCCGGGCCTCGGCGATGGGGTCGAAGTCCAAGGCCACGTGCGGTACGATAGTTCCAGATACTTGGACGTCCAACTAAATGACCTCCCGGTAACAACCCCCCCCGACTGGTCGACCAGGAGCCCCCATGAGCGACACACCCAGCAACGACGAGCTGAAGGCTGCCTGGCTGGAGGCCTACGAGGCCACACCGGTGCGGGACATCCCGTTCGAGACCATGTCGGGAGTGCCCGTCGAGCCGGTCTACGGCGACGGCCCGTACCCGGGCCAGTACCCCTACACCCGCGGCGTCTACCCCACGATGTACCGCTCGCGCCTGTGGACGATGCGCATGTTCGCCGGCTTCGGCACCGCCGAAGACACCAACGGGCGTTTCAAGGAGATCCTGCGCAACGGCGGCACCGGCCTCTCCACCGCGTTCGACATGCCGACGCTGATGGGCCGCGACTCCGACAGCTCCTGGTCGCTGGGTGAGGTCGGCCGAGCCGGCGTCGCCGTCGACACGCTGGCCGACATGGAGGACCTCTTCGCCGACATCGACCTGTCGGCGGTCTCGACCTCGATGACCATCAACGGCCCGGCGGCAATCCTGCTGGCCATGTACGTCGCAGTGGCCGAGCAGAAGGACGTCGGGCCGGACCGGCTCGCCGGCACGATTCAGAACGACATCCTGAAGGAGTACCAGGCGCAGAAGGAGTACATCTATCCCCCGCGTCCGTCGATGCGCATCGTCACCGACATGGTGCAGTACACCACCGCCGAGATGCCCCGCTGGCACCCCGTCTCGATCTCGGGCTACCACATCCGCGAGGCCGGCTCGACCGCCGCGCAGGAGCTCGCCTTCACCCTCGCCAACGGCTTCGCCTACGTCGAGGCCGCCATTGCTGCGGGCGAGGACGTCAACGAGTTCGGCAAGCGGCTGTCCTTCTTCTTCAACAGCCACATCGACTTCTTCGAGGAGATCGGCAAGTTCCGCGCCGCCCGCCGCATCTGGGCCCGGTGGATGAAGGAGCGCTACGGCGCCACCGACGAGCGCGCCATGCTGTGCCGCTTCCACACCCAGACCGCCGGCGTGTCGCTCACCGCCCAGCAGCCCGAGGTCAACATCGCTCGGGTGGGCATGCAGGCCCTGGCCGCGGCGATCGGCGGCACCCAGTCGCTGCACACCGACAGCTTCGACGAGGCGCTGGCCCTGCCCACCGAGAAGGCCGCCCGCATCGCCCTGCGCACCCAACAGGTCGTCGCCCACGAGACCGGCGTCGCCAACGTGGCCGACCCGCTCGGCGGCGCCCCGTACGTCGAGTGGATGACCGACGAGATGGAGCGCCAGGCCGAAGCGATCTTCGACCACCTGCTCGAGATCGGCAACGGCTCGATCCTCGAGGGTTGCTACGAAGGCATCGAGAACGGCTACTTCGTCGGCGAGATCGCCGACGCCGCCTACCGCTTCGAACGCGAGGTCAACGCCGGTCGCCGCATCATCGTCGGCGTCAACGCCTTCACCGAGGGCAACGAGGACGACGAGGCCAACCTGCTGCGCATCGGCGCCGAGACCGAGGAGTACCAGCTCAAGCGGCTCGCCGACGTGAAGCTCAAGCGCAACGACGACGCGGTCCGCGATGCCCTGGCGGCAGTGACCGCCGCCGCCGAGGAACCCACCACCAACCTGATGCCGCCGATCATCGAGGCCGTCAAGACCTACGCCACCGAGGAAGAGATCGTGATGGCCATGGAATCCGTGTTCGGCACCTACGTCGAGAAGGCGATCGTCTGATGGCTGACGAGAAGATCCGGATCATCCTGGCGAAGCTGGGGCTCGACGGACACGACCGCGGCATCAAGGTCGTGGCCCGCATCCTGCGCGACGCGGGCATGGAGGTCATCTACCTCGGCCTGCGCCAGACCACGGACTCCATCGTCGCCGCAGCGGAAGAGGAGGACGCCGACGCGGTGGGCCTCTCCATGCACAACGCCGGGCACCTGACCCTGGCCCCCGCGATGGTCGCCGCCCTGGCCGCCGCCGACCTCGATCTCCCGGTGATCGTGGGCGGCATCGTGCCCGACGCCGACATCGAGGAGCTCGAGAAGGCCGGCGTGGCAGCCATCCTCGGCCCGGGCGCCTCCGCCGAGGAAGTGGTCGAGGTGGTCCGAACCGCGGTCGACGCCCGTTCCGGGTCGGCTGCGTGAGCCTGCGCGGGCTCTCCACGTCCCAGGTCTTCGAACGAGCCGCCGGCGGCGAACGTCGGGCCCTCGGCCGCCTGCTCACCTGGGTCGAGCGCGGCGGCGCCGAAGCCGACGAGGTCACCGAACTCGCCCACCCTCGCTCCGGCAATGCGCACGTGGTGGGCATCACGGGAGCGCCGGGTGCCGGCAAGTCGACCCTCACCGGCCAGCTCACGCGCCTGCTGCCCGAGCTCGGTGTCCGGCCGGCCGTCCTCGCGGTCGACCCGTCGTCGCCCCTGACCGGCGGTGCGATCCTGGGCGACCGGATCCGCATGGACGACATCGCGGGCGATGCCGCCTTCATTCGCTCGATGGCCACCCGCGGCCACTCCGGTGGGCTGGCGCTCGCCGTGCCCGGTGCTGTTCGAGTCTTCGACGCCGCCGGCTACGACCCGGTCATCATCGAGACCGTCGGGGTCGGCCAGGTCGAGGTCGACGTGGCCGGTGCGGCCGACACCACCGTGGTGGTGGTCACGCCCGGGTGGGGTGATGCGGTGCAGGCGAACAAAGCCGGCCTGCTCGAGGTCGCCGACGTGTTCGTGGTCAACAAGGCCGACCGTCCTGGCGCCAATGACGCCCGCCGCGATCTCGAGCTGATGCTCGACCTGAGCCACATGACCGGGCAGGAGGACGAGTCGGGCTACCGCCCGCCCATCATCATGGCGTCGGCCATCGACGGCACCGGTGCGCCCGAAGTCTGGGAAGCCATCCGGGCACACCGGGAGCACCTCGAGGCCACCGGAGGTCTGGCCTCGCGTCGCGACGGCCGGCTCCGCATGGAAGTGGCCAACCGGGTCGAGCAGCTCCTGACCGCTGCCTCGGACACGGCGTTGCAGGACGAGTCGGGCGAGAAGCTCCTGACGCAGGCGACGGAGCGCACGATCTCTCCCGCCGAGGCCGCCCGCCGCCTCGCCTCCGACCTCCTCGCCTGACCCGCAGCGAGGGCAGCGCCAACCGAGCGCCCCCACCCTCCGTGGCCAACCTGTCGCGATCCCTGAGACCGCGACAGGTCCCGCGCAGCCCCGGAAATTGGGCGCGTGCGGACCGACGAACCTGTAACGGTCTCTGGGACCGTTACAGGTTCCACCACAGCGCGTGGGCGCCTCGAGACATCGCCGCGAACGGTCGCGGGTCGGGGCGGGCGATTGCCGACCCAGGCTCGACAGCCGGCCACTACGGTCGGCGGATGGACATCACCGTCGACGACTTCCTGCTGTTCAGCCGGCGCACGATCGACGGCTACATCGATGCGATCGGGCGACTGGACGACGAGCTCATCAACGCCGAGCCCCGCGTCCCCGGCGCGAACACCCCCTATCGACTCGTCGTGCACGCGCTGGGGGCGTGTGCCTGGTGGACGGCGCACATCGCGTGCGGCCACCCCTCGGACCGAGATCGTGACGCCGAGTTCACGGCCGCGGGAACCGTGGCCGACGCCATCGCACGGCTCGAGTCCGGCGCCGACGCACTCGAGGCGCTCCGTCCGGAGCTCCTGACGGCGACCGAGGTGCGGGGCACGCCCTCGACGACGAAACCGCTCGCTGCACCATGGACCGTCGGCGCCTGCCTCATCCACGCCTACGAGGAACTGGCCCAGCACCTGGGCCATCTCGAGATGACCGTGGATCTCCTCCTCGCCGACCGGGTGTGACGTCCGCCACGGGGCCGGCAACCTCCTTCCGACAACGTCGAGGCCCTGCATAGAGTGGACGATCAGGTCGTTCCGACCCAGGAGGGAAGACATGAAGTTCAGGACACTGCTCGCGCTGCTGCTCGCGTTCACGCTGATCGCCGCCGCATGTGGCGGCGATGATGACGACGCCGCCTCCACCGGCGCCGTCCAGGAACCGGCCGCCGAGCCGGCGGGCGACGACGACGGTGGTGACGCCGACGAACCCGCTGGCGACGACGACGCAGCCGACCCCGCGCTCGACTGCAGCGCCCCGCCCGTGGTCAACGAGGGCCAGCTGACGGTGGCGACGGGTGAGACGGTGTTCCCGCCCTGGATGGGCGCGGGCGAAGACGACTTCGACGACCCATCCACCGGGACCGGCTACGAAGGCGCACTCGTGTTCGCCCTCGCCGACCAGCTCGGCTTCGACACCGTCGAATTCGTCCGCACCGGCTTCGACGAAGTCATCGCACCCGGCGACAAGGACTGGGACTTCAACATCCAGCAGTACTCCATCACCGCCGCACGCGACGAAGTCGTCGACTTCTCCAACGGCTACTACCAAGTCGAACAAGCCATCATCGGCGCCGCCGACTCCCCCGCAGCCTCGGCAACCAGCATCGCCGACCTCAAGGGCCTCCGACTCGGCGCCGCCATCGGCACCACCAGCCTCGACTACATCGACCAGGTCATCCAGCCAGACAACGCCGCCCAGGTCTACGACGACAACGCCGCCGCCAAAGCCGCCTTCGACGCCGGCCAAGTCGACGGCATCGTCTTCGACCTCCCCACCGCCTACTTCATCACCGCAGTCGAGATCACCGACGCCTCCATCATCGGAGTCCTCCCCCGCACCGGAGACACCCCCGAAGAACTCGGCATGCTCTTCGAAGACGGCAACCCCTTCCGCGACTGCGTCAACGACGCCCTCGCCGCCCTCGAAGCCGACGGCACCCTCGCCGCCCTCGAAGACCAATGGCTCAACCAAGGCGGCGGCATCCCGACCCTCGCGGCTGCCGATGCGGGCGACGCCGGTGACGGCGGCGAGGCCGCCGGTGTCGAGTGCGCTGCCGACACCGTTGCCGACGGAGTGCTGACGGTGGCGACGGGTGAGACGGTGTTCCCGCCCTGGATGGGCGCGGGCGAAGACGACTTCGACGACCCATCCACCGGGACCGGCTACGAAGGCGCACTCGTGTTCGCCCTCGCCGACCAGCTCGGCTTCGACACCGTCGAATTCGTCCGCACCGGCTTCGACGAAGTCATCGCACCCGGCGACAAGGACTGGGACTTCAACATCCAGCAGTACTCCATCACCGCCGCACGCGACGAAGTCGTCGACTTCTCCAACGGCTACTACCAAGTCGAACAAGCCATCATCGGCGCCGCCGACTCCCCCGCAGCCTCGGCAACCAGCATCGCCGACCTCAAGGGCCTCCGACTCGGCGCCGCCATCGGCACCACCAGCCTCGACTACATCGACCAGGTCATCCAGCCAGACAACGCCGCCCAGGTCTACGACGACAACGCCGCCGCCAAAGCCGCCTTCGACGCCGGCCAAGTCGACGGCATCGTCTTCGACCTCCCCACCGCCTACTTCATCACCGCAGTCGAGATCACCGACGCCTCCATCATCGGAGTCCTCCCCCGCACCGGAGACACCCCCGAAGAACTCGGCATGCTCTTCGAAGACGGCAACCCCTTCCGCGACTGCGTCAACGACGCCCTCGCCGCCCTCGAAGCCGACGGCACCCTCGCCGCCCTCGAAGACCAATGGCTCAACCAAGGCGGCGGCATCCCGACGCTTGCCGGCTGACCCGGGTTTGCTCAGGGCGAGTCCGGGACGGATCATCGTCAGGTGAGCCTGCACGGACCGCCCACGAGAAGGGCCCAGAACACCGACGGAGAACAGCCGCCCCAACGACGGCGGCTGTTCTCCGCGACGTCAGGCCTCCTGCAGGAGGAGGGCGCCAAGGCCGCGATCATCGCCGTGGTGTCGACGGTGGTCTTCTTCGGGCTCGCGATCGTGTTGGTGGTGACCAGCCCCAACTGGCCCCGGGTGCGCGACCAGTTCTTCAACCCGGATGACTTCCGGGACAGCGCACCGGACGTGCTGCGCGGGTTCTGGCTGAACCTCGAACTGTTCGCCAAGTCGATGCTGGTCATCCCGGTGCTGGCGCTGCTGGTCGCCGTGATGCGAAGCCTCCGTGGGCCGGCGTTCTTCCCGATCCGGTTGCTGGCGGTGATCTTCACCGACATCTTCCGTGGGATCCCGCTGATCCTGCTGGTGCTGCTGCTCGGGTTCGGCGTGCCCGCGTTGCAGATCGAGTTCCTGCCCAACAGTGCGGAGTTCTGGGGCCTGACCGCGCTGGCGCTGAGCTACTCGGCCTACACCGCCGAGATCTACCGGTCGGGTATCGATGCCGTGCCCGAGAGCCAACGCTCGTCGGCGCGGGCGCTCGGCCTGACCCAGTGGCAGGCGATGCGCTTCGCCATCCTCCCGCAGGCCGTCCGCAACGTCGTCCCCGCGCTGATGAACACCGTGGTCAGCCTGCAGAAGGACGTGGCGCTGGTCTCGATCCTCGGCATCCGTGAAGCGGTCCGCGAGGCACAGATCTACACGTCACGCACGTTCAACTACACGAGCTACGTGGTGGCCACGCTGTTGTTCCTGGCCATCTCCATTCCCCTGACCCGCTTCGTCGACTGGTACACCGCCCGGGACCGGGCCCAACGATCGCAGGCACAGGTGTGAGGCGGCCCCGATGAGCGACGAGACCCGTGTTCCCAAGCTGGCGCTCGACGGCGTCCACAAGTCCTACGGCGACAAGCGGGTCCTCAACGGCATCGACCTCACCGTGGACGATCACGAGGTGATCTGCCTGATCGGGCCGAGCGGTTGCGGCAAGTCCACGCTGCTGCGTTGCGTCGACTTGCTCGACCCGATCGACGGGGGCGCGATCCTGCTCGACGGCGACGACATCACCGCCCGCGGCGTC
>CBDHFJ010000072.1:0-28393 GCA_965262315.1 Acidimicrobiales bacterium
GATCCTCGACGTCGGTCATGGACCGAGATCGTAGGTGTGTGCCGGGGCGCGGGGCTCGGTCAGGCCAGTGATTCGACGGCCAGCGGCTCGGTGGCGGCCGGCTCGACGACGGGCCGGCGACCGACCAGTGCGGCCACGATCCGGATGATCCGGTCCAGGTCGTCGTCGTCGAGGCTCGAGCCCGACGGGAGGCACAGGCCTTGCTCGAAGACGGTGTCGGCGACGCCGGTGACCACGGACTCGGCGCCTCGGAACAGCGGTTGCTGGTGCATGGGCTTCCATGCGGGGCGGCTCTCGATGTCGTGGCTCTCGAGGGCGAGGCGGATGTCCTCGGGGCTGTGATCGACCACGGCCGGGTCGAGCACCATGACGTTGAGCCAGTTGCTCGGCCGGCTACCCGCCGGCACCGGCATGAACTGCACGCCCGGGAGGGCGCCGAGCTCGGTCGCGTAGCGGTCGGCGATCTCGGCGCGCCGAGCCAGCATGGCGGGCAGACGCTCGAGTTGGCCCCGACCGACGGCCGCCAGCAGGTTCGACATGCGGTAGTTGAAGCCGGGCTCGACGTGCTCGTAGTGGGGGACCGGCAACCGCGCCTGGGTGGCCAGCGATCGCGCCCGGTCGGCGAGCGCCGGGTCGTCGGTCAGCAGCGCGCCGCCGCCTCCGGTGGTCATCACCTTGTTGCCGTTGAAAGACAGCGCCGCGGTCGTCCCGTGGGAGCCGGCCGGCGCACCGTTGCGTCGGGCGCCGAGCGACTCGGCCGCATCGACGACCAGTGGCACGCCATGACGGTCGCAGATCCGTTGGAGGCGTTCGTGATCGGCGACCTGGCCGTAGATGTCGACGGCCATGACCGCTGCGGCCGGCGAGCCCTCCGCGGCGAAGCGGGCGAGGGTGGCATCGACGAGCGCCGGGTCGATGCCCCACGACGACGTCTCGCTGTCGATGAAGACGGGCTCGGCGCCGGTCTGGAGCACGGCGTTGGCGGTGGCCACGAAGGTCATCGTCGGGACGAGGACCCGGTCGCCGGGCTGCACGTCGGCCAACAGCAGCGCCAGGTGCAGCGCGGCCGTCCCGCTGGACAGGGCGACCGCATGGCGACGTCCGCATGCGGCCGCCAGCGCCGCTTCGAAGGCGGGGAGGTCGGGGCCGACGGGAGCGATCCAGTTGGCGTCGAACGCCGCCAGCAGCCGCTGCCGTTCGACGGCGCTCATGTCGGGCGGGGAGAGGTACACGCGGTCGCGGCCACCGGTTCGAGCGCTCGATGCGGTGTCGTCGGCCTGGACGACGGGAAGCTCGGTGAGTGTCGCCAGATCGTCGGTCTCCGACGCCGAGACGTCGAGCGGCGGGACGGACACGTGGCTGATGAGCGGATGCGCGGGTCGGTGATCCAGCTCGTCGTCGGCGACGAGTACTTCGTGGAGCTTCTCGCCGGGCCGGAGGCCGGTGTAGACGATCGGCACCTCGCGGTCGGCCTCGCGTGCCAGGCGACGGGCGACGTCGTCGATGCGCACCGGGTCGCCCATGTCGAGCACCAACGCTTCGCCGTCGCGGCCGATCGCCCCGGCCTGGATGACCAGCTCCACCGCCTCCTCGGCCAGCATGAAGTACCGAGTGACGTCGGGGTGGGTCACGGTGATGGGGCCGCCGTTCGCGATCTGCTTGCGGAACGCCTCGAGCACCGATCCGCGGCTGCCGAGCACGTTGCCGAAGCGCACGCTGAGGTACGTGCCGCTTGCCCGGCGACCGACGGAAGCGGTCAGGCGTTCGGCGATGCGCTTGGTGTGGCCGAGGACGCTCGACGGGTCGGCGGCCTTGTCGGTGCTGATGTTGACGAAGCGGTCGACCCCGGCCCGCTCGGCGGCCAGCAGCAGGTTGCGGGTGCCGTGGACGTTCGTCTTGACCCCCTCGGTGGGATACATCTCGAGGAGCGGGAGGTGCTTGAGGGCCGCGGCATGGAAGACCACGTGGGGGCGGTGTTCGGCGAAGACCTCGTGCATCCGCTCCCCGTCGCGGATGTCGGCGACGACGAGGTTGCGGTTGTCGAGCAGGGCCCGGCCCTCGATCGACATCTGCACCGCGTGCAGCGCGGACTCGTCCCGGTCGAGCATGACGACCCGCTGCGGGCCGAACCGTTGGAGCTGCCGGCACAGCTCGGAGCCGATCGAGCCGCCCGCGCCGGTGACCAGCACACGGCGTCCGGTCACGTAGCCGGCGATCTGCTCCACGTCGGTGCGGATCTCGTGGCGGCCGAGCAGATCGCGTTCGCTGACCGGTCGAACGTCGGCCACACCGACCGATCCGTCGATCAGGCTCTCGACCCGCGGGAGGACCGAGATGCCGACGTCGCACTGGAGCGCACGGTTCGACAGGTCCCGGAGCAAGGCGCCGTTGGCCGACGGGATCGACACGATGAGGTGGGTCGCTCCGGTGTCGGCGACGGCGTCGGCCAGCGAGTCCCTGGTCCCGACGACGGGGACGCCCATGACCTGGAGGTGGGCCTTGTACGGGTCGTCGTCCAGCATGGCGACGGGGTAGTACGGGCTCTCGGGGTTGCGGAGCATGGCGGTCACGAGTTGGATGCCGGCCTCGCCCGCCCCCATGACCAGCACCTTCTGGGCCACCTCCGGCGAGGGTCGCAGGGAGCGTTCGATGTAGAAGCGCCACGTGTAGCGACTGAAGGCGGTGACGAGGGCGACGACCATGCCGCTCGCCAGCGCCACCGAGGTCGGCAGGAGCTGGCTCGGGTACACCCAGACCGAGAGCAGGTGCAGGACAGCGGTCACCACCACGACGACCCGGATCAGGCCGGCGACCTCGTCGAAGCTCCCGAAGCGCCACTTGCGGGTGTAGAGCCCGAAGGCCACGCCCACCCCGAGCTGGAGCAGGCCGGCGAGCAGGATGGCGGTGAAGATCGATCGTGCAGGCCAGGCGTCGGTCGCGAACTCGAACCGCAGGAGCACGGCGGTCCACAGGCCGAGCGCCCACGCGACCGTGTCCAGGGCAGCCTGAATGAGGTGCCGGTTCGCGCCGAGGCGTCGACGCATCTGTGCCGTAGCCGCCTCCGAGCGGCTCGAGCGTTGTCCCACGTGTTCTCCTCGGACTGTCCCGGTCCGATCCCGTGGTGAGGTGCAAGCACCATGTGCCACAGGAGCAACATGAACCACACGAACGTACCGCCCGGTGGATCTGATCTCGTGTATCCATCGGCAGGCGCGACCAGTTCTTGAGACCCAGAACCCGTGGTCCGACCTGGTTCGCACGGCCCACGCGGCGGGCGCCGCCCGAGACGCTCGGTGGTCCACGGGGCTGCCCGAGACGCGGAGAGCGGCGAAGTACCATCGCCCCGTGCTCCGATCGAGGACCTCCGGCGCCCATGCCGCCACCCGCTCGATCGCGCCGCATCACGTCGTCACGGCGGTGTGTGCGATGGCAGGCATGCTGCTCGCGCTGGCCGACGATGCAGCCCCCACCGAGGTGGCTGCCGCCAATGCCGCGTGGCGGGCCGTGGGCGGCCTGGTGGTCGTGGTGGCCGCCGCCTTCGCGACACCCGCGTTCGTGATCGCGTCCGCCGTCCTGGCGGCCGTCTCCTCGTCGGAGCCGCTGCTGATCGCGGTCGGTGCCCTGGGGGTCGGCATCGGCGCACTGGGCGCATGGCGCTGGCCCGACGTGGAGGCCGTCGGGGCCACGGTCGGCCTGTGCATCGTGGCGGTCGTCTACCGGCTGCCCCACGATTCGCCGATGGGGTTGTCCACGCTGGTCGCGGTGGTCGTCGTGATCCCGGCCCTGCTCGGTGCGTGGCGGTGGGGACCCGTTTGGTTCACCCGCACCCTCGGATCGTTCGCGGGTCTGCTGATCCTGGTCGCGGTGGTCGCCGGCGTGGGGTTCGTGTTCGCCGGTCTCCGGGCCCAGTCCCAACTCGAGGACGCGTCGTCGGCGATCGAGCTGGCGGCCGACCGGTTCGGCGACGGGGACGAGGACGGGGCGCGGTCGTCGCTCGAGGCTGCGCTCGCGGACGTGCGTGGGGCTCGGGACGGCCTCGACGAGCCCTGGCTCGCACCGTTGCCGGTGCTCCCCGTGTTCTCCCAGCACGAAGCGCTGCTCGACACGATCGCCGTGGAGGCCGACCGGACCGTGGAGGCGACGTTGGCGTTGCTCGACGACCTCGACGGCACCCCGTTGTCGTTGTCGGGGGGCCGGATCGACCTCGATGCCATCCGCGCCATCGCACCGGGCCTCGCCGATCTCGCCGATGCCACCGAGACGGCCGAGCGAGAGCTGGAGGACGCACGCAGCCGCTGGCTGGTCGGCCCCGCGTCGTCCGCGCTCGACGACGGGATCGAGGAGGTGCGTGCCATCGCGGCCGACGTCCGCAAGGCGGCGAGCGCCGTCGAGCTCGCGCCCGGTCTCTTCGGCGGCAACGGCCTTCGGACCCACCTGGTGCTGTTCGCCACCCCCGCCGAGCTGCGCGGTTCGGTCGGCCTGGTCGGGAACTGGGCGCTGCTCGAAGCCGAGGACGGTGAGCTCCGGCTCACCGGTGTCGGGCGCGCCAGCGATCTCAACGACGCGCTCGAGCAGGCGCCCGTCACGCTCAGCGAGCCGGAGGGGTACATCGAGCGCTACGGCGCGAACTCGGTGGAGAGCGAGTTCCAGGACGTCACCCTGAGCCCGCACTTCCCCGACGTCGCCGACGTCGCCGCCCAGTTGTTCCTGGCGGCCACCGGTACCGAGGTCTCCTCGGTCATCCTGGTCGACCCCACCGCGGTGGAAGCGATGCTGCGGATCGCGGGGCCGGTCAACGTCCGCGGGCAGACGGTGACCGCCAACTCCGTGGTCTCGCTCCTCCTCGTCGACCAGTACACGATGTTCGCCGAGGAGGAGGACCGGGTCGAGTTCCTCGCGGTGCTCCTGGCGGCCGCCTTCGATCAGATGCTCGGCGCCGAGCTACCGGACCCATGGGCGCTCGACGACGTGTTCGGCGACGTGGTCGACCAGGACCGCTTGCTGATGGCGTCCACCGATCCGGACGAGCTCGCCCTGCTCGAGGAGCTGGGGCTGACCGGTTCCTTCCCGCCACGCGATGTCGACGACATCGCCGCGCTCGTCATCCAGAACGCCGGTCAGAACAAGATCGACACCTTCCTCGGGCGTTCGATGCGCCACCGCGTTCACCTCGACACCGACACGGGCGTCGTCACCGCAACCACCACGGTCCGGCTCGAGAACACCGTCCAGGACCTGTCGGGCCCGGATGCGCTCGTGGGCAACAACGACCAGGGCTACCCACGGGGGACCAACGTGGCCCAGGTGGTGCTGTACACCCCGCACCGGTTGCGGGCCGTCACCGTGGACGGCCGCGCCGGCGGGGCCCAGGCACGGGACGAGTTCGGCCTCCGGTCGTACTCGCTGCTCGTCGAGATCCCTCCCGGTGGCGTCGTCGAGCTGGACTTCACCCTCGAAGGCCAGATGCCCGTGGAGGAAGGGCGGCTCGATCGCTACGTGCTCGCGGTGCCGGTGCAGCCCGCCGTCAACCCGCTGCGGATCGACCTCGAGGTGACCGACACCACCGGCGGGCTGGTCAACGGCGGCTCGGGAACCTGGAGCGGGGGCGCCGCCGACCTGCGCGACCAACGCTTCGAGTTCGATCTCTCGCCGTCTGCGGGGTGATCCGGCGTCGCTGGGCGCGCTGGTACGATCCCGGGCGAACGAGAGTAGGGGTCTCAGGTGTCGGCGATTTCTGCCGATACCACACGCAGTCGGTCGCGAAGATCAGCGGGGCCGACATGCGTGGCGGGTGCGCAACCACACACCGAGCCTGGGACACACATGAGATTGATGATGCTTCTCGCCGTGGCGATGGTCGCCCTCTGGCCGACGCACGCCTTCGCACAGGGGTACTCCCCGCCGGGACAGATCACGGTCACGCCACCGTCGCCCGCACCCGGCGACACCGTGACGGTGGCCGTCGAGGGCTGCGATCCTGCCCCGGGAACCGTCGACGTGTTCATCGATGGCGTGCTCGTGGGGACCGCCGAGGTCGGCCCGGACGGGTCCTTCGTCCAGGATTTCGTGGTGCCGCTCGAGGCCCAGGGCGCGGTGCCGGTCGACGTCGTCTGTGACAGCGGTGTGCTGTCGTCGATCGTCGACGTGCAGGTCGGGCCGTTGCCGTTCCAGCCGGACGGGCTGCCACGGACCGGCTCCGAAGCGGCAACGCTCGCTCGCGTCGGTGCCGGCCTGGTGGGCGTCGGCCTGGTGGTGCTGGTGGCGGCGAAGCGGCGCGAAGCGTCCGAGTCCGTGCCCGCCCATGCCGCTGGGCCGTCGGCGCCTGGTGGGGCGGCGTGACCCGGCCTTCTGCATCGACCACCTGTGGGACGCGGCCTCCTACCATCGCCGCAGTCGAACCGGGGCGTGTCCTTCGTCGCGTCGCCTGTTCGCCCACGATGACCGCCCACACCCGGGAACGCTGAGCCATGGAGCCGACCTACTACCTGCGCGTGCTCCGCCTGCGGTGGAAGCTCCTCGTGCTGGGAGCGCTGCTGGGCATGGTCGCCGGTTTCGGCACGCTGTTGCTCGAGAGCGGCGACGAGGGCCCGCAGACGACCTACTGGCTGTCCAAGCACAAGCTGATCGTCACCGCCGACGCCATCGACGAAGGGCGCTTCCCCAATCTGTTGCAGACGGCGCTGCTCGTCACCGGCGGAGACGTCCCTGTGGCCGTGGCCGAGGAGTTGGGCCTGGACGAGACCGACGCGTCGAGCCGGGTCCGCACCGTCACCGACCTCGACGTCAACCTGCTCGAGATCTCCGCGGTCGCCACCGACCCCCGACTGGCCACCGAACTGGCCGACACCTACGCAGCCGAGCTGGTGTCGTTGCTCGACACCAGGGACGGCGCCGGCTACGAGCAAGCCGTCGTCTCCGCACGTGAGCAGGTCGATGTGGAAGCCGGGCGGCTGGAGGAGCTCGATCTCCAGATCCAGGACATCGAACGGTCACTGGCGACCCACGACGCGGCCGTCACCGCGGCGCTGGCCGACGAGGACCCCGCGACCAACGGCCCGGACGCCGCCGATCGCGACGCCTTGGCCGCCGACCTGCGAACGCTGACGCTCGAACGTGAGGGTCGGGCGTCGATCTACGACGCCGCCCTCGTCACCCTCACCGACCTCGAGGCCGCGGGGGCCCCGGCGCCGCTGTTGGAGACCCTCGACGTGGTCCCGGCATTCGAGATCACCGAGCGGCTCCACAACGTGCGGGTCGCGCAGGGGCGACAGGGCGCCAACAACTTCAACGCGCGGACCATCGACGATGGCGAGACCGGTGGCATCAACATCGGCGAGACGGTCTCGAACCCGTTCTTCCGCATCCCGCTGGGCATGGTCGTCGGGCTGCTGCTGGCCATCGGTGCGGTGCTGTTGCACCTCCGGTTCGACCAGCGGCTGCGTACGAAGGCCGAGGTCGAGGAGGCGTTCGACCTCCCGGTGCTGGCCGAGATCCCCAGACACGACGGTCGGAACACCAAGGCCAACGAGTTGCATGCGGTGAGCCGGTCGCGCGGGGTCGTCGCCGAGTCCTATCGAGTGGTCCGCTCCGCGCTGTTGTTCGCCAAGGCCACCAGAGCCGAACCGCTGACCGTCCAGCGTGGGGCCGACGACCTGACGGTCACCCACGACATGCGCGTCGTCATGGTGACATCGCCGGGTCCCAGCGAGGGCAAGACCACCACCACGGCGAACCTCGCGGTGCTCATGGCCGAGGCCGGCTATCGCGTGCTCGTGGTGAACTGCGACTACCGGCTCCCGAAGCTGCACGAGTACTTCGGCGCCCCCCACTCGCACCGTCGAACCGTCGAGACCGGGATCGCCGGCGTGACCCTGGTCGCGGACGTCGCCGACGAACAGGGCGCCACCAACCCGACCGTGGTGGTGGAGACGCAGAAGAACCTGATCCGCAAGGCGAGGGATCGCTACGACGTCGTCTTGTTGGACACCGCCCCGCTGCTCGCGACCAACGACGCCCTGGCCTTGCTCCCCGTGGTCGACATGGTTCTGCTGGTGGCCCAGGAAGGCAAGACCGACCGTGAGAGCGCTGCCGAGACGGTCGACCTCCTCCGGCGTCGCCGCGCCGACCTGGCCGGCGTCGTCCTCACGGGTTCCACCGGGTTCGGGCGCGGCCGCTACTACTACAAGTATCGCTACGGCGCGTACTACACGGACGACAGCGAGCCCGCGGGCTCGGTGCCCGAACCCGAGCACCGGGCTCAGGTCGGCGCCGCGATGTCTGCGGCTCGCTCCGCCACGAACTGACCCGCGGAACGGGGCCTCAGTCCCGGAGGAACCCCTCGGTCGTCAGCCGCGCGACCAGACGCTCCAGGTCGGCGCGCACGGCGTCGACGGGATGACCGAACGCCGCGGCTGCGTCTTCGGCCAGCTCGGCCACGGTGGTGGCGCCGTCCAGGAGTTGCCAGAGCGCTCCGGCGAGCGGGTCGAGCAGCGCGATGCCGTCGGTGGCCGGCCGGTGCAGCACCGATCCGTCGACGGTTCGCACCCCGACGACATCGGCATTGGCGCACGGGCCGTGGTCGCCCGCCTGGCGTGGGGAGTGGAGCGGCGAGACCCCACCCGGTGCGGGTCGGGCCGACACCGCGTCGGCCAGGACCTCGCGGGCCTCGCTGAGGTCGTGATGCCACAGGCGGACGCGCATGGTCGTGTCCGCGAGGCGCGCGAGCTCCAGTAATTGGCGGCCGTGAGCGTCCAACGGATGCTGGCAGTTGACTGCGAGCTCGAGGGTGGCCTCGGCGATGCCCACCGGTTCGGCCCGGGTGGGTCCATCGGGGTCGTGTTCGGCGAACACGACCGCACCGGGCTCGGCGGTCTCGCCGACCCAGCCACCGAGGTCGGCGACCGCCACGTACCAGCGGCGATGCCGGTCGCTCAGCAGGTGGCGTTGGGCCACCTCGTCCGGGAGGAGTGCGCGGGTGCCCTCCTTGACGGTGAGCGGCTTCGCGTAGTGCTCGATGAAGCCCGCTCGAAGTCCGGCGAGCTCGTCGGAGAGGTAGCCCCAGCCGGCGGCGCAGGCCGCGGCTGCGAGGGTGGTCTTGCCGGCGCCCGGCTGCCCCGGGACGACCACCGCGCGGCGAGTGTGGGGTTCGACCAACGCTGCCGCGTGGATCGAGACCGTGTCGGGGCGCGAGCTCACCGCGGTCTGATTGCACCACGCGATGAGCTGGTCGACGACGTTCGACGCGTCGGAGCCTCGGTAGGTGCTGACACCGTCGATCAACAGCTCGTGGCCGACGTCGTGGGGCGCCAGCTCGACCCGGCGCCGGGGCGTCGCGAGGGTGGCGAGCGGGGCCAGCCAGAACCCGACGGCGGCGGCGACCACGGGGTCGTGGACGACCAGCTCGACGGGGAGGTCGCCGATCATGAACACCCTGGTCGAGGTCACGGGACGAGTATCCCTTGAGGGGGCGTGGGTGCCAGCGATACTGACGCCGTGGCCGTCCTGAAGCGGGGACCCGACGTACTCGCCCGCCGGGTGTTGCGTGGGGTGATGCTGTCGACCCCCGACGCCGAAGAGCCCGTCGTGGTCACCAGTCCGGGCGACGCGGTCTGGGATCTGATCCAGGACCCGGTCGAGGAGGCGGACCTCGTCCGTGCGGTCGCGACGCACTTCGTCGGCGACCCCGGCGAGATCGAGCGCGACGTCGTCGCCCTCGTCGACCAGTTGATCGAGCTGGGGGCGGTGGTCCGCGGCGATTGAGGGAGGGTCTCAGCCCGACAGGCCGAGCCGTCGATCCATGTCACTCGAGAACCGACGGTCCGGGTCCACACGCATCCGCACCGCTCGCCACTCGTCGAGGCGCGGGTACATCGTGGGGACCAGGGCGGGATCCAGCCGGCCGTCCTTGGCGAGGTAGATCCGGCCTCCGGCGTCGGCGACCCGGTGGTCGAGCCGGTCCAGCTGCTCGGACAACCCGGGGAACGCCGCCGGCATGTCCGCGGCCAGCGTCCAGCCCTGGATCGGGAACGACAGCGGACCCGGGTTGGCGGGGCCGAAGCGCTTGAGCACGGCGAGGAAACACGGTGTCGGAGAGGACGCCAACGCCTCCACACAGTCGACCAGCGTGCGCTCGGCGCCGTCGGGGACCGCCATCTGCCACTGCAGGAAGCCGGCCGGTCCGTAGACCCGGTTCCAGTCCGCCACCCCGTCGAGGGGATGGAAGTAGCGGGTGATCGACTGAATCTCGCCGGTGCGTCGCGCCGGTGCCATGCGGAACCACGCCTCATTGAACGCTCGTGCGGTCGAGGGTCGGAGCAGCCCTCCGGGGATCAGTGGCGGGGTTCTGAGTCGTTGTCGCGGCCGGTAGGCGAGCGGGTCGCGGGCGGCGCTGCCGTCGAGCTCGTGGGGGTCCGCGAAGCGCGCGGTGGTGAGGATCGATCGGCCCGACGATCGACCCGGCATCAGGTCGACCCATGCCACCGACAGCGGGTGGGTGGCGTCGGCCTCGACCATCGCCTCGAGGAGCGCGTCGAGGCTCGTCATCCGCGTGGTGTCCACGGCCAGGCGACTGGTGCGGATCGGCGCCAGCCGGATCCGGGCGCGGGTGATGGCGCCGGTCAGGCCCATCCCGCCGGCGGTCGCCCAGTAGAGCTCGGGATGGAGGTCGGGCCCGCAGGTGACGACGGAGCCGTCGCCGACGAGCAGTTCGAGGTCGACCACGTGGGCGCCGAAGGTCCCGTCGACGTGGTGGTTCTTGCCGTGGATGTCCGCAGCGATGGCCCCGCCGATGGTCACGAACCGGGTGCCGGGCGTGACCGGCGCGAACCAACCCTGCGGCACCGTGTGGCAGAGGAGCGCTTCGATGGAGACGCCGGCGTCCACGGTCACGACGCCGCTGTCGTCGATCGGGCCGATCCGTGTCAGGTTGTCGGTCAGGGCCACCAGGCCTCCGGCGTTGGTCGCCTGGTCGGCGTAGCTGCGGCCGAGTCCCCGGGCGAGAACGGAGTCGGTCTGGAGCAGCCGGTGACGGAGCTCGTCGGCGTCGGACGGGCTCGCCACGAAGGCGCTGGAACGCGTGGCGCGGCCCCAGCCGGTCAAGGTTCGGCGCTCGCTCACGCGTACACCCCCACGACGTAGACGAGCACCCAGCTCAGTGCCAGGGCCTGGAACGGGTGATCGCCGAGCACGATGTCTTCGGGGTCCTCGCCCAGTCCCTGCTCGATGACGGTCGAGTAGCGGGCCAGGGCCCCGGCGAACGGTACGAGGGAGAGTGCGGCCAACCAGTCGACCGCGAGATCCTGGTCGAACACCCACAGGGCGTAGGCGACGACCGCCACCGCGGCCGACACGGCTCGGAGGGCACGCAGGCCGGACGCCGAGTAGTGGCGAAGTACCTGACGGCCCCCTTTCCCTCCCGTGCGAGCGAGCTCGGCGCTGCGCTTGCCGGCGACCACGAACAACGACGCGGCACACACGACGACGACGAACCAGGCCGACAGCGGCGTCCGCGTCGCGGCGCCGCCGCCGATCGCCCGCAGGATGAAGCCGGAGGCGATGGCGCCGAGCTCGAGGGCGGGGATGTGCTTCATCCCGTTCGAGTACCAGACGTTGATCGCGAGGTAGGCGGCGATCACCACGGCGTACGGCCAGGCCAGTGCCGCGGCCGCGACCAGGGCACCGACCGCGAGCATGCCGGCCACGGTGCGGGCCTGGGCGGTCGAGATCGCCCCGGAAGCGATCGGTCGGTGGCGCTTTCGCGGATGCGCCCGGTCGACCTCCACGTCGGCGGCGTCGTTCATGAGGTACGTCGAGCCGGCGGCGGCGATGAAGACGAAGACGGCGGCCACCGTGCGGGCCAACACGCCGGCCTCGCCCAGTGAGCCCGCGGCCACCGGGGCCGCGACGACCAGGGCGTTCTTGACCCACTGCCGCGGCCGCAGGGCGCGCAGCAGCGCGGCGGGTGCCGGCAGGTTCATCCGGCGACGCGCCGCCACAGCGGCCCGGGCAGGGTCCGCAGCCCCCCGAAGACCTCTCGGAGGATGCGTGGGCTCCAGACGATCCGTCGGCCCTGCCGCAGCCCGTGCGCGATGTCTCGTGCCACCGCGTCGGGCGTGGTGGCGAACGGCGCCTCGTCGCGATCAGCCGTCATCTTCGTGTGCACGAAGCCGGGTCGGACGACGAGGACCTGCACCCCGGTGCCGTGCAACATGTCCGCCAGCGCGTTGGCGAAGGCGTCGAGCCCGGCCTTGGCTGCGCCGTAGACGGCATTCTCGGCGCGAACCCGGACGCCGGCGACCGAGGAGAGCACGACCAGCGCGCCGTGCCCCTGGTCGCGCAGGTGGCGGGCGGCGGCCGTACACGCGGCGACTCCTGCGCTGAAGTTCAACGAGGCCAGCTCGGCCACGTCGGCGGTGTCCTGATCCAACGAGAACACCTGGCCCAGCACGCCGAACGCCACGACGACGACGTCGACGTCCCCGGCGGCGGCGAGGGCCGCATCGTGCGCCTCGGGGGAGGTCGCCTCATACGGGACGACCTGGGCGTCGAGACCGCGCTCCCGCAGGCGCGCACCGGCCGCTCCGGCGGTGGTCGTGTCGCGCGCGGCGAGCACGACCCGCTGGAGCCGTCGGTCGGCGAGCTCGTCCACCAACGCCACCGCGATCTCGCTGTTGGCGCCCAGGATGAGCACGGACTGGATGTCACCGGTCGCGTCTCGCATGGTGTTCTCCATCGGCAATCGCGCCCGGATGTCCAGGCCGCCCCATCGTGGCATCAACACCGCGGCCCTGAGGGGACGGCGGGGCGCTCAGCGGTCGCCGCGGCGACGCCGATCGTGGGTCGGGGGCTTCGGAGCAGCGGTGCCGAGTCGGCGGCGCTTGACCAGGTACTGCCGTTCGTCGGCGCGGCCGAGCAGCTCGGCCGGCGTCCGCGCCTGCGCGGCGTAGGCGATCCCGCAGGACAGGCCGGCGCCTGCCGGAGCCGAGGCGCGGACCTGGCGGGTCGCCTGGCGGGCCACACCCTCCGCTCGGAGGAGGCCGCCGCTGCGCAGGAGCAGGCAGAACTCGTCGCCTCCGAGTCGAGCGGCGACCCCGTCGACGTCGCTCGCGAGCTGCCGGAGGACACTGGCGACGGCACGCAGGACGTCGTCGCCGGCGGCGTGCCCGCGGGTGTCGTTGACCCGCTTGAGGCCGTCGACGTCACACATGATGAGCGCCGCGTCCGCCCGGCGTTCGGCCGGACCGCTGAACAGCAGTGCCAATTCGTTCTCGAGCCGTCGACGGTTCGCCAGACCGGTCAGTTCGTCACCATGAGCCAGTGCGTCCAGCCGCCGTCGCTGTCGGTCTCGGCTCAGCGCGATGGACAACGCCTCGGCGACCTCGGTCAGCGGCGTCTCGGCGCCGGCCTCGTCGTCGCTGACACCCCAGGCCAGGCCCCAGACCCGGTCGTCGCGAATCGGCACGATGGTCACGAACCGTCCTCTCGCGCCGACGACCGTGGGGTCGTGGAGGGCGTGCATGGCAGAGGTGGCGGCGATGGGTCGCCAGTGATCCACCTCCGGTCCGGCGGCCGCGATGGGCGTCAGGAGCTCACCGTCGTCGATCCGGTGGACGCCGATGGCCCGGTGGGCGCCGGTGGGCCACGATGCCTCGACGAGGGCACCGGCCATGTCGACCGGGTCGTCGAAGCGCTGGATCATGGCGCCCAGCGGGATGCGGGTGGCCGCCGCGTCGCCGGCCGTGGCGCTGTGGGCGATGACCGCGAGGGCGTGGTCGGGCCCCGCGGCGTCGACGATCGCCCTCGCGTCGCTGCGTCGGAGCAGCTCGAAGGTCTGGTCTGCGAGGTCGACGTCGAGTGCGCTGCCCGCGTTGTCCTTCATGACCTCGACGCGTCGAGGCCACTCGATGGGCGCGGTCCTCCGCTGGGTGACGACGAGGTCGGTGAGGGCGATGACCTGTGATCCGAACGGAATCTCGCCCCCGGTCAGGCCCGCGGGGAGGCCGCTGCCGTCGACCCGCTCGTGGCGGTGACGCACCATCGTCGCCGCGTGCCGGAGCGATGGCACCCGGCCGAGGACGTCGGCGGCGGCGCCTGCCGCCTCGCCGGGCGGGAGGCGGAGCACGACGCGCCCGAAGTCGGCGAGCAGGCAGGCGAGGAGGGTGTGGTGTCGGACGTCCGGGTCGAGGTCTCGGGTGACCAGGTCGGCCAGCACCACTCGCCGGGCGGCGTTCACCGCCGCGGCGGGCCGCAGCGCCTGGATGGTGGTGTACAGCGCTGTGGCGGCGTCGGTCGAGGCGTCGCCGAGGTCGCCCGCAGTGTCGTCGCCCGCAGTGTCTTCGCCCGAGAGTTCCATGGTGGTGTGCGGCGCACGCTGGTCGTCGGGCCGCGGCGGCGAATCTAGCACTGTGTCGGGTCCGTGGGTCCGGGCCGAAGCCGCGCCGGTAGTCTGGTCGCCGTGAGCACTCGCATGCTGATCCTCGCCTCCTTGCTCTGCGGCCTGGCGATCCTGATCGCGTTCACCGTGCAGGTTCTGATCGCGTCCTGAATCACCGGCTGCGACCGTCCCGGCACCGTGAGCGCGGGCGGGTAGGCTCGACGACATGTCCCAGGATGGAACCAACTTCGACATGGTCGTGATCGGCGGCGGGCCCGGTGGCTACGGCGCAGCCCTCTACGGAGCCTCGGCCGGGCTCGACGTCGCCCTGGTCGAGATGGGCAAGCTCGGCGGGACCTGCCTGCACGTCGGCTGTATTCCGGCCAAGGAGCTGCTGGAGACGGCGGCGGTGCTCCGCACGGTCCGCGAAGCCGAGGAGTTCGGCGTCGGGACGTCCGAGCCCACCCTCGACCTGGGTGTGACCATGGCCCGCAAGCAGCGGGTGATCGACCAGCTGGCGGGCGGCGTCGGCCAGCTCCTGAAGGGTCGCAACGTCACCGTGTTCAACGGCGTCGGTGTGCTCGGCGCCGGTCATCAGGTGACGATCTCCGGTGGCGAATCGGGCGACGTCACCATCACCGGGCGCAACGTGGTCCTCGCCAGTGGCTCGAAGCCCCGGACGATCCCGGGCTTCGATGTCGACGGCACCACCATCATGACGTCGGACGAGTTCCTCTCGATGGAGAAGGTCCCGGCGACGGCAGCGATCATCGGCGGCGGCGCGATCGGCTGCGAGTTCGCCTCCACCCTGGCCGACTTCGGGACCGAGGTCACCATCCTCGAGGCCCTGCCCAGCATCCTGGCCGGCTGCGACGGTGACGTCACCAAGACGGTCGAGCGGGCATTCAAGAAGCGGGGGATCACGGTCAAGACGGGCGTGATGGTCAACGGCCACACGCCTCACGCCGGCGGAACCACCCTGGACCTCGGCGACGAGACGCTCGATGTCGAAGTCGTGGTGGTCAGTGTCGGTCGCCGGCCCTACTCCGACCTGTTGGGGCTCCAGGGCACCGACGTGCAGGTGGACGAGCGCGGATTCGTCGTCGTCGACGACCTGTGCCGGACCCACGAACCCGGCGTCTACGCCATCGGCGATCTGGTGGCCACACCCCAGCTGGCCCACATCGGGTTCGCCGAGGCGATCATGGTCATCAAGCACATGCTCGGCGAGCCTGTCATGCCGATCGACTACGGCAAGGTGCCGTGGGCGATCTACTGCCAGCCCGAGGTGGCCTTCGCCGGTCACACCGAGGAGTCGGCCAGAGAAGCCGGCTACGACGTGCTCGTCTCCAAGCATCGGTTCTCGGGCAACTCCCGGGCCCTGATCGTCAACGCCACCGATGGCATGGTGAAGATCATCGCCGAGAAGGAAGCCGACGGGACTGCCGGGCAGATCCTCGGGGTTCACATGGCTGGACCGTGGGTGACCGAGCAGCTCGGCCAGGGCTACCTGGCCGTCAACTGGGAGGCCACCGTCGACGAGGTCGCGGAATTCATCCAGCCCCACCCCACGTTGAGCGAGCTGTTCGGCGAGTCGGTGTTGGCGATGACCGGCCGGTCGCTGCACGGCTGACCCGCAGCACGAGTTCTGAGGGCGACACCACACCGACCCGGAGTCCGGAGGTAGGACACCACATGGCAGACGTCACGATGCCCCAGTTGGGGGAGACGGTCACCGAGGGGACGATCACTCGCTGGTTCAAGGCGGTGGGTGATGCCGTTGCCGAGGACGAGGTGCTGTTCGAGGTGTCGACCGACAAGGTCGATTCCGAGGTGCCGTCGCCGGTTTCCGGCGTGCTGACCGAGATCCGCGTGGCCGAGGGCGACATCGCCGAGGTGGGCCAGGTCCTGGCGGTGGTGTCGGGTGATGGCGCGGTTGCCGCGGTGCCTGCCCCCGCGGCGCCGGCTCCCGAGGCCGCGCCCGCACCCGCGCCGGCTCCCGAAGCCGCTCCCGCACCCGAGCCTGCGCCCGCCCCCGAGCCGGCGCCGGCCGCGAGTGCTGACGTGTCGGGGTCAGCGCCGGGCGGCGCCGCACCTCAGGGCGCTGCCGGCCCAGGTGCCGAGGTGACGATGCCCCAGTTGGGGGAGACGGTCACCGAGGGGACGATCACTCGCTGGTTCAAGGCGGTGGGTGATGCCGTTGCCGAGGACGAGGTGCTGTTCGAGGTGTCGACCGACAAGGTCGATTCCGAGGTGCCGTCGCCGGTTTCCGGCGTGCTGACCGAGATCCGCGTGGCCGAGGGCGACATCGCCGAGGTGGGCCAGGTCCTGGCGGTGGTGTCGGGTGATGGCGCGGTTGCCGCGGTGCCTGCCCCCGCGGCGCCGGCTCCCGAGGCCGCTCCCGCACCCGCGCCGGTTCCCGAAGCCGCACCCGAGCCGGCCGCGGCTCCCGCACCCGCGGCTGCGGTGCCCGATGAGCCCAGCGGTCCGGGCCTCGGCAGCGACCTGCCCCTGTCACCCGTCGTGCGCCGCCTGATCAACCAGTCGGGAATCGACCCGGCCACCATCACGCCCACCGGGCTGGGCGGACGGATCACCCGCGCGGACGTCGAGCAGGCGATCAGCGCCCAGGGCCTGTCGACGGCACCGAAGCCCGCGATCGCATCGCCTCCGCCCGCCGCCCCTGCGGCACCCGTCGCGGCGGCCCCTGCACCGGCACCCGCTGCGGCCCCTGCACCTGCCCCGGCCCCCGAGGCAGCACCTGCGCTGTCCGGCGCTGCGAGCCCCGGCGAGACCCGGGTGCCGATGAACAACATCCGGCGCTTGACCGGCGATCACATGGTGATGTCCAAGGCGACGTCGCCCCATGTCCTGACCGCGGTGGAAGTGGACTTCGAGAAGGTCGAAGTGGTGCGGCAGCGTCACCGGGGCGAGTGGAAGTCCGAAGAGGGCTTCAGCCTCACCTATCTGCCGTTCATCGCCCGGGCGGTCGTCGACGCCATCCGTGAGTTCCCACACATCAACGCCAGCGTGGGTGACAACGAGTTGGTCCTCCACGATGACGTGAACCTGGCCATCGCGGTGGATCTGGACTTCCAGGGGCTGCTCGCGCCGGTGATCAAGGCCGCCGACTCCAAGCGGCTCCGGCATCTGAGCCGGGAGATCGTCGATCTCGCCAACCGTGCCCGCGACAAGAAGCTGTCCGCCGACGAGATCATGGGTGGCACCTTCACGATCACCAATCCGGGTCAGTACGGCACGATGATGCAGTTCCCCATCATCAACCAGCCGCAGGTGGCGATCCTGTCCACCGACGGCATCCGCCGCAAGCCCGTGGTGATCACCGACGAAGCCGGCAACGAGGGCATCGGCATCCATTCGGTGGGCATCCTGGCCCTGGCCTGGGATCATCGGGCGTTCGATGGTGCCTACGTCGCCGCGTTCCTGGATCATCTGAGGACGATCATCGAGACCAGGGACTGGGAGGCAGAGATCTCGTGACCACACGGTCGGAACTCACGCGGCCCGCGCCGCAGCGGGTGCCGACCGAGCGCGACCGCGAGCTGCACGTTCGCTGGCTGGGCCGCGTCCGCTATCGGGACGCACTGGCCGTGCAGCACCAGCTGTTCTCCCGAAGCGACGAAAACCACCTCCTGCTCCTCGAGCATCCCCACGTGTTCACCCTCGGTGCCCGCGGCGACAGCTCGAACATCCTGGCGGACCCCGCCGAGATCAACGCCGAGGTGGTCACGGTCGATCGCGGCGGTGACGTGACCTATCACGGGCCGGGCCAGCTCGTCGGGTACCCGATCCTCACCGTCCCGGGTCGCCGCGGCGGCGGCATGGCCGACACCGCCCGGTACGTCCACGAGGTGGAGCAGCTGCTGATCGATGCGTTGGGCCGGCTCGGCCTCCCGGGGTGCGGTCGCCTCGACGACTACCCGGGGGTGTGGGTGGCCCCCGACAGCAGTTCGCCCCGCAAGATCGCCGCGATCGGCGTTCGGCTGTCCCGCGGACGGTCGATGCACGGGTTTGCGTTGAACGTCGCGCCGGACATGGCCTACTTCGGGGCCATCGTGCCCTGCGGGATCACCGACAAGGCGGTCACGTCGCTGCAGAACGAGGGCCTCGACGTCGCGATGCAGGAGGTCACCGACGTCGTGGCCGAGCTCGCCGTCGAGCGGTGGGCCGGCACCGCAGGTGCGAGTCGTGCCGACGTCGCGTGGCGGGTCCGTCCCGACGACCTCAGCGCGTTCACTCGGGGCGAGGGTCCCGGTGCCGTGCCCAAGGTCGGCGACCAGCAGCCGCTGCCGCCGGCGCGCGAGGAATCGGTGCCCGTTCGCCTTCTCGGGCGTCTCGCCGAGGCGGGCGTCGACGGGGGGATGCCCATCACCGAGCGCAAACCCGAGTGGATGCGTGTCAAGGCCGACATGGGGCCCGACTACCGCCGGCTGAAGGGCGTGATGCGCGAGCTCGATCTGGTGACGGTCTGCGAGGAGGCCGGCTGCCCCAACATCTTCGACTGTTGGAACGACGGCACGGCGACCTTCATGATCCTGGGCGAGCGCTGCACCCGAAAGTGTGGGTTCTGCCTGGTCGACACCCGCAAGCCCGAGCCCGCCGACCCGGACGAGCCGGCACGCGTCGCCGAAGCGGTCGAGAAGATGGGGCTGGACTACGCGGTGGTCACCATGGTGGCCCGCGACGACCTCGACGACGGGGGAGCGGCCGCGGTTGCCGCCACCATCGACGCGATCCGTGACCGGCGACCGGACGCCCGCGTCGAGGTGCTGATCTCGGACATGCAGGGCGACCCGACGGACCTCCAGACCGTGTTCGACGCCAGGCCCGACGTGTTGAACCACAACATCGAGACCGTGGCCCGGTTGCAGCGAGCGGTTCGGCCTTCAGCGGGCTATGCCCGCTCGCTGGCGGTCCTGGCCCGAGCCAAGCAGGCCGGCCTGGTCACCAAGACGTCGATCATCGTGGGCATGGGCGAGACCCACGACGAAGTGGTGGCCACCCTGGCCGACCTGCACGCGGTGGGCGTGGACATCGTGACCATCGGCCAGTACCTGCGGCCGACCACCAACCACCTGCCCATCGACCGGTGGTGGCACCCCGACGAGTTCGCCGAGCTCAAGCGCATCGGTGAGGGGATGGGGATCAGCCACGTCGAGGCCAGCCCGCTGACCCGCAGCAGCTACCACGCCAAACAGGCGGAAGCCGCCGCCAGGTGAGGGCCTCCTCGGAGCGCGAGGAGGTGCAAACGTCTCGGGATTTGTGAAGGGTTCCGGCGCGCCGGAACCCTTCACAGAAACCAGTGGACGGTCAGAGTTTGCTGATGATCTCGGCGGCGTGGTCGGCGACCTTCGGGCGCTTGAACACGTGCTGGATCACGCCCTTCTCGTCGATGAGGAAGGTCGTGCGCTGGAGGCCCATGAAGGTCTTGCCGTAGTTCTGCTTCTCGCCCCACACCCCGTACTTGTCGATGATCTCGTGGTCGGGGTCGGCCACCAGCGGGAAGTTGAGCTCCTGCTTGGCGGAGAACTTCTCGTGGGAGGCGTCGTCGTCGGGGGACACGCCGATCACGGCGATGCCGTGGTCGGCCAGGGCGTCCAGGTTGTCCCGCAGATTGCATGCCTGCTTGGTGCAGCCGGGGGTGGCGTCCTTGGGGTAGAAGTACAGCGCCACCTTCTGCCCCTTGTAGGCGGTGAGCTGGACCTTCTGGCCGTCGAAGGTCTTGGCGGTGAACGCCGGCGCTCTGGTGCCGGCCTCGAGCGGTTGGGGTTTGGCTGCCATCTGGGCTCCTCGTGGGGGCGGGGCGGCCGAGCCTAGCGAGCCTCGGCGGCAGCCCAGCCATGCCATTCGGTGGGGGTGACGAGCACGGCGGGTCCGGCGGGCCGATGCTCCCGGTACTGGGGGTGGCGAGCGACCAGTGCGTCGATCTCGGCGGTCACCGTGCCCGGGTCGCGTTCGGCTGCGGTGCCACGCATGCGGACCCACCACAGCCGGGACCAGTCGTCGTCATGGTGGTCGAACAGCACCGTGACCGCTGGGTGCGCAGCGATGTTGGTGAGGCGTTGCAGGCGAGTCGTGGTCTTGGGTTTGTGGTCGACGGCGAAGACCAGCCGATCGTCGTGGAAGGCGAACACGATCGGGACCAGGTCAACGCGGCCGTCGGCCCGCGTGGTGGCCAGACGGGCGACCGGCGTTCGGTCGACCAGCGTCCGACAGCGTTCCTCGTCCATGTCGCCATGGTGTCGCACCGACGTGACGACAGCCACCCGAGCGGAGCGTCGTCGCCGGGTTACCGTGGTCGCCATGGCGGCCACCAGAACCATGCCAGAGCGACTGCTCAGCGAGAGCAGCGCCATCCTGGAGTTCGGCGCGTTCTCGGCCTCGCTCCCGTGGTTCGCGCTCCTGCCACGCGGGAGCGGCGAACCGGTGCTGGTGCTGCCGGGCCTGGCCGCGAGCGATCGGTCGACGGCACCGTTGCGTGCAGTACTCCAGGGGCTCGGTCATCGTCCGCATCGGTGGCGGCTGGGGCGCAACCCGGGTCCGACCCGGAAGGTGCTGGACGGGCTGGTCCAGCGGCTGGAGGTTCTGACGGAACGACACGACCAGCCGGTCCACATCGTCGGCTGGAGTCTCGGCGGCGCATACGGGCGCGGGCTGGCCCGCCGCCATCCCGACCTGGTCCGCCAGGTGATCACGCTGGGGAGCCCGATCCGTTCGATCGAGCGCGAGTACGGGTGGGAGCCGCCGGCGGTGCCCCTCACCAACGTGTACTCCAAGCGGGACGCCGTCGTCCCGTGGCGTGACTCGTGCGACGTGCCGGGGCCCCGGCGCGAGAACATCGAGATCGATTCGTCGCACCTCGGTCTCGGCCACCACCCCGGCGCCGTGGTCGTCGTTGCCGACCGACTCGGGCAGGACCTGCACGCCTGGGAGCCGTTCGAGCCGCCCCGGCTGGCCGCTCGACTCTTTCCTGGCTGACTTCCTCGCTGACGCCACGATCATGGACCGGCAACGGTCCGGGCCTACGCTGTGACGATGTTCGTCGAACGGCTGGAACAGGCTCGCACGGCCATGTCGGAGCTGGGGATCGAGGCACTGCTGCTCTCGGTCGGCGCCGATCTGCCCTACTTCTGCGGCTACGAGGCGATGCCGTTGGAGCGTCTCACGATGTTGGTGGTGCCGCTGGAGGGTGACCCCACCCTGGTGATTCCCGAGCTCGAGGTGGCCCGGGTCACCGAACGCCCCGACGTGTTCGGCCTGCGGCCGTGGGGCGAGACCGAGGATCCCATCGAGATCGTGGCCGGCCTCATGGGTGCTGCGACAACCGCAGCCATCGGCGACCAGACCTGGTCGCGCTTCACCGTCGATCTCCTCGCGGCGTCGCCCGGGCTGACCCTTCGCCGCGCCAGTGAGGTCACGTCACCGATTCGAGCGGTGAAGTCCGCCGAAGAGATCGAGCGGCTCCGGACCGCGGCCGCTGCCGTCGACCGGATCGCCACCCGCCTGCAGGCCGGCGAGATCCCGCTCGTGGGCCAGACCGAGGCGGCGGTGTCGGCCGAGCTGAGCCGCCAGATCGTGGCCGAGGGCCATCATCGGGTGAACTTCGCCATCGTCGCCGCCGGCGAGAACGCGGCGAGCCCACACCACCACGCGGGTGATCGGATCATTCGGGAGAACGAAGTGGTGCTGTGTGACTTCGGCGGCACCTGGATCGGCGACGACGGGGTGGGCTACTGCTCCGATCTGACCCGCTGCGTGTGGACGGGCTCGCCGGATCCCGAGTTCGCCGAGCTCTACGAGGTGCTGTTCGCCGCGCAGGCGGCCCAGGTCGATGCCGTCGCGGCCGGGGTCGCCGCCCAGGACATCGACCGCATCGGCCGGGGCATCATCGCCGATGCCGGATACGGCGAGTACTTCGTGCATCGAACCGGCCACGGCATCGGGGTCGAGGAGCACGAAGACCCGTACATCGTCGAGGGCAACGACCAGCCACTGGTGGCCGGCAACGCGTTCAGTATCGAGCCGGGGATCTACGTGCCCGGCAAGTGGGGGGCGCGCCTCGAGGACATCGTGGTCGCGGCCGAGACCGAGGCCGACCCCATGAACCGCGTCGACCACCATCTCGCCACATTGGGCTGATCGGCGTCACCAGCCCGTGATCGAACTCGACGCCGCCACCGTCCTGCTCCAGTGGGCCACGGGCGGGCTGTTCTTCCTGTGGGTGACCGGCCGCCGCCGACTGGTCGGCATCGGTTACGGCTGGACGATGCGACTGTCCTTCATGGGCATCGCGGCCATCGCCCTGGTCGTGGGGCTGAACTTCGAGACCCTGTGGATCCGCGAGCTGTCCACCATCGGCGTGCTCGTCGCCACGTCGGCGGCGATGGTGGTGTCGTGGCAGCGGCGCAAGGCCGGTGTCTCCGGTCAACGCGAGGTCGTGGAACGACGGTCCGCTCGGGTGGCGGCGATGACGGGCATCGACAAGGACGAACAGCGCTTCGACAAGACGGTGCCCGAGTTTCCACCGAACCTCGACCTCGTCGCACCGGCCATCGGGATGGTGGGCCTCGTCGCGGCCGGCCTCGACGCCGGTGACCCGGCGCTGCTCTCGCTGGCCCGGGTGATGGTGGGCACGTTCTTCCTCGGGGCGGTCACCGACGCCATGCTGCTGGGCCACTGGTACCTGGTGCAGCCCGGCCTGTCGCGGGAGCCCATCCACGAGCTCGTGCGGTGGACCGGTGCCCTCTGGTTGCCCGAGCTGATCGTGTTGCTGTGGCCCACCGGCATGGTCTCGGTGCTGAACGGCACGATCGACGACGGCTACAACGGACTGCTCGGGTGGTTCTGGCTGGCGTGTGTCATCACCACCATCGCTCTGGTCTTCGTCACCGTCGCCGCGTTGCGTGAGAAGCAGTACTCGGCGGTGATGGCCGCCACCGGCCTGCTGTACCTGGCGATCCTGACGGCGTTCGGCATGGATCTGGTCGCTCGCGTCCTGCTGGACACCTGATCTTCCCGCGTCCACGCTTGTCGGGTTGCGGACTGCCGGCGTCCCCCCCCCCACTGTGGACATGCGAATCGCCGCCGGTGCCGGTCCCGCGAGAATTCGATCGAGAATCGCGAACCGTGGTCGGGGGACGTGGCGTAGAGGTGGGAGAATGCACCCGACCCCACCCGAGGCGGTACAGATGACCACCACCCAAACCCCCCGACAGCCCGGCACCGATCGGCGCAACAAACTCCTGATCGGCGGCGGCGTCGCCGTCGTGCTCCTCGCCGTGCTCGCGTTCCTCGTCTACTGGTTCGTGTTCCGCGATGACGCACCGGCCAGCGTCGACACCCAGGAGGCAGCCGACGCCCGCCAGGAAGCGCTGGCCGAGGCCCAGACCGACGAGCCGGCCACCGAGCCCGCCACCACCGACGGCGCGGCAGCGGGCACGGACGACATCTCGGGCACCTGGACGATCGACACCTCCATCGGCACCTTCGACGAGCGCTGCCTGACCGAGGTCTGCGACGCCACCTTCGTCGGCTTCCGCATCGACGAGGAACTGGCCAGCATCGGCGCCAAGACCGTGGTCGGCCGCACCCCTGGTGTCACCGGCACCATGACCGTCGACGGCACCACCATCACGAGCACGGACATCCTGGTCGACATGACCGGCCTCATCACCGACGACGGCTCCCGAAACGCCGCGATCCGGAACCAGGCCATCGAGACCGCGGCCTTTCCCGAGGCGTCGTTCGTGCTGACCCAGCCCATCGATTTCGGTTCCGTCCCCGGTGATGGCGAGTCCGTCGAGGTCCAGGCCACCGGCGATCTGACCATCCACGGCGTGACCCGAAGCGAGACGATCCCGCTCACGGCCGAGCGCGCCGGCGACATCATCGTCGTCTTCGGCCAGCTGGGGCCGATCCTGCTCGCCGACTACGACATCAGCGAGCCCCGGGCCGCCGTGGTCCTGTCGGTCGAGGACAACGCCACGATGGAGCTCCAGCTCTTCTTCCGCAGGGGCTGATGTCGTCGCCGAGGGCGGTGACATCAGCTGATCCGGTGTCCTCTCTTCCCGCAGCCCGACGCGTGTCGGGCTGCGGGCGCGTCTGGCGGGGGTTCGGCATCCGATGGCTCAGGAAATAACACCGGGCCGCGTTCTGCCGACATACTTGATGGGACTGGAGGGCCACGGCGGCGCGGTTCCGGCGCCTGTCGCGCCACCCCCTGACGCAGGAGTTCGCCATGCCCAGAGCCATATGGAGCGGGTCGATCAGCTTCGGACTGGTCAACATCCCGGTGAAGCTCTACACGGCCGTGAGCCGCAAGAGCGTGCGGTTCAATCAGCTCGACCGCGAGACCGGCACCCGGATCAAGCAGCGCCGGGTCAACCCCGACACCGGCGAGGAAGTGCCCAACGATCAGATCGTGAAGGGGTACGAGCTGGGCGAGGGGCGCTACGTCACCGTGTCCGACGAGGAGCTGGCGTCGCTGGACCCGGTGGCCAGCCGCACGATCGACTTGCAGGAGTTCGTGCTCCAGAGCGAGATCGATCCAGTGTTCTACGACTCGGCGTACTACCTCGTTCCCGATCCCGTCGCCAAGAAGGCCTATGCCCTCCTGGTGCACGCCATGGACGAGGCCGACCGGGTCGGTGTGGCTCGGTTCGTGATGCGGACCAAGCAGTACATCGCCGCCATGCGGGTTCGTGACGGCAAGCTGATGCTGTCGACGATGGTGTACGCCGACGAGGTCAACGACGCCTCCGACCTCGAGGGCCTCGACGACCTGGACGAGGTCGAGCTCACCGATGCCGAGTTGGCGATGGCCGAGCAGCTCATCGAGAGCCTGTCGCAGCCGTTCGAGCCCGAGAAGTACGAGGACACCTACCGCAACCAGGTCCTCGACCTGATCGATCGCAAGGCGGCCGGCGAGGAGATCGTCATCGCCGCCGACGGCCCCAGCCAGGAAAAGGTCGTCGACCTCATGGCGGCGCTCGAAGCATCGGTCGCGGCGGCCAAGGAGGCGCGCAAGCGGCATCCGTCGGCTGCGGCCGACAAGGCCAAGAAGCGGTCGACCAAGAAGAAGGCCCCGGCCAAGAAGGCCGCCGCAAAGAAGGCGCCTGCGAAGAAGGCCGCGGCCAAGAAGGCCAGCTGACCGCGGCCGACGAGCCCTTCCCGTGCCCGACAAGGTTCCGGTCGAGATCGACGGCCGCATCATCGCGGTCTCGAATCTGGACAAGGTGCTGTACCCCGCGGTCGGCTTCACCAAGGCGCAGGTGATCGACTACTACGTCCGCATCGCGGCGACGATGCTGCCCCATGTCGAGGGCCGAGGCATCACGCTGCGCCGCTGGCCCGACGGTGTCGACGCCGACTCTTTCTTCGAGAAGCGCTGCCCCTCGCATCGACCCGACTGGGTCGGGACCGTGGAGGGGCCCGGCGATCGTGGGGGAGCCATCAGCTACTGCTGCCTGCAGGAGCCGGCGGCCCTGGTCTGGACCGCCAACCTCGCGGCGTTGGAGATCCACGCCCCGATGGCCACCGGCGCCGACCTCGACTCGCCGACGATGCTGGTGTTCGACCTGGATCCCGGGGCACCGGCGACGATCGTCGAGTGCTGTCAGGTGGCGCTGCGGATCCGCGAGCTCCTCGCCGGTTTCGAGATCGAGGCGTTCCCGAAGACCTCCGGGCTCCAAGGGCCTCCAGGTCTACGTCCCGCTCAACACCCCGCACACCCACGACCACTGCTCCAACTTCGCCCTGGCCGTCGCGCAACTGCTCGAGAAGCAGACGCCCAAGGCGGTCACGAGCGTGATGAAGAAGAGCGTCCGAGGCGGGAAGGTCTTCGTGGACTGGTCCCAGAACAGTCGGCACAAGACGACGATCGCCCCGTACTCGATGCGGGCCAAGGACCGCCCGACGGTCTCCGACGCCACTGTCCTGGGACGAGGTCGCCGCCGGGGCTGAGGGCGCCGACCTGGTGTTCGTCACCGACGACGTCCTCGTGCGCATCGACGAGTTCGGTGACCTCTTCGAACCGACCCAAACCCTGGAACAGTCCTCTGCCGAACCCCCAGGGGTAGATCACCAATGAAGGGAGCCCAGCGATGATCGAGCCACAACCTCGCCCCGACTGGTCGCCGGTCCCGAGGGAGGGATGTCTCGGTGTTCAGGGTCGTGTGCTGTTGCGCAACGAACAGACGA
This sequence comes from Acidimicrobiales bacterium, assembly GCA_965262315.1. GTDB lineage: Bacteria > Actinomycetota > Acidimicrobiia > Acidimicrobiales > UBA8592 > JBCCFK01. The sequence continues at coordinate 26,591 of CBDHFJ010000072.1, forward strand.
TGCTCGCAAATCTCCGCTTTGCCGAGCACGCGACCATCGACGAACACTCAGCGCCCTATGGCATCGACGTTTGTGAAGGGTTTCGGCGCCGCCGAAACCCTTCACAAAACCAGAGGACGGGTGACTGCAGACAGCGTTCAAGGGAGCGAACGGGCGACCGAACGGGGAGTCCGCATCGGAACAAGCGTTCCGATGCGGGAGAAGTCAGTTGTTGCTCGGGCTCCAGAGCTGGCGGAGGTCGGTCTCGCGGTCGATGCCGGCGACGGCGTAGGCATCGACCTCGTCGAGGGTCTCTCGGTCGAGGAGGGCGCTCGTGAGCGCATCCAGCTTGGTCCGGTGGGCGGTCAGCGTCGCCTTCGCTGCGGCATAGGCCTCGTCGAGGATCCGCCGCACCTCGGCGTCGACGAGCTCGAGCGTCGCCGGGGAGGCGTCGCCGATCCGGCCCAGCACCGATTCCTGGCCCGGCGGGGGCATGGTGGTGACCAGTCCGACCGCGTTCGACATGCCCCACCGGCCCACCATGTTGCGAGCGATCTGGGTCGCCGCTTCGAGGTCGGATGCTGCGCCGGTGGTCACGGTGCCGTAGACGATCTCCTCGGCGGCGCGGCCACCGAGGAACATCTTGATGCGGCCCAGCAGATACGGCGCATCGTGGGAGTAGCGATCGGCGTCGGGCGCCGACAGGGTCACGCCCAGGGCGCCGCCGCGCGGGATGATCGAGATCTTGCGAACCGGGTCGGCACCGGGTTCGAGCATGGCGAGCAGGGCGTGGCCGGACTCGTGGTAGGCCGTGCGCTGCCGCTCGACCGGGTCGAGGGCGATGTTGCGTTCGACGCCCAGCAGGATCTTCTCGAGCGCACCGGTCAGATCCGCCATGCGCACCTCGTCGTGGCTGTTTCGGGCCGCGCTGAGCGCCGCTTCGTTGACCAGGTTCCGCAGGTCGGCGCCCACCATGCCAGGGGTCGAGGACGCGATCCCCGCGAGGTCGACGTCGTCGGCCAGCGGCACCCCCTGGGTGTGGATGGCCAGGATGGCTTCGCGTCCGGCCTGGTCGGGGGCGTTGACGACCACCTGCCGGTCGAATCGACCAGGTCGGAGGAGGGCCTGATCCAGGATCTCCGGCCGGTTGGTCGCCGCGAGGACGATGACGCCCTCGCTGCCGCTGAAGCCGTCCATCTCGGTGAGGATCTGGTTCAGGGTCTGTTCGCGTTCGTCGTTGCCGCCGAGTCCGGAACCTGCACCCCGAGCGCGGCCCACGGCGTCGAGCTCGTCGATGAAGATGATCGACGGCGCGAGCTTGAGCGCTTCGGCGAACAGGTCCCGGACCCGACTGGCTCCGACGCCCACCACCATCTCGATGAACTCCGACGCCGAGCTCGAGAAGAAGGGCACGTCCGCTTCGCCGGCGACGGCCCTGGCGAGCAGGGTCTTGCCGGTTCCGGGAGGTCCGCTCAGCAGCACCCCGGTCGGGATCGTCCCGCCCAGGCGTGCGTACTTCTCGGGATGGCGCAGGAAGTCCACGAGCTCGGCGAGCTCGCCCTCTGCTTCGTCGATGCCGGCGACGTCCGCGAACGTGACGCGCCGGGTGGTGGAGTCCTCGTAGCGGCGGGCCTTCGAGCGGCCGAGGCCGCCGATCCCGCCCATGCCGCTGCCGAGGCGGCGGAAGATCAGCACGAACAGGCCGACCAGCAACAGGGTGGGCCCGAAGCTGAACAGCGCGATCTGCCACGGGGGGGCAGGTTGTTCGACCGGATTGGCGTTGACGGTCACGCCCGCCGCCCGCAGGAGCTCGAGGAGTCCGTC
>CBDHFJ010000073.1:0-47743 GCA_965262315.1 Acidimicrobiales bacterium
TCGTTGCTGGGGCCCCAGGCCGAGCCCAAAGGGGTGAAGAGGCCACTCCCCACCCGCAAGCGAGTCCTCATCTAGGCGTCCGAGACGTGGCGGACCGTCGCTAGAAGACCGTGTAGCCGCCGTCCACGCAGACCTCCTGGCCCGTGTGGTACGTCTGGCTCGGATCGGCCAGGAAGGCGCCGACCTCTCGGAACTCCGAGGGGTCGGCCCAGCGCCGTACCGGCGTGCGCTTGATGGTGGCATCCCGGAAGACGTCCCACTCGTAGGCGCCGGACGCGAGCTCGGTGATGGTCCAGCCCGGCAGCAGCGAGTTGACCCGGATGCCGTGGCGGGCGAGCCCCACCGCCAGTGCTCGCACGAGGCCGTTGAGACCGGTCTTCGCCGTCCCGTAGGCCTCGTTGCCCGCCGCACCGTGGACCGCCGAGGTCGACGAGACCGCGACGAGACTCCCGCCGTCGCCTTGATCGATCAGGACCCTGGCGGCCTCGCGGAGCGTGAGGAACACCCCATCGAGGTTCGTGGCCATGACGGCGCGCCAGTCCTCGAGCGACGTGTCGACGAACGCGGTTCCCGGTCCCCCACGACCCGCGTTGGCGAACAGGCCATCGATCCGGCCGAAGGTCTCGCGCGACCGGGCCATGACCTCGATGACCTCCTCTTCGGCTGCCACGTCGCAGGCGAAGGCGGCTGCCCGGCCGCCGAGCGACTGGAGGGTCTCGACCGCTGCGGCGTTCTTCTCCTCGTTGCGGCCCCAGATCACCACGGAACCACCCGCCATGACGATCCCCTCGCCCATCCCGAGGCCGATGCCGCCGTTGCCCCCGGTGATGACGAAGACCTTGCCCGACAGATCGATCATTGGCACTCCAGTTCCATGTGATGTCGCGTCTGTGCCCGAAACTCGCCGATCGGAGCCGGCGACGCAACTCGCTGCAACGACGACCCCGATGCCCACCGGCCAGCGGGCTACGGTCGCAGCCAGGTCGGGCACACGGGAGGAACGATCGATGGAAGCCCAGCAACTCCGAGACCAGGCGTTCTGGAAGCAGGACCTCGACGACCGGATGCTCGGGTTCGCCGAGCTCCAGGCCAGAGGCGCGTTCCACGACGTGACGTTCGAGGATCCGTTCCTGGGCACCGAAGGCACCTACACCGCGGTGCTGGGCTACGACGAGATCGTCGACATGTCGCGGCGGCCCACCGACTTCTGCTCCGGCCTGGGTGCGACATCGGTCATCGACCTCCAGGAGGACGCCCGGGACTTCTTCGGATCGTTCATCAACATGGACGACCCTCGCCACGCCCGCCAGCGCGGCATCGTGGCCCGGTCCTTCACGCCGAAACAGCTCGCCACGGTGCTGGACTCGGTCGAAACGATCACCACCGAGGTCATCGACGGCTTCTGCGAACGGGGCGAAGCCGACCTGGTCGAGGTGCTCTCCCAGCCGTTCCCGCTCCTGGTCATCTGCGACATGATGGGCATTCCCCGGAGCGAGTTCGACACGGTCCTCCAGGCCACCAACACCATCCTCGGAGCCGGTGACCCCGAGTTCATGCACGGGCGTGACCCCCGAGAGGCCATCTTCGAGGCCGGCATCTCGTTGGCCACCCTCATGGGCGAGCTCGCCGAGGAGCGCCGGAAGAACCCGACCGACGACCTGACGTCCAAGTTGGTCCACGCCGACGTGGGCGAAGACGTCCTCGCTCCGAACGAGATTCCGCCGTTCTTCATCCTCCTCGCCGTCGCGGGAAACGACACCACGCGCAACGCCATCACCTACGCCGTCGATCTGCTCTCGAGGCACCCGGACCAGAAGCGGATCTGGTTGGACGACATCGAGGGGGTCACGCCCACGGGGGTCGAGGAAGTCGTTCGCTACTCCACACCGGTCACCTTCATGCGTCGGACGGCCACCCGCGACCTCTCCTACCCAGGCCGGGACTTCGCCGAGGGCGACAAGGTGGTCTTCTTCTACGGCGCCGCGAACCGCGACCCCGCGCACTTCGAGGATCCCCAGGCGTTCCGGGTCACCCGGGACCCGAACAACCATGTGGGCTTCGGCGGGCCGGGACCCCACTTCTGCCTGGGCGCTCACCTGGCGCGGCGGGAACTGTCCGTGGTGCTGCGCGAGCTGTTGCGTCGACTCCCCGACCTCGAGAGCGCAGGCCCGCCGGTGCCCCTCGACAGCATGGGCACGCCGCTGGTCGCGGGCATCAAGCGGCTGCCGGTCCGCTTCACCCCCGTCGCGCCGTCCGGGTCCTGACATGGCCCTTCGCACGCCGATCTGTGACCGGGTGGGAATCGAGCACCCGATCTTCGGCTTCGCCCACGACGTCGCCACCGTCGCCGCGATCACGAACGCGGGCGGCTTCGGCGTCTACGGCGCCACCCGCCGGTTCCCCCACGAGATCCGCGAGGAACTCGCCGCGATCCGCGACCTCGTGGGCGACCGGCCCTTCGGGGTGGACCTGGTGCTCCCGCCCGGCATGCCCGAGCACAACAGCCGGGACCAGATCGAGGCCGCGATCCCCGCCGCGCACAAGGAGTTCGTGCAGGGGCTGATCGACAAGTACGACGTGCCCGAACCGAGCGGGCCGGGCATGCGCACCCGATTCATCCGGTCGGCCGAGATCGAACAGGACCAGCTCGAGGCCGTCATGCAGAGCGATGTCGACCTCTTCGCGTGTGGCATCGGAGCCCCACCGGCCGAGATCGAGCGGGCGAAAGAGCTCGGCAAGACCACCCTCGCGCTCATCGGCAGCCCCCGTCACGTGCCACGCGCCCTCGATGCGGGTGTCGAGATCCTCGTCGCCCAGGGCTACGACGCAGGGGCCCACACCGGTCCGATCGGCACGTTCTCTCTCGTTCCTCGCATCGTGGACATGGCGGGCGACGTGCCGGTGCTGGCCGCTGGAGGCGTCGCCACCGGGCGGCACGTCGCGGCCTCGCTCGCCCTCGGCGCCCAGGGCGTCTGGATGGGCACCGCCTGGCTGCTCAGCGAGGAGCACCGCGACCACCTGAATCCGATCGCCGTGGACAAGCTCCTCGCTGCCGATGTGGGCGACACCGTCATCACCCGGAGCGAGAGCGGCAAGACGTTCCGCCAGATCCGGACATCGTGGAGCGACGAGTGGGAGGCCGACGACGCACCCAGTCCGTTGAAGATGCCGTACCAGGACGTCCTGGTGGGCGACCTGCTCGGCGCGATCGACGAGCACTCGGTGGCGCCCCTGGTCCACTCCGGAGCAGGCCAGAGCGTCGGCTACTTCGACACGATCCGGCCGGTGGCCGACATCATGCGGTCGCTGCTGGACGATGCCGATGTCGCCATCGGCGGTCTGGTCGACTGATCAGGGCACGACGGCGTACCCGGGTCGCTCCCGGCCGTTCACCGGCATCCCACTAGTGTGCGGTCCAGAGCCCACACGGGAGGCACAGTCATGGCATGGGACTTCGAGACGGACGCCGCGTTCCAGGAGAAGCTCGACTGGATGGACACCTTCGTCAGCGACGAGGTCGAACCTCTCGACCACATCCTCCACGACCCCTACGACAAGGCCGACGAGCGGGCCCAGGCCATCATCAGACCACTCCAGGCCACGGTGCGGGACCAGGGGCTGTGGGCCTGTCATCTGGGTCCTGAGCTCGGGGGCCCGGGCTACGGCCAGTTGAAGCTGGCGCTGATGAACCAGATCCTGGGCAGATCGCGGTTCGCCCCCAGTGTGTTCGGGTGCCAGGCCCCGGACTCGGGCAACGCCGAGATCCTCGCCCACTTCGGGACGGACTCCCAGAAGGAGCGGTACCTGCAACCGCTCCTCAATGGCGAGATCAGCTCGTGCTACTCGATGACCGAGCCCCACGCGGGGGCCGATCCGACCCTGTTCACGACCACCGCCGTCAAGGACGGCGACGAGTGGGTCATCAACGGGTACAAGTGGTTCAGCTCCAATGCGCGCTTCGCCAGCTTCCTGATCGCCATGGTCGTGACGAACCCCGACGTGAGCGCCTACGAGGGCATGTCGATGTTCATCGTGCCCAAGGAGACACCTGGGCTCGACATCATCCGCAACGTCGGCGTCGGGACCGAACCCGAGGACGAAGCCAGCCACGGCTACATCCACTACGACAACGTGCGGGTCAACGACGACCATCTCCTGGGCGACCCCGGATCGGCCTTCGCCATCGCGCAGGTCCGCCTGGGCGGGGGCAGGATCCACCACGCCATGCGCACCATCGCGCAACTCGAGAAGGCCTTCGACATGATGTGCGAACGGGCCCTGTCGCGCGAGACCCGTGACGGCCCGCTGGCCTCCAAGGGTGTGGTGCAGGAGCAGATCGCGGACAGCTGGATCGAGATCGAGCAGTTCAAGCTGCTCGTGCTCCGGACCGCGTGGAAGATCGACAAGTACAACGACTACCGCAAGGTCCGCAAGGACATCGCCGCGGTCAAGGTCGCGATGCCGAAGGTGTACCACGACGTCGTCCTGCGGGCGATGCACCTCCATGGAGCGCTCGGCGTGTCGAACGAGATGCCGTTCAGTCGCATGTTGATCGGTGCCGAGGTCATGGCGATCGCCGACGGACCGACCGAGGTCCACAAGTCCACGGTGGCGCGCCAGGTCCTGCGCGAGTACAAGCCGGTTGACGACCTCTTCCCGTCGCGGCACCTGCCGAAGCTGCGGGCGGCAGCTCGCGAGAAGTACGCGGCGTACTTCGAGCAGGAGCTCGCCGGCCTCTAGGTTGCGCCAGACGCCTCAGGCCGGGCGGACGTCGACCTCCGTCGCCTTCACCGACGCCCAGACACGCTGCCCGGCTCGCAGACCCATGGCGGTGACCGACGCCGGGGTGACATCGGCCGCGAGGCCGTGTGGTGCCGCCAACGTGAGGCGGGTGATCTCACCGAGGGGTTCGACGGCCACCAACTCGGTCTGCCAGGCGTTCCGAGGGCTGCCGTGCGGCTGCGTCAGATGAATGGCCACCCCGCTGGGGTGGATCGTGATCAGGACGGGCCCGGTGGTGTGGATGTCGGCGGTGGTCAGCTGCAGGTCGCTGTCGGCGAGGCTGAGTCGCCCGCCGTCGTTGCGCCCGGCGAGCAGGTTCACCCCGGCCAGCGCCGCGGCGTACGGCGTTCGCGGGCGGCTGCGGATCTCCTCGGGTGTCCCGACCTGTGTCACCCGGCCCTGCTCGAGGACATGGATCCGGTCCGCGAGCAGGAAGGCCTCGGCGGGGTCGTGGGTGATGAGCAGTCGAGGGCCGGCCGTCCGATCGAGCACCTCCCGCACCGCGCGTCGCAAGGTGACCCTGCCCTCGACATCCAGCGCGGCGAACGGTTCGTCCAGCGCGACGAGCAACGGATCGATGGCGAGCGCCCGGGCCATCGCGACTCGCTGGGCCTGCCCTCCTGAGAGGTCAGGCGGCCGCCGGCCCGCGAGGTCTTCCAGGTCGAACAGGGACAGCCACGGTGCTGCGGCCTCGCGGGCCTGGCGTCGGGAGAGGCCGGCCGCTGCCGGGCCGAACGCCACGTTGTCGAGTACGTCGAGGTGATCGAACAACAGGTACTGCTGGAACACCACGCCCACGCGCCGGTCGGGAGGAGGGACGAAGACGCCGTTCCCCGGATCGTCGAGCACCCGCGCGCCGAGGCGCAACACTCCGTCGTCGAGGGCGATCAGGCCGGCGATGGCGTCGACCACCGTCGACTTGCCGGCACCGTTCGGTCCGAGGAGTGCCGCCGTGGTGCCCGGTTCGACCGCGATCGACGCGTCGAGCACGAAGCCGTCCCGTCGTACGACGACCCGTGCGTCGAGGCCTGCGGCACTCATGTCGGGCGCCACCACCGGTCCCGCAAGAGCACCAACACCACGAGTGAGATGGCCACCAGAACCAGGCTGATGGCGATCGCGGCGTCGCGGTCCGACTCGAGGCTCACGAAGACGGCGAGCGGCAGCGTCTGGGTCCGGCCCTGCAGGTTGCCCGCGAAGGTGACCGTGGCGCCGAACTCCCCCAACGCCCGAGCCCAGGCCAGCACTGCGCCCGCCCGAAGCGAGGGCGAGATCATCGGCAACGTGACCCGGCGGAAGACCGTCAGCGGCGACGCACCCAACGTGGCCGCGGCCTGTTCGTGGCGAGGATCGATCCCGCGCAGCGCTCCTTCCACGGTGATCACCAGGAACGGCATCGCCACGAACACGTTGGCCACGACGACACCCCAGGTCGAGAACGGCAGCAGAACGCCGGTGGCGTCGTTCAACGGCTCACCGATGAGGCCGCGGCGACCGAGTGCGAAGAGCAGCGCCGCGCCACCCACCACCGGCGGCAGGACCATGGGCAGGGTCACGACCGCGCGGAGCACGTCGCGACCCGGAAACGTCACCCGGGCCAGCACCCAGGCGAGGGGCACCCCCACGACGATCGAGATCAGCGTCGCGGCCACCGACGTCGACAGTGACAGCCACAGCGCGTCGGCCACCACCTCGGAGCCCACCAGGTCGACGAGGTCGGTCCACGGCGTCCTGGCGAGCAGGCCCGCCAGCGGCAACAGGAAGAACGCCGCGCCCATGCCCGCGAGAACCACCAGCGGCCACGGTGGCCGTTCGCCGCGGCCGGCTGCCACGGTCACGGGAGACCGAACCCGTGGGAGGCCAGAATTCGGCGGCCCTCGCCGGACAGCACGAACGCGACGAAGGAGGCCGCGTCCTCGTCGGCAACCAACTGCGCGATCGGATACCGCGACTCCACGTTGTCCGCATCGGGGATGGCGATGCCCTCGACGCCGTCGGTGGCCTCGACGTCGGTCAGGTACACCACTCCGGCGTCGAGATCGCCGCTCGCGACCTTGCCCAGGAGCGCTCGGACATCGGGTTCCCGGGTGTCGACCGCGGGCTGCACACCGACATTGGCGAACATCTGGTCGGCCAACCGCCCGCAGGGCACCGCCTCGGCACACAGCCCCACGAACAGTGCCTCGTCGGTCAGGTCGGCCGGCCCGGTCACCGCACCGGGGTTGCCGGTCGGGACCACGATCTCGAGCCGGTTACGAGCGAAGATCTCTGGATCGCCCACGACCAGGCCTGCCTGGAGGACGGGTGTCATGGTGGTTTCGTCGGCGGAAGCGAAGACGCCGGCCGGGGCACCCTCGAGGATCTGCTCGCGCAGCGAGGAGCTTCCCCCCAGGTTCAGGGTGATGCCGACGTCCGGGTTGAGCTCCTCGTAGGCCTGCTCGAGGTCGGCGAACGCCTCGGTCAGTGACGCGGCGGCGAAGACGAGCACCTCGCGCTCATCGCCGCCCGAACAGGCCCCGCTCAGCATGGCGATCGCGGCGATGACCAAGACCGGCACGCGGTGGCGGAGGCGCAGCATCGAGGCTGTGTGTAGTCGCACTGTGCCTAGTCTGCCAAACACGGCGCGGACTACGCTCGCGAGCGATGCCGTCGTCCCGTGGGCCCGCCGAGCTGTCCCTGACCGAGTGGGTGGTCCTGGCCATCATCGCCGAGGCCCCGACGCACGGTTTCGCGATCGCGAAGCAACTCCGAGCCGACTCCGATCTCGGGCGGGTGATCACCGTCCAGCGACCGCTCGTGTACCGCGCCATCGATCGGTTGACCACGATGCGCATGATCGAGCCCGCCCACGTGGAACCGGGCGACTCTGGCCCCAACCGCACCGTGCACCGGAGCACCCGTCGCGGTCGCGCGGCGTTGGCCCGCTGGCTCGATCGACCGGTGGCCCACGTCCGCGACCTCCGGGTCGAATTCCTGGCCAAGCTCCGCCTGAACGAACGCCGCGAGCGATCGGCGACCACGCTCGTCGCGGCGCAACGTGACGCGCTCGCGGCGACGCTCGACCAGCTCGCACAGACGCCGGGCGACGACATCGTCGATCGCTGGCGCCATCACAATGCACGAGCCGCGGACGCATTCCTGCGAGCGCTCGCTGCGGAACCCGGGGGCTGAGCTCCTCGCACGTCGGTCAGCCGGTCCCGCTTCCGCATAGTGTCGAACGCATGACGGTCCTTGAACCAGCCCTTCGCCGCCTCGCACGTCGCGGTATCGCAGCCCTCGTCGCCCTCGCCATGGTGGCGGCCGCCTGCGGAGGCGACGACGACGAAGCCGCCGACGCCGCGGAACCGACAGCGGCGCCAACGGCCGAAGCGGTCGCCGAGCCCACCGAGGACGCGGTCGACGAGCCCGCGCCGGAGGCCGACGAGCCCGAACCGCAGGCCGATGACGGGAACCCGCAGGAAGAGGTGGTGCTGACGGACTCGTTCCGCGGCGTGACTGCGGACACGATCACGATCGGGCACACCGCAATCGACTTCGAGACCCTCAACGCCGACTTCGGCCTGGATCTCGCATTCCAGAGCTTCATCCCTCCCATGGACGCCGTGGTCGCCTGGTACAACGACCGAGGCGGCGTCCTCGGACGCCAGATCGCGGTCGTCCACGAGGAGTACCTCCCCGTCGGTGGCGCCACGGCGGAGGCCGCCTGCCTCGCCCTCACCGAGGACAACGAGATCTTCGCGGTCATCGGCGGGTTCCAGGGCCCCGGTGCCGAGGCCATCAATCAGTGCATCGTCGAACTCCACGAGACGATCCTGGTCGGCAGTGCACCGACCGCTGAGCAGATCGGCACGTCGGGGAGCCGATGGATCAGCCAGGAGATGAGCCTGGACCGACGCAACGCCGCCTTCGTCAATCTGCTGGCCAACAGCGGGACCCTGGCCGACCTGGGGCGGCTGATGGTCGTCGGCGCCAATCCCAGCGAGCAGTTCCTCGTCGACGAGATGACGTCGGCCCTCGAGGCCGCCGGTGCCGACGTCGCCCTCTCGACCGTCACCACGACCTCCGGCGACGCCCAGGCCACCCGGGCAGAGGTCGACGTCATGATCGAACGCGCGGCGGCGGACGAGGTCCAGACGGTGGTCCTCCTCGGGGAGGGCGAGATTCGCAACATCGCCTTCTTCGAGGCCGCTCCGGAACTCACCTATCTGGTGCCGAACGGTGACCGGATCACGGACTGGCAGTCGATCCCACCCGAGGGGCTCCAGACCGACACCCGCGTGCTGTCGAGCCAGACCGACATCCAGCCGGGGGTGGACCCAGCGCTCGACGACTGCGTCGCCGCGGTGGCGGAAGCCCTGGGCGTCGAGATCGAGCACCCCACCGCGCTCGCCGAGGGCGAGCCGAACCACTGGTCGGGAGCCGAGAACGCCTGCGTGCGTATGGCGTTGTTCGTCCAGATCGCCGAAGCCGCTGGTCCCGACCTCACCAACGAGTCGTGGGTCGCGGCGCTCGACAACGTCCCGGACCTCACCATCCCGGGCTTCGAGTTCTTCTCGCTGAGCTCGACCAAACCCGATGCCGCCGATCAGCTCAAGCTCGTCGAGTACGACCTCGCGACGCTGACCTTCCAGGACCTCACCGACTTCGTCGACGTCGGCTGATGGTGGCCGAGTCCGACCTCGCCGAGGTCCGGTCCTGGGTGGCGCTCCGACGCCTCCAGCATCGTTATGCCGACGTCGTCACCAGACGGGCCTGGTCAGAACTGGGAGAAGTGCTGGCACCTGAATGTGTCCTGGTCCTCGACCTCGCCGACCGACAGCTCGAGTTCACCGGCCCGGCCGAGATCGCGGACTTCATCGCCGCCCAGCTCGAACAGTTCTCGTTCTTCGAGTTCGTCATCGGCAACACGGTCATGGAGATCGACGCCCAGGACGGGCGCGCCCGCGCCCGCATGTGGATGAAGGAAGTTCGCCAGGCCGTTGCGGACGGACGGGCGTCGAGCATCCATGGCCTGTACCACGACGACTTCGAACGCGACCCGGACGGACGCTGGTGGTTCGTGCACCGGCGCTATCGGAGCCGCGCCCGACCTGCCGACGGCACCACCGGCGCCGACCTCGACGTGTTCCCGTTGGTGACCGAGCCGCTCGACCTCTCCTGAGGTCGTCCCGGTCTGTTTCGCACGGCGTCGCTCGGCGGTGAACCCTCCACACGGTCGCAGCCGATGGCACGTCGTGAGATGATCGGCTGATCCAGATCGACGGAGGGAACGACCATGGGATTCCGGCTGGCGAACGTCGGCGGACGAGCAGCCCTCGTCCACGGCGACGACTACTTCGACCTGGAGACGCTGAGTGCCGGCGAGGTGGGCCCGGACCCCATGGGCGCGCTCGAGCTGCCCGACCGGCTCGACGCGTTGAGCGCCGGGCTGGCGTCTGCCGCGCGAACCGGGACGCTGGCCGACGTCACCCTCGACGCCCCGGTCCCCCGCCCACGCAACTGCTACGGGATCGGCCTCAACTACGAGGCGCATGCGGACGAGGCATCGATGGAGTTGCCACCGGCTCCGCTCGTCTTCACCAAGTTCCCGTCGTGCATCGTGGGCCCCACGGCCGACGTCCACATGCGCTCGGACGCCGTCGACTACGAAGCCGAGATCGTCGCGGTGGTCGGGAAGGGCGGCAAGGACATCGCCGAGGCGGACGCCTGGGACCATGTGGTCGGCCTGACCGCAGGCCAGGACATCTCGGATCGTTCGGTCCAGTTCGCCTCCAAGCCCCCGCACTTCGACCTCGGGAAGTCATTCGACACCTTCGGACCGATGGGTCCGGTCCTGGTGTCGCTCGACCAGTTCCCCGACCTGGATGCCGTGCGCGTCACGGGCGCGGTCAACGGTGAGGAGCGGCAGAACGCCACGATGGCGTCGATGATCTTCCCGATCCCGACACTCATCGCCTACCTCTCGCGCATCACGACGCTCCAGACGGGCGACGTGATCTTCACCGGCACGCCCGACGGCATCGGCCTCGCGCAGGGGAAGCTGCTCCAGGACGGCGATGTCGTCACCACCGTCGTCGACGGCGTGGGCGTGATGGAGAACCGGTGCGTTCGAGCGACCGACCACGGCCTCTGAACGAGGCGGCTAGCGTGCCCGGCCATGGACCTGGATCTGATGACCGGTGGCGCCACCTGGAACGACACCGCTGACCTCGCGAGGAAGCTCGAGCAAGCCGGGTTCTCGGGCATGCTGTTCACCGAGACCAGCCTGGTGCCGTGGATGCAGATCACGGCGGCCGCGATGGCCGCCAGCGAGCTCACCTTCACGACGGGCATCGCCGTCGCGTTCCCACGCAGCCCGATGGTGTCGGCTGCGGTGGCCTGGGAACTGGCGGAGAACACCGGGGGCCGATTTCGCCTGGGCCTCGGGAGCCAGGTGAAAGCCCACGTGCAGCGTCGCTACGGCATGGACTTCGACCGGCCCGCGGCCCGCATGCAGGACTACGTCGCCGCGGTCAAGGCCTGCTGGCGGGCGTTCCGCCGCGAGGAACCGCTGTCCCACGAGGGCGAGTACTGGAACTTGAGCCTGCTTCCGCCGGACTGGGCGCCGCGTGGCCACGACCACGAGATGAAGGTCGACATCTCCGCGGTCGGACCGCTGATGACCCGCGTGGCCGGCGAACTGGCCGACGGCATCCACGTGCATCCGCTGCACTCCATGCCCTACATCGAGCATCGATTGCTTCCCGCCGTGGCCCAGGGAGCAGCGAGAGCCGGCCGCGACCCGGCCGAGATCGACCTCATCATTCCGGTGTTCGTCTGCCCGGGCGACTCCCCCGAGGAGCAGGCGCCGTACGTGGCCCAGGCCCGACGCCAGATCGCGTTCTACGGGAGCACACCCAACTACGCGTTCCAGTTCGACGACCTGGGCTTCGAAGGCACGACTGGGCGCATCCGCGCGCAGATGAAGGCCGGTGAGCTGGACACCCTCGGCGACCTGATCACCGACGAGATGCTCGAGCACTACGCAGTGGTGGCCTCCTGGGACGACGTCGCCGATCGGCTGCTCGATCGCTACGGCACCACGGCCACCCGCGTCGTCACCTACATGGGCGAGCGACAGATGCGAGAGGACCCCGCCGCGCTGGGCCGCTGGGGCGAGGTGGCCCGAGCCGTCCGCGCCGGCGAGCCCCAGGGGGATCGATGACGACACGAGTGGCCCTGGTCACCGGCGGAGCGAGCGGTATCGGCCGCGAGATCTGCCTGGCCCTCGCCGGCGCCGAGCGGCGCGTCGCCGTGGCCGACATCAACGGGGCCGGGGCCGCGGCGACGGCCAACGAGATCACCGACGCCGGCGGGGACGCGATCTCGGTGGCGATGGACATCACCGACACCCACTCGGTCGCCCTGGGGTGTCGCCAGGTCGCCGACGAGTTCGGTCCCACGGAGGTGCTGGTCAACGCTGCCGGCTGGGACCGGTTCATGAAGTTCGTCGACACCGACGAGGAGTTCTGGGACCGCATCATCGAGATCAACTACAAGGGCATGCTGCGGACCACCCACGCCCTGGTCCCCGCGATGATCGACCGAGGCTGGGGCCGAATCGTGAACATCGCGTCGGACGCCGGCCGCGTCGGGTCGTCCCTCGAAGCCGTCTACAGCGGAGCCAAGGGCGGGACCATCGCCTTCTCGAAGACCTTGGCGCGCGAAGTCGCACGCAAGGGCATCACCGTCAACGTCGTCTGCCCGGGGCCCACTGCGACCCCGCTCCTCAGCGAGATCGCCGACGCCAACGACGACGGCGAACGCGTGATCGCCGCCATGGCGAATGCCACCGCCATGAAGCGCCTCGGCCAACCGGAAGAGGTGGCGCCGGCCGTCGTGTACTTCGCATCAGAAGCCGCCGCCTACACCACCGGCCAGACGCTGTCGGTCTCCGGCGGCCTCACCATGGCATGAGCGAGCGCCCCAGGAGCGGCCCGCTCGCGGGCCACCGGGTCCTGGATCTCACCTCGGTCGTGATGGGACCACTCGCGTCCCGCGTCCTCGGCGACCTCGGCGCCGACGTCATCGTGGTCGAAGGGCGTCTGGGCGAGCGGCACCGAGCCATGGGGGGAGGACCGCACCCGGAACTGTCTGGCATCGCGCTCAACCTGCTGCGGAACAAGCGGAGCATCGCCCTGGACCTCAAGCACGACGACGGTCGCCGAGCGTGCCTCGACCTCGCCGCCACGGCCGACATCGTGATCACCAACCTGCGGCCGGGTCCGGTGCGCCGCCTCGGCCTGGACGAGCCCGCCGTCCGAGCCGTTCGCCCCGACGTGATCTACTGCCAGGCGCACGGGTACCCCTCCGACAGCGACCAGGCCGAGGCGCCGGCGTACGACGACATCATCCAGTCCGCGTCCGGGGTCGGCGACATCTACCGCCTCGCCGGCCATGAACCCAGCCTCTTCCCGACGTTGGTCGCCGACAAGGTCGCCGGCATGACGATCGTCAACAGCATCCTGGCCGCGATGGTGCATCGGGCGGCCACGGGCGAGGGCCAGTTCATCGAGATCCCGATGATCGACGCCATGCGCTCGTTCGTCCTGGTCGAGCACGGGGCGGGTGCGATCTCGGAGCCACCGGTGGCGCCCGCCGGCTACCCCAGAATCCTCACCCCGCAGCGGCGACCACAGCCGACGCTCGATGGTTGGATCAACGTGCTGCCCTACGACAAGGAGCACTACAACGCGATCTTCGGGGAAGGCGGCCGGGCCGACCTCGTCGACGACGAGCGCTTCGTGTCCGCCGGGGGCCGCTATACGAACAGCGACAGCCTGTACCGGGACGTCGCCGAGGTGCTCGCGACCCGCACGACCGCCGAGTGGCTCGCGTTCTGCGAACGCCACGCCATCCCAGCCGCGGTCGCCGAAACCCTCGACGACATCGTCGCCGAGCTGCCGCTGGGCGACCATCCCGTGGTCGGCAGGCACCGGATCATCCCCAGCCCGGAGCGATTCTCGGCCACGCCCATCGACGAGCCGTCGCCCGCGCCCCTGATCGGCCAACACGGTCGGGAACTCCTGGGCGAGGTCGGCTACGACAGCGAACGGCTGGACCGCCTCGAGGCCGACGGGGTGCTCGGGCCCCTCCGTCGGTGATCCTTGCCCTCGGACCGCGGTCACCGTAGGTTCGCACCACCATGTTGGAGATCCCCGATTCACACCTCGACCTGGTGAGCCGGCCACTCGGCTGCGTCATCACCACCATCGCCCCCAGCGGCCTGCCCCAGTCGACCGGCATGTGGTATCTCTTCGACCAGGGCTCGATCCGCTTCTCGCTGCTCGAACACCGCAAGAAGTACCGGAACCTGCGGGCCAACCCGGCCTGCACGTTCTTCCTGATGAGTCCGGACCGGATGATCGACACCGTCGAGGTCCGCGGACACGTGACCTTCGAGCCCGACCCGGACAAGGCGTTCGTCACCCGGGTCCGAGCACACTACGGCGCCCAGGGGCCGCCCAGCGACGGTCCCGACGACCATCGCTGGATCCTCACGATCGAGCCCCAGCGCGTGAACGTGACGGGCCGAGCCTGACGCGATCAGCCGCCGAAGGCCGCGGCGACGAGCCGGGTCAGGCCGACGACGCCTGTCGCCGCCACGCGGGGGCCACGATCGTCTGCAGGATGACGAGCGCGACGGCGCTCGCTCCCGCAGCGGTGAGGAACGCGGCTCGGTAGCCGGACGTGGCCACGATGACCCCGATCACCGGTCCGATCAGCGCATTCGCGATGTCGAAGAACGCCGTGTAGGTCGCCATGGCCGAACCGCGCTCGCGGACACTCACCCCCTCGACGGCGATGACCATGAACGACGGTGACTGGAGCGACAGGCCCAACGCCACCAGCGCAGCACCGACGAAGAGCCCGACGGGTTCGTCCCACAGCGCCAGGAGCGCCGCCGCGAACACACTGACCACCAAGGCCACACTGCCGGCCCGGATCGGACCGACGATGTCGGGCACCCGACCGAACAGGACGCGGGCGACGATCATCGTTCCGGAACTCACCATGAAGACGGGTCCGACGTTGTCGAGGCCGATCTCATCTGCGTACAGGGCAGCGAACATCAGATACCCGTTGAAGGCGAAGACGCCGAAGAGGGTGACCACGCCCGGCCACACCGCGTTGCGGTGCACCAGCGGTGACGGCTCGGCGTCGGGATCGCCGGGCCGGTACGAGAGCCCCCAGGACAGCGCGCTGGCGGCCGTGGTCATCGCCATGATGAACAGCCAGGCGACGTCGTAGTTCGAGCGATCGAGGACCCACTCCCCCAGCGTCGGCCCCAACCCCATCCCGACGTGGAAGGCGATGAGGTTGTACGCGGCCGCCTGGCTGCGTCGCGTGTCGGGCGCGAGCTCCATCGCCCGCACCGAGGTCCCGATGAAGAAGGCGGCGTTGCCCGCACCCATGACCAGCCGACTCGCGATGGCGCCCGGGACGGAGGGCCAGACGACCAGCAACAGCAGGCCGGCCCCGGTCAGCGCCGCGCCGCTGCCGATGAGTCGCCGAGCGCCGCGCCGATCCGAGACCCGCCCGAGGAGCGCCCGGCTGAGTAGCGCGGTGATCGCCATCGAACCCATGACCACGCCGGCGGTGGCCTCGGTGCCGCCCAACTCGTCGACCACGAACGGCGGTAGGAGCGCGTTGAGGGCTCCGGTGCCCAGCGAATTGGTGGCTCCCACGAGGATCAGGAGGAGGAACTCGCGGGTGAACAACGGCGGCGCACCGCCCGTCGCTCTGGTTCGATCACCCGCCGTCGTCGCCATGCTGCGCGTCAAGCTACCTGGCGATCTTCCGGGCGCGTCCCCGACGAGCGTGCCTCCGACGATGCGGCCATGACGTTCCGCGACGACTCGATTCTCCCGGACCCGCCGGCCGGGGCGCTCCCCCTGATGCACAACCGCGAGTACCGGGTGCAGTCGTGTCGTCTCGCGGCCGATCGCCTTCTGGTGCAAGGCGCGCTCCGTGACCAGAAGCCACGCGGCCTGTTCATTCCCCACGACCCGGAGCCACTCACGATCCCCCACATGTGCGTGACCATCGAGGTCACCATCCCCGACCTCGAGATCGTCGGTGCACGCACCGAGTTCCGCACCCACCCGAACGACACCTGCCCGGCGGTCATCGACCACTACGGCAGCCTGGTCGGCCTCTCGATCACCCGTGGCTTCACCAACCGGGTCTGCGAACTCTTCGGCGGTCCGAGGGGGCGTTCACACACCACCGCGCTGCTCCAGGCCATGGCTCCGGTGGCGATGCAGAGCCTGAAGGGGATGGAGGCGATCGATGCCATGGAGCGACTCGGTCCGACTGTCGGCTCACCCACTCGCCGCCAGCACGGGGAGCAGCGCGGCCGCGACCTCGGCGGGCCGTTCCTCGTGCGAGAAGAGCCCGGCCCCCTCGATCTCCGCGAGCCGAGCGTCCGGGAAGGTCGCGAGGTCGGCACGGGCCGCAGCGAGCGGGAAGAACGGGTCCTCGACGCCCCACACCAACTGCACTGGCACATCGAGCCGAGCGTGAAGATCGCGCAACTCGTCCAGGAAGCGCGTGTCGAAGCTCTTCAGCAGTCGGACCGCCGTGGTCTGCCGCGCCGGGTCTTCGTGGAGAGGCCGGAGGAAGAATTCGTCGAACTCGCCGTCGAGGAGCGACCGGTCCACGAACGCGTCACCCAGGACCAGCTTCGTTCGGCGCAGCGACGGCTTGCCGGCCAGCCAGCCCAGCAACCGTCCGAACCCCGGTACGTGACGATTCATGAGGAAGGTCTTGAAGCGCCAACTCACACCGACCGCCGGCTCGGTGTTGATCAGGCCCATGCTGCGGACCCTGGGGTCGCCGGCGAGGGCGTGGCGTGCGATGAGGCCGCCGCTGTCGTGGCCGACGACGGCGACGCTCTCCAGGCCGAGGTGGTCGATGGTGGTTCGCAGCGCGTCGATGTGTCCTCGGACCGACACGTCGGAGTCGGCAGTGAACCGGCTCGAACCCGTGCTCACGTAGTCGACGAGGTGACAGGTGACGTGATCGGCCAGGTGTGGGAGGAGCCGCCGGAAGGTGGCACCGCTGACGGGCCAGCCATGCGAGAAGACGACGTCTGGGCCCGAACCCACGCGCCGGTACGCGACGGCGTCGCGACCCACCTCGATCAGGTCGTCGGGTGCCCTGCGGAAGAGGGCGGACGCATCGGCTTCGGTGAGGGGCATGAGCGATCTCCAGGGCGTTTGTAGTGGTCACTGCGACCCTAGTCGCAGTACCCACTACAAACAAGCAGCACTGCGATCGGGGGCATGGTGTGGGCCCTGCGCCGGCCGCCACTGCCGTGGGCCCAGACCCACCACTAGGCTCCAGCCGATGCAGGCTGCACGCAATCCCGATCCTGTCGCTGTCCGCCACGAGTCGGGTCTGTGGGAGGACGAGTACGGCTTGCTCGGACCCGCAAAGCCGGGCGTTGGACCCCGGCAGGACCCGCTGGGCGATTTCCCGACGGGACCGGCGTTGGGCGAGCGGTTGCCCGACATCGTCGCACCGTCCCACCGAGGCCAACCCGTCGACGTCCACGCCGACCGAGGCGGGCGCCCGGCCGTGGTCGTCTTCTACCGCTCCGCCGTGTGGTGACCACCGTGCCGCACGCAGCTCGTCGAGCTGCAGGAGCACGCCGCGCGCTTCGCCGACGCAGGCGTCGCGCTCTACGCCATCAGCTATGACGAACCCGACGCCCTGGCCGACTATGCGAGAGCGCACGGCGTGACCTTTCCCCTGCTGGCGGATCCCGACAGCGAGGTCATCCGCCGCTTCGGCATTCTGAACACCCTCATCGCCGAGGACGACCACCCGTGGCACGGGATCCCCTTCCCGGGGAGCTACGTGATCGACGGCGACGGCGTGGTGACCGCCAAGTTCTTCGAGAACCGCCTCCAGTTCCGAGCTTCCGCCGCACAGCTCCTGCGTTCGGCACTCGGCGAGCAGATCGACCTGCCGGCGCTGGAGACCGACCCCGCGTCCGTCGCGGTCGACGTGCGCTTCGACGGTGGCGTCTTCCATCCCGGCATCGTGCACGACCTTGTCGTGCGGCTCGCCGTGCCCCCCGGTCAGCACTTGTACGGCGAACCCGTGCCGGACGGCATGGTGGCGACCTCGGTCGAGATCGACGCCCAGCCGGGCCTGCTGATCCGCGACCCGGTGCTGCCGCCGACCTCGCCCCACACGCTCCAGGGCACGGGTGAGACCCTGCAGATCTTCGAGGGCGACGTGACCATCCGGATCCCGGTCGCCCACCTCGGCCGAGCACTGATCGACCACGAGAGTGGTCAGGTGCAACGGATCACCGGCTCGGTGCGCTGGCAGTCCTGCGACGACCACACCTGCCACCTGCCACAACGCCAGACGTTCTCGCTCGATGTGCCGGCGACCCAGATGAACCGTCCCGAACGCGACCGGGACACCGAGGGGGGCATGGATGTGGCGACGCACCTCATCGGCATGGTCGCCCGACGCACCGACGAACCCGTCTCCGACATCTTCGCCCGCATGACCGACCCCCCGGACTGAGCGGCCGGCGACAACCCGCACCGACGAACCCATCGCCGACATCGTCGCCCCCATGACCGTCCCCAGGACTGCGTGACCAACAGGTTCGCCCGATCCCGTATCGTCGTGGCATGACCGGACGGATCCTGTACATCCCCCACGGCGGTGGGCCCCTGCCCCTCATGGGCGAGCCCTCGCACGACGGCATCGTCAACTACCTCCGCGGAACCGAGGCCGAGCTCGGCCGACCGCGCGCGATCGTGGTGGTCAGCGCCCACTGGGAGTGCCCACACCCCACCGTCACGGCCGCCCCGAATCCCGCCCTCTACTTCGACTACTACGGGTTTCCGCCCGAGACCTACGAGCTGAGCTATCCAGCCCCCGGGGCTCCCGAGCTGGCGAACCACCTGGCCGATCTCCTTCGCGGGGCCGGCTTCTCCCCCGAGCTCGACGGCCAGCGCGACTTCGACCACGGGATGTTCGTGCCGCTGATGCTGATGTACCCCGACGCGTCGATCCCGGTGGTCCAACTCTCGATGCTCGGCGACCTCGACCCCGGCAGGCACATCGACATGGGCGCCGCGATCGCGCCGGTCGCCGACGACGACGTGTTGATCCTGGGATCGGGTCTGAGCTTCCACAACATGCAGGCGTTCGGCCCGGCCAATCCGGCCAGCGGCATCGACGAGGGCAACGAGGCGTTCGACGCCTGGCTCGACCGTGTGTGCACCGACCCCGACCTCGATGAGGCGGCACGCCGGGCCCAGCTGGAGGCGTGGGACCAGGCGCCCGAAGCCCGCTACAACCACCCGCGAGAAGAGCATCTGCTCCCGCTGCACGTCTGCTACGGCGCCGGCGGGGGTCCCGCCACCCGGGCCTTCGACGGTCGAGTTCTCGAGAAGCACGTCGCCGCCTACCAGTGGTGACCGAACCGCGCATCGTCCACCTCGCACGTGGTGGGCGGATGCCGAAGGTCTGGACGAACGCCTTCGTCGATGCCATCGAGCAGCGAGGCCGGCTCACCCTCGTCGAGCAGGCCGGCGCGCTGGGCGATGACGACGTCGCCGCGATCGTGGCCGACCACGACGTCGCCCTCGTCGGTTGGGACGCCCGACCGCTCCCCCCGCAGCTCGCGCGCGATCCGGGGGCGCTCGTGTACGTCTGCAGCTATTCCGGCACGATTCGCCAGATCGTGCCGCGCGAGATCGTGGACGCGGGCATTCGAGTCTCGAACTGGGGCGACCTCCCGGCGTTCGGGGTCGCCGAGTCCGCCATGACCCTGCTGTTGACCTGTGTCCACGACATGCCGTTGATCCGCCAGGCGCAAGTGGACGGCGCGTGGACGTTCGACCGGTCTCGAACCGGCACGCTTCGAGACCTGGTGGTCGGCATCGTCGGCCTGGGCGCGATCGGACGACGCTTCGTGGAGATGCTCCGTCCCTTCGGTGCCACCATGCTCGCCCACGACCCGCATGTCGACGAGTTCCCGACGGGCGTCGAGCCGGTCCCGTCGCTGGAGGCCCTCTGCAACCGGGCCGAGGCCCTGGTCATCCATGCCGGTCTGACCCCCGACACCCATGGTCTGGTGACAGCCGACCACCTTGCCCGCCTCCCCGATGGGGCCGTCGTGGTCAACACCGCCCGCGGCGAGATCATCGACCAGGATGCACTGTTCGCCGAGCTCGCGACCGGCCGACTCCGGGCCGGCCTGGACGTGCTGGACGGTGAGGGGCCCGATCACTTCCCCGCCGACCACCCGCTCCGACGATCGCCCCACGTGACCTTCACCTTTCATCAGCTGTCCGACGAGGGCGGCGACGCGTGGCCCCAACGCTCGACCCTCACGCCGATGCAACAACGCGTGATCGACCAGCTCGACCGGTTCGCGTCAGGCCGGGAACCGCACTGGCTGTTCGACCTCGATCGCTACGATCGCAGTACCTGACGCCGGCGGATCACCATCCGGGAGTTCCACGTGACCACCATCTCCGACGCCGCCATCGACGAGCTCCGAACCCAGGGCTTCACCCGAGTCGACGCCTTCCTCGACGCCGACGAGCTGCGCTCGCTCGCCGGCCCGCTGGCCGACGAGTTCCCCACCAGGGACCAGTACCACGCCAAGCCGGAGCGCTACACGCATCTGGTCGAGACGCAGTTCACGGGCAACCTCAAGTATCCGTACCAGTCGATCGAGCTGAACCGGATCGCCTATCACCCGGAGCTGATCAGCGCCGCGGAACGGTTCCACGGCACCACCGAGGTCGACCTGTACAAGGTCGAGCTGTGGGCCAAGTACAGCGGAGCCGTCGACTACGACCAGATGCTGCATCGTGACTACGGCAACCACATGATGGTGGTTCCACGCGCCGACGGCCGGTGGCTCCAGATGACCACCATCCTTCTGCTCTCGGACGTCACCCTCGAGGACGGGCCGACCATGGTGGTTCCCGCCGATCTCACCCGGGACATCCCGATGAGCGTCCGCGTGGCGGCCGCCGATCAGTGGCCTGGTCTGTGGGACGCACAAGTGCCGCTGACGGGACCGGCGGGAACCTTGTTCCTGTACCGGCCAGATGTCTTCCACCGCGGCTCCGCGATGACCGGCACCGGGCGGGCGCGGTTCATCTACATGGCCGACTACAAGCCTCGCGGGCAACCCTGGCAGGGAAAGATGGCCTGGCCCGACACCGCCCTCCGGGAACCGTGGGCCGAGATCCTGGCCGACATGTCGCCGCGCCAGCGCGAACTCGTCGGGATCCCCGCGCCGGGCGACGAGTACTGGTGTGATCAGACCGTCCGGGACGTCGCCGGTCGCTGGCCGGGCTGGGACATGTCGCCGTACCTCGACGCACTCACCGCGGGCTGACCGCCGTCACCACGCCCGCAGCGTCCAGGTCCACGACCACACGCCCGGACCGACCCGATGGGGCGCCAGCGTGTCCGGACCGCAGGCGCCGGTGCCGACACCGCGGATCGCCGCGTCCACGTGCACCTCGATGCCGGGGCCGGGCGCCAGCTCCGCGAGGGTCGTCGCTGCTGCGAGTTCGCGGTCGTGGTGGTGTCGAGCGGAGAAGCTGAAGAGGCGATCGGCACCGATCGAGAACCCGCCTCTCCGGGAGCGCAGCGCACACCACCGTGTCTGCACGTGGTTGGCGTGATCCTGCGGCTTGACGAACGGGTGGTACTGCTCGGCCACCGTCGACGACCATCGGCCAACGGTGGCTGCTGCCGCCCGATCCGGGTACGTCTCGTCGGGTCCGAGCCCGAACCACTCCAGCCTGTCGAGGGCCGCCGGCGCGACGAAGCGGACCCCCACGCGGGGCAGATCGTCCCACGAGCTCGGGACCTCCAGCCGCTCGCGAAAGGTCACCGAGTCCTCGGACAATGCGATCCGGGTCACGTGCACTGCCTCGTCGTCGACCCCGACCAGGCGGGTGCGCCGGACGATCTGCCGGCCGGCCTTCGAGACGTGCAGGTCGTCCACTTCGACGGCCAGTCGGTCGAGCCCCCACGCCTTCCAACGGGAGAGGACGCCGGTGGTGACATCGCCGCCGAAGAACGAGGCGATGCCGTCGTTGTCGGTGGGCGCGCGCCACAGCGACGCAACCACGTCGCCCTCGACCACCACCCGGTCCCCGAAGCGAATGGCTGCGATCGCGCCGTCGGCGAGGTCGACGGCGGGCGCGGTGCGTCGAGCCGGCGGCCGGGCGGCCGGCGCGTCGGGGGTCAACGCGATCTGGTCCCAGGCGACGACATGGCCCGACGGTGCCCACGCACACCGGCGGCGCGTGCGCCACGTGATCGTCAGGTGGGTCTCGACACCGGCGCGGGCCCGGGTCCGCATCGGGATCGTGACCGTGCGAGAGGCTCCGGGCGCGACGTCGACGTCGACGGTCCCATCCTCGACCGCCTCCCCGTCGATCAGGACGGTCCAGGCCATCCGGAGGTCGGCCGTGGACTCGAAAGTCCTGCGGTTCGTCACCCGGACGCGGCGGCCCGCCACATGGGCCACCGCCACCGGACGGATCGCCCACTGGAACTCACGGAGCCCCGGGTGCGGCAGCAGATCGGGCCCCACGAGCCCGTTGATGCAGAAGTTCCCGTCGTGGATCTCCTCGCCGAAGTGGCCTCCGTAGGCCCAGTAC
This sequence comes from Acidimicrobiales bacterium, assembly GCA_965262315.1. Lineage (GTDB taxonomy): Bacteria > Actinomycetota > Acidimicrobiia > Acidimicrobiales > UBA8592 > JBCCFK01. The sequence continues at coordinate 22,494 of CBDHFJ010000073.1, forward strand.
GCGTTGCCCTGATCGTCGACTTCGGCCAGACCCTGATCGCGCCAGTCCCAGATGAACCCGCCGCCCAGCGCCGGTTCGGCCTCCATGGCGGCCACGTACTCGGCGAGTGACCCGTTGGAGTTCCCCATGGCGTGCGAGTACTCGCACATGATCAGCGGTCGGTCGTCGCCGCCGGAGGACTCCGCCCAGCGGGCCCAGGCGGTGATGGTGTCGATCGACGGGTACATCGGCGCCAACACGTCGCTGGTGTCGCGTTCAGGCCGGGTGGGTGGTTCGTGGCGCAACGCCCGGTCGAGCCCCTCCTGGACGTCCCGAGCGGTCGACATGCCCTCGTACTGCACGAACCGGGTCGGGTCCTGGGCCCGCGCCCACACCGCTCCGGCCGGGAACGCGGGACCGCCGCCGGCCTCGTTCCCCACGGACCACCCGATCACGCATGGGTGGTTCCGGTCGCGTAGGACCATGCGCTGGAGGCGCTGCATGATCGCGGTCTGGTAGCGAGGGTCGTGGGACAGCGACGCCAGGCGGGCGTGCGACTCGCAGTTCGCCTCGTCCACGACGTAGAGCCCGAGCTCGTCACACAGGTCGAGGAGTTGGTGGTCGTTCGGGTAGTGCGCCGTGCGGACCGCGTTGAGGTTGTGCTGCTTCATCAGCACCAACTCCTCACGCATCTCGTCCACGGTCGAGGTCTTGCCCGTCTCGGGATGATGATCGTGCCGGTTGACGCCGTGAATCATCACGTTCCTGCCGTTGACGAGCAGGCGCCGATCACGAATCTCGACCCGACGAAATCCCGTCCAGGTGGCGTGCGCTTCGATCACGGCACCATCGCCGTCGACGAGCTCGGTCATCACCCGATACCGGGTCGGATGCTCGGCGCTCCAGGCGTCGACGCGCAACCCGTCCAGCCGCAGTGTCGCCTGGCAGCCCTGATGCACGTACGCCGTCACGATCGTGCCCCGAGCCCCACCCGGCTGAGGGCGACGTACCGCGGCCTCCACCGGCTGCCCCAGCCGCTTGCCGCGAGTGGTCTCGAGCCACACCCGCACCCGTGCCGCCCGCTCGCCGCACACATGCGCGGTGACCGCCAGCGAGCCCCGCACCGATGCTGCGTCGTAGTCCCCGACCACGACCAGGTCGTCGAGCCGATCTTCGCCCCGCGCCTCCAGGTGCACCGAACGATGGATTCCGGCGTGGAACCAGTGGTCCTGGTCCTCGATCCAGGTGGCGTCGCTCCACCGGATCACCATCGCCGCCAACACGTTCTCGCCACGCACCAGGTGGGCCGTGAGATCGAACTCCGACGGCAGCCGCGAATCCTTCCCCATGCCCACGAACATCACCGTTGCACCAGACCAACAGGACGCTCTCCGCGGCGCCGACGTGCAGCACGACCCTGGCGACCCGCTCCAGTCCCTGCGGTACCCGGAAGCGGGTGCGGTGCAGTCCTGTCGGGTTGTGCGCTCGGGGACCTGCGGGAGGCTCCACCCCGAGCCACGGCATCTGCACGTTGGTGTAGATCGGCAGATCGGCCTGGCCCTGCCGCGTCCAGACCCCCGGGACACCGATCTCGTCCCACTTGCGATCCTCGTGGTCGGGTGCCTGCCAGCCGGCGGGGGCTGCGTCGGGGTGGCCCACCAGACGGAAACGCCAGCGCCCGTCGAGGGAACGCCGCCACGGCGAGGGCTCCCCTGCCCGAGCGGCATCAGCAGTCGGCTGAGGCTCCAGCGGTGCCCGAGCGGGCAGCCGGTTGAGCTCGGTCAGCTCGGGGACGAGAACGTCCGAAGGTGCACTCAGCACGTGGTCTCCAGGCGGGAAGGTCTCGGCGGACGACGGGGCGACGACGCGTCAGGACGCGCCGTCGAGGAAGTCGCTGAACCCGCCCGGCGCGTATGGACCGATGACGATGTGTTCGAGCGCGCCGATCCCGTGCCGCTCGCCGTCGGTCACCCGCACGACCTGTTGGTTGTGGATGTTCTCGGGCTCGAGCGGGTCGAGCTCGAGCGGGTCGAAGCTCTCACCTGCGACCTCGAGCTCGCCCTTCCACATGCCCTGACCCCAGGTGGGGTGCCCGTAGCCGAGCCCCTTGAACTGGAACCGGAGCTCGGGCTGCATCTCGATGGTCCGTACGCCACCGTGCAGGTCGATGAAGTCCAGCTCGGCCCGGCGGATCCAGCGGGTGCCGGGTTCGTATTCCAGCCGATGCACGGCCGTCGCCATGCGGGTGACCACGTCGTCGAGCTCGTCGGGGATGTCACCGGGTGACGAGTACAGCGGCGAGGTCAGCGCCTCACGCACGAGCGCCTCGCCGTCCATCCCGTCGAAGAAGACCGCGTGGGAGATGTGATCGTCCCACTGCAGCGGTGCCCACAGGAAGAAGAACCCGTTCGGCATGACCGGCGCGCCGATCGGTACCCGCTCACCAACGCCGCGAACACCCCACGAGCGGTCCTTGGTTCCCCGCCACGACGCAGCATCGATCGTCACCTCCCCGTCGGGGTGCACGACGGTGCCGCTCCATCGGCCGAACTGCGCGAACCGGGTCGCGTCCATGCTCCGTCGCTGGCGTTGCCACAGGATCTGGCGGGCCTCTTGAATGGCGGAGGTTCGCGCCGAGAACGTCACGTCACATGCAATGCCGCTCTCGTTGTCGTCGATGATCACCCGGGCCTCCCGCAGGGGCTCGACGACCTCGAGTCGGAAGGGGCCCACCGTCATGTCCGTCCGCTCCTGGGGAGCCCGTCGGGAGGCGTAGAAGCAGTGCTGGCGACCGCCGGCCTCGACGACGCTGAAGTGGCAGTCGAGGATGCCGCGATGGGGGTAGACCGCCATGCCGAGACCGAAGTACTGCGTACCGTCGTCGTTGTAGGCGTTGAACCAGGTGCGGTCGTAGAAGTTCGGGTCGGACGTCGCCGGGTGCGCGATGGGTTCGGGTGTCTGATGAATCGGATAGTCGTCGAGGCGATTGAGCACGAGTCCCCCCTGCTGCCGGTCGGTCCGGGTTCGCCGCCGACCATAGCCCTGCAGCGATCGATGGTCGGGTGGACGTCAGCGCCCGAAGTAGTCCTGCGTGCCCTTGTCGGAGGTGGCTCGGCCCAGCCGACCGAGCGCTTGCGAATAGGCCGCCGCGCGGTAGGAGATACCCGAGCGGTCCGCCAGGTCGTAGACCTCGTTCGCCTCGCGGACCATGATCTCGGCCAACCGCCGGTGCACCTCCTCGAGCGGCCAGTGGAGCCCACCCCGGTTCTGGACCCACTCGAAGTAGCTCACGGTCACCCCGCCGGCATTGGCCAGGATGTCGGGCACCACCTTCACGCCGCGCCGGTCGAGGATGGCATCGGCCTCGGGGGTGGTCGGGCCGTTCGCGACCTCGACAACGGTTCCGGCAGCGATCCGGTCGGCATTGGCTGCCGTGATCTGGTTCTCGAGCGCTGCCGGGATCAGGATGTCGACCTCGGCCTCGAGCAGCTCGTCGTTGGTGATGTCGTCCGCGTCGACCAGCTCGCAGACCGACCCCTCGCAGTACACCGCCTCGAGCCGGCGGGTGTCGTTCTTGAACTGCGCGACGCTGGGGATGTCGAGCCCGTCCGGCTTCAGCACGCCACCGGCCGAATCGCTGACCGCCACGACCCGGTACCCATCGGCATGCAGCAACCGGGCCACGTGTTGGCCCCCGTTGCCGAATCCCTGGACGGCCACCGTCGTCGCCGCCGGATCCCAGCCGTTCCGCTCCTCCAGCACCTTCACACAGTGATATGCGCCGCGGCCGGTGGCGTCGTCTCGGCCGAGGCTGCCGCCGAGCGAGATCGGCTTGCCGGTGAACACGCCGGGCTCGTGCCGTCGAGAGATCTTGGAGTACTCGTCCGACATCCAGCCCATGACCATGGCGTTCGTGTACATGTCGGGCGCGGGGATGTCGACCTCGGGGCCGATGTGATCGGCGATGGCGGCGACGAACTGGCGGCTCAGGCGTTCGAGCTCCATGGGTGACAGCGACTTCGCGTCGACCGCCACCCCGCCCTTGCCGCCGCCGTACGGGATACCGACCACGGCGCACTTCAGGGTCATCCACAGCGCCAGGGCCTTGACCTCCGACAGCGACACGTCGGGGTGATAGCGGATGCCACCCTTCGTCGGCCCGAGCAGGCTGTTGTGCCGCACTCGGTACCCCTGGAACACCTCCAGGCTGCCGTCGTCCATCCGCACCGGTACCGAGACCTGGAGGACCGCCTGTGGCGCCTCCAGGATCTTGAGTGCTTCGTCCGGGAGCTCCACGCGCCCGGCGAGCGTGCGCAGACGCCCCACAGCGTCCTCGAACAGGTCATTGGCCATGCTGATCCGCCTCCGCAGGTGTCCCGAGCGTCCAGACCCTAGAGCAGCGGTGTGGGCTCCGCGGCCCCGTCGGTCTCAGCGCAGGGTCACGCCCGGCGAGCCCGCCGCTGCGGTGCCGATCCGGGCCGCGGTGTGCCCCGACGCCCGCAGCTCGGCCAGGACCCCATCGGTCTCACCCGGATCCACACCGAACACCAGGCCACCGGACGTCTGCGCGTCGGCGATCAGGAGCTGATGCAGCTCGTCGTGCGGCCCGGCAGCGAGGATCTCACGCCCCCAGTCCAGGTTCCGTCGGCTCCCGCCCGGCATGACCCCCTGTCCCGCCAGATCGACTGCACCCGGCAGGAACGGGACCGCTTCGAAGTCCACGGTGGCTCGGACGCCGGACTCGAGCGCCATGCGACCCAGATGGCCGAGCAGGCCGAAGCCGGTGACGTCGGTGCACCCGGTGGCGCCTGCGTCCACGGCCACGCGGGACGCGACGTCGTTCAGGCGCGTCATGGACGCCACCGCAGCGTCGGCCGTGGCTTCGTCGGCCACGTCGGCCTTGATCGCCGTGGTGATCACGCCCACGCCCAACGGCTTGGTCAACACCAGGTCCTGGCCCGGGCGGAGTCCGTCGTTGGTGAGGATGCGATCGGGGTGGACCTCACCCGTGACGGCCATGCCGTACTTGGGTTCGGGGTCGTCGATGGTGTGCCCGCCGGCGATGACGAAGCCTCCCTCGGCGGCCACGTCCTGCCCGCCCGCCAGAAGCTCAGCGAGCATCTCCGTGGGCAGCGCGTCGGTGTTCCAGCCCACGAGGTTCAGCGCGAACAGGGGTCGGCCGCCCATGGCGTACACATCGGACACGGCGTTTGCCGCGGCGACGCGGCCCCACGTGCGCGCGTCGTCGACCACCGGCGTGATGAAGTCGGCGGTGGAGACCAGGGCGCGTTCGTCGTCCAGGCGCCACACTGCGGCGTCGTCACCGGTGGCGGTTCCCACGAGCAGCTCGTCGGGTCGGTTCGCCTGCAGATCGCGCACCACGTGCGCGAGCTCGCCGGGGGCGAGCTTGCAGCCTCAACCGGCGCCGTGGCTGAACTGGGTGAGTCGAAGCTTCTGCGTCTCGGTCACGTCAGTGTCCTCCGGGTCGGTCGGCGTCACCCTACCGGGACCCCGACCCGGCCCAGGCCGGGCCGGTCTCAGTCCACGGCGACGGGCGGCTCGGTCTCCGAGAAGCGGTCCCAGACGACCTGGTCCGGTACGGCAGCGAGGCGCGCGTAGCCCTCGGGGTCGAACCGGGCCCGGACGTTCTCGGGGTGAGGTCGGGTCGGCTGCGGCACCGGCCCCGCGGTGGCGACGTGTGGTTCGGGGGCGCGCATGGCCGCGAGCTCGTCGTCGGAGATGCCGCAGAGGGCCACGACCTCGGGGTCGACCCAGGCGCGGTCGTCGATGGCCGACCCGCAGGCGACCTCGAGGTTGAGCCCCTCGGGCCCCTCGAAGTAGATCGACTGCACGAACCCGTGGTCGATGGGGCCCAGGACCTGCACGCCCCTGGAGCGCAGCCGGTCCCGCATCGCGAGCAGGTCGTCGAGCGTGTCCACGTGGAAGGCCACGTGTTGCATCGTGCCGCCCCGAACGTCGCCGCCGGGACCGTTGGCATGACTCACACCGAACTCGACCTCGTCGCCGTTGTCGGGATGCTGCACGAAGGCCACGTAGCTGTCGGGTGAGAGCTCGACGAAGCCGTGGTAGGCGCCGTCCACCCCGTGCATCCAGTAGAGGGCTTTCAGCGGCAGCCCGAGCGCATCGCACCAGAAGCTCAGCTGGCGCTTCATGTCGGTGGTGGACAGCGCGAGGTGGTTCACACCTCGGGGATGCAGGGTGACCATGGGAACCTCCGGGAACACAGGGGCGTCGTCCGACGCTAGCGCCGACTCACTCGTGGATCTGCCCGACGGCGCGGGTCGGGCGGAGCCGGAGCAGCAGGCGGCCCTCGGCGACCATCGCTGCTCGATACTCGTCCCAATCCGGGTGCGCTCCTCCTGTCACCTGCTCGAAGTAGGCCACGAGCGCGTCCGCAGTGGCGTCGGCCGGATCCGTGGTCACCGGGCTGAGGTCCGCCTCACCGGAGAACGCCACGTAGGACCAGTCCCCCGGTGCGGTCACGTGGAGGATGATCCGCGGGTCGCGGCGCATGTTGACGGTCTTGGCGCGGTCGGCGGTGAGCGACACCACCAGGGTGTCGTCCATCACGGCGTAGGCCACGTCGCTGGACTGGGGACTGCCGTCGGAGCGGATGGTGATCAGCACCGCTGGAGTGCGACCGTCCGCCCATGCCAACGCCTGCTGGATGTCGAGTGCCATGGGGGTCCTTCCTGAAGGGGTCCAGTCTCGGCCACCGGCGGCCGCGTTGCACGGCCCTGCGCCCCGCGACCTGGGCTACCGCTCTTCGGCCTGTCCACGCCGTACCATCGTCGGTGTGACGCAGTCCGTGGAATCGACCGTTCCGGTCGAGCACGACCATCACCACCACGGCGGCTCGGGACGCTCGTTCGGGCCCTGGATCCTGGTGGTGCCGATGGCGGCCGCCTTGCTCGTCCGCGACCGGATCGGCTGGTTCGAGAACGACGAGGTCCGGCTGTGGGCCACCCTGTTCGTCTCCGTCTGCATCCAGGCCCTGCCGTTCCTCGTTCTCGGCGTCGTGATCAGCGGGCTCATCGCCGTCTTCGTCTCACCCGACCTGGTCCAGCGGTTCGTGCCGAAGCGGCCCGTGCTCGCCGTACCGGCTGCCGGCGTGGCTGGGATGGCGCTTCCGGGATGCGAGTGCGGATCGGTCCCGATCGCCGGGCGTCTCGTTCGCGCCGGCACGCCTCCGGCGGCCGCGCTCACGTTCCTCCTGGCCGCACCCGCCATCAACCCCGTCGTGCTGGTGTCGACCGCGGTGGCGTTCCCGGGCGAGGGTCGGCTGGTGCTGGCCCGCTTCCTCGCGTCCTTCATCGCCGCCATCGCAGTCGGGTCGTGGTGGGCCCGATGGAACAACACCTCGCTGTTGGACATGGACTGGCACGACCATGACCACGGGGGCGGCCGGCTCGCGCGCTTCGTCGACGTGGCCGCCAAGGACCTGGTGCACGCGGGCGGCTATCTCGTGGTGGGGGCGATGGCGGCCGCGACACTCCAGCTGGTCATCCCTCGTTCCGTGCTCGACTCGGTGGCCGACAACGAGCTGCTGTCGATCCTGATGTTCGCAGCGCTTGCCGTGCTGTTGTCGATCTGCTCGGAGGCCGACGCCTTCGTGGCTGCCGGCCTCCCCCAGTTCTCGCTGTCGTCGCGGTTGGTCTTCCTGGTCGTGGGCCCCGTGATCGATCTGAAGCTCGTCGCCATGCACGCCGGCGTGTTCGGCCGGCGATTCGCCATGGTGTTCGCCCCCGTCACGTTGGCGGTCGCCGTGGTGAGCGCCGTCGTCGTGGGACAGGTCCTGCTGTGAACCGCGCCGGACGAGCGGTGCTGATGTTGGCGGTGGGTGCGATCAGCGCGCGCCTCCTGTGGACCGGCGGCTTCGGGTGGTTCGTCCAGCAGCGGATGCGCATCCCGCTGCTCCTGGCCACGGTCGCGCTGCTGGCGTTCGGGTTGCACGAGGTGGTCCTCGGCAGTCGGGAGGAACGGCGTGACCCCGAGTCGGTCGACCGCCCGGTGGCACCGACCGTCGGCTGGCTCCTGATCCTGCCGGTCGTGGTGCTGTTGTCGGTTGCCCCCACCGGTCTCGGCGCGGCCGCGGCCGACCGGGTCGAGGCCTACACCCCGACGGAGACGTCGCGGCAGTACGAGCCGCTGGACGACACCCAGGGACCCGTCGAAATGCGGGTCTTCGACTTCGTCGACCGGGCCCTGTGGGACGACGAGCGCAGCCTCGAGGACACGACCGTCCGCCTCGAGGGACTGGTAGTCAACGATCCCGGTGTCCCCGACGGGTTCAAGCTCACGCGATTCCTCGTGAGCTGCTGTGCGGCCGACGGCATCCCCCTGCAGGTCTCGGTCCACGGCACCGGCCCCGCGCTCGCGGACGACACCTGGGTGGTCGTGGATCTGGTCTGGCAGCCACCCGACGCCCCGTACACCGAGCTGGAGGGCGACTGGGCCGTGGAGGCCGACGCCGTGTCGGTCACCGTGGTCCCCGACGCGCCGAAGGACGCCTACGAGTCGCCGTATTGAGCAACGACTCGCACGGTGGGCCGGACCGGTGGGATTCTGGAACCGTGGAGGGGGAAGGCGCACGCGACGATCTGAGCCTGCGCCAACGACACCTGGTCTTCGCCGGGATGATGGTGTCCACGTTCCTCAGCTCGCTGGACGGGACGGCCGTGTCCACGGCGCTCCCCACGATCGCCGGCGAGCTCGGCGGCATCGACCAGGTGCCCTGGGTCCTGACGGCGTACCTGCTGGGATCGGTGGCGGCCACCCCGCTCTACGGCAAGCTCAGCGACCTGTATGGGCGGCGCCGGCTCACCGAAGCGGCACTGGCCATCTTCATCGTCACGTCGGTCATGGCGGCCGCGTCGCAGACGATGTGGCAGCTGATCCTCGCCCGGGGCCTCCAGGGCATCGGTGGCGGCGGCCTCATGGCGATGGGTTTCATCGTGATCGGCGACATCTTCTCGCCGCGCGAGCGAGGCCGGTACATGGCCTACTACACGATGAACTTCAGTCTGGCGGCCCTGCTCGGCCCCGTGGTGGGCGGCGTGTTCGTCGATCTGGCCACCTGGCGATGGATCTTCGTGATCAACGTGCCCCTCGGCCTGCTCGCCCTCGCCATGATCCACGCCAACCTCACGTTCCGGCTACCCCCTCGACAACACCAGCTCGACGTCCGGGGCGCCGCGGTGCTGGTCACGTCGGTGACCACGCTGATCCTCGGCCTGGCGCTCGGCGGGGAGACGTACCCCTGGGCGTCGTGGCAGGTGGTGCTCCTCCTCGCGGTCGCGGCGCTCGGTGCGCTCGCCTTCGTTCGTTGGGAGCTGCGGGCGCCCGAACCGCTCCTCCCGATGCGGCTCTTCCGGAATCCCACCTTCCGCATCCTCATCGGCGGCAACGTGGTCTATGGCGCCGCTGGCATGGGGATGATGTCCTTCATGCCGCTGTTCTTCCAGGTCTCGCTCGGCGAGGCGGCGACCACCGCCGGCCTCATCCTCGCCTCATCGGGCGTCTCGGTGTCGCTTGGCTCCTACATCTCTGGCCGGGTCACCACCGGCACCGGGCGGTACCGGATCGTGCTCCAGGCGGCGCCGCTGTTGACCATTGCCGCCGTGGTGGCGTTCACGTTCCTCACCGTCGAGAGCTCGGCGTACACGGCCATTCCTTGGCTGGCGCTCATGGGGCTCTCGATGGGCCTCGCCTTCCCCACGATGACCACGGCGGTCCAGAACTCGCTGGCGCTCCCGGATCTCGGTGCCGGTACCGCCGCCGTCAACTTCTTCCGTTCACTCGGCCAGACGGTCGGCGTCGCCGCGTTCGGAGCGCTCCTGACGAGTCGCATCAACGGTGAGCTCGCCGACGTGTCCGACACCGTGGACGTGGACGACCTGCTGTCGACCCCCGACGACATCCAAGCGCTCGACCCGGCCCTCCGCGCCGCGGTCGAGTCGGCAGTGGCCGTGGCCACCAACGCCGTCTTCTGGGTCACCATCCCAATCGTCGCTGCCTTCGCGGTGGCCACCCGGTTCCTGCCGGAGCTGGAGCTCCGCACCACCACGGCGCTGGCGGCACAGCGCAACGAACCGTCGGAGCCGTGACCATCACCAGGGCGGCGGTGTACCCCAGGTGTCCCAGAAGGTCGTCGTGCGGGTCGGCAGCCGGCTCGTGAGCCCGAAGTTGCCGCGCGGGTACCCGAGCGGCACACAACAGTGGAACCGGACGTCGGCTGGGACCTGGAACAGGTGGTGCACCCGGTCCATCACGGTGGGATGCAGCGTCGTCAAGCACCGATCCGATGCCCAGCCCCCGGGCGGCCAGCAACAGGTTCTGCACCGCCGGGAACACCGAGAACCCCGGTGCCCCCGTCGAGAACACGAGGACGACGACAGGCGCGCGCCCGATCTCGGATGCCAACCCGGCGGCGGGCCGGTAGGGCGAGTCCTCCGGAAGCTCCTGGTCCACCGTCCACCCGTAGGCGTCCGCGCGCTTGGCCCACCAGGCCTCGTGGTAGAGCGGGCCGAACTGCTCGATACGAGTTCGGTCGCGCACGACGAGGAGCCGGACCGGCTGCTCGTTGCCGCCCGTCGGTGCCTTCGAGGCCGCGTCCACGATCGTGTGAAGGTCCTCGTCGCTGATCGGGCGATCGGGATCGAGTCGCCGGATGGCGCGTTGGGTGAACATCGCCTCACCCAACGGCATCGACAGCGAGGCGGGTGGCTCCAGCCGGACCGGCTCGACGGGCTCGCTCATGAAGCGATCGTACGTGCCCGCCGACGGCGTCTCAGGCGACGAGCTGTGACTGGCCCTTCAACAGCGCAGAGTTGGGGTTCTCCGGCAGCTCGGTGAGCGGCACCTTGATCTCGTCCACCGTCGGGCCGTGCGTTGCCGCCAGCTCGTCGCACAGGCCGAGGTCGAAGCCGTACAGTTTCGCAGCGTTCTCGCCCAGGATTCGACGCATCGTCGATTCGTCGACGTCGGAGAAGACCTGGCGGAGGTGTTCCCGGGTGTAGGGGCCGGTGCCTTCGTCATGGGGATAGTCGCTCCCCCACATGAACCGGTCGTCGCCCATCAGCTCCATGGCCGCCACGTCGTTCGGTCCCGGGAAGCTGGCTCCGAGCCACACGCTCTGCTGGAAGTACTCGGTCGCGGTCCGAGGCAGTGCGTCCTCGGGGCGGTACTTGAGCTCGCCGATGGCCCCGCTCTGCACGCTCTTGATGATCCGGTCGAGGTTCTCGAGCATCGGCGGGAAGTTGGAGGCCCCGATCTCGGTCATGACGAACTTCATCTTGGGGAATCGCTCGAACACGCCGGCGAGCAGCATGTGCGAGAAGGCGCGGACGCCGTAGAACGGCACCTCACTGATCATGATCATCGGGGTGGCCGGATAGCGGCCGTAGTTGGGCGAGCCGGTGCCCCCGTGGAGGTTGACCGGAATGTCCAGGTCCTGCAGCGCAGCCCAGAGGCGGTCGTAGGCGGGGTCGTAGAGCGGCTGGACCCAGCTCACGTCCGGGGCCACGGTGGGCAACAGCACACCGCCGGTCAGCCCGTTCTCCTTGATCCAGGTGGCGTCCTCGATCGCGTCGTCGATGTCGTTCACGAAGATCTGGCCCACACCGGCGCGCCGGCCCGGTCGGCGCGAGCAGAAGTCCGCCAGCCACCGGTTGTGGGCCTGAATGCCGGCACGTCGGCGGGGGTACTCCTCGGGCTTGGGCGGCTGCGCGAACAGCACGAAGCCCGGGTAGAAGGGCGGCACGGTGTTGGGGAACAGAACCTCACCGACGACGCCGTCGGCCAACTGGTCCGAGTCGCGCCGATCGTCGTCCCAGTTCCGGATGCGCAGGTCGGTGTCGCGCAGGTCCTTCCAGGGGTTCTTGTACTTCTCCCGCCAGGCGTCGAACTCGTCGCGGAAACCCGGGTCGAGGTACTCGCGGTACGTCTCGTGGTTGGCGCCGGCGTGCGTGTCCGAGGAGATGATCGTGTAGCGGTCGCTCATGCGAGCAAGACTAGAACTACGTTTCAGTTCACTTCAAGCACACCCACGGCCGATCAGGTCCGCCGTCCGTTCGATGCGCCGCTTCACGTCGGCATCGGTGATGGTGCCGGCGTGCCGACTGCGGACGAGCTGGTTGAGCACGGCACTCATCACGTCGACGATGTCGACCCGCAGCTCTGCCGACAGATCCGGCAGCACGGCCGCGAAGGTGTCGGTCTGGCGGCTGGTGAAGGTGACGTAGAGCTCGGCGGCGACCGGGTCGGTGGTCGTCTGCAGATGCAGCAGTGCCCCGTAGAACCGCGGCTGGCGCTCGAACGCCGCGGCGGCACGGCCGTACACGGCGGCCAGCCGTTCGGCGACGGTGCCCGTCGCCGCGACAGCCTGGGGGGCCGGGAAGCCCGAGGACCAGCGGACCAGCGCCTCCGCCATCAGATGATCCTTCGACCCGAAGTAGCGGTACAGGGTGCCGAGTGCGACACCCGCCTCTGCTGCCACGGCCTTCACCTGGATGTCGGCGTAGTCGACCTCGCCGAGCATCGTCACGGCGGCGTCGACGATCCTGTCGCGGCGCTCTCGCTGATCGAGCGGCAACGACTCGACGTCGGGGATGTCGCGGTCGGGCGCGGCGCGCGGCCGGGTCGAGTGTCTCGCCATCGGCCCATCATGCCAGCGCGTCGGCCGTCAGATACTCAGGTCGAGGGCGTTGTAGTCGTGCAACGCCTCGCGGGCGGCGTCGTCCCACACGAAGCGCTGACCCCGCAACGGCTGATAGTCGAAGGGCTCCTCGTCGGGGTACCGCTCCGCCCGGGCAGCGATTGCGTAGCCGATCACCTTCGACCGCTCGGCGATGCGCTCCTCGTCGAGCACCCCGCGGATGCCGTGGATGCCGCTGCCCATGGCGCCGAGCACCGACCGGCGCCGATGGAACCCCAGATTCAGCGTGGTCCTGGGCCGATCACTGGTGTTCGCGAACGATCCGTGTACCGCCTGCCGGTTGACGATGGCGACATCACCCGGTTCGCACACCAGCGGAACCGCTTCGGGCAGTCGATCACTGCCGACGGCCTCCATGCGCTCGGCAAGATCCACCGACCGCTGCTTGTGCGTTCCGGGGAGCACCCAGACCCCGTTCTCGGGCTCGCACCCCTCGACCTGGGCCATCAGGTTGAAGCCGTGCGAGCCCTGGTCCCAGTCGGGCGAGTCCCAGTGCGTCACGCCGTCGCGGTGCCAGGCCACGGACGGACCGACCCCGGGGTCCTTCATGAAGATTCCCTCGTTGAACGGCGTGAAGTCGTCACCGTTCAACGCCGCGGCGATCCCGAGGAGCCCCGGATGCCCGTAGAGCCGCAGGTGGGCGTCGATGTACTGGAGTGAACCCACGACCACGTAGACGACCTCGTCGGGCGCGTCGTCGGCGGGCGTGGGTTCGTGCATCTTCACCGGGTGGCGGCCGTGCGAGGCCTTCGTCCCACCGACGGGGTCGCTCAGCGCCTTGCCCCAGACGACCGAATGGCTCCGAAGACCGGTGCCCACGGCGGGTTTGCCGTTGATGTCGACCTCGCTGCCGCGGTGGGTCGGCAGCCGGCGCTTGAAGGCGGCGATGTCGGCTCGCATGTCGGCGAGTTCGTCCTCGTCGACCACGCCTTCGAAGACGTAGAAGCCGGTGCGCCAGTACGCCTCGACGATGTCCGGGTGGAGCGCGCAGTCGCCGACGAACCGCAGCGGGCCGCGGTTGCCCATCTCGAACGCTCGCGCCCGACCCTCGGCGTAGTAGGCCTCGATGGCGTCCTCGCCGACGGCAAGCGTGCGCACGACTCTCGACCGGTCAGGTCAGCGCTTCTGGCCGGCCGGGAACGACATCGGCATGATGCGCGGGCCGCGGACCTGGCCACCGGCCCACTTCATGGGCTCGCGGTCGCTGACCTCGAACTCGGGGATGCGCTCGAGCCAGACGCGAACCGCGGTGGTCATCTCCAGGCGGGCGAGGTTCGAGCCGGCACAGCGATGCACACCCGAGCCGAAGGCGATGTGGCGGTTCTTCGCGCGGTCGATGATGAACTCGTCCGGGTCCTCGAAGTGCTCGGGATCGTGGCAGGCGGCCGGGAAATTCATCAGGATCTTGTCGCCCTGCTTGATGTGGACGCCCTGGAAGTCGATGTCGGTCTCGGCCACGCGGGCCATGGTGACCGGGGCGTAATAGCGCAGGAACTCCTCGATCGCGACCGGAAGCAGCTCGGGCTCGTCGAGCAGACGCTGGCGGTCGCCCGGGTTGGTGCCCAGGTGCCACAGCGCGGAGCCGATGGAGCTCCACGTGGTGTCGATCCCGGCGACGATCAGCAGGTTGGCGATGCCGACCACGACCTCAGGCGTGATCTTGGCGTCGGGGTCGTCCAGCTCCATGAAGATCAGCTCGGTGAGCAGGTCTTCCTTGGGGTCCTCCATGCGGCTCTGGACTTCGGCGCCGAGGAAGGCGAAGAGCTCGTCGCGGGCCTTCATGCGTCGCTCGGGGTCCACCAGCCCCTCGCCGAGGAGCGAGTTGACCCACTCGACGAACTGGTCGGCCATGCCCGGATCGACCCCGATCAGGTGCGCGATCACGCGCGGTGGGATCTGCTGGGAGTAGTCGACGGCACCATCGCACTCCCCCGACTCGATGAAGCCGTCGATCAGGCGGTGGCAGAGCTCCTCGGTGTACTCCGAGTAGGCCTGGACGGCCCGGGGAGCGAACGCCGGCAGCAGCATGCGCCGGGTCCACGTGTGCAGGGGCGGGTCGGCGGTGATCGGCGCCGCGGCGATCATCTGCTCATAGCGCGAGAGCTCGGGGGCATTGGGTGCCGGTGGCATCACCAGGACCTGCCGCGAGCTGAGCTCGGGGATCATCTTCGCCATCTCACGGAGGTCGTCGAACCGGGTCGGGTTCCAGGAACCGCCGAGCCGCTCGGTGTGTGCGATCGGGCACTTCTCGCGCATCTCGGCCCAGATCGGGACGGGGTCGTTGACGTACTCCTCGTCCCGGATGTCGTAGTCGGTCGTCCAGTCCTCGACGGGTCCACTCCGGGAGCCCAGATCTCGGCCTTGGATGCCAGTTTCATCTTGGCGTGCATGTCGGCGGTGTCGGTCATTCCCCACGTCCTTGATCTGCGCCCGTGCGCCCGGTCGGTCCGGCCGTCCATCGTAGGACATCGGTCACACCGCGACCGAACGATGGTTCAGGACGCGGTCGCCGCGTGCCTATGCGGGAGCAGGGGTACGGCGCGCGCGGCTGACGGCGTCGTAGATCTCTCGGCCGGTCAGCACCACGAAGAACTGCAGCACACTGAAACCCGCCATCGTCGCCCCACCCGCCGTGCCGTGGTGGAAGCTCACGAGGAGTCCGGCCACCACTGCCAGCGCGCCGAAGAGCATCGCCGTGACCATGATCGCCGGCACCCGATGCACCAGGAGTGACGCGGTGGCGGGCGGACCGACCAGAAGACCGAACACCAGCAGGGTGCCGATCGCCTCGAAGCTCGCGACAATGCTCAACGCGAGCATCGCCAGCAAGGCCGCCTGGGCGAGCTGCGGCCGCATCCCGAGCGTGAGCGCCTTGTCGCGGTTGAACGTGAGCGCCATGAACGGGCGATAGAGCACGACGGTGGCGATCACGACCACGACCGCAGCGACCGTCTGCGAGCGAATGTCGCCCGTCGTCACGCCCAACACATCGCCGAACAGCAACGCCGTCACCTCGGTGCTGAACGATCGGGCTTGCGACACGATCACGATGCCGAGTGACAGCATCCCGACGAACAGCAGCCCGATGGCCGTGTCCTCCCGCACTGCGGTGCGGTTCGACACCACGGTCACCAGGCCGCTCATGACGAGGGCGGCCACGAAGGCACCGACGATCGGACTGAACCCCCACAGCACCGCCAGGGCGATGCCCGGGATGACGCCGTGGGCCAGGGCGTCACCCAGGAAGGCCAGACCCCGCAGGACCACCCACGTCCCGACCAGCGAGGTCGCGACGACGGCGATGAGACTGCCGATCAACGCCCGCTGCATGAATGCGGGTTCGAAGGCGTCGATCAGCCAGTCCATGCCGGCCAGTCTGGCGGATCAGGCGCCCAGAGCGGCGGCGATCCGTTCGGCGTTCGCCCGAATCATCGCGATGTAGGTGGCACCGTCGGAGTCGGCGTCGCCCAGCGACCCGGTGTAGAGCTCGACCACGCTGACGTCGCTGCCGACCTCGGAGGCGAGCGTCTGTGCCAGCTCGTCCGACACGGTGGTCTCGGCGAAGATCGCGACGACACCCTCGTCCTGGATGAGGTCGGTCAGCTCTGCGAGCTGCTGGGCGCTGGTCCCGTCGACGGTCGAGCCGGACGGGATGACCGTGCCCGCGACCTCGAAGCCGTACCGGTCGGCGAAGTAGCCGAACGAGTCGTGGTTGGTGATGATCACCCGACTCTCGACACCCGCAAGCACCTCCTCCACCTCGGCGTCGAGCGCGTCGAGCTCGGCGATGTAGGCATCGGCGTTCGCCCGGATGACGTCGGCATCGACGCCGTCGACGTTGGCGATCAGGTAGTCGGCGATCCCGTCGACGGCCAGCGACATCCGGGCCGGGTCGGTCCAGAAGTGCGGGTCGTCGCCGTCGTGGGCATGGCCGTGCTCGTCCTCGTGGCCGTGGTCGTCGTGCTCATCATCCTCGTGCTCGTGGTCCTCGTCGGCGTGCTCGTCATCCTTGTGCTCGCCGTCCTCACCCTCGTGCTCCCTCGTGCTCGTGGTCCTCGTCAGCGTGCTCGTCATCCTTGTGCTCGCCGTCCTCACCCTCGTGCTCGTGGTCCTCACCCTCGTGCTCGTGGTCCTCGTCGGCGTGCTCGTCATCCTTGTGCTCGCCGTCCTCACCCTCGTGCTCGTGGTCCTCGTCCTCGTGCTCGTGGTCCTCGTCAGCGTGCTCGTCATCCTTGTGCTCGCCGTCCTCACCCTCGTGCTCGTGGTCCTCATCCTCGTGCTCGTGGTCCTCGTCGGCGTGCTCGTCATCCTTGTGCTCGCCGTCCTCACCCTCGTGCTCGTGGTCCTCATCCTCGTGCTCGTGGTCCTCGTCGGCGTGCTCGTGCTCGTCGTCGTGACCGTGGTCGTGGCCACCCTCGCCGAACTCGATGGTCGACACGGTGCTGATCGCTGCGTACACCGAGACACCGTCGCCCTCGGCCGACTCGATCACGTCGAGCAGCCCTTCCTCGAAGGACTCACCGTTCACGATCAGCACGTCGGCGTCACCGATCTGGGCAACCTGCTGGGCCGAGGCCTGGAAGTCGTGGGGGTCGGCCCCGACGGGCATCAACGTCACCACCTGCAGCTGATCCCCGGCGATGTTCTGCACCACATCACCGAGGATGTTCGTGGTCACCACCACCGTCGGGGCGTCCTCGGGCGCCTGGCTCACGGTGGCCACGTCGTCGTCGTCGCCACAGGCGCTCGCCACCAGGGCGAGCATCGCGAACAGGGCAACCAACCGCTTTGACCAGGACGTCATGTGGTACTCCAAACTGGACGAACGTTACTGAGAACGAGTATCAGTACGAGAACGCTACGGGCGCTCCAGACCTTCCGCAACTCAGAACGAGAATCGGTTTCGATCGCGCAGCCCCTACTCTGAGCGGGTGCCGCCGGCCATCTCGACCAGGAACCTCCAGGCCAGCTACGCCGATACCGTGGTGCTCGACGGCGTCACCATCGACGTGCCAGCGGCCTCGACCCTGGCGGTCATCGGCCCCAACGGCTCCGGGAAGTCGACGTTCCTGAACGTCCTGGCCGGAGCGCTTCGCCCCAGCCGAGGGACGGTGAGCATCGGCGGGCCGCCGCCCGCGCTGGTCCTGCAATCCACCAACGTCGACAAGAGCCTGCCGATCACGGTGCACGAGACCGTCGCCCTCGCCCGTTACCCCCGGCTGGGCCTCTTCCGGCGTTTCGGGCCGGCGGACCGCGCCGCGGTCGCCGAGGCACTCGATCGCCTGCAGATCGCGGATCTCGCAGGGCGACAGGTGCACGAGCTCTCGGGTGGGCAGCGCCAGCGGACGATGGTGGCCCAAGGCATCGCACAGGAGACCGACGTCCTGCTGCTCGACGAGCCCGTGGCCGGCCTCGACGTGATCTCGCGCGAGATCATCCTCGACCTCATCGACGACGAGGTCGGCGCCGGACGCACCATCATCGTGACCACACACTCGTTGGAGGAGGCCCGCCGGTGCGACCAGGTTCTGCTACTCGCCACCGAGGCCGTCGCGGCCGGAAGCCCGGCGCACGTTCTGTCCGAGGACCACCTTCGTACGGCCTTCGGCGCCAACTTCATCCGCGTCGGCGACGAGTTCATCCTGGACGAACCCGGCCACGCGACCTGAGAGCATTCCCACCGGTTCTCATTCGTCGGTACACTGGGCCGCATGGCCGAGGCGAACGTCGAGCAACGAGACGTCGACAGCGAGGTCGCCGCGCTCCTGCGCCGCGCCGACCAGCGCTACACCAGTGGGCGCCGCCGGCTCGTGGCCGCCCTGCAGCAGGGCCGAGGGCCGCTGACCATCACGCAGATCCTCGACACCGACGACTCCCTGGCCCAGTCCAGCGTGTACCGGAACCTCACGATCCTCGAGGAGGTCGGCGCGGTCTCGCGCATCATCACGCGCGACGACTTCGCCCGGTACGAACTGGCTGAGCATCTCACCGAGCACCACCATCACCTGATCTGCTCGAGTTGCGGCGACGTCGCCGACTTCTCGCTCGACAGCTCCACCGAGGACAGCCTCGACCTGGCTCTCCACCGGGCGGCCGACGCCCTCGGCTTCGACGTGGAGGCGCACCGCCTCGACCTGCTCGGTGTGTGCGCCGACTGCAACTGACGCGAATGAGAATCAGTCTCATCGATGGTAGCGTGACCGCGTGACTGAGCTCGCAGCCGCCATCCCAGCAACCGGGGACCCCGTCGAGCTGGTCGACGTCGACGCCCATCGGGACCACACCCTGGCGCTTCGCGACGTCTCACTGAGCATCCCGGCGGGCACGCTGACGGCCGTCATCGGCCCGAACGGTGCAGGCAAGTCCACGCTCTTCGGCCTGATCAGCGGACGTCTTCGTGCCTCGAACGGCACGGTGACGGTGCAGGGCACGGTCGCGGAGGTGCTCCAGGCCACGGCCGTCGACCCCGACCTGCCCCTGTCGGTCGAAGACGCGGTTCGCATCGGCCGTTACCCGGCCAAGGGACTGCTCCGACGGCTCGACCGTGCAGACCGCGACGCCGTCGAGGCCGCCCTCGAAGCCGTCGATCTCCATCACCTGCGCCGCCGACGGTTCAGCAGCCTGTCGGGAGGGCAGCGGCAGCGTGTCCTCGTGGCACAGGGCCTCGCGCAGGAAGCTTCGGTGCTCGTGCTCGACGAGCCCGCAGCCGGCCTCGACCAGACGTCCCAGCAGCGCATCCTGCAACTCATGCGCGCCCAGGCCGATGCGGGACGCACCGTCCTGTTCTCGACGCATCAGCTCAGCGACGCAGGACACGCCGACGTGGTCGTCGCACTGTCCTGCGACTGCGTGTGCTGCGCACCGCCGGAGGCAGCCCTGACCGACCCGACGGTGACCCGGCTCTTCGAACGGCCGCAGGTGCCGGTCCGCTCGTCCGCACCCGTCGCCGTGCCTCGGGCATAGGAGACTGCCAGACTGCCCGGGTGGACATCCCCAGGATCGACATGCCCACCACGCCCGGGACTGCCTTCGCAGCGGCGCTCGGCGATGCACTGGACCGCGCTGGCTGCGTGGTCGTGGACGGTGCCGCCCCGCCTGCGACCATGGACGCGATCGCCCACGAACTGGCCGCTCACGCGGAACGGGGATCACTCGGGGCGAGCGACTTCGAGGGCCACGCCACCCGCCGAACAGGGTCTCCGCTCCCCCGCTCTGCGACGTTCCGCACGATCGCCATGCACCCGGCGGTGATGGCCGCATGCGATGACGTGCTCGGCCACGCCACCACCTGGCGGTTCTCCGCCGCCGAGTACATCGAGATCGGTCCCGGTGAGTCGGCGCAGCGGCTGCACCGAGACCGGTGGAAGTACGACATGGTCGAGTTCGGCTTCGAGGTCGAGATGAACGGCATGTGGGCCGTCACCGACTTCACCGAAGCCAACGGCGCGACGCGCGTCGTTCCGGGCAGTCACCGATTCGGTCCGGACGAGCGGCCCACGCAAGACGACACGGTGCCTGCGGAGATGGGCAAGGGCGCGTTGTTCCTCTACACGGGCTCGGTCCATCACGGCGGGGGCGCGAACACCACCGACGAATGGCGCCGAGGCCTGTCGCTGCAACATGCGGTCGGGTGGCTGACGCAGTCGACCAATCAGTTCCTCGAGTGTCCGCCGACCGAGGTGACGGACTGGCCGGACGATCTCCTGCGCTTCGTCGGGTACACGAAAACGGGCAACGGCCTCGGCTATTGGCGCGACAGCGAGGACCCGCTCAGCGCCGTTCACCCAGACCGCGAGTTCCCTCGCGGTTGGGCCACGGTCCGGCCTGACTGACCGCCAAACCCGGCAGCGGTCGCCCACTAATGTCTCGGCCCATGAAGCCGCTCGAAGGAATCCGCGTCCTCGAATTCTCCACCATGATCACCGCGTCGTTCGCGGCCATGATGCTGGCGGATCAGGGGGCCGAGGTCATCAAAGTCGAACCGACCGATCTCGGCGACCCCATGCGCTACCTCGGGTCGACCAAGGGCGGCATCTCGGCGCTCTTCGCCAACTGCAACCGTGGCAAGCGCTCCCTCGCGGTCGATCTCAAAGCCGAGGAGGGGCGGACGGCGATCGAGCAGCTCGCGGCACAGACCGACGTGGTCCTCACCAACTATCGGCCCGGCGTGATGGACGGTCTCGGCCTGGGGAGCGACCATCTCCGCTCGCTCAACCCACGCCTGGTCTACGCGGGCGTGACGGGCTTCGGCCTCGAAGGACCGATGGCGGCGGCACCTGCCTACGACCCCATCATCCAGGCCCAGACGGGATTCCCGGCCGTGCAGGGCCAGGGCAAGGACAGTCCGGAGTTCATGCAGAGCCTGATGTGCGACAAGGTCACCGCCTACACGATCTGCCAAGCGGTCACCGCGGCTCTGTTCGTTCGCGAGCGAACCGGCGAGGGGCAACACATCGACCTGTCGATGATGGACGCCGGCCTCTACTTCCTCTTCCCCGACGGCTTCATGCACCACACGCTCCTCGACGACGACGTGGATCATGCGCCGCCGCTGAGCGAGCTCCTGTATCAGCTCACCGAGACCAGCGACGGCGCTCTCACCGCATCCGCAGCGACGCCGGGCCAGCAGGTCGGGTTGCTGACCGCGGTCGACCGCCTGGACCTGTTTGCAGACGAGCGCTTCAACAGCATCGAGAACATCCTGGCCAACGTCGACGCGTTCCGCGCCGAGATCGCCAACGCCTTCGCCGCGTTCACCACCGACGACGTCCTCGAACGGCTTCACGACCACGACGTGCCGGCCGCTCGAGTCCTCGATTACGACGAGGTCATGGCCCACCCGCAGTTCGAGGCCAACGACAGCGTCGACGTTGCCGACGCACGACCGGATGGGCTCCATGCGTCGGGTCAAGCCGCCAGCGCGGTTCACGGGCGATCGACTGGGGCCGGCCGTCGGCGCACCCGGCCACGGCGAGCACACTGCCGAGATCCTGACCGAGCTCGGTCACTCGCCCGACGACATCACCGCGCTCGCCGACGCCGGCACGATCGCTGTCGACCCGGCGGGCTGAGCCGACCTCGATAGTGCGGTCGGCGTCAGGGCGCCATCACCTCCCCTGCCTGCGGGGCGAGGTCGGTGGGCTCGGCCTCGCTGATGGCGACCAGCGCGGCGTTCACGATGTTGGCGGCCGAGATGCCGGTGACCGCATGGAGGTCGGCGATGGTGCCGGACTCGCCGAATCGGTCGACCCCCAACGCGTACTGCCGGGTGCCAATCGCCGAGCCGAGCCAGGCCAGACTGTGGCTCGCGGCGTCATGCACGCTGATGATGGGCCGCCGCCGCTCTGCCACCGGCAGGAGCCGGTGCAGGTGGCTGGGCCGCCGGACCACCTCGCCGCGCACGGCCCGGGTGTAGGTGTCCCGCCAGCTCGCGAAGACCCGGTCGGGGCTCGTCAGATGGACCACGACCGCGGTCACCCCCTCGTCGTCGAGTTCGGCTGCCGCCGCCATCGCCTCCGGGGCCATCGCGCCGGTGGTCACGACGGTGACCGCGGGCCGGTCGTCGGGGTCGGGGTCGGGGTCGAGCAGGCGGTAGCCGCCGGCCAGCACGAACCTGTGGAGGGTGTCCTCGCCGTGGCGCTCGAGCGCCGCGCCGAATGGCGCCTGGTCGAGTGGCCGGGTCGACAGACGCAGGTACGCGCTCTGACCGTCGGGCCGGGTCAGGTCGTCGATCGCGTCGCACAGCAGCCAGTCGACCTCGGTGGCGAACGCGGGCTCTGCGTAGTGCAGGGCGGGCAGCTCTGCCCCCACCGATGCCGTGATGGTCGACTGATGCGCGCCGCCCTCGGGAGCGAGGGTCACACCTGACGGGGTGCCGGTCACGATGAAGCGGGCGTCGTTGTAGAGCGCGTACACCAGCGCATCCAGACCCCGAAGGACGAACGGGTCGTAGACCGTCCCGATCGGCAGCAGCTGCTCGCCGTGATGGTCATGGCTGAGGCCGAGCTGGCCCAAGAGCATGAACAGGTTCATCTCGCTGATGCCCAGCTCGATGTGGCGCCCACCGGGTGAGGGCGCCCAACGGAGGAGGCGGTCGGCGCCGCCGTGGTCATCGCGCGTCGTGTGGGAATAGACGCCCGTCTTGTTGATCCAGCCCCCGAGGTTGGTCGAGATCGAGACGTCGGGGGCCGTGGTCACGATGCGCCGACCGACCTCGTCGACGTCCGCGAGGGTGGCGAGCACCCGGCCGAAGGCCTCCTGCGTGGAGACGTTGCCGGCGGTCACGGGTTCCCGCGCCGAGGCAGGCACGTCGTAGCGAGCCCGAACCACGGGCGCAGGGTTGTTGATCTGACCGCCCACCGAATCGCATCGACGACCGGCAGCCGAGTCGGGGTCGAAGCGATCCCACTCCGTCGCTGTGGTCAGGCCCACCTTCGTCCGGAGCGCATCGATCTGGTCGTGGTTGAGCAGGGCAGCATGGTTCAGCGGATCGCCGGCGATCGGGAGCCCCCAACCCTTGATCGTGTACGCGAAGACCACCGAGGGGCGATCGGCCATCAGGTCGCACTGACGAAAGGTGTCGAGCAGGAGGCCCAGGTCGTGGCCGCCGAGGTCGGTGACGACGGCGGCCACCTCCTCGTCGGCGAGGTCCTGCGCCCACCGGGACACCGCCGGGTCGGCGCCCTGGAGGAACTTGGCCCGAAGCTCGGGGCCGTCCAGCGCGAAGAGCGCCTGATACGCCTCGTTGGGCATGGCGTCGATGTGGTCACGGAGGGCGCCGCCACCGGCCTGCTCGAAGGCCGCCGTGAGTCGAGACCCGTACTTGGCCTCGGCCACGTGCCAACCGGCGTCGGCGAAGAAGCGTTTCAGCCGGCTGGCGGCGATGTCGGGGATGACCCTGTCCAGGCTCTGCCGGTTCAGATCCACCACCATCGTGAAGTTGCCGAGGCCCTTCGTGGCGGGGTCGGCGATCGCTTCCCAGACGTTGCCCTCGTCGAGCTCGGCGTCCCCCACCAGCGCGATGAACCGCGCATCGGGCTGTGCACCGAAGTGCGAATCGACGTAGCGGCGAGTCAGCGCCGAGAACAGCGGCGCCACCGCTCCGAGTCCCACCGACCCCGTCGAGAAGTCCGCCACATCGGGATCCTTCGTGCGCGACGGGTACGCCTGGAGACCGCCGCGTTGGCGAAGCGTCGTCAGGTACGACCGATCGAGCTCACCGGTCAGGTACTTGATGGCGTGGTAGACGGGTGAGGCGTGGGGCTTCACGGCCACCTTGTCCGCGTGGCCGATGTGGCCGAACCACAGCGCCGTCATGATCGACACCATCGATGCACAGGAAGCCTGATGGCCTCCCACCTTGACCTCGCCGCCCTTGCGGCTGTTGGCGGCGTCGACGATGCGAGTGGCGAGCCACAGAATCCGTTGCTCGATCTCACGGAGCACAGGAACGGAGTCGTCGGTCATGCGGGTCCCTTCGTGGCCGAGGCGCGCCTCCGACAATGGATCGCTCCGGGTGCGAGCGCAACCCCGCGTGAAGTGCGCACATGTCCGTGCAAGAAATCCCGACTCGACGGTGGCTCAGAGCGCGCGCTCAATAGGGTTTGGCCACGTGCGTGTCCACGTCGAAGACGCGAGGAGGGCAAGATGAACGAGAATGCGTGGCCGACGCTGCCGACCGACATGTGGCGGCCGACCATCGACACCCTTCACCGGTGGACGCAGGTGCTCGGCAAGATCCGCATGGGCTACAGCCCCTGGCTGAACCACTCCTGGAACGTGGCGCTGTACGTGACCCCGGTCGGCCTGACCACCGGGACCGTGCCCCACGGCGACGAGGCGTTCGAGCTGATGATCGACCTCACCAACAGCCGGGTCGTCGTCGCCCGCTCCACCGGCGAACCGGCCTGGTTCGACATCGTCGACGGCATGAGCGTGGCCGACTTCCATCGCCGGGTGTTGGCGCTCATGAACAAGGTCGGAATGGCGGTGGAGATCAACCCGATGCCGTCCGAGATCGCCGATGCGGTGCCGTTCCCCGACGACGAGCAGCACGCGAGCCACGTCGTCGAACATGCGCAGACCTTCCATCGGGTGCTGTTGTCCGCCAACGCCGTGTTCGAGCGGTTCCGCTCCGGGTTCCTGGGCAAGGCCAGCCGCTCCCACTTCTTCTGGGGCAGCTTCGACCTCGCGGTGACCCGGTTCTCGGGCCGGACCGCACCGCCCCATCCGGGCGGTCTGCCGAACTTCCCTCTCGACGTCGCCCAGGAGGCGTACTCCCACGAACTGACCAGCGTCGGCTTCTGGCCGGGCGACGCCGACACCGAGCCGATCTTCTACGCATACGCCTATCCCTCGCCGCCCGACCTGGCGGAGGCCGAGATCTCGCCGGCATCGGCCTTCTGGCACGCCGACCTCGGGGAGTTCGTGCTTCCCTATGCGGCGGTGGCCGCCAGCGACGATCCGGGCGGCGCTCTGCTCGCCTTCTGCGAGTCGACGCACGCCGCTGCGGCCGACCGAGCCGAATGGGACCGAT
>CBDHFJ010000074.1:0-39982 GCA_965262315.1 Acidimicrobiales bacterium
GCACCAGCACCGCAGCGGACGCCCACCCCTGCTCCGGGCCGGTCGAGAGCGCGTAGATCAGCGACGACACGCCAGTGGCCGACAGGAGAAACCCGGCCAGATCGAACCGGCCCGGCGTGTCCTGGGTCTCCTCACGCAGCCACGCCACGGCAAGGGCCAGGGCGACGATCCCGACCGGGATGTTGACCAGGAAGATCCAGCGCCACGAGGTGTTGTCGACGATCACGCCCCCCAGCACCGGACCGACCGCCGGCGCGACCACGGCGACGCTGAGCACACCGACCGATGCCGTCGAGCGCTCCGACAGCGGAAAGGCCCGGAAGAGCATGGCGCTCCCGATCGGGGTGATGAGCCCACCGCCCATCCCCTGGATCACCCGGAACACGATCAGCTGCGGCAGGTCCTGCGCGAGCCCGCACAGGAGCGAGGCGACGACGAAGGTGCCGAGCGAGACGACGAACATCCGCTTCGTGCCGAAGCGGTCGCCGAGCCAGCCGGCCACCGGGATCACCGCAGCGAGCGAGAGCAGATACGCGATCGCGATCCACTCGATGTCGGTGGAGGGGACGTCGAACTCCTCGGCGAGCGTCGGGAGCGCGACGTTGACGATGGTGCCGTCGATGATCGTCATCATCAGTCCGGCGATGTAGACGACCATCACCCGGAACTTGTATGCCAGCGCCATCGGCCTCCACGTGCTCGACGGCCAAACCTACGCCAGGTCGCCGAGCGCCGAGAAACAGCCGAGGCGCCGGCAGCCCGACCACCTGACCGCTGACAGTCGAGTCGACCTCAGCTCGGGTCCGACGCTTTCCGCTTCAGTTTTCGGCACGTGAGTCGTACGCTGGTGCCGAGCATGCACGAGTCCACCACGGTCAAGATCTCGGTTCCCGGCAACCATCTGATGCCAGGCCTCCTGGGGCCCCAGGATCGGAACCTCCACACCATCGAAGCGCACTTCGTGGGCAACAGCGTCCATGCCCGAGGCAACGAGCTGACCATCGTCGGCCCCGACGCCGAGCGGGTGGGGTCGCTGGTGGCCGAGCTGGTCACCCTGCTCGAGAAGGGCCACCTGGTCGACGACGCCGCGCTCGAGCGCGCCATCGACATGATCCGCGACGACGAGAAGCCTTCGGAGGTCCTGTCGTCGGAGGTGCTGAAGGCCAAGGGCCGCACCATCCGACCCAAGTCGGCCGGACAGAAGCGCTACGTCGACGCCATCCGGACCAACGTCATCACGTTCGGCATCGGCCCCGCCGGCACCGGCAAGAGCTGGTTGGCGGTCGCGATGGCCGTGCAGGCGCTCCAGCGCAAGGACGTCGACCGCATCATCCTCACCCGACCCGCCGTCGAGGCGGGTGAGAACCTGGGCTTCCTGCCCGGCGACCTCATGGCCAAGGTCGACCCGTACCTGCGGCCGCTCTACGACGCGCTGTACGACCTCACCGACAGCGAGGGCGTCGAACGGATGCTGGACCGCCACACCGTCGAGGTGGCGCCGCTCGCGTTCATGCGCGGGCGCACGCTCAACAAGAGCTTCATCATCCTGGACGAGGCCCAGAACACCACGCCCGAGCAGATGAAGATGTTCCTGACCCGCATCGGGTTCGGGTCCAGGGTGGTCGTCACCGGCGACCTCACCCAGATCGACGTGCAAGGCGGCCGGTCCGGCCTCGCCACCCTCGAGCGCATCCTCGGCGATGTCGAGGGCATCGAGTTCGTGCACCTCTCCAGCCGCGACGTCGTCCGGCACCGGATCGTGCAGGACATCGTCGACGCCTACGAGAAACACCTGGGCCAACAGTGAGGCAGCGTTGACCGACGGCGACAGTCCCGTCACGGTGTCGGTGCACACCGAGCTCTCCTCCGATGAGCTCGCGCAGCACCACACCGACCCCGACCTGGATCGATGGCAACGGCTCGCCCACGACGCGCTGGTCACCGAGGGCGTCACCACCGGTGAGCTCGACCTGTCGTTCGTCGACGCCGCGGCCATGACCGAGCTCAACGAGACCCACATGGGCAAGGTCGGTCCCACCGACGTGCTGGCGTTCCCCATCGACGTCGAGGAGGACCCGGCGCTGCCGGGCATGCCCACCCTGCTCGGCGACGTGGTGATCTGTCCCGAGGTGGCCCATGCGAACGCCAACGACGACGGCAAGGCCACCGACGACGAGATCGCGCTCCTGATCGTCCACGGCGTCCTGCACGTGCTGGGCCACGACCATCAGGCGGACGACGAACGCGCCGCCATGCAGGCCCGAGAACGGGCGCTGCTGGAGGCCCACCACCGATGAGCGGCGGGGAGATCCTGGCGATCATCGGGATCGTGGTGATGGTCACCGGTGCCGCGCTGCTCGCCGCCGCCGAGACCGCCCTCACCCGCATCTCGGCCGCCCGGGCCGAGACCTTGGCCGAGAGCGGCCGCCGCGGGGCCGAGGTCCTCCGCAACCTGATCGCACATCGAGCGTCGGTCCTCAACCCGGTGCTCTTCGTGGCCTTCGCCTGCCAGATCGGCGCCGCCACCCTGGTCGCCGTGCTGGCCGACCGGCGCTGGGGCACCAGCGGGCTGCTCATCGTGTTCGTGGTCGAGCTGCTCGTCCTGTTCGTGGTGGCCGAGGCGTTCCCAAGCGCTGGGCCCTGGCCCGCCCCGACAGCAGCGCCACCGCCGCGGCGCCCGCCGCCAGGCTGGTGTCGTCCATCCCGCCCCTGCGCTGGTTCGCCAACGGCTCCATGGGCCTGTTCGGCCTCGACGAGGAGGACGACAACGACCACCACGAGGGCGAGGTCTCCGAGGGCGAGTTGTTGGCCTGGGCCGGCAAGGCCGCGGAAGCCGAGGCCATCGACCAGGACGAACGCGAGCTCATCGAGCACATCATCGAGTTCGGCGACACCGTGGCCGCCGAGGTCATGGTGCCCCGGCCCGACATGGTCACCATCGATCAGGCCGGCTCCGTCGGCGACGCCATCGAGCTCGTCATCGAGAACGGCTACAGCCGCATCCCGGTGGTCGGCAAGGGCATCGACGACATCGTCGGCATCGTCCACGCCAAGGACCTGATGCGGGCCAGACGGGACGGCCACGTGGACGACGTCGTCACCGAGACCATGCGGGACCCGCACTTCGTGCCCGAGTCCAAGCGCATTGCCCAGCTGCTGCGGGAGATGCAGGCCGAGACCTTCCACATCGCCATCGTCGTCGACGAACACGGCGGCACCGGCGGCCTCGTCACCATGGAGGACCTCATCGAGGAGGTGCTGGGCGAGATCGTCGACGAGTTCGACGTCGAGGCCCCGATGATCGAACGCCTCGACGACACCCGGCTGCGGGTCAACGGCCGGGTGGCCCTCGACGACCTCGAGGACGTCCTCGAGACCGAGCTGCCGGACGGCGAATGGTCCACGGTCGGCGGCCTGATCTTCAACACCCTCGGGCACGTGCCCGAGATCGGCGAGTCCGTCGACGTCGACGGCCACCGCCTCCTGGTCGAGCGAGTGCAGGGCCGGCGCATCGCCCGTGTCCTGGTGAGCCCGCTGGCCGAACCCGCTCCCGAGGAGACTGCATGACCGGCCCCGACGACGACGGTTTCCCGGACCTCGACGACCTGCCGGCCGACGCCCAGGTCGACCTGTCGGGGGCGGGCGAGGACCACGACGGCCACCGCTCCGGGTTCGTGACGTTGCTGGGTCGACCCAACGTGGGGAAGTCCACGCTGCTCAACGCCATCTGTGGCGAGAAGGTGGCCATCACCTCCGACAAGCCCCAGACCACCCGCACCCAGGTTCGCGGCGTCCTGACCCGCGCCGACGCCCAGATCGTGTTCGTGGACACGCCGGGCATCCATCGTCCCCGCACCGCGCTGGGCGAGCGACTGAACGCCACGGCGTCCAGCGCCATCGGCAGCATCGACGTCGTCTGCCTGGTCATCGACGCCACCGCACCCATCGGGCCCGGCGACAAGTTCGTGGCCGCCAAGCTCGGGCCTGACGCCGTGGTGGTGGTCAACAAGTGCGACATCGCCAAGAAGGACCAGATCATCGACCAGCTCGCCAAGGCGTCCGGCTGGGAGTTCTCCGAGTACTTCCCCGTGTCGGCTCGCACGGGCGAGGGCGTCGCCGACCTGGTCGACCACCTCGCATCCCGGATGCCCGAGGGCCCCAAGTACTACCCCGACGAGCAGGTGTCGGACACGCCCGATCCGGTGTGGGTCGCCGAGCTCGTTCGTGAGCAGTTGCTGCGCATCACCCGCGAAGAGGTGCCGCACTCGATCGCGACCCGCGTGACCGAATGGGAATGGCCGCGCATCCGCGTCGAGATCCTGGTCGAGCGCGACTCCCAGAAGGGCATCGTGATCGGCCGCAAGGGCGAGGTGCTCAAGAAGGTCGGCACCGCCGTCCGCCAGCAACTGCCCGAGGGTGCCTTCATCGAGCTGCAGGTCAGCGTCGACAAGGACTGGCAGCGTCGACCCGATGCCATCGAACGTCTGGGCTACTGACGCCCGATCTGCCGCTCAGCCCTGGCCCGGGAAGAGCAGGAACTCGCCCGACACCGAGAACGAGTTCTGGATCCGGACGGCGAACGTGCCCCGCTCGTCGACCGGAACGTCCAGGCACGACGCCAGCCGGACCGTCTCGCCTGCGGCCAGCTCGAACCGGTTGATCTCCAACCCGCGTTCGGCGCTGGCCTCGACGTCGAGAAAGCAGTCGTTGAACGACTCGAAGACCGCGGTGCCCAGGCCGGTGATGCGGACCGGGATGAAGTCCGCATCCTCGGCGCTGGTGTTGGTCACGTCGTACGCGACCACCACGTAGACCCGGCCCTCGGTCGGCGGCTGCGCGAACTCGGACACGAGACCCGCCTCCTGCGCGTCGAAGACCTCGACCACGGTGCCTTGCCAGCCCTCGTCGTCCAGGATCGTCCCGTACGGCACGGTCTCGAACGTCCGGTCGTCAGCGTCGAATGGTGGGGGATCGAGCGGCTCGAGCGCAGAGCCCTCGGCTCCGAACACGATCGGTTCGTCGAACACGTTCACGTTGTCGAGCGAGATCAGCAGCCCGTCCGCGTCGGCCTCGGCGACCTCGATGCAGACCGCCAACCGCACGGTCTGGGCCGGCGCCAGCTCGTAGACACCGGTGGTGGCGCCGATGGCCGCCAGGGCCTCGGTGTCGAGCACGCACGCGAAGCGCTCCTCGATCGTGACCTCGGGTGCGTCCAGCAGGAACGGCTCGAACGCGCTCAGATCACCACCGACGTAGGTGACGTCGTAGATGACGACGAGGTGAGCGCGGCCGTCGGGAGGAGGGTCGTCGAACTCGGCCACCAGACCCGCCTCGACGGCATCGATGACGTCGACGACCGAGCCGCGCCACTGCGGCCAGCCGTAGACCTCCCCGAAGGCCGCGGGGTCGGTGACGGTTCCCACCGTGCCGCTGCTCACGTCGACCCCGGGAACGGCCCCTGGGCGTGGCGTGGGCTCCTCGGCCGTGGGTGCAGGGGCCACGGTGGGGACGAATGCCTCCGACGGTTCGTCGTCGGAGGATCCGGACAACAGGAAGATCGCCGCGGCTGCCGCCCCCACGAGGGCGACACCGATGGCCACTGCCAGCAGCGGCCCCCGCCTGGTCGTCGCTGCGACGGGGGACGGCTGGTGTGCCGGTGGTGCACCGTGGTCGGCGGGCAGGGGGATGCGTTCGAACTGGGGCCCCGGCGGAACCCCGGGCGGCGGGGCGACGGGGTCAGCCTGCGGCGGAGCGGGCGGACTCGGCGGGACCGGCGCCGGTGCGGGCTCGGGCTCGGCCACGGCGTAGCGGGCCCGATGCGTGGCGTCGGCGTGCAGCTCCGGCGGATACCACTTCAGGTCCGATGCCTGCCACCAGCCTTCGCCCTGTGAGGTGTCTGCCACTCCTGCTCCGATGTCGACGCCCGCCCGACGAACGGCGCAATGGTAGTTGGGGGTGGTCGCCGCTCCTGGTCATGTGTCGGCGGACCCGATCAGGGCAGCCAGAGCTCGGTGGTGGGGTTGAACTGGCTCCAGGCGAACCAGAACGCCTGGTGGCTGGCCACCGGTTCGCCGTCGAGTGTGGCCCGCAGGCCCAGCCCGTCCAGCTCGACGTTCACACCGGCGAGGGTGACCGGCTGGCCGGACTCCAACGTCGCCCGGGCCACGTCCACGGGGAAGGCCACCGGCGTCCCGTCTGGGGTGAGGACTCCGAGGATCTGCGCCTGCACTTCCAGGCGGGGGTCGACCTCGCCGATCGGGAAGATCGGGCCGTTGTCGTCGCGGCCGCGCAGCGGATTCGCCGGGTACTCCCGGCCGATGCCGCCGTCC
Source organism: Acidimicrobiales bacterium (assembly GCA_965262315.1). Taxonomy (GTDB): domain Bacteria; phylum Actinomycetota; class Acidimicrobiia; order Acidimicrobiales; family UBA8592; genus JBCCFK01. The sequence goes on from CBDHFJ010000074.1 coordinate 6,330, forward strand.
TCTGCGACGATCTGCGTGTCGGGATGGCTGCTCCGCCAATCCGCCCAGGTGGTGGTCACCACCGACGCCTGCTCGAGCACCACGCCCCGCTCGCGGAGGGGTCCACTGACGGCGATTCCTGCGAAGGTGTCGAAGACGCTCTGGCTGTCGAGGTCGTACATCACCTTGTTCGAGCGGGACAGCAGGCCCGACGTCCGCATCACCGGAGGGCGATCCGTGCCGGGCACGTCGTCGGTGAAGAAGACCTGCGCGGCGCCGCAGAGGGTGCAGTAGGGGATGGCCACACGCCGGCCACCGATGGTCATGTTGACCATCTCGTGGATCTCCATGATGTTGCGGGGGAACGCCACCGCCTCACCGCCGATCTCGACCCCGAACACGATGGAGTCATCGGGGTACCAGTCGCCTTCGGCTGCGGGGGTCAGCCCCGGATCGTCGAGCGACGGGATGCAGCCCCGTCTGCACAGCTCGGTGTCGCCGAGCGGGCGATCGTCGATCAGCACACCGCCCCAGTTCAGGATTCGGTAGTCGATGTCGGCGTCGGGATCGCTGAAGACGAAGTTCCAGCGGTCGTCGACCGTCGTGAAGACCGTCGACTTGAACAGCACGTAGTCCGGCGGGGCCGGCGTGTCCCAGGCGATCAGGTGGTCGGTGAGATCGCCCCACGGACGATCGAGCGCAACGTCGATGCCGCCGATGGCGCCGGCGGTCTCGGCGATGCGGCTGCCGACCGAGGTGCCCTGGGTGAAGCGGAGGAAGTCGGCGAGCACCCACAGCACCCGGGGGTCGTCGCTGTCGGCCAAGGCCTCGATGTCGGCGGCGATACCGAGATCGATGGTGCCGATCATCGCTTCGAGCACGGCGCGGTCGTCCGGGTCCAGGGGACCATCGGGTGCGGGCGGCGCGGGAGGAAAGTCACGCCCGACTCCCGGCGTCACCACGACAGGATCGGTGTCGGTGGCGGCTGCTTCGGCGCCGGCGGCGTTGTCGTTGTCGTCGTCGGAGGAGGCACTGCACGCGCCGGCGAGGAGAGCGGCGGTCAGGAGGGCGGCGCCGAGGCGCCTGGGTCGGTTGGGCATCGAGGCCTTTCGGGACGGGGGACGAGATCGACGGCCCTGCCAGGTCAACGATGAACCACCACTGCCGGTTCCCGCATTCCCTCGGCGGCCGCGCACGGACCCGTCGAGATCTGACGCCACCTTCACAGGTTCTTCACGGCCTCGGATCCACCCTGCGAAGGACGGGTGCCGCGGGCGGGTACCCGCTGACACGGGAGGTGCAGGATGCACACGAGAATCGAACAACCGACGACGCGCCGACAGGGCGGGTTGCTGCGGCCAGCGGTGGTCGCGGCGGTCATGGCGACGGCGCTCCTGGCGGCGTTGTTCGCGACGGTCAGCCCGTCGGGGGCGGTCGTGGACGGCCGAGACGCGGCCGCGGACGAGTGGCCGTGGATGGTGTCGCTCCGTTCTGGAGGCCACCTCTGTGGCGGAGCGATCATCAGCCCCACCACGGTGGCGACGGCCGCGCACTGTGTCGAAGGGATCAACGCCGGCGGGCTGGCCGTGCGGGCGGGCACCATCGAGGTCGACGGACGTGGCCAGCGCCTCGACGTCGACCGCATCATTCGGCACCCGAACTACAACTCCCGGACCGTCGAGAACGACATCGCCCTCCTGCGGCTGGACGGGTCGTTCCAGTACGGGCCCGGCGTCGCGCCGATCGCCGTGCGCGGGTCGGGCTTCGCCTCGGCCGCCGACGCCGGCAGCCCGGCGTGGGCCACGGGCTGGGGCGACCTGGACGAGGAGGGTCGGCTGGGCGCTCCCCGGATCCTGCAGGAGGTGCAACTCCCGGTGGTGGGCGACGCCGCCTGTGATCGAGCGATCGGCATCGAGCGAGACGTCATGCTCTGTGCAGGCGGGGAGGGACCCGGCACCTGTTACGGCGACTCCGGCGGCCCCTTGGCATCTCGCGGCGATGACGGCGTGTGGTACCTCATCGGCCTCACCAGCTGGGGTGTGGTGTGTGGCGAACCCGGCCTTCCCGGCGCGTACGCCGAGGTCGGCGCCTTCACGTCGTGGATCGTGGCGAACACGCCGGACCTGGCGGGCGGCGCCCAACCGCAGCCGCAGCCCGAGCCCTCGCCTGGTGCGACGCGGACGATCGCCGAGAACCGCGAGCGGACGCGCATCCCCACCGTCGGCCGTGTCGACGTCCCGGTTCAGGTCGCCGGTGTCGACGGCACGATCCGCGATCTCAACGTGCGACTGTTCGGGCTCCGCCATCAGTACGCCAGTGATCTCACGGTCCTGCTGATCAGTCCGTCGGGCACCCGCGCCACCCTGTTCTCGGGGATCGGCGGGGACGACGTGTTGCGTGGCAGCTTCCGGATCGACGACGAGGCCCGGCGATCGCTTCCGCTGGGAACTCGGCCGGGCCGCGGTGCGTACCGACCGACCGACAACGCGACACGCGCCCGCCCACCGGCTGACCTGAGCGTCTTCGACGGCGAGGACCCGAACGGAACCTGGCGTCTGCGGATCATCGACAGTTGGGACCCCGACAGCGGTCGCCTCAACGGCGTCCGCCTCATCATGCGGACGGGCTGACCCCGACGGCCACGCTCCGTGTCCAACCTGCAACAACCTCTGAGGACGTTGCGGGTTGCCGTTCTCGCTTGTCGGGCAGCGAACCTCGGTGGCCGGACCTGCAACAACCTCAGGGGACGTTGCAGGTTCGGCCACAGTGGGTGGCGGCGGCTCGGTGGGTGGGTCAGGCGTCGCGGAGGCGGCGGAGGAAGTCCTCGACTTCGGTGCGGTCGCGGGTGCGGCGGTAGGGCGGGAGGGCCTGGAGCAGGTCCCACCGGTAGCTCTTGTTGGTTGCCAGCCTGCGATCGAGCACCGCCACCACGCCCCGGTCGGCCTCGGACCGGATCAACCGACCGGTGCCCTGGGCCAGCATCATCGCCGCTCGGGGCAGGTCGACGGTGCGGAAGGCGCCGCGGCCGGCGCGATCCCGCCGGGCTTCGAGCAGCGGATCGTCGGGGCGGGGGAACGGCAACTTGTCGATCACGACCAGCAGCAGCGAGTCGCCGACCACGTCGACCCCCTGCCAGAAGCTCATCGTGGCGAACAGGCAGGCCTCGGGGTCGTCCCGGAACGCCTCCAGCAGCGCCGGCTTGGGCAGCTCACCCTGGGCGAGGACGTCCCAAGGGAGGCGGGGACGCAGCGCCTCGACAGCGTTCTCCATGGCCCGCCAGCTGGTGAACAGCGCCAGCGTGCGCCCACCGGCCGCCACGATCAGGCGCTCGAGTTCGGCCTGCGCGGCCTCCTCGAAGTCCGGGCTCCGTGGCTCGGGGAGGTCCATCGCGCAGTACAACAACGCCGACGTCTCGTAGTCGAACGGTGACCCGACGTCGATGAACTGGAACGCGTCTTCGCCGAGCCCGATCTGTTGGGGTAGGACGTCGGGGACCGTGGCGCTGGTCAGGACCACGGTGGGGAGCTGCCACAGCGTTTCCTGGAGGGTGGCGCCGACGTCGATCGGGGCGATCCGCAGCGAGCGCCGGTTGGGCGGGCCCGACACGAACGCCACGTCACCGTCGGTCATGGCGTATGCGTGATCGATCTCGGTGATGAGCGTGGTGGCGGCCTGGAGCGCCCGCTCCTTGCGGGCGGCGGTGTCGGTGTCGAGGTCGTCGCGGACGTTGCGCAGCGCGCCCATCAGGCGATCGGCGGCCTCTCGGCCCTTGTCGAGCGCCCGTCCGATGTCGTCGTCGTGGTCGAGGGTCAGCCGGCCGTCGCCGGCACTCTCGAGCGCGTCGTCGAGGTCGTCGCCTGCCTCGGCGATCTTGGCTGCCAGCTCGTCGTCGGCGATGATCCCCGCGGCTCGGCGGCTGAGATCCGAGAACCGACCGGCGCTCAACTCGACGCCCGCGGTGGCGGAGATGATGTCCTCGAGTTGGTGGGCCTCGTCGATCACGACGACGTCGTGTTCGGGCAGGATCGCGCCGTCCGACGCGAGGTGCAGACCGTAGAGGTGCGTGTTCACCACGATCAGGTCGGCGTCGGCCGCGGCCGATCGTGCGGCCTCGGCGAAGCAGCTGTCGCCCGACGGGCACCTGCTGGCGCCGGGACAGGCGTCGGAGGACACGCTGAGGGCGCCCCAGGCCGCGGCGCTGGGCTCGATCTCGAGTTCGGCCCGGTCTCCGGTCTCGGTCTCGGCCGCCCACTCGACGATGGCGTCGAGCTGCTGGTCGAGGTCGCGTGCCGCCACCCCCTCGAGCGCCATCTGGCGGTCGTTGCCCAACTCGAGCAGGCGCTGCTTGCACACGTAGTTGGCGCGCCCCTTGACCACGGCCCACCGCACGCCGAGGTGTTCGTCCAGGAACGGCAGGTCCTTCTCGGCGAGCTGGTCCTGCAGCGCCTTGGTCGCGGTGGCGACGACGGTGGTCCGACCGCTGACGATGGCGGGCACGAGGTAGGCGAGCGACTTGCCGGTGCCCGTCCCGGCGCGGGCGACCAGATGGAAGCGATCGTCGATCGCCTGGGCCACCGCCTTCGTCATCTCGACCTGCCCGGACCGATGCTGACCGCCACCCGGGAGATGGGAGGTGATCTGCTCGAGCCTGGCGATCACCTCGTCGACCATCACCATCGAGGCGATGGTACCGGCAGCACCAGGGTGGGTCCTTCGGGCCCGAGATCGAGTCGCTGGAGATCGGGTCGACGATCCCTGCACGACGGGTGCCCGGGAACGGCGACACCCGGTGCCACGATGACCGTCATGTGACCGTGGTCGGCGGCGACGTCCACGACCGCCGCTGGTGATGGTCGCAGGCCGGTGCTGGTCACGTTGGAGGCGGGACCGTGGGGCGAGCCGTTCGCCGAGCCGTTCGTGGGCACTGCGAGTGCCGACGACCAGACGGCGACCGATGAGCTTCGTCCCCGCTGACTGAGGACGGGAGGCCTGCGGGCAGGCGGCACGAACCGACGGTCGGGCCCCGCCCGGCCGTCGGTGCTGGTTCGCCTCTGTTCAGCCGAACTCGGCGATCACCGCGAGGACGGTGAGGATGCCGAGGATCACGAGCCCAGCGCTCATGATCACCGCCTCCGGCCGTCGGCGAGGTTTGCCCAGTCCCCGGAAGTAGCGGATCGTGTCGACCCAGTCAGCCCGCTGCGCCTGCATGACAAAAGGGTACGCGGTGTGGGATGTGTGGTTGGTGATGCTCGTGGGGACCGGGCCCCGTGAGGTCCACCGATCGGGAGCTCACACTCCGTAGCGTCGATGTCGTGATCACGCCCCCGTTCGACCGGTCGACCATCGAAGGTCTCGGCATCGACCCCGATGCCATCCCTCGCCACCTGGCCGTGGTGATGGACGGCAACGGGCGGTGGGCCCAGGAGCGGGGACTGCGACGCACCGAGGGCCACATCAAGGGCGAGGATGCGCTGTTCGAATGCATCGAGGGGGCCCTCGAGCTCGGCATCGAGTGGGTGACCGTCTACGCGTTCTCGACCGAGAACTGGCGGCGGCCCAAGGAGGAGGTGAAGTTCATCGTGAACTTCAACCGGGACACCCTCCGCAAGCGCCGCGACGAACTCCACGCCCGCGATGTCCGCATCCGCTCCATCGGCCGCCGCAACTGGCGCATGCCCAAGGGGCTGCTTCGGGTGATCGACGACTCCGTCGAGCTCACCCGAGACAACACCCGGATGACCTTCACCATCGCCTTCAACTACGGCGGACGGGCCGAGATCGTCGACGCGGTGCAGGAGCTCGTGCGCTCCGGGGTCAGAGCCGACAAGATCGACGAGAAGACGATCGCTCGGCATCTCTATGACCCCGAGATGCCCGACCCCGACCTGGTCATCCGCACGTCGGGCGAGTCCCGCATCTCGAACTTTCTGGTGTGGCAGGTCGCCTACAGCGAGTTCCTGTTCCTCGACAGCTTGTGGCCCGACTTCGACCGGACCTCGGTCTACGACGCGGTGCGGGAGTTCCAGGCCCGCTCCCGCCGCTACGGGGGACTGTGAACCCCACCTGGTTCTGCCAGCGTGAGGGCAGGTCATGGTGTGGGGTGACGCTGGCGGAAGGTTTGGCGGTGGTTCTGCCAGCGTGAGGGCAGGTCATGGTGTGGGGTGACGCTGGCGGAAGGTTTGGCGGTGGTTCTGCCAGCGTGAGGGCAGGTCATGGTGTGACGCCACGCTGGCGGAAGGTTTGGCGGTGGTTCTGCCAGCGTGAGGGCAGGTCATGGTGTGGGGTGACGCTGGCGGAAGGTTTGGCGGTGGTTCTGCCAGCGTGAGGGCAGGTCATGGTGTGGGGTGACGCTGGCGGAAGGTTTGGCGGTGGTTCTGCCAGCGTGAGGGCAGGTCATGGTGTGACGCCACGCTGGCAGAAAGCGTGGGTCCGGCGACGATGGTGGTGGCACGACGTAGGCTCGAGCCGTGAGCCGTGAGAGCCGGTACTACCGGGCGCATGGCATCGTCCTGCGGACCTACAAGCTCGGCGAGGCAGACCGCGTCGTCGTCCTGATCACCCCCGAGCGGGGGATGGTGCGCGCCGTCGCCAAGGGCGTGCGCAAGACCAAGTCCAAGTTCGGCTCTCGGCTCGAACCCATGAGCCACACGTCGCTCCAGATCCACGAGGGCCGCGGCGAGCTCCACCTGATCACCCAAGTCGAGACGGTCGATCACTTCCGGGCGATTCGTGAGGACCTCGATCGCCTGGCCAAGGCCATCTCGATGCTCGAAGCGGTCGACCAGGTGGCCCTGCCGGACGAACCTGCTCCCGAGCTCTACCGGATGCTGCTGGGGGCGCTCCGGACGCTCGCCGCCAACGACACGCCGCTCGTGACCGCCGGCTTCTTCCTCAAGCTCCTGGCGCTCGAAGGTTCAGGCCCCTTCGTCGAGGCGTGCGTGCAGTGCGGCGAACGAGAGCCGCTCGTCGCCTTCTCCGAGATGGACGGCGGCCTGGTGTGCCGCGAGCACCGTCGTGGCATCGGCGTGGGCGACGAGGCCGTGCGTCTGCTCCAGGCGATCCTGGGCGGCCAGCTCGGCACCGCCCTGAACGAGCCGCCGAGCCCGGCCACTGCCGAGGTGGCGTCGCTGGCCACCCACGCGCTCGAGCACTTCCTCGAGCGTCGCATGAAGACCACCCAGTCGCTCCCAACGGTGTCCTAGCGGCCCCCGAGTTCGAGGACCGGCGCGACGAGCTGATCGGGCTGCTTTCGACGTCGTGACCGACGTGGCGGTCGCGATCGGGCTGCGACCGCGACGTTGTGTGCGGGTGGGCCGCTGCGATGGCCGACCGAGGGAACCGCCGGGGCTACGTTCGCGAGATGCGCACTCCTCCGTCGTCCCGGTTGACTCGACTCACGGCACTGGCCGTCGCGTCCGTCCTGGTGTTCGCCGCGTGTGGCGGTGACAGCGACGACACCGACGCCGGCGCTGGCGCCGACACTGGCATCGCCGACGACACGGATTCGGTCGGGTCCGAGCCCGAGGCGTCAGGTCGGGCCGAGTGGACCGATGCCGACTTCGAGCGGCTGGTGGCGCTCCCGATCGACGGGTACACGCTCGAGAGCGGGGAGGTGTCCGAGTTCGGGAACGCCACCTCGCGCTACCTCGAGAACGTCCCGTCCACCACGGTGACCCTCGGCGCCTTGGTCACCTTCGACACCTGCGACCCGTTCCTGTGCACCGACCTCGCGGCCGAGCTCGACGAGCAGGCCCGCGAGAATCTGCGAAGTCTCCTGCCGACCGTCCACATCGAGAACCCCGACCTCGTCGAGGAGGTCGGACCCACCGAACTGGCGGGAAGGACGGTCCTCGGCATCTACTTCCGCAGCTACGTCGGCCGAGACGACGGTCAGTCGACGGCGCTGTCCTACCGGGCGATCACCCACGACGGCACCAACCTGATCACCGTGCAGGTCGGCCCCGATTTCATGGCGGCCGGCGGCCTCGCCGACAGCGCCGAGGAGCTCGCCGAGCGGATGTCGCCGGCCGAGGGCGCCGCGGTGGCCGAGGACATCCTGACGGCACTCTCCGCCGAACTCGGCTGAGATCCGGGGTCGGCGGCGACGGTCGACCAGTAGCCTCCACCCCCATGTTCATCGATGGTGCATGGGTCGAGGCGGAGAGCGGGGATCGGTTCGAGGTGACCAACCCGGCCACGGGTGCGGTCATTGGCGACGTGCCCGATGGTGGCGCCGTCGACGCCGAGAAGGCCGTCGCTGCTGCGGATGCCGCGTTCGGGGCGTGGGCGTCCACCACCGCGTACGAGCGGGCGGACCTGCTCTACAAGGCGTGGCAGCTGATGATGGACCGGTCCGAGGATCTGGCCCAGCTGATGACCACCGAGCAGGGCAAGCCGCTCAAGGCCAGCCGGAACGAGGTCCGCTACGGCGCCGACTTCCTGCGCTGGTACGCCGAGGAGGCCAAGCGGGTCGCGGGGGAGTGGCTGCCGTCGTCTCGAGCCGATCAGCGGTTCCTCGTCCTGAAGCAGCCCGTGGGTGTGGTGGCCGCGATCACCCCGTGGAACTACCCGATCTCGATGCTCACCCGGAAGATGGGCCCGGCCCTGGCTGCCGGCTGCACCATCGCCCTGAAGGCCGCCGAGGCCACGCCGCTCTGTGCGATGGAGACGGTTCGCCTCTTCGAGGACGCCGGCTTCCCGGCCGGCACGGTCAACCTGGTGACCGCCAACGACCCGGCCCCGATCGGCGAGGTCTTCTGCAACGATCCGCGGGTCGCCAAGCTGACCTTCACCGGCTCCACCGCGGTGGGTCGCAAGCTCGCCGCCGCCGCGGCGGGCAACCTGAAGCGGGTGTCGGTGGAACTGGGCGGGCACGCCCCGTTCATCGTGTTCCCCGACGCCGACCCGGTGCGAGCAGCCAAGGGTGCCGCCGCCCTGAAGTTCCTCAATTCGGGCCAGGCGTGCATCTCGCCCAACCGCCTGTACGTCCACGAGTCCGGCGCCGAGCCGTTCGTCGAGACCATGGTCGAGCGCGTCGGCCGCGTCCGTGCCGGCAACGGCATGGAGGACGGTGTCGGTGTCGGCCCACTGGTCAACGAGGCCGCCGTGGCCAAGGTCGAACGCCAGGTGGACGACGCCGTCGCCAAAGGCGCCGGCGCGCCGGTCGGCGGCCACCGCCTGGCCGATGGCGAGTTCGCCAACGGCCACTTCTTCGCCCCGACGCTGCTCACCGGCATCACCGAGGACATGACGATCTACCGCGAGGAGACCTTCGGTCCCGTCGCACCGGTCATCGGCTACTCGGACGTCGACGAGGTGCTGACCCTCGCCAACGACACCAACTACGGCCTCGCTGCGTACGTCTACACCCAGGACCTGTCGACGGCCATCAAGGCCTTCGAGGGCCTTCGCTTCGGGATCGTGGGCGTCAACGACGTCAACCCCACGGCAGCATCGGCTCCGTTCGGCGGTATGGGCGACAGCGGTCTCGGCCGCGAGGGTGGCCACGAGGGCATCGCCGAGTACCTCGAGACCAAGCTCGGCGGCTTCGCCGTCTGACTCACGGAAGCGCCGGTCCGTCACCGTCGCCGACGGGCTCGGGGTCGGTCGCCACCCATGCGCCTCTGGTCGTGTCGTTGTAGTGGAAGTACACGGGCGCTTCGTTGCGCAGCAGGTCCACCAGGTCGGCGAACGCCTCCTGGCGGTAGCGACCGTAGTAGTGGCGGCCGCCGCCACTCGGGAACGATCCGTTCTGCAGCGTGGGTGTCACCCCGGCTCGCCACGCCCACAGCGTCGCTCGGTCCGCGCCCGCCAACGACAGCCGGATGAATCCGTGGATGTCCTGATACCCACGGGTCTTGTCGGTGACGACGTGCACCTTGTAGTCCTCGATCTGCCAACGCTGCCAGGCCATGGCTGTCCTCCGGTGTCGGGGCGGCAGCCGATGCGGCCGCTCACCCGTTCATCGTCGGGGTCACGATGCTCCCGTCGCGTTTGTCGGGCCCGCGGTCGTCGTCTCAGCCGACGACGTCGGCTTCGGCCACAAGCCCGAGGAGATCGAAGGAGCTGAGGATGCCCTCGACGCGGCCCCGGTCGTCGACGATCACGAGATGGTGGATCCAGTTGGTCATCATCACGCCGGCGGCGTGGGACAGTGCATCGTCCTTCCCGATGCAGACCACGTGGTCCGTCATCGCGTTGGTGATCGCTTCCTCGGTGGGTGCGTACTCCTCGACCAGGTCCCACGACGTGATCACGCCGACGGGGTGGAGCTCGTCGTCGACGACGGGGACACAATGAACCCCGGCGTCGAGCATGAGGTCGCGGACCGGTCCGACCAGTTCGTTCCGATCGACGGTCAACAACTCGGTGGACATCAGGTCGCTCACGGATCGCATTGACGTCTCCTCTCGCTTCTGTCTCGAGTCTCTGTCCGTGACGCCCGTTGCAACAGGGACCTTGGTCTCAAGGCGCCCGTCGTCGGTCGGCCGACACTGCGGGCATGGGTCGACCGGCAGCGATCTCCGTGGTGGGTGTTCCGCTGCCGTCGGCCCTGTTCGTGGCGGCAGCGCCCCTCGGGCCCGACGACCCGTCCACCGTGCTCGACGCCGTGGGCCGGTCCAACGGCCGAGGGGTCGCCGACGCCCGTGCTGCCGCCCCATCGGGTTCGACGGGGTGGCGACGCCGGCGACCGCGATCACGTCCCGCAGATCAACGGCATTCCGGTGGTCGGTCGCCGGGTCTGCGCGGTGATGGTCGCGGTCGCAGCGGCGCTCAGAGGACGACGGACCCGCAGGTGAGGTTGCCGTAGACGAAGTCGGCCTCACTGACGTTGGCCGACAGGGTCCGGCTGGTGACGGGGCGCAGGTCGGTGCCGCGGAGCTCGTACTCGACGCCCTCGATGGCGTAGGTGCCGTCGGCCACGTCGAAGTCGGCCACGGCCAGCCACGCCACGACCCGGTCGGTGGCGCGGTCGCCGTCGGTGTCGAGACACTGGAGGCCGCCCAGGTTCAGGACGCCGCCGCCGATCGGGAACCCGATGGGAGCACTGCCGGACGTGATCTGGACGAGATCGCAACCGACCAGCGCGTGGAAGGCGACGATCGACGTGGAGGCGCCGCTGCCGACCACGGTGATCACCTCGTCGGCGCCACCGCTGCCGAGGTCGGCGCCGCCGATGGCGCGTGCATCGGTGGTGGGGTCGACCGACAGGGGACTGTCCACGGACTCGCCGGCCGCGGTGTCGACCCGGATCCGCCAGGGCGCGGGGTCGGACTCGGACCCGGTGCCGTACACGGTGACCTGATCGGCAGCGCCGTCGCCGTCCACGTCGGCCCGGGCCGTCGTGGAGCCGACCGGGTCACCCGCGAGTCCCGCCGTGCACGGTTCGGCGGCCGCTGCGGCCGGCGGTTCGGGTGTCGGGGTGGGGGAGGGGGATGGCGTCGGCGGGGGCAGCGGCGTCGGTGTCGCGGCCGGCTGGTCGGTGGGGGTGGCGGTCTCGGTGGTGGCCAGGTCCTCGGGCGTGGATGCGGGATCCTGGGCGTTCGGCGTGGGTTCGTTCGGGGCGGCGACCGCAGTGGGGGTGGCGCCCTCGGGAGTCGGGGCGGCGACCAGCTCCGGGCCCGCGACGAGCATGCCGCGGCGAACGCCACGAGCAGCAGGAGGGTCGAGCGCACGAGGCGCGGACGCGGCATCCCGCCATGGTCGCAGAACCGGTCGTCGAGGCCACGGCAGCCCCACGGATTTTGCCGCGTGGCGGGCAGGTGTCGCCGTTACCCTTTCGCCCCATGAGCACAGCGCCGACCGGTGAACTCTTCGACAAGGTGGTCAACCTCAGCAAGCGCCGAGGGATCATCTTCCAATCCGCCGAGATCTACGGCGGTTTCCGGTCCGCGTACGACTACGGCCCGGTTGGGGCCCTGCTGCTGCGCAACGTGAAGGACGCCTGGTGGCGGGCCATGGTGCAGATGCGCCACGACGTCGTGGCCCTCGATGCCTCGATCCTGTCGCCGCCTCAGGTGTGGGAGGCGTCGGGACACCTGCAGAACTTCACCGACCCGCTGGTGGACTGCCGCAACTGCAACGAGCGCTTCCGTGAGGACAAGCTCGAGGACCTCAGCGTCTGTCCCAACTGCGGCGCCGTGGACAGCTTCACCGAGGCGCGGGCGTTCAACCTGATGTTCAAGACCCAGGCCGGTCCCGTCGAGGGCGCCGGTCACGACGTCTACCTGCGCCCCGAAACGGCGCAGGGCATGTTCATCAACTTCAAGAACGTGCTCGAGACCAGCCGCAAGAAGCCGCCGTTCGGCATCGCCCAGATCGGCAAGAGCTTCCGCAACGAGATCACGCCCGGCCAGTTCGTGTTCCGGACCCGCGAGTTCGAGCAGATGGAGATGGAGTATTTCGTGCCGCCGGCCGAGTCGCCGCAGTGGTACGAGTACTGGTGCCAGGAGCGCTACCAGTGGTATCTCGACCACGGGATCCCGGCCGACAAGCTCCGGCTGCGGGCCCACGACGACGACGAGCTCAGCCACTACAGCTCCGGCACCTCCGATGTGGAGTTCCTGTTCCCGTGGGGCTGGGACGAGCTCGAGGGCATCGCCAACCGTGGCGACTTCGACCTCACCCAGCACGCCGAGCACTCGGGCGAGCGCCTGACCTATTTCGACCCCGAGCTCAACGAGCACTACCTGCCGCACGTCATCGAGCCGGCCGCCGGGGCCACCCGTTCGATGATGGCCTTCCTGCTCGCTGCCTACGACGAGGACGAGGTCAACGACGAGACCCGCACCGTCCTGCGGTTCCATCCGCGGCTGGCGCCCTACAAGGTGGCCGTGCTGCCGCTCTCCAAGAAGGAGACGCTGACGCCCACGGCAAATGAGATCTTCGACATCGTGAAGGGTCGCTGGATGGCCGACTACGACGAGACCCAGAACATCGGCAAGCGCTACCGCCGCCAGGACGAGCTGGGCACGCCGTACTGCGTGACGGTCGACTTCGACACCCTCGAGGACCGGGCGGTGACCATTCGCGACCGCGACACCATGGCTCAGGACCGCGTCGCCATCGACCAGCTCCAGTCGTATCTCGCTGATCGCCTGGACTGACATCGGCAACGGCGGACACGGACACGCGCCTCTTGATGTGTGAAGGGTTCGTGCAGCGTTGTTGAAGCCGCCGAGTTCGGCGGCAACGACCGCGCACGAACGCTTCACAAATCCTGGGACGGGTCCGGGGTCGAGCGGGTTCGTTGACCAACGGACTGCGCAAGTACCCTCGCCCCGACAGAAGGGGGCAGGATGAGCGCAGCAGAGCGGATCGTGGCCGCGGTCCACGGGGTCGAGGCCGGCACCCACAGCCGCGAGGACGCGGTGCGGTCGGTGTCGCCCGACGACGTGAACGACGTCCTGCACGCCAGCGTCGGCGACCACGACGGTGAGGTGCTCTGCACCGGCATCGCCGCGTCGCCCGGCGCCGGCGTGGGCACGCTGTGCCTCAGCGTGGACGCCGTCTTCGACGTGGTCGACAACGGCGGTGCTGCCGTCATGGTGGCCATGGAGACCGGCCCCGAGGACGAGCCGGGCATGCGCTGGTCCGCCGGCATCGTCACAGCCCACGGCGGCCTGGCGAGCCATGCCGCCATCTACTCGCGTGGGATGGGCATTCCCGCGGTGTGTGGCGCCGAGGGCCTCCACGTCGAGCCTGGTGGTGTCCGGGTGGGCGACCGGTTCCTGGCCGAGGGCGAGACGATCACCGTCGACGGCGCCACCGGCACCGTCGTGATCGGGGACCTGCACGTCGACGCCGCCGATGCGCCGCCAGAGCTCGAGACCCTGCTGGCCTGGGCCGACGAGATCCGCGCCGGCAAGGTGGGGGTCCGAGCCAACGCCGATACGGGCACCGATGCTGCGGAGGCTCGTCGCCTTGGCGCCGACGGCATCGGGCTGTGCCGGACCGAGCACATGTTCCTCGGTGAGCGCCTGCCGGTCGTGCGGCGCATGCTCACCGCAGGTGGAGACGAGCACGCAGCAGCGTTGTACGAGATCCAGGAGGTGCAGCGGGTCGACTTCCGGGCCGTGTTCGAGGCCATGGACGGGCTCCCGGTCACCGTCCGGCTGCTCGATGCACCCCTGCACGAGTTCCTCGAGGAGTCGCACGAGCAGAACCCGATGCTCGGCCTGCGCGGCACTCGTCTCGCCGTGGTCACCGAAGGGCTCTACCAGGCGCAGGTGAAGGCGGTCCTCGAAGCGATGCAGGACCGCCTCGACGCCGGCGGTGACCCCATCGTCGAGATCATGGTCCCGCTGGTCGCGCTCGAAGCGGAGCTCGCGTTGGTCCGGGACTGGGTGCAGGCCGAGATCGACGCCTCTGGAATCCGCGGCGTCACCATCGGGACGATGATCGAGACGCCCCGGGCCGCGCTGCGGGCGGCCGAACTCGCCCGGCACGTCGATTTCGTGAGCTTCGGCACCAACGATCTGACCCAGATGACGTTCGGCTTCAGCCGCGACGACGTCGAGACCAGCGTCATCACGCCGTACCAGCAGCTGGGGCTGCTGGAGCGCAGTCCCTTCGACGCGCTCGACCAGGACGGCGTGGGCGAACTGGTGGCGCTCGGGGTCGAGCGGGGCCGCGCTGCCAAGCCCGACCTCAAGTGTGGGATCTGCGGCGAGCACGGCGGGGACCCCAGCTCGATCGAGTTCGTCGTCGCCGCGGGCCTGGACTACGTGAGCTGCAGCCCGCCGCGGGTCCCCGTGGCCCGCCTCGCTGCCGCACAGGCCGTGTTGGGCTGACACCCCGGTCGGCGTCGTCGCGCACTGCCATTCGCACGGCCCCGGCCCGGCCGTCGGGCGGCCGTCGTTTCGATGCGTGGATGTCCCAGGCTGCGAGTAGGTTTGCGGGGACCATGGGGATCGCCGACGAGGACATCGCGAAGGTCCGCGACGCCACCGACATCGTCGCGATCATCAGCGAACACCTGCAGCTCAAGCGCGTCGGCCGTCGCTGGGTGGGCCTGTGCCCGTTCCACAACGAGAAGTCCCCGTCCTTCTCGGTCAACCAGCAGGAGGGCTTCTACCACTGCTTCGGGTGCCAGAAGAGCGGGGACGCGATCACGTTCGTGCGTGAGATCGAGGGCCTCGATTTCGCAGCCGCGGTCGAGCGGTTGGCGGCCAAGGCGGGGATCACGCTCACGTACACGTCGGCCAACGAGGGGGCGCGCAAGCAGAAGCGGGCCAGGCTCGTCGAGGCGGTCGAGCAGGCGGTGAACTGGTACCACGAGCGCCTGCTCAAGGCCCCGACGCCGGCGCGGCTCGCGCCTATCTCCGTGCCCGGGGCATCACCGGTGACGAGGTGCGTGCGTACAAGATCGGCTGGGCGCCCGACGACTGGGATGCGCTGGCCAAGGGGCTCGACGTGAACCGGACCACCTTCGTGGACGCCGGCCTGGGGTTCACCAACCGTCGGAACCGGCTCCAGGACACGTTCCGGGCTCGGATCCTGTTCCCGATCTACGACGTCAACAACGACCCGGTCGGGTTCGGGGGCCGCAAGCTGCCCGACGACGAGGGTCCGAAGTACAAGAACTCCAGCGAGTCCTCGATCTACTCGAAGAGCCGGCTGCTCTATGGCCTGAACTGGGCCAAGGAGCACATCGTGCGAGCCGACGAGGTCATCATCTGCGAGGGCTACACCGACGTCATGGGCTACGCCCGGGCCGAGCTGCCCCGCGCGGTGGCCACGTGCGGCACCGCGCTGACCGAGGACCACGTGAAGATCCTCAAGCGATTCGCCAAGCGGATCGTGCTCAGCTTCGACGCCGACGCGGCCGGCCAGGCCGCGGCCGAGCGATTCTACGAGTGGGAGAAGACCTACGACGTGGACGTCCGGGTCGTGGCGCTGCCGCCGGGTGTCGATCCCGATGAGCTGGCGCAGGAGGACCCCGAGGCGCTCCGGGCCGCCGTGGCCGAGGCCATGCCGTTCCTGTCGTTCCGGGTCCAGCGGGCCCTCGACGCGGCCGATCTCGCCACCGTCGAGGGGCGCGCCCGAGGTGCCGACGCCGCAGTCGCCCTGGTGCGTGAACACCCGAACCCGCTGGTCCGAGACCAGTACCTGATGCAGATCTCCGAACGTTGTGGCGTGGACCTGGAGCAGCTCCGTGCGGTGGCCGACGGGCGGGCGCCACGGCGTCGTCAGGCGCCGCCGCCCGACGAGCGACAGGCAGCCACCGGGCCGGTGCCCGACAGCGTCGAGCTCCAGATGCTCCGGGTGGCGGTGCACCGGCCGGACCTGGTGCCGGCGCTGGTCGTCGAGGAGCTGTTCACCGACCCCAGGCACCGCGAGATCTTCTCGGCGCTGCTCAGCTCCGAGACGCTCCACGAGGCGATCGCCAACACCGACGGGGCCGCGCAGGCACTGCTCCAGGGGCTCGTGGTGCAGGACGTCGATGACGTGGACGAGGCCTGGGCGCAGCGTCTGGCGGGTCGTCTGGTGGACGAGGCCGGGACTCGGGAACTGGCCCGACTGGATTCCGTGGCCCGCACGACCAATGATCCAGGGGTCGGCCAGCGGGTCGCGGCGCTGCATCAGGCCCGAGATCACCTGCGAAACGAGAACTGGCGAATCCCCGAAGCCGAAGCCTTGGTAGCCTTGCTCGCACCTGGTGAGGAATTGTGACGGAGACTTCGAATTCCATCGTGTCACCGTGGGCCGAGGTCCCCGATCGCGAGTGGCGAACACTCGTCAAGCGGGGGGAAGCCCGCGGATGGATCGGTATCGACGACGTCATGCGCGTCCTGGAGACGGTCGAGCTGACGGCGGACGTCATCGTCCAGGTCCGGACCGAGCTTGCCGGGCGAAGCATCTTCCTCGACGAGGAAGACGACGCGCTCAACGGCAAGCTCCAGCCGGCCCCACAGCCCGAGCTTGACGACGTCCAGCAGCGGGTCGCCGCGCGCCGGCGTCGCCTCAAGTCCACCTCCGCCGGTGACGGCTCGGGCGGCACGTCTGATCCGGTCCGGATGTACCTCAAGGAGATCGGCCGCGTCGAACTCCTCGACGCCGCTGAGGAGGTCGACCTGGCCAAGCGCATCGAGGCCGGCCTCGCTGCCGCGCACGAGCTGGCCCGCCTGGTCGAGACCGGCGAGTTCGAGAAGCTGGAGTTCGCCGAGAAGCGGGCGCTGCGCCGCCGCGTCCGCGACGGCGAGGACGCCAAGCGGCAGCTCACCCGGGCCAATCTGCGGCTGGTCGTGTCCATCGCCAAGCGCTACGTCGGCCGCGGCATGCTGCTGCTGGACCTGGTCCAGGAGGGCAACCTGGGGCTGATGCGCGCGGTCGAGAAGTTCGACTACACCAAGGGCTTCAAGTTCTCCACCTACGCCACCTGGTGGATCCGCCAGGCGATCACCCGCTCCATCGCCGACCAGTCGCGCACCATCCGGATCCCGGTGCACATGGTCGACTCGATCAACCGGGTGCAGCGCACCCAGCGCCAGATGGTCCAGGAGCTCGAGCGCGAGCCCACCATCGAGGAGCTGGCCGAGCGCTGCGACCTCACGGTGCCCCGGGTTCGGGAGATCTTGAAGATCTCACAGGATCCGTTGTCGCTCGACTCGCCGGTCGGCGACGACGAGGCGATGCTCGGGGACTTCATCGAGGACGACAACGCCGACGCGCCCATCGACGTCGCGGCTCGCCACCTGCTCGGCGAAGAGGTCGAGAAGGCGCTCGAGGAGCTGGGCGAGCGCGAGCGTCAGGTGGTGCAGATGCGGTTCGGGCTGAACAAGTCCGGCCGGGCCCACACGCTCGAGGAGGTCGGCCGCGAGTTCGGAGTGACCCGCGAGCGCATCCGCCAGATCGAGGCCAAGACCCTCGCCAAGCTGCGCCACCCTCAGCGTTCCAAGAAGCTCCGCGACTACCTCGAAGACGTCTGAGCTTCGCCCCGCTGCGCGCCCGCAGCTGCGCTACTACCTCGAGGACGTCGAGGCCGCGGGCGGGACGTAGCAGGGGTCGGTCCGCTGGTCCACGGCGACCCGCACCGCATCGAGGACCGCTTGCACCGACGGTCGGTCCGCGCTGGTCGTCCGGTGGGCCACCTCCACGGTTCGCGACAGCGGTGGCTCGATCGGCAGGGCCCGGACCCCGGGCGGGATCGACGTGAGCCCGAGCTCGGGCAGGACGCCCACGCCCTGGCCGGCGGCGATCAGACACAGGGTGGTGTGGTAGTCGTCGAGTCGGTGGACCACTCGTGGCTCGAAGCTGGCGTCGCGGCAGGCCATCACCACGCAGCGACTACAGCTGAAGTGCCCAGCGGGCAGGATGAAGTCGTGGTCGCGGACCTCGTCCAGGTTCAGGCTGGACCGCTGTGCGAGGGGGTCGTCGGCGTGCAGGACGGCGAGGAACCGATCCTCCATCACGGGTTCGCGGACGATGTCGGGACGCGGGGCGGCAGGGGAGTGGGGGTACCGCAGTACGAACGCGATGTCGACCTCGCCCAGGCTCAGGGCGTCGAGCGCGAGGTCCGGGTCGAGTTGGCGGGAGAGGAGGCGAAGCTCGGGGTGATCGCGGCTCACCTGCTTGAGGATGGAGGGGAGCAGGGTCATGCTGACCGACTCGATCGTGCTCAGGTGGAGCTCGCCCCGGACCACGCAGCTGACCTGTTCGACGGCGGCTTGGGCCGCCTCCATGCCGGCGAACAGCTCACCGGCGTGGCGCACCAACTCCCGCCCGGCGTCGGTGAGGCGAACGTTGCGTCCGACGCGTTCGAGCACGGCGACCCCGGTGCTCTTCTCCAGGGCGGACAGCTGCTGCGACGCTGCCGAGGCCGTGTAGCCGAGGGACTCGGCCGCGGCTGCGATGGTGCCCCGGTGCGCCACCTCGCGGAGCATGCGGAGTTGTCTCAGGTTGATGTCCACGAACAACACATAAGAACATCTTCGGTGAATTGGCAAGAAACCATCGCTTGTTCTGATGAATGTTTGGGGCGACGATCGGATCATGATCGACCATCAGCTCCCCACCGCCTTCCTCGAACGTGAGCACCGCGAGCGCGTGCGCCGCGAGATCGCCCTGCCACCCGTCCAGCCACAGCCGCTCCGACCGCTGCTGCCGACCCGCCTCCTGGCTCGCCTGCGATCGCTCGTGTCACCGCGCCGCAGTGGTCGGCACCAGGCCGCTGCCGTTGCGTCGTTGCATGCCGGCCCCGGCGCGCTGGGACCGTGCGCCACCGGAACCTGCTGACTGTCGCTTGACCCGTCTGACCATGGGGTCTCCACGTGTCGAGCTCCGTTGCTGCGAGGCTGCCTCGCCGCGGTCCACGCCTCTGGCGGAACCTGTCACACCCTGCTGAGAGCATGGGGCATGGGCAATCGGGGACACGTGGACAAACAGGAGCGGGCCCGCCAGCTGCGGGCGCAGGCATGGACGCTGCAGGAGATCGCCACCGAACTCGGCTGCTCCAAGAGCAGCGCCAGCCTGTGGACCCGCGGCGTCGATTTCACGCCCCGCCCACACAGCCGCGGCCACCCATCGCAACGCCCCCACCCACTCCATCTCAAGAAGCTGGCCGAGATCGAGGAGTGTCGGCAGTGGGCGTTCGATGTCGTGGGGGACCTCTCCGATCGCGACCTGCTGATGGCGGGCATCGGCCTCTACGCCGGGGATGGTTCCAAGACGGGCAAAGAGGTGAAGTTCGCCAACAGCAACCCCGCACTCGTGCGCGTGTTCTGCGATTGGCTCCGGATGACGTTCGACATCGACGAGTCGCGGCTGCGGGTGCGGCTCTACCTCCACGAGGGACTGGATCTCGAAGCAGCCACGAGCCACTGGGCCGAGATCCTGGAGATTCCCGCGCACCAGTTCACGAAGCCGTACCGCCCGCGGCCGCGGCACGGCCACCGACACACCAAGCATCCGTACGGTTGTGCGCATGTGACCTACGCGTGCGCGAGGACCCACCGAAAGGTCTTGGGTTTCCTGGCAGCCTTGGTATCCTGACGGCTCCTTCCGGGGTAGCTCAGCTGGCAGAGCAATTGACTGTTAATCAATGGGTCGTGGGTTCGAGCCCCACCCCCGGAGCTCGATCGAGGCCCGCCCACCAGGGCGGGCCTTCGTCGTTGCCAGCCGATTCGCCCGTTCTCGCTCGGCGCCGAGAGTGTCACACCCCACCGCGATCATCTCGACATGTGTTTGATCTGTGACGGCATGAGTTGGGAAGAGGTCGAGCGGCGGGAGGAGATGATCTTCTCGGTCTACGGGTGGCTGCTGCGCAGCGTCGAGCCCGAGCCGGAGTGGGGGCGGCTGGGTTGGCACTACACAGTGGGGTTGTCGGAGCGCTTCGGAGCGCCGGATCTCTTGTTGGTGGGCGAGCCGGACTTCCTTGCCGGCGAGCGGGTGGTCCGGTTCTTCGCCGAGTCCGTCGTCGATCACGGCTGGGACCTCCAGGAGGTCGCGGCCATTCATGATGTCGGCTTGCGCCCCATCGACACGACCCACATGCCCGAGGATCAGCTGGTCGACTGGATCATCCGCTACGACCGAGCTCCCGAGCCCCATGAGATGATGCGTCTGGTGCTGCCGCCGGCGACCGGGTGCAGGCACAGCCGGGCCGCGTGAGCCCCTCGCCCCGACCGCGCAGTGTGGTCGGGCATCCTCACGCGCTGCGGCCAGCTTCCCGACCTGCGCGCCACCGTGTGGTAGGCAGGCATCAGCGCTCTCACGTGGACGTGCCTGCGTCGCAGCCTGCGGCACGCGTGCCCTGACCCCGCACGCATTGGGCCGATCGCCGGAGCGCGTGGAACGGAATGCGGTGAGGGGCGGCTCGATGCGTGTCGACGCCTATGAATGCGACTGGTGCCATCGTCGGGAGATCGAGCCCGGCGACGGCTGGCGAGAGCTCAGCCATCGCGCGCTCGACGAGTCGGTGACCGTGACCGAGCATGCCTGCCGATCGTGCTGGGCCGACCTCGCCGGCCTCCGCGGCAGGGCGCCGCAGCCCGCTGCGAGTACGGGCACCGCGTCCGAGGAGTCCCTCTCGGCGGTGCACGGCCGCCTCATGCGCACGGTGCGGCGTGTGTATGCCGAGCACGAGGTCACACCGGGCGAGGAGGCCGAGGGCGCTGACGGCCCGCCCCCAGGCTGGGAGGTCGGTGAGTGAACGCGGTCGGGGTCACAGCGCCGTAGGGTGCGTGCGGGCCTGTAGCTCAGTGGTCAGAGCAGGGGACTCATAATCCCTGGGTCGTGGGTTCGATCCCCACCAGGCCCACCAACCTTGACCTGCGGTTTCGTCGATCAGGGTCGCGAACGAAATGCATCGACGTTCCGCCCCTGGTCACAGAATGGTCACAGGATTTCGAAGACGTCGGTGGATTGCCCACCACTCATTCGTGATCTTCGAGTCGTCGACGAGCACGTGGAAGCCATGCGGCCCCCCGGGGACCTCATGAAAGTCATCGGTTGTGGCGCCTCGGGCGATGCCGAGCCACTGGACATCCATCGCGAGCGATCCGAGCTCGCTGCTCGCAAGAATGCTGAGACTGCCTGAGCTCTCATGCTCCTCGTCGACACGGGCGTGTTCATCTCGGCGGCCGATCGTGACGAACCGCGCCACGCCGAATGCGCTGAGCTCCTCCGAACGCACCGGGACCTGAGCGTCACCGCGCCGGTGATCCCCGAGACGGCTGGCTGCTCGAGGATCGCCTCGGACCGGAGGCCGAGGTGCGCTTCCTCAGGTTCGCCACTAGTGATCGCGTGGAGATCGTGGATCTGACGCAGGCCGACTACGACAGGTCCATCGAGCTCATCAGCTTGTACGCCGACAAGACCGAGGTCGGCCAGGTCGATCGGCGGGTTCCCGGGGATCGGGCACGGACGGTCGATCCGGTCACGGTCCCCAAGCATCAACGCCGATTGGATGGGCTCACGGGCAAGGTGATCTCGTTGTACGCGAAGGGCCTCACGACCGCTGACATCCAGGCACACTTGCTGGAGATCCATGGCGCGGAGGTCTCTCGGGACACCAGCCAGATCACCGACGCCATTGTCGAGACCTGGTCGTTGAATCGGACAGACCCGCTACGGGGTGAAGAAGTCGAGGACGTCGCGTGCGACAAACGCCGGATCTTGCAGCGGGCCCAGGTGACCGAGATGGCCGTGATGGCGGATCTCTCCTCGGGCGAGGGCATCGGCGATCGCCGGGGCGAGCTGTTCTGGCAGCCCTGCCGGGTCCTCGGCACCGGAGGCGACGGCGACGGGGCAGAGAACGTCGTGTAAGTCGGCAAGCGTAGGTTTGTCGGGGGCCTCGAACGTACGGGCCTCGTGGTCAGGTGTACACGCGAGGGTGACCGAGCCATCATCTTGCTGGATGAAGCCGTGCTCGACATACGCGGCGAGCGCGTCGATGCGTAGCGATGACAGCGGAGCGCGTCCTGCGTAGCGCTCGAATGCCTGGGACTTCGACTCGAAAGCCGGCCGGCGCTTGCGGGCGGGGCCACTCATCGGATTCGCACCGGGCCCGTCGAGTCCTCTTCCGGGGAAGACGATCGGCTCCCACAGGTAGGCCCTGGCGAGGGTTCCGGGCGCGTCGATCTCCGCCAGGAGGAGCGCAGCGCCACCCATCGAGTGACCGATCGCGAGCAGTGGCTGAGAACCGATGCTCTCAACCGCCGTGAGGACGTCTTCGGCCATCCCTCGCCAGGAGAAATCACCTGACGCCGGCGCTGTGGAGGAACCGTGACCCCGCATGTCGAGCGCCCAGACATCAAAGCTGTCGCGCAGCGACCGGGCGAGCGGAGCGTACGCGAGAGCGTGGAAGCCGGTGGCGTGACAGATCAGGAGGGGCGGACCGTCACCGCCAATGTGGTGGTGCGCCAGCTCGACCCCGTCGGTCGAGGGGAGAGCGTGCGTGGCAGGAAGCGACGACGGATCTGAACGCTCGAAATGCTCGTAAATGCCTGGGTCGTCGTAGCGTTCGACTTGCGCGTGGAGCGCGTCGCCCTGTTGTTGGAACTCGACGATCTGGTACAACACGTCCGACGCGTCGAGACTGACGACCGCTTGTCGGTAGAGGTGCGGGTCGAGGGGCGCCGTGTGGAGAAGCTGTCCACCGGTCGTTTCGTATCTCACGTATGCGGGAAGGGCAGCCACGAGCGCACGATAGCTCGGCATGTCCCGCGGGCGAGGAGCCAGGGGAGGAGGGATCAGCTCCTGTCGCGTTCGAACACCACAGCGATTCTCGCGCCACGTCCGATGTGTGTTGTGGCGACGATGACGACCTCGACGCTCACGACCCGACCTGATCACGGAGCACGAAGCGCTTGATCTTGCCCGTCGCCGTCTTGGGGAGCGTGTCGACCACATGAATCTCGCGCGGCCGCTTGAAGGCAGCCATGCGTTCACGACAGTGAGCCGTGAGTTCGTCGACGTCGACCTCCGCCCCGGTGGCGGGCAGCACGAAGGCGATGACAGTCTCGAGCCCCGTTTCGTCGCGACCTCCGACGACGGCTGCTTCCATCACGGCGTCATGCTCGATGAGGGTGCTCTCGACTTCGGCAGGCGATACCCAGATCCCCCCGGCCTTGATCATGTCGCTGTTGCGGCCGAGGAATGTCCAGTGGTCATCGGCTGATCGGGCATACACGTCGCCGGTGCGAACCCAGTCATTGTCGCGGAAGGCTGCAGCGGTGGCTTCTGGACGCTCCCAGTACCCAACCGCGGTGGAGGGCCCGCGGACGTGGAGATAGCCCGGGGTGTCCGGTTCGACAACGAGCTCATCTTCGTCGGAACGCAGCTCGGCTTCGTATCCGTCGACGACCCGGCCCGACGAACCTGCGACCTGATCGGTGACAGTGTTGGAGATGAAGATGTGCAGGATCTCCGTCGAGCCGATGCCGTCGAGGACCGGCGCGGCGGTCAGCGCCACCATGGCCTCGTGGATCGGGGCGGGCAGCGATTCGCCGGCGGTCACGGTCGCCCGGACCGACGAGAATGCTTCTGGCGGCGGGTTGGCGTCGATCGTCCCCGCGCAAAAGCCAGGAGGCGCGAAGAACAGCGTGGCTCCCTCGTCGCGGATGAGATCCACCATGGCCGATGGCGTCGGCGCGTCGGGGTGAAGAATCGCAGTCGCGCCGACCGAGAATGGGAAGGTGAGACTGTTGCCGAGGCCGAACGCGAAGAACAGCTTCGCGACAGAGAGGAATCGGTCCTCGGGCTCGACCGACAGAACGGATCGGGCATAGGTCGTGGCTGTCGCCTCCAAGCTCGCGTGAAGGTGCATGACCCCCTTCGGCACACCGGTCGTGCCGCTCGAGTACAGCCAGAACGCCTGCGAGTCACGCGTCGTCGTTCCAATGGATTGCGGACCCACCGGTGGGGCGTCTTCCCACCGATGGACCGTCACGCCGGCGGTCTCGATCGTCGCTGCGCCGCTGAGGACGACGTGGTGGACTGCGGGGGCCTCGGCGAGAAGGTCGTCGAGAACGTCGGTGAATTGGGCGGAGATGACCAGGACGCCAGCTCCTGAGTCATCGACGATCTCGCCCAGCGCGCCGCCTTTCAGCATGGTTGACAGTGGGACCGGAATGAGACCGGACCGCATGGCACCGAGAAACACGGCGGGAAAGGTCTCGTCGTCGCGTACGACAATCGCGACGCGGTCACCGGGCGCCAACCCCAATCCATCGAACAGTGCTTGGGCCCGCCACAGCTCCCGTTGCAGCTCGGTGTAGGTGGTCGATCGGCCCTGGCAGCGGATGGCGACCCGGTCACCGTCGCCGGCTTCGACGTGTCGATCGACCAGCCATGCGGCGGCGTTGTATTGCTCGTTCACGATCGTCAGACTCGGACGTAGTCGTAGTCGACGGGCTTCTGGTGGATTCCTCGACTGGGGGGCGCGAGCCATCCCGCCATCTTGCCGGGCTCGTTCACACCCATCATCAGCGACTCGACGTGGCTACGGTCTGCCTCGCCGGGCAGCCAGTCGAGGCTGTTCTCATGCCATGTCTCGTCGGAGATGAGGCGTCCCTGAGGGTCGATGTAGCGCTCCGCGAACGTGCCGACCTGACGGTTGAACGAGGTGGCCGGGAGCCGGATCTCGACGTCGATGCCGGCGTCCGCCAAGGTCCGGTTCCACCGGTTGAGCCCCTTTTGGCAGTCGTCGGCATAGTCCTCGCGCAGGGTTTCGTTGAGGGCCGCGAGCTGGGTGACCTCACGGGTACCGATGCCGGCATCGGTGCACTCGGGCACGAGCCGGTAGTCCGTCTTGAGTTGGTGATCGTCGTCGCGCTTCTCTTCCTGGAACCGACCCTTGAGGCCCGCGGCGAAGTAGTTCGCTGCATTGGTGGAGGTCTCGGCCCCGAACAGGTCCAACGAGACCGAGAAGTGGAAATTGACATACTTCTGGAGCACGTCGAGGTTGATGCCGCCATACGGGTGAACGTCGTCGGTGTCGTGTTCACGCATCAACTCCACGGTGCGTTCGACGACGCGGCCAACCCCGGACGCACCGACGAACATGTGGTGAGCCTCTTCCTTGAGCATGAAGTCACAGGTGCGGGAGAGCGGATCGAACGCCGACTCGCGCAGGGACGCGAGCTGGTACTTCCCATCGCGATCGGTGAAGTAGGTGAACATGAAGAACGAGAGCCAATCCGGTGTCGGCTCATTGAAGGCGCCGAGGATCCTTGGCTTGTCGGGGTCGCCGGAGTGGCGTTCGAGCATCTCGTCGGCTTCGTCACGGCCGTCGCGGCCGAAGTAGCGGTGCAGGAGGTACACCATCGCCCACAGGTGCCGGCCCTCCTCCACGTTGACCTGGAAGAGGTTCCGCATGTCATACAGCGACGGCGCGGTGAGACTCAGATGGCGCTGCTGTTCGACCGACGCGGGCTCGGTGTCGCCCTGCACGACGATCAGGCGGCGGAGCTCGGCCCGGTACTCGCCCGGGACTTCCTGCCACGCGTCTTCGCCCTTGTGGTCGCCGAATGCGATCTTTCGACCCGGCTCCGGATCAGCGAGGAAGATCCCCCAGCGATAGTCGGGCATCGACACATGCTCGAAGTTCGCCCATCCGTCCTGGCCCACGTCGATGGCAGTGCGCAGGAAGACCGGGTTCGTCTTGAAGGCGGCAGGGCCGAGTTCCTCCCACCATCGAATGAACTTGGGTTGCCAACCTTCGAGCGCTCGCTGGAGTCGCCGGTCGCCGGCGAGGTCGACGTTGTTCGGGATCTTGGCGGTCGATGTCGACGATGGACACGATCAGACTCGCTTTCGGTCAAAGTCGGGGCGGGAGCCGGTGCCGAACCGGCGCAGAGCACCATCGGGTCCGACGGCGTTGGGGCGTTGGAAGATCCAGTTCTGCCAGGCCGACAGCCTGGCGAAGATCTTGGTGGTCATGGTCTCTGGGCCGACGAAGCGGTAGTTGGCCTCCATCCCCGTCAGCGCGTCAGGGCTGAAGCTGTTGCGCTCCTCCAGCGTGAGACGAAGCTCGTCGTCCCAGTCGAGATCGTCAGGGGTGAAGGTCACCAGTTCGAGGTCGGCGGCCTCGTCGGCGAGGAGGTCCTTGCCAACCATCGCCACAGCTACCTCGAGCGCGTCGTCTCGACCCCAAAAACGGGTGTGGAGTCGCGTCAGGTCGTTGGCCATCGGGTACCAGCCGGTGTTGGCTTCTGAGAGGCGGATCGTGGCTGCGGGAGGGGGCTCCTCATCGTCCTCCCAGGTCCCTTCGAGCATGAACGAGCGATCGGCTGCGAGCAGCAACTCGGCGAGGGTCCCGACGAAACAGCTGCCCGGCTCCACCGTGGCGATGAGCGTGCGGGCCGAAACATCGAGGCGACTCAGCGTGCGAGCCCACAGCAACCGGATCTCACGGACGAGCCAGTGGTCAGGGTCGGCTCCGAGCACCTCTTCGGCGCGGAGCACGGCCTCGGCAGATCCGGTCGTCGTGAACCGCCACGTGCCGACCTCGGTTTCGTTGAAGCGGAGGTGGAGGACGGCGTCGTCGAGCTCACGAACCGCTCGCAGGATCCATGCGTCGGCTCCGGCAGCGGCGAGCTCGTCGCCCGACGCCGGCTGATCACCTGCCGGAGCGGCCACGGCAATCGTTGCCGTCCCGGTCTTGCGATCGTTCTCGACGGTGACCGTCGAGTACCGGATCGTGTCGCCATCGATCGTGCGGTCCAGCGGCGTGAGCAGTACTCCCTCTCCGCCGTTTGGACGGTCGCTGTCGGCGGCGCGAGCCGCAACTCGCTCGGCGACAAGGTCATCCCAGTCGCTGGCCGGCGCAACATGGTCGACCAACCGCCAGTCGATCGCCTGCTGGCCGCGGATTCCTTCGGTGCGGGTGGCGAACGCGTCGGCCAGGTCACGTCGTACGCGGCGCTTTTCGACGACCCGGGTCAGACCACCGGTTCCGGGCAGTACAGCCAGCAGCGGAATCTCCGGCAACGACACGGCCGACGCCCTGTCGTCGATCAACAAGATCTCGTCACAAGCCAGGGCGAGCTCGTACCCGCCGCCCGCCGCGGTGCCATTCACCGCCGCGATCCAGGTCTGGCCCGAGTTCGCCGTCGCGTCCTCGATCCCGTTCCGGGTCTCGTTCGTGAACTTGCAGAAGTTCACCTTGTGCCCGTGGCTGGAGCCGGCGAGCATCTGAATGTTGGCGCCGGCGCAGAAGATCTTCTCGAACCCGCCCGTCACGACAACGACCTTCACTGCGGGATGTTCGAACCGCAGTCGCTCGACGGCGTCATGCAATTCGATGTCCACTCCGAGGTCATAGGAGTTGGTCTTGAGTTCGTAGTCATCGCGGAGACCCGCTGATGGCTCGACCGCCATCGTCAAGGTCGCGCGCTCGCCGTCGATGTCGAGTCTCCAGTGTCGGTATCGGCTCGGCTCGGTTTCGAAGTCGATGAACGGTTCGCTCAAGACAGTCCCCCTCGAAGGTGCTCTCCTCGATCAAACTACTAATCTTCGTCGTTGCGTCAAGAACTTGTAGAGCATTGCGCCTAGCCGTCAAGGTTGCGCCACCACTCGAGCGCAGCATCCAGGTTTGCCTCCCGAAGCGCCGAGAAGCGTTCCGCGGCCGATCGTCCCGGCCAATCCTCGGGCAGCAGTTCCGACGGGAGATCCGGGTCGAGGAACGGATAGCGCCGCCAGTCATGGACCAGGCGGATCAGTCGGTCGGCGGCATCTACAGGCGACGCGGGTGCCGATTCCGGGAAGTCCTCGAGGAATTGCCGGTAGGCGTTCGCAAGGTCATCGAGAGGCCAGGCCTGCCAAGCGAGATCGACACCCGAGCCGATGAGTCCGACCGGCCCCCGGAAGGACGTCGCTTCGATCGACAAGTCATCGAGGACGGGTCGAACAGCCCGTTCCTGGTCGGTCCAGGGGCAGATCCACGTCCCTTGACCGAGGGGCCCAAAGCCGAGCCACGAGAGCTGTTGAGCCATGCGATACCGAGCCGCACGATCTGCCTCCGGAACCGAAGCCAGGAGGACGATCCACTCTCCGTCCCACGGCCGAGCGTGTTGACCGAAACCGTAGATTCGCCGGGCACCCTCGGAGAGTAGGTCGCTCAGTTCGTCCGTCAGACACCACCGAGTCCGGCGACCGGCCCGCTCGCGTCGCAGCCATCCGTCGGCCTCCATCCTGGCAAGCGCTTGGCGCGCCGCCTTCTCCTGAACGCCAACCAGTCCAAGCCCAGCGACGAGTGTCTGGGTCCACGCCGCGCCGCCCGTTGGAAGCACGCACTCGCCCAGGATCGTCATCAAGAGCCCGCGGGATGACTCCGCTCCAGGCGTACGGTCCCGGCGAGCCCCGAGCATCGAAGCCAGCTCGCCAGAGAGGTCGCGATCTACGTTCGCGTTACGCATCGCACAAAGAGTGAAGCACAGGCAGCGAGGTTGATGCGAACCGCATCAACCCCACATGCGGTCCTGGTCCGCGATGAGCGCGACGACCCGGTCCGGTATTTTGTGGTGCAACAGGTGACCGATGCCGGGGAGCAAGGTGCAGGTCGCGTTCTCGCCGATCGCTGCCGCCGTGGACCACGCCTGCTCAGGCGTGCCGTACTCGTCATCAATCCCCTGCACGACCAGCGCCGGGCACGACACGGCAGCAAGCATTGCTCGAACGTCCCAGCTGCCGAAGCCGTCACTCACCCACACGCCGCTCCACGCGTCGAAAACCGCCGCGGGGTGGTCGTGGACTCGGCCGAGTTTGTCCACCAAGTCGCCAGGCTCGGCCCGCATCGCTCCAATCCGGTCCACGCACACCTGCTCGACGTACGAGTGGGCGGCGAGCGTGACGACGCCGCGCAACGGCCGCCCCGATGCCGCTGCCAGCAACGCGATCGAGCCGCCATCGCTGTGCCCGACCAGCAGCGGCTCGCTCGAGGCTCGGCTATCCAGGAGCTCAGACAGAATCTCGGCCTCTCGATGCAACCAGTCGGCCGGCCACGGTCCCGACGGGACCGGCAGCGACGATCCATGGCCCGAGCGGTCATAGGCGAGCACGGTTCGACCCGTCGCCGCGTGCAACGCCGCGGGAACGTGTCGCCATTGAGCGATCGAACCGAGACCATCATGCAACAGCACGATCTCCGCCCTGCCCGCCCCCCACGTCGAACTCGCCATCGTTCGACCGGCCAGCTCGATCCGTTCCATCGTCGGATCGTATCGGCCCCGCAAACACGGCCTCGAGCCACCTACTCGCAAGCTCTGGGGAAGGGCCATTGGCCGTCCGCCCACGCCGTCGGTCAACGCAGCACGAGGCGCACCGGCAGGTTCTTGAGCCCTCCCACGAAGTTGCTGTGGACGAAGCGGCGCTCGCCGGTGATCTCGATCGACTCGATGCGGGGCAGCAATTCCTCGAGGATGACACGCAGTTCGAGGCGGGCCAGTTGGTGCCCGATGCACATGTGGGGCCCGTGGCCGAACGCGACGTGGGGGTTGGGTCGGCGGTCGTGGCGAAAGATGTCCGGGTCGTCGAAGACATCCTCGTCCCGGTTGGCCGACGGGTAAAGCAGCGCGAGTTGGTCGCCGCGTCGGATCTGCCGGCCTCGGAGCTCGACATCCCGAGTGGCCTGGCGCACGAACTGCTTGACCGGGGAGGTCCAGCGCAGGCCCTCGCTCACGAGGTCGGGCACCCGGCCAAGGTCGGCCTGGATCTCGGCCAGTTGGTCGGGGTGGGTGGCCAACGCGTCGATGGTGCTCGAGAGGGTGCTGGCGGTGGTGTCGTGGCCGGCAGTGACGAGGGCCAGCATCCACCCGTGGGCGTAGGCCCGGTCGTAGTACTCGCCATTGGCATCGCGAGCATTGGCGATGACCGAGGCCAGGTCGTCTCGGGGTCTTGTCCTTCGTTCGTCGATCACTGCCTCGAAGTAGGCGGCGATGTCGGCCATGGTCGCATCCACGGCCTGGCGGGCCGGACCGGTCCCCTCCGCCTCGTTCGGTTCCCGGGCCTGGTCGGGGTCGGCAGGTCCGAAGAACTCCTGCGTCAGCTTCATCATCAACGGCTCGTCCTCGGCCGGGAGCCCGAGGAGGGTCATGACGACGTGCAGTGGGTAGTGGACGGAGAAGTCGGTGGCGAGATCGATCTCGTTCACCCCGACGTGAAGCCTGGTCGCGATGGCCTCGCGGGCCAGGCTGCGGAAGGCGTCCTCTCGAGTGTTGAGTTTCGCCGGGCGGAACCAGTCGGTGGCGATGTCGCGGATCTCGGTGTGCAGCGGCGGGTCGAGTGGGGTCACCGTGATGATGCCCGGCCCCGCTGCCCCGGTCTCGGTCTGGTCGAGGTAGGCCAGCGAGGCCTCGTCAGTGATCACCTGGGCGAACCGGGTACCCGGGACACCGGCGCTCGTGAAGGTCTCCCAGTCTCGCTCGACGGTCATGATGTCGTCGCGCCTCGCCACCAGCCAGTAGGGCGGGTAGCCATCGACGTTGCCCCACCCCGAGTGGCTGGTTGGCGCGAAGCCATGCGTAGGCCCGGTACAGCTCGGCTGGGTGGCGATGGCCCTCGGGCAGGATGATCTGCCGGGCCACCCAGTCCGGGACCGGTTCTGATGATTCGGCGTCGGTGGGCGTCATTGGGAGGCTCCAATCTGTATCGGCCCGAAGGCGTAGGTGAAGTCGGCCGCCATGGACCGGTCGAGGCGATGCGCGCACGCATTCATCTACAGCACCCCCGTGGTGCCGGCCCGGACCAGGTCGACGATGCGGTCTCGGTGCTCGGCGGTCGTCCCCAGCAGCGGAGCGTTGGCGCGGGCCCGCTTGTAGTAGAGGTGGAGGGGCATCTCCCAGGTGGCTCCGATCGCCCCATGCATCTGGATGGCATCGGCGGTGCAGGCGACGAACGTGTCGGCACACCAGCTCTTGGTCATCGAGGCGGCGAGGCTCTGGGTGTCTGCATCGGACGACGACAGGGCCCAGGCCAGGTAGTAGGTGAGGCTCTTGCCCCCCTCGACCTTCATCAACATGTCGGCGCAGGTGTGCTTGATCGCCTGGAAGATCCCGATGGGCCGCCCGTAGGCCACCCGTTCCTTGGCGTACTCGACCGACATGCGGAGGACCGCCTCTGACCCACCGATCGACTCCGATGCGACGGCCAGGGCGATCCGGTTCTGGATCGCCCTCCAGTCGGCAGCGAAATCGCTCGAACCGACCGAGCTTCTCGGCGGGCGGCGCCATCGAGGTCGAGTCGGCAGACCTGGCGGGTGAGGTCGAACCAGGCCAGACGCTCCCGCCGCACCCCGTCGTTGGTCGCATTGATCAGGTAGAGGCCCGGCTGCCCCTGCTCGTCGACGGCGGACACCACGAGGACGTCGGCGGTCTCGCCGTCGGGGACGTAGCGCTTGGCGCCGGTCGCTCGCCCGTCGACGACGCGGACGCTCGGGTCGTGGCGCAGCCCATCGATGTCGTCCTCCAGCCAGGCCAGGGCCAGCTGCGTCGCCCCGGCTGCGACGTCCGGGAGGACCCGGCGCTTCTGATCCTCCGAGCCGCACTGCAGCACGGCCACGGTGCCGGCGTGGTGGCCGAGATACGGCGCCGGGCAGAGCGACCGCCCGAACTCCTCGGTCAGCACCACCCAGGTCACGTGGTCGGCCCCGTACCCTCCGTACTCCTCCGGGATGAGCAGACCGGTCCAGCCCAGGTCGGCCATCGTGGCCCACAACCCCTGGTCGTAGCTCGTGTCCGGGTCGGCCCCATCCTCAAGCAGGCGGTCGAGCGAAACCTTCTCGCCGAACAGCCGCACCGCGCTGTCGCGCAGCGCATCCTGTTCGTCATCGAACGCGAACCTCATGACCGCACCCCCGATGCCGTCCGTTCGTTCCAGGGGATCCGGGCCTCCGGATCCCGATCCTTGGGCAGGCCGAGGATCTTCTCGCCCACCACGTTCCTCAGGACCTCGGTGGTCCCGAGCATCAGGGTCAGCGTCGGGGCCATGAACAGGGCCCGCTTGCCAGTCAGGGCCGAGCCGGTCTCGTCGGGCGCGGTCAGGAAGTGCGGCAGCGGATCGTCGTCGCCCACCATGGTCCCCAGCCCGCCGCCCTCGGTGGCCAGGGCCAGGAGCGACTTGCCGTGGAGGCCGCCCATCAGTCGACCGAGGGCGGCCTCGGGCCCCGGGAACAGGCCGTGAACCTGTTGGGTCAGGGTCCGGTAGGCCAGCAGCTGCATCACCGTTCCCTCGACGAACAGTTCCGCCGCTTCGACGCCGGGTCGTGGCGTCGTCGAGCCGGTCGCCCTCGTCCAGATACTCGATCAGGTTTCGGGCCGTCGGGCCGAGGCCCAGGAACGCTCCCGGTCGGGCCAGCGTCGATCGCTCGTACTGCAGCTGGGCGGTGGCCAACCGCCAGCCGTCGCCCTCCTCGCCCACCAGGGCGTCGGCCGGAATGACCGCATTGTCAATGAAGACCTCGTTGCCCTCCGGGAGGCCGGTCATGAACGGGAAGTTCCGGCACTCGACGCCGGGCGTGTGCATGTCCAGCAGGAAGCACGACAGGCCCTGGTGCTTGGGCACGTCGGGATCGGTCCGGGCCAGCAGGAGTCCGTAGTCGGCGGTCGACGCGCCCGAGTTCCAGATCTTCGAGCCGTTGACCACGTAGACGTCGCCGTCACGGCGGGCCGAGGTCCGCAGGCCGGCCAGATCCGAGCCGGCGTTGGGCTCGGAGTACAGCTGGCACCAGGGTTGCTCACCGATCAGGCTCGGGATCAGGTTCTCCCGGATCTGCTTCTCCGACCCGTACTGGGCTACCACGGCGCCGACGTTGTTGATGGCGATCTGGGCCTTCGGCGGGGGCTGGATGCCGGCCCCGGCCAACTCCTCGTTGATGATGAGCTGCAGCATCGGATCGGCGTCGATCCCGAACGGCGCCGGCCAGTGCGGGACCATGTAGCCCGAGTCCAGCAACTCCTGGCCCGACGGATCGGGATGCTCCGCGCACCACGCCCGCACCGCAGCGCGGCGCGGATCGTCGTCCGCCGGTAGATCGAAATCCATGAGAGGTGCTCCCTATGTTCTGGTCACCTCGAGAGTGACGGTCTTCGAGGACAGGTCAGATTGCCGGTGTGGTGGGCGTGGCAGCGGTGCGGGGGTGGACTTGGGGGAACCAGGGTCCGCGAAGGGGGTCGCCGGGTTTGATGAGCGCTTCGATGCCTGGGTAGGGCGGCGCGGGTTGAGCCGGGGGGTCGTAG
>CBDHFJ010000075.1:0-15471 GCA_965262315.1 Acidimicrobiales bacterium
CGGCGTTCGCCGGCTCGGGGCTCTCGGGGGTGCCACCGCCGCTTGTGTCGGTCTGCGCGGCGTCGGTGGTGGCGCCGTCGGCCGTCGGCTGCTCGCTCGCGGGGGCCTCGTCGTTCGCCTCGGGAGTGGGGGCGACAGCGGGCGTCGAGATGGTGATCGTGCGGCCGGCGTCCTTCGCCGAGGGGCGCGCCTGGACGTCCTTGGGCTCCGGGTCCGGTTGGGAGTCGGCCTGGCCCAGCTCGGTGAGGAACTTGCCGGCCCGCGCCGCCAGTCGACGTGCCATCTGCTTCGGATCCCGGTCAGCCATGGGATGGGTCCTTTCAACGGTGATCGAGGCCACTCGGCCGATCACGACCGCGCCCTGTGGTTCTCGGCCACAACTCTCGACACCCTGAGCGTGCATCAACTTCCAGGACCGGACCGCAACAGTTGTCCCGCTGCCCAGCGATAATGGACTGCGGACCCACGACGAGGCCACAGGACGTGATCGACCGACCACCAGCAGGAACCATCCCGGATGCACCCGGGTCGTACCAGTTCAAGGACGCCGACGGCCGGATCATCTACGTGGGCAAGGCCAAGTCGCTCCGGAGCAGGCTGTCCAACTACTTCCAGAACCCGCGCAACCTCATGACCCGGACGCGGCAGATGGTCGAGACTGCCGCCACCGTCGAGTGGATCCAGGTCGCCAACGAGGTCGAGGCGCTGATGCTGGAGTACAGCCTCATTCAGCGCCACCAGCCCCGGTTCAACGTCCGCTACCGCGACGACAAGTCGTACCCGTTCCTCTCGGTCACCCTCGTCGACGAGTGGCCTCGGGCGATGGTGATCCGAGGCAAGCACAAGAAGGGCAACCGCTACTTCGGCCCGTACGGCCACGCGTATGCCATCCGGGAGACGCTCGACCTGCTGCAGCGCACATTCCCGATCCGCACCTGCTCCGACGGCAAGTTCGACCGCCACGCCAAGCTCGGCAAGCCGTGCCTGGACTTTCACATCGAGAAGTGCGCGGGCCCGTGCGTGGGTGAAATCGATCACGCCGAGTACGACGACCTCGTCGCCGAGCTGATCCGGTTCCTCGAGGGCGACACCGATGAGGTGGTGGCCCGCCTCGAGGCGCAGATGCTCGGCGCGGCCGAGAACCAGGAGTACGAGCTCGCCGCTCGCCACCGCGACCGGCTGCTCAGCGTGCGCAAGGCCATCGAAAAACAGCAGATGGTCGGGGCCCGCTCCGAGGACTTCGACGTCATCGGGATCGCCGACGACGAGCTCGAGGCGGCCGTGCAGGTGTTCTACGTCCGCAAGGGTCGAGTCATGGGTCGTCGTGGCTTCATCGTCGACAAGGCCGAGGAACTCGATGCCGGCGAGCTGGTGGCCCGGGTGCTGGAACGGCTCTACTTCGCCGACAACCCGCTGGGCCACCCCAAGCGGGTGCTGGTCCCCACGTTGCCGAGTCACCAGGACCTGTACGAGGAGTGGCTCGAGGAGCTCCGCGGGTCGCGAGTCGAGATCGCCATCCCGCAGCGCGGCGACAAGCGGGCGCTGCAGGACACCGTCACCCAGAACGCCAAGGAGGCGTTCACCCGACACCGCCTCAAGCGGACCGCGGACCACAACAGCCGATCCCGCGCGTTGAACGAGCTCCAGGATCACCTCGGCCTGCCCGACGCCCCACTGCGTATCGAGTGCTACGACATGAGCCACATCCAGGGCACCGACTACGTCGGCTCGATGGTGGTCATGGAGGACGCGCTGCCCAAGAAGTCGGACTATCGGCGCTTCAAGATCCGCACCGTCGACGGCAACGACGACTTCGCGGCGATGGAAGAGGTGCTGTACCGCCGGTTTCGCAACTACCTCGACGAGCGGGCCAAGCCCGTCGACGAGCGGGGGAAGTTCGCCTATCCACCCCAGCTCCTGGTGGTCGACGGAGGCAAGGGCCAGCTCAGCGTGGCGGTCCGGGTGCTCGAGGACCTCGGCTTGGCCGACGAGATCCCGGTGGCCTCGCTGGCCAAGCAGTTCGAAGAGGTGTTCCTGCCGGGCCAGTCCGATCCCATCCGCCTGCCCCGCCAGTCCGAGGCGCTCTACCTGCTCCAGCGCATCCGCGACGAGAGCCATCGCTTCGCCATCACCTACCACCGGCAGCTGCGCGACAAGCGCATGACGAAGTCCGTGCTCGACGACATCCCCGGGCTCGGGCCCGAGCGGAAGAAGCGCTTGATCAAACACTTCGGAGGCGTCCGCAAGGTGCAGCAGGCACCGCTCGACGACCTCCGGAGCCTGTCGTGGTTGCCAGACGCCGTGGCCGACGCGGTGTACGAGAAGTGCACCGGCCAACCGGCCCGCTGACCCCGACCCCTACCCCCCCCCCCCACACAGGAGACCCGTCGTGGCGACCACCATTCGCGGCACGCTCATGCAGACGCCACACGACCGTGGGCTCGAGGTCCGCGCCGATGTCGTCGTGGAAGTCGATGACCAGGGGGCCATCGCATCGGTCGTCGATGCCGCCGACCACACCGGAGGCGTCGACCTCACGCTGCCGCCATCGGCAGTCCTGCTCCCGGGCCTGATCGACACCCACCTCCACGCGCCGCAATGGCCACAGCTCGGCTCGGGGCTCGACCTGCCGCTCGAGACCTGGTTGTTCGAGATCACCTTCCCGCTGGAGGCGAGCTTCCGAGACGCCGCCTTCGCCGCCGAGGTCTGGGACCACATGGTGCCGACGCTGTTGGCGCACGGGACCACCACCGCCGTGTACTACGGGTCGGTGCACGAGGAAGCCACCCGCTTGCTGGCCGAGACGTGCGCTCGCGTCGGCCAGCGCGCGTTCGTGGGGCGGGTGGGCATGGATCACCCCGAGGGCACCCCGGAGTGGTATCGGGACAACACGGCGGCCGAGGGCGTTGCCGCGTCGGCTCGCTCATTGGACGACATCGCCCGCCTTGGCTCGTCGATCGTTCGGGGCATCGTGACGCCGCGGTTCATCCCGGCCTGCACCGATGCGCTGCTCGAGGGCCTCGCCGAGCTGGCGGCCTCCACCGACACCCCCATCCAGACACACTGCTCCGAGTCCGACTGGGAGCACCAGTACGTGCTCGACCGCACAGGCATGACCGACACCCAGGCACTGCTCGAGTTCGGGCTGCTGCGACGCTCGACGCTGCTCGGCCATGCCGACCTGGTGTCGGTGGACGATCTCGCATTGATCCGCGAACAGGCGGCCGGCATCACCCATTGCCCGCTGTCCAACGTCTACTTCGCCAACGCCGTCCTGCCGTCGCGCCGAGCGCTCGAGCACGGGGTCCACGTGGGTCTGGGGTCTGACGTGGCCGGGGGAGCGGAGGCCGGCCTGCTGCGCCAGTGCGGCCACGCGGTGTCGGCGTCGCGCTACCTGGAGGAAGGCGTCGACCCGGCGATCCCGCAGGCCACGCGTGGTGTGCCCGACAGCCGCATCGACATCGTCGACGCGTTTCGTATGGCCACCATCGGTGGCGCGGACCTGCTCGACCTGCCGGTGGGGCTCATCGAGCCCGGCCGACGGTTCGACGCCATCGTGGTCGACGCAGCCGCCGACCCCACCAGCCCGCTGCGCCGTTGGGACGTGGACGACGACGACCGGTGGTTCGAGAAGGTGGTGCGCCTCGCCACCCCCACCGACCTCACTCACGTGTGGGTCGAGGGTCGACTCGTCGCCGGCACCGCCACCCGCTGAACGATCCGCTCAGGCGGTCATGGCCCCGTCGACGACGAACTCCTGACCGGTGCAGTAGGACGAGTCGTCGGAGGCGAGGAAGCAGACGAGCGCCGCGACTTCGCCCGCGGTGGCCGTGCGGCCCAGCGGGATGCGTTCGACGATGGCGTCTCGAGCCGGACCGAACTCCTCGAGCATCTGGGTCTCGATGATCCCGGGGTGTACCGAGTTCACGCGAACGCCGTGCGGGGCCAGTTCGACCGCAGCGCTCTTCGACATGCCCCGCACCGCCCACTTCGACGCGGCGTACGCGTGGGCCACAGCCGCCGCGCGCATACCGGCGATGGACGAGATGTTGACGATGCTGCCGCTGCCCTGTGCCTTCATCTGGGCCGCTGCCGTGCGCATGCCCAGGAACACACCGGTCTGGTTGATGGCCATCATCTGGGTCCACAGCTCCATCGAAGTCTCGATCAGGCCCACGGTCCGGAAGATCCCGGCGTTGTTGACCAGCACGTCGAGACGACCATGTCGCTCGACGATGGTGTCGACGACGTGTTGCCACTGGTCTTCGTCGGTCACGTCCTGGGTCATGGCCTCGACGGTGTCGCCGAGTCGGTCGGCCGTCTCGTGGACCTCGTCGAGCACGTCGGTGATGACGACGAGCGCTCCCGCATCGGCGAAGAGCTCGGCCTCCGCCGCGCCCTGGCCGCGGGCGCCGCCGGTGATGAGTGCCACTTTGCCGTCGAGTCGGTTCACGGTCGTTTCCCCTCGGAGAACTGTGCGGTCGTTCGGATCTGGTCGATACTCGCGCAATGGCCGACCCCGACGCGCACGACGACGAGCTCGACGAGTGGGAACGTCACGCCGACTGGTGGCAGGACGAGTTCACCGACGGTGCGGACGCAGAGTACGAAGAGCAGATCCTGCCGCTCGCTCGAGACCTGTTGGCCGACGCTGCCCATGTCCTGGACATCGGGACGGGGGAGGGACAGATCGCCCGGCTGCTGACCGACGGCGGCGCTCGGGTCGTCGGTATCGACCCGACGCACGCACAGGTCGTCGAAGCGATCGCCAGAGGAGGTGGGCCGACCTATGCCCGGGCCGGAGCCGCGGACCTTCCCTTCGCTGATGGCACCTTCGATGCGGCGATCGCCTGCCTCGTGTTCGAACACATCGACCGGATGGACGACGCGATCGACGAGGTCGCCCGGGTGCTGGCGCCCGGGGGCCGGTTCGTGTTCATGCTGAACCATCCGTTGCTGCAGACACCCGGCAGCGGTTGGATCGACGATCACGTCCTCGACCCGCCCGAGCAGTACTGGCGCGTCGGGCCGTATCTGGTCGAGAGCACCCAGGTCGAGGAGGTCCAGAAGGGGGTGTTCATTCCGTTCGTCCATCGGCCCCTCGGCCGGTACGTCAATGCCATGGCCGACGCCGGGCTGTCGCTCGAGCGGATGATCGAGCCGGCACCTCCGCCGGGCTTCCTCGAACGAGCGGCGGCCTACGAGGACGCTGCGACCATTCCTCGGCTCCTCGTGCTGGTTGCCCACCGCTGACAGGTGAGTGAAATCCTGGGCCATTCGTCCGGGCCGGTGAGGAGCGCACCGCTACGATCGCGAACGCATGGCTGACTTCATGATCATCGCGGGCTTGTCCGGTGCCGGCCGCTCCGAGGCGGCCAAGCACTTCGA
This sequence comes from Acidimicrobiales bacterium, assembly GCA_965262315.1. Lineage (GTDB taxonomy): Bacteria > Actinomycetota > Acidimicrobiia > Acidimicrobiales > UBA8592 > JBCCFK01. The sequence goes on from CBDHFJ010000075.1 coordinate 5,389, forward strand.
GGATCTCGGCTGGTTCGTCATCGACAACCTGCCGCCGGCCCTGATGCCCAAGGTGGCCGAGCTCGCAGCGGCGCCCGGGTCGACAATCGAGCGGGTGGCCCTGGTGGTGGGGACCGCCGAGTACCACGACGAGGTGGCCGGCGCGCTGGACGAATTGCGCGAGACACCCGACGCCGTCGTCCGCACGCTGTTCCTCCATGCGGCCACGCCCGTCCTCGTGCAGCGCTACGAGGCCACGCGTCGGCGCCATCCGTTCCCGGGCTCCGACAGCCTGGCGGACGCCATCGATGCCGAACGAGCGGCCCTCGAACCGATCCGCGCGCAGGCCGACCTCACGATCGACACGTCGGACCTCAACGTGCACCAGCTCCGTGACCGCATCCTCGAGTACTTCGGAGGAGCCGATGCGGCGTCGCGTATGCGGACCCGCGTGGTCTCGTTCGGCTACAAGCACGGCGTCCCCCTCGACGTCGACCTGATGATCGATTGCCGCTTCCTGCCCAACCCGTATTGGGTCGACGAACTGAGACCGCTGCGGGGCACCGATCGGCCCGTCCAGGACTACGTCATGGAGCAGCCGATCACCGCCGGCTTCCTGGAGTCGCTCCACCGGTTGCTCGAGACCACCCTGCCGGCGTACGCGAGCGAGGGAAAGGCGTACCTCACGATCGCGTTCGGGTGCACCGGAGGCCACCATCGTTCCGTGGCGGTGGCAGAGGCGATCGCGGCGTGGCTCAGCCAGGGGGGCTTCGACCCGTCGGTCACCCATCGGGACATCGACCGCTGACACACGGGCCCCGGTGCGAGCGTCGCCCCGGGACGCGGCGCGGATCGGTACCATCGGATCGTCACCTGACCCGGCGGTCGTCGTCTCGGCGAGGACCCCGGCACCCCCAGAACCCTGCGGGAAGCGCAGACGCTCCCGATGGAGGAATCATGACCGTACGTGTTGGCATCAACGGCTTCGGCCGGATCGGCCGCAACTTCTTCCGAGCCGCGAAGCTGATGAACGCAGACATCGACTTCGTCGCGGTGAACGACCTCGGCTCGCTGGAGACGATGGCCCACCTGCTGAAGCACGATTCGGTGCACGGCCGCTTCGGGGGCACCATCAAGACGACCCGCAGCGGTATCAATGTCGACGGCGACGTCCTGCAGGTGCTGAGCGAGCGCAACCCCGGCGACTTGCCGTGGGGCGATCTCGGTGTCGACGTGGTGATCGAGTCGACCGGCATCTTCAACTCGAAGGACAAGGCGAAGGCCCACCTCGACGCCGGCGCGCGCAAGGTGATCATCTCGGCGCCCGCCACCTGTGACGCCACGTTCGTCGTCGGCGTGAACGACGACGACTACGACCCGGCCAAGCACCACGTGATCTCCAACGCGTCGTGCACCACCAACTGCTTCGTGCCGATGATCAAGGTCCTCGACGACGCCTTCGGTGTCGAGCAGGGGCTCATGACCACCTGCCACGGCTACACCGGCGACCAGGCGCTGGTGGACGGTCCGCACAGCGACCTCCGCCGTGCCCGGGCTGCTGCGGTGAACATCGTCCCCACCTCGACCGGTGCCGCTCGAGCAACGGGCCTCGTCCTCAAGAAGATGGCCGGCAAGCTCGACGGCATCGCGCTGCGGGTGCCGATCCCCGACGGCTCGCTCACCGACTTCACCGGCATCCTCAAGAAGGAAGCCTCGATCGACGAGGTCAACGCAGCCTTCAAGGCCGCCGCTCGCTCCGGCCCGCTGCGCAACGTGCTCGACTACAGCGAGGAGCCCCTGGTGAGCTCCGACATCGTCGGCTCGCCGGCCAGCTGCACGTTCGACGCCGGCCTCACCATGACCCAGGGCAGCATGGTCAAGATCTGCGGCTGGTACGACAACGAGTGGGGCTACTCGAACCGCCTGGTGGACCTGTCGGTGATCGTCGGCACCCGCAAGACCAAGAAGGCCAAGCAGAGCGCTGCCAAGAAGCGCGCCGCCAAGAAGTGAGCGTTCCCACGCTCGAGGACCTCGGTGACCTGTCGGGTCGGCGGGTCCTCGTCCGCGCGGACTTCAACGTGCCGCTCCGCGACGGCGAGATCACCGACGACCTTCGCATCCGGGCGGCCCTGCCCACGTTGCAGTACCTGGCCGAGGCGGGTGCGACCGTCACCGCGTGTTCCCACCTCGGCCGCCCCAAGGGCGCACCGGATCCGGCCTACTCGATGGCGCCGGTGCGCGAGCGGCTCGCGCAGCTGGCGCCCGGTGTCGAGTTGTTGGAGAACCTCCGGTTCAACCCCGGCGAGACCGCCAACGACCCGGCGTTCGTGGCCGAGCTGATCGCGGGCCAGGACGCCTACGTGAACGACGCGTTCGGGGCGTCACATCGCGCCCACGCCTCGATCGTCGGCCCGCCGCAACACCTTCCGTCGGCGGCCGGTCGGCTCCTGGCCAAGGAGGTCGAGGTTCTCGGTGGGCTGCGCTCGGCGCCCAAGCGCCCGTTCATCGCGGTGCTCGGTGGTGCCAAGGTGAGCGACAAGATCGGGGTCATCGACGCGCTGTTGCATGTGGTCGACGGGCTGATCATCGGTGGCGGGATGGCGTTCACCTTTCTCAAGGCGAAGGGTCACTCCATCGGGTCGTCGCTGCTGGAGGAGTCGCAGGTCGACTACTGCGCGGCGTTGCTCGATTCGGGCGCACCGATCCATCTTCCACACGACCTCACGGCGCTGGGGCCGGGCGGCAAGATCGGCGACCCCGAAGCCGGGGGAGAGGTGCGCCAGGCCGGCGTCGACCTGCCCGAGGGCTGGATGGGCCTCGACATCGGCCCCGGTACCGCTGCCGCATTCGGGGATCTGATCGGCGAGGCCCGCACGGTGCTGTGGAATGGCCCCATGGGTGTCTTCGAGGACCCGCGCTTCGCGGCCGGAACCCGGCACGTGGCGCACTGCATGGCCGACTCGACCGGGTTCACGGTGGTTGGCGGCGGCGATTCTGCCGCTGCGGTGAAGGAGTTCGGCCTGGACACCGAGATGTCGCATGTGTCGACGGGTGGTGGCGCCAGCCTCGAGCTGATCGAACAGGGCGACCTGCCGGGCCTCCAGGCCTTGCGTGGCGAGCTCTGACGGACGAAGGAACAGGGATTCGGCAATGAGTGAGCGCAAGCCGCTGATCAGTGGCAACTGGAAGATGCACCAGAACCACTTCGAGGCCATCCAGTTGGTGCAGACGTTGAGCTACGAGCTCGACAACGACGACTACGAGGCCGTGGACGTCTCGGTGCATCCGCCGTTCACCGACATCCGTTCGGTGCAGACGCTGCTCGACGCGGATCGAATCCCGATTCTGCTCGGTGCCCAGCACTGTCACTTCGAGGAGAAGGGTGCGTTCACCGGTGAAGTGGCGCCGTCGATGTTGGCGAAGCTGAACGTCAAGCTCGTCATCTGCGGTCATTCCGAGCGGCGTGAGATCTTCGGCGAGACCGACCAGGACGTCAACGCCAAGGTGAAGGCCATCCTCAAGAACGAGATGACGCCCATCATGTGCTGCGGTGAGACCCTCGACGAGCGCGAGGCCGGGCAGGCCGAGTCCAAGGTCGAGGGGCAGATCCGAGCCGGTCTCGCCGGCGTGTCCAAGGACAACGTCGGGGGCCTGGTGATCGCCTACGAGCCGATCTGGGCCATCGGCACCGGGAAGACGGCCACCCCCGAGGATGCGCAGGCGATGTGTGCGCACGTGCGCTCGGTGGTCCGGTCGGTCGCCGGCGACGCAGCGGCCGACTCGGTCCGGATTCAGTACGGCGGGTCGGTCAAGCCGGCCAACGCCGCCGAGCTGATGGGGCAGGCCGACATCGACGGGGCTCTCGTCGGTGGTGCCAGCCTCGAGGCGGGCTCGTTCGCCCGCATCGCGCAGTTCCGGCTGCACTGAGCGCAGCAGCCCTGGCGCTGCGTTCTCCGCCTCGAGGGCGGGTTCTGGACCGCGTGTGGGGGCGGCTGCCGCGTCGGTGTGGGGGGTGCGTGCCTGGCACCGGGCGGGTTCTGGACCGCGTGTGGGGGCGGGCCCACTTTCGGCGAGAGGTTGGCCGAGGGCTGAACGGGGGCTGTCGTTCGGGCGTCGGGCCCGAGGTGGTCAACCGGGTCGAATGACCCACGCAACCGATGCTGGACAGGGAAAATCACTTCCCCGTCTTTCGCTTCCCTGGCGAAGGCCGACGGAATCCTCGTGGAGACCGCCACCACGAACACCACAGGCATCACGAGCCGCCCTGGCCCCATCAGCCACAGTGTCCCCACCTTTCACTCGTGCGCCATCCGAGGTTCGCTGGCCCGACACGAAGGTGGGGCTCAATGACGGCCGTGACCACCGCGCTGCGTCTGCGTCTGGCCAACACGGCGAACCCTCCGGTTCGCCCCTACGAGGAGCTCGACAACGGGCTCCCGGTGATCGCACCCCTCGCTGCGTTCACCGCGCTCGCCTGGGTGTCACTGGCGCTGTCGCCGTGGCTCATGGCGTATCCCCTCCTGCTGATCGCACTGAACCCCCGCATGGTGTTCCTGTTGCTGGTCGCCCCGAAGGTGGGGCTGCTCGAGTTCACCATCGTGGCCAGCTTGCGGCTCTGCATCGCCGATCCCTTCAGCTACATGCTCGGCGTGCGCTACGGCGGCAAAGTACGCGCGAAGATCGAGCGCTCCCGACTCCGCCGCTGGCTCCTACAGATCACCAAGGTCGAGAAGTCGGCGTGCGTCCTGGCGGTGTGGCTCCGGCCCAGCCAGACGGTGCTGGCCTGGGCCGGTTCACTTCGCCTGGCGCCCAAGTACGTGGCGGTCGCCGACGTGGTCACCACCGTGGCCTACGTGATCCTCATCCACCGAGGAATGAGTCTCTTCTGACCGGGCGGGGCGCCGGCTCGCCCTGGATCAGCTCCTGAGTGCCGCCGGTCGGTGGAACAGCACGGGGCAGTGCGCCTTGTGCACCACCTCGGTGGCCACCGAGCCCAGCAGTACCCGTCCGAGGCCCGTCCGCCCGTGGGTGCTCATGGCGATCAGGTTGGCCCCGGTGTCGGCGGCGTGGCGAACGATGCCGTCCGCCGGGCGCCCGTCGTGGAGCACCTCCCAGTCGCAGGCCAGGCCGGTGGACTCGTGCAGGGTGGTCGCTGCACGGGCCGGTACGCCGGCCTCGGCGCCCAGGTCTCCGGAGACGACCAGCAGTGTTTCGGTGTCGGGGTCCACGACGCTGACGACCTCGGGTTCGAGGTCGAACGCCACGGCCCAGGTGGCTGCCAGCGGGAGGACGGCCTCGCTCACCTCGGAACCGTCCACCGGGATGATCACCCGGCCGGCCGGCTTGAACTGATCGACGTCGCACTTCGGTCCGATGAGGAGCGTGGGTCCGGTTCGTGCCCGGAGGATGCTCTCAGCGGTGCCCCCGAGGAACTGGCCGATGTGGCTGCTCCCATGGGTGGTCATCACCAGCAGGGACCCCGGCCGGCGGTCGAGCGCCGCGAGCAGTGGGTCCGCAGGCGGGCGAGCCGACAACAACAGCTCGATCGTCGGGTAGCGCATGCCTGCGTCGGCGACCTGTTCGCGAAGCCGGTTGGTCACCGACGCCGCGAAGGCCGGGGTGGTCACGCTCATGACGGTGAGCGGGATGCGCTGTTCGTTGGCGATCGCGATGGCCGGCGGCAGCGCTCGTGCGGCGATTGGCGAGCCGTCGAGGGGGACGATGACGGTGCTGTACACGGCGTGCCTCCTAGGGTCTTGTTGATCTGTTCGCAGCATCGTCCAGCAGGGTGGCAGGCCCCAGGGACGTTGGTCCCTTGGGAAACCGGTGGCGACGGAGCACGATCCTGGTGCCGGCTCGTTCGAGTCCGGCGTCGACGGGACCGAGCACGCCGCTCATCCCGGGAACGGAGTAGAGGAGGGACGATGGACAAGACGATTGTCGTCGGGCTGGACACCAGCGACGGGTCTGCAGGGGCCATGGCCTGGGCCTTGGATCTCGCCGCGGGTACCGGTGCCCGAGTCATCCCCGTCCACGCGTGGGAGTATCCCGCGCTGTGCCTGCTCCCATTCCCTGCCGGCCTGCCGGTTCCCCCTCCGGAGGCAATGCAGGAGGACGCCGACGCCCGAGCGAGCCGGTTGATCTCGCGGTCCCTCCCGCCAGGAGGTGGCGTCGTCGGTGTCGACGTGGCCCCTCCCGTGGTGCGGGAAGGGTCCGCAGCTCGGGTGCTCTGCGCCGAGGCGGAGAAGGCTGAGGCCGATCTGTTGGTCGTGGGCAGCCGTGGACTCGGCGGTGTGCGGAGCGCGCTGTCGGGATCCGTCTCGGCCGCCTGTGCGCATCGTTCCACCCGGCCGGTGGCCATCGTGCCCGTCCCAGAGGGGCCCCGTGACTCCACCGGCGTCGTCGTGGTCGGCGTCGACGGCTCGGCGGCGTCGGATGCGGCGATCGCCTTCGCTGACGAGTGGGCCGCCGAGGACGCGCTGCTCTTGCTGGTCCACGCCTGGAACCTGCCGACGACACTCAGCGCCATGGTCGGACCCGATGACCTGTCGGCCATCGAGACCGCGGCCGAGGAGCTTCTGACGGACGCAGCGTCCAGCGTTCGGCGGCACAAGGTCGACACGCTGATCAAGCGGGGTGACCCTCGGACCGAGATCGAGGCGGCAGCAGCGCAGGCTGACGCGGTCGTGGTCGGGACCAAGGGCCACAACGCGATCGAGCGATTTCTCCTCGGATCGGTCGCCTCGCACATGGTGCATCACCTGCAGGCGCCGACGGTGCTGGTCCCACCGCCGGCCGGCGACTGATCCGAGTGACCGACTGACGGGGGTCAGTCGAACCGACGGCGGCGGCGCTCCTCGATGCGAGCAGCGAGCGCCGCCGCCTCGGTTCGTCGGCTCATTCCCAGCTTGGCGAGCAGGTTGGTGATGTGGTTCTTGACGGTCTTCTCCGCCAGGAACAGCTCGTCTGCGATCTGGCGGTTCGTGTTCCCGTCGCCGATCAGGTCGAAGATCCGGCGTTCCTGCGGGGTGAGGTCGTCGAGCACGCCCTCGTCGGAGTCCGAGATGCGGCGCTGTGCCATCCGGGTCTCGGCAGCATCGAGTAGCTGCGCGCCCGCTGCCACGCGTCGAACGGCGTCGGCGATGTCGGTCGAGTTCAGCTCTTTGAGCAGGTAGGCGGCGGCTCCCGCCTCGGCGGCCTCGACCATCGCTCGGTCGTCGGCGAACGACGTCAACATGATGCACCGGATCGGCGGGTCAGTGGCCGTGAGCTCGGCGCACAACTCGAGGCCGGTGCCGTCGGGGAGGCGGACGTCGAGGACCGCCACATCGGGCTGGGACCGTCGGGCGGCGGTAAGGCCGTCGGCCACCGAGCCCACGCTGGCGACCACCTCGATCTCGCTGCCACCCTCGAGCAGATCGGCCAGGCCACGGCGAACGATTTCGTGGTCGTCGACCAGCAGTACTCGGATCGTCATTCGTCGGTGTCCTCATGCTCGTAGGGGACTGTCCAGCGCAGCCTGCTGCCGCCGCCTTCTCGGGCGCCGAACTCGCACTCCCCGCCCAACAGGCGGGCCCGGGCGCCGAGATTACCGAGGCCGCGCCCGCCGGATCCGGATGTGCTGGCCAGCGAGGGGCCGGACCCGTTGTCGGCGATCTCGACGGTGATGCCTGTGTCGTCGACGGTGACCCTGACGCTGCACGCGGTGGCCTGCGCATGACGGGCGACGTTCGAGAGGCCTTCGCGGACCACGTGGCGGAGATGGACGGCCACGGACTCGCTGATGGCGGCCGCGTCGCCTTCCACCTCGAAGGTGGGGTCGAAGCGCAGCGCTGCGCGTTCGGAGACCATGATGCGTTCGAGCTCTGCCACCAGGTCCAGCTGGTCCTCAGGCAGGATGCCCAGGTCGAAGATGACACCTCGGATGTCGCGGATCACCCGGTCGAGATCGTCGATCGAGCGTTGGATTCGCCGCTTGGTCTCGTCGCTCTCGGCGGTGCTGCCCAGCCCCTGAAGGCCGAGGCCGATGGCGAAGAGCTCCTGGATGACCGTGTCGTGGAGGTCGCGCGCCATGCGGTCTCGGTCCTCGGCGACCACCGAGCGCTCCCGGGCGACGGCCAGCTCCTGGCGGATGAGCATCGCGTCACTGTCGTCGCGCAGGGCGGCGATGACGTAGGTGTGCTCCCCGACCGAGATCGGGCTCAGACTGACGAGGACAGGAAAGATGGAGCCGTCGACACGCTGGCCGTGCAGCTCCAGACCCGAGGCCATCGTGCGGGGGGTGGGGTCGGCCAGGTAGGCGCCGCGTAGACCGACGTGTCGCTCACGGAGGCGCTCGGGGAGGAGCTCGTCCACGGAGCCGCCGACCAGATCGTCGGTGCCGAACAGGGTGGGTGCCAGCGCGTTCGCGGCCACGATCGTGCCATTGGCATCGACGATGAGCCAAGCGTCAGGCGCGGCACTGAAGAGCGCTTCGGCCGCGATGTGTCCGAGCACGTCACCGGTGTTCATCCCCTGACCCTTGCCGCGGGCGGTCAGCTGGTCAAACCTCGGCCTCGGAGCGCGGTACCGAGCTCGGTCAGGAAACAGCGGACCGTCATCACCATCACTCGGTGCACCAGGCTCCCGAGGTCGGTGAACCGTTCGATCTGTGGCGGGAGGTCATAGCGGCCCATCAGGTGCAGGTGGGTGGCGTCGGGGCCGAACGAGACCAGCTCGAGGTCGGCGTCGAGGTCGGGGAGATCACCGTCGCCGTTCCACGCCACGTTGATGATGGCGGCGTCGCCCCGGAAGTGGTGACCGCGGCGATCGATGCCCACCCGCTGGGTGGGTCGCCCCGCGCCCTGCGCCGCGAGGAGCGCGGTGTGGCGGTTCCAGGCGTCGCGGACGAGGCGGGAGATCGATGTGTCGGGCAGCGTGGTGAAGAGGCGTGTCGCCATCTCGACCGGCAGCTGGACCGCCACGAAGTCGTGGACGAAGAGGGGAGCGCCCGCCGGCGTGCGCTGGCCGTGCCACTCGTCTGCATGTGATCGACTGTCCTGGATGCGGAACGGGCAGGCGACCAGGGACCGAGGTCCCGAATCGTCGCGTCGGGTACCCGGTGCCGGTCCGGGTAGCATCTCGGCCATGACCGCTGTCCTCGTCGTCGTCGACGTCATCTGCGCCCTGGGCCTCATCGGCCTGGTGCTGTTGCACAGTGGCCGCGGTGGCGGCCTGTCCGACATGTTCGGCGGCGGCATGGGAGCGTCGGCAGCGGGCTCGACGGTGATCGAGAAGAACCTCGACCGCATCACCATCGTGGTGGCACTGGTCTTCACCTTCACCACGCTCGCGCTCGCCTTGATGCTCGACGAGTAGCCCGCCAGCACCGGCGCCGTCGCCGGGCTCAATCCGGCACCGAGGCATGCCGATTGGCTGGGGTGCCGCTGCGAGCCGTTGCCCTGCTGTGTCTGTTGGCCCTCGCAGGCGCCTGCGGAGGGGTCGAGACCCGTGCTGGTGGACGACGCCGCGTGCGGCAGCTCCGGCCGAGCCGGCCGCCGATGCGACCGACGGAGCCCCCGATCGCATCGCACTGCTCGAAGACGCGGCTGAAGACCCTCCCGTCCTCCGGATCGCGCTGGCCGGGCCCCCGGTGTATGACCCGGTGCTCGCCTCGGTGGTCGAACCTGCGGACATGGCGATCCTCGATCTGGTGTACGACGGTCTGACCGCCTGGGATCCTCAGCGCAACACCTGGGTCGTTGGCCCTCGCAGCGTCCGCGGTGCCTTCGGCGGACGGGATGACCTGGCGGTTCGTGCTCGACGAGGCAACCTTCGCCGACGGGTCACCGGTCGAGGCCGCCGATGTGGTCCGCAGCATGGACCGCATCCTGGACAACGGGTTGACGGTCCCGTCCGCTCGACTCGACGCGGTCTCGGCCGTGGTGGCGATCGATCGGTCGACCGTGGAGTTCGCGCTCGCCGAGCCCCTCGCCGACCTGCCGGCCCTGTTGTCGAGCCCGGTGTTCGGCATCGTGCCCGAGGGGGTGCTCGACGGAACGAACGGCTCCGGCCCGTACGTCGGGGCGGACGGGGTCCTGGGTCACCGTTCCGAAGACCTGACGA